>CAVXEW010000006.1:0-568466 GCA_963760965.1 uncultured Alphaproteobacteria bacterium
TTTGTTCTCTTTCCGGCTTTTGCGTGCTTGCCTTTTCTGGCCGGGCCCGCAAAGATCCCGCCATGGCTTCCGGGCAATCCGGGGCCGCAAACCAGATCGGCCCCCGAAGGTGCTGGTAACACCAACGAGGGCCTGACCCGCAACCTTCTTAGGAAAGGCATTGGGCTATGACGAGCAATAAAGCGTTCGTTCCCCTCTGGGAAGTTTCCCGCATCGAACCGATCGACGATCCCCGGGCTTTTGCCGGCCGCGCTTGCGTGGCGGCTTTCGATCCCGGTCCGGCTTCCGTCCGGCGCGGCTGATCGGCTTCCCGCAATCCATCCCTGACCATTCCGAGAGAGTGAGACGGTCGGTCGTCCGGCCGGCGCCGGTCATCGCGTGATCGTGGCCGAACCGCAGCGGTAATAAATTTCCGCTCGCGTTCGTCCGGTTCGATCACGCTGGCGCGGCGCATGCCGCCGGCTGTCCGGTCGCGGCGCGATGCCGGTCGTCCCGCTCTCTCCCGATTCCCGAAGAGGAGACAACGCATGTCCACATCCCGTTCCCGTTCCAAATCCGTCCCGCATCCGGTGCTGCCCGGCTCGCCGGGCTCCGGCCTGGCCTATGCCATCGACCGCGATGCCGTCATGCCGGACCTTCAGACGCTCATCGGCAATGCCATCCAGACGATCGAGGCGACGCAGCCGGCTCCGGATGCGATCCTCGGCGGCTTCGTGAGGCTCACGTCGCTCTGCCGGTCGGTCAGCTTCCACGAAGGCAAGTTGTTGGAGAGCGCCCTGATCCGGCTTGCCGAAGCCAACCCCGATCTCGTCGTGCTGTCGCAGGGCCTGCGGCTGCCGCTGACGAAGGCCGCGGTCGAGGCGGTCGCCAACAATCCGGTCGAGAAGCTGCGCAGCCTGACGCTCGATTCCGAAGTCGCGGCCAGGGCCTGCTACACCCCGGACCTCGTCATCGTCGATCGCGCCCGGGCGAGCGCGATGATCCTCGACATGAAGCGGTCGATCGTCTCCTACGCCGACACCAACCGGCTCGAGGAGCTGAAAGCGAAGATGATGGCGGCGGCGCTGATCCTGCCCGACTGGCTCTACCGCGAACACAAGCGGCTTTATGTCGATCAGCCGTCGCGATCGGCATCGTCGACGGGGCAAGCAGCACGTCCGATCATGACAACGGCATCTGGCGGCTTGCCGACATCGACCGGCTGATCGACGTCGAAGGGGCGGCCGCGGCAATGGACGCGATGCGCCATCAGTTCGGAGCAAGGGTGCAGCGGCTGTTGCGCGAGGAAGCCCGCCTGGCGCTGACGCAGGCCCGCGACACGATGGTCGGCCGCAGTTCCGATCCGCGCATCCGCGAGGGCTGGGCGAGGGCCTTCGACCAGCACGCCCGCCGCAGTCCCATCTTCGGCGGTCCGCTCGATCCGGTTGACGACGATCCGGGGGAGCGAGCCGGAGGCGGAGGCCGCTGAAGCCACGGACGATGACGCCGATGCAGGCGGACCCGTCCGCTTCGGCTTCCTGCGGGCCGCACGGACGCACTGAGCGCGGCGGCGGACGCCGACCGACCAATCCAACCACCGATCCTGCATTACCAGCGCCCGCGGGTCTTCCGCGCCGGCGCGACAGAGGAGCCTTGCCATGCGCAAGCCGACCGACCGCTTCGTTCACCAGCCGCATTCGAACGCCAGCCCGCATTGCCTTCCGGACGCCGCCGGCGCCGGTCCCGATGAGCCGGCGATCGTCATCGGCCTTGCCACGCAGTTCGCCCATCTCGGCGAGAAGGGCAGTCGTCTGCCCGACCCGTTGCTTCACCGCCTTCGCCGGCTTGCCCATGGCGGCGATCCGGCGGCGCGGCTGATGCTGAGGATGCTCGTCGGCCGCGGCAAGGCCCCGCGCTCGGCATTGCGTCCGGATCACATGCGGATGGTGACGCGGCCTCGGCAACCCGGGAGGCCCGCCGATGAACCGCCTGGCACGCACCTTCCTGCATCGCCTGCAGCGGCGCGAGGCGGCACGCGCGGTCGCGGCTGCCGTCGACGCCGGCCTGCTGCTTCGTGTCGAACACACAATCGCGCCGGGGCTGGTCGTCGTCAGCCACCTGCCGACCTTCGATGTCGGCCTGCTTTCCGGCGACGACGAGGCCGACCGGGCGATGCTCGTCCGGCTGATGCGGGCGAAGGCGAGCTGCCGCAGGGGAGCCCGGTTCGAAGAAGAAGGGTCGCAAGCATGGTCCGCCGTCGGATGTGGGTGTTGCTTCGCCGGTCTCGGCCGAAACGGCGCGGCGCGTCGTCCGCCTCATCCGCGAGACGGCAGCACAGCTGACAGTCACCGACATCGTCGCCGTGCTGCAGATCGCCCGGGCCGTGCGGGAGCCGGATGGCGGGATCGCACGGCTGCGAACCGTGCTCCAGCGGCCGGCGCCGGTGATCACGCTGCTTGCCTCCGACTACGGCTTCGTCGATCGCGTCCGCGATCTGCTTAAGGACGGCATCCTGCTGCCCGGCCGCGTCGAACTCGGCGACGTCGTCCACCGCGTCGGCATGGCCTATTTCGACGCCGACCCGCCGCCGAAACGCCGGGCGATCTATCTCGATACCCTGTCGCGGGAATGCGAACCAAGCTTTCTCGACAGGGTCATTGCCAAGGGTGCGGCCGCCGGTCATCCGTTCCTGCATCTCTCCGCCCCGGAGCGCTGGATCCCGAAGCGGCTTGCCGCCGCCTCCGATCTCGACATCACCGTCACCGGCATCGACTGGCGGATCCTTGCCGACACCGTCAACGTCGTCCTCGGCACCGATCTCGCCGGGCTCCAGATCAAGGTACGCTATGAGAACGTCTATCCGGAATTGCTGATGCCGTCCGACCTGGCGCTTGCCATCCGGCCGGGCCGCAGCGTCGACGAGGTCTTCGCAGCACTTGCGCGGCTGAGCGAGGTGCGGGTTCTCGAAGGAGAGGACAACGGCGACGGCGAGGAGGCCGGCGGCGGGTCGAAGAAGCCGCTGAAGACGCCGGGCGGGCACAAGACCGCGACCAGTTCGTCATCATCCTCGAACGAGAAGCCGTTCCGCAACAAGGACAAGGGGTCGGGCTCGGAACTGATCGAGCCGGTGCCGTGGCCGGAGCCCGAGGACGGGGCGAAGAGCGGCACAGAGGATCAAGCCAAGGACAGGGCGGCCTATCTCCGCGTCGAGACGCTTGCCGGCTACGGAGAGGCGAGAGACTGGGCCGTCGACCTGAAGGCCGATCTCGACCTCTGGCGCGAGGGCAAGCTGCCCTGGTCGGAGATGAGCACGCGGCTGCTGCTCTCCGGTCCGCCCGGAACGGGCAAGACGACCTTTGCCAAGGCGCTCTGCAACTCGTTGCAGATCCCGCTGCTCGTCACCTCGGTCTCGACCTGGCTCGAACCCGGCTATCTCGGCGACGTCGTCCGGCGCATGCGCATGGCTTTCGACGAGGCGAGGGAGAAGGCTCCGATCATTCTCTTCGTCGACGAGATCGACGGCATCGGCAAGCGAACGGATTCGACCCGCGACTTCGGCGATTACTGGAATTCCGTCGTCAACCGCATGCTCGAACTGGTCGACGGGGCGGTCAAGACCGAAGGCGTCATCATCGTCGGGGCGACCAACCGACCGCAGGACATCGATGCGGCCCTGCTGCGCTCCGGCCGGCTCGAAAAGCAGATCGAGATCCCGCTGCCGAACGTCACGGCACTGACGGGGATCTTCAAACACCATCTCGGCAAGGACCTCGACGGCGTGCTGGCGACCGCTCCCGATGCACTGTCGTCGCGCAAGGCTGCAAGGACGCCGCGGGCCAGAGCCGGAAACGAGACGCCGTCGCAGCCGAAGCCGGAGACGCCGCCGAAGCCGAAGCCTCAGGAGAGCGCGGCGGAAGCGGACAGCACCGGTTCCCCGCAACCGGGCCGGAAGACAGACCGCGAAGGCGCGCAAGGCGCATGCCGCGGACAGGCGGGCGGAGACCATCCGGCAGGAGAGCAAGACGCGTCCCGATCCCGACGTCGTGTTGCGGCCGCTTGCGGTGAAGGCGCTCGGGCGCAGCGGGGCCGACATCGAGCAGCTGGTCCGCCAGGTCCGCCAGATTGCCCGCCGCGAGCAGCGGTCGATCACCTGGCCGGATCTCGACACGGCACTCGGCGAAGGCCGTCCGCAGCGCTCGCCCGAGCACAAGCGGCAGATCGCCGTGCACGAGGCCGGGCATGCTGTCGTCCGCCATGTGCTCGGCGAAGGCGACGTCGAATATCTTTCCATCGACCGGGCCTTCGGCGGCCTGACGATCTCGCGCCTGCGCGAGGACATCGACAGCGAGGAACGCCTCGGCAAGCTGCTGACGATCGCGCTCGCAGGCCGTGCCGCAGAAGAAATCGTCTGCGGCAGCGTCTCGGCCGGCTCCGGTGGAAGTGCCGACTCCGATCTCGCCCGCGCCACCGACATGGCGCTTGCCATGGAAACGCGGCTTGGCTTTGCGGCCGACCAGCCGCTCCTTCATCTCGATCTCGGCGATCCGGGAACCGCGCTTGGCTGGCGGCCGGACTTTGCGGCCCGGGTCGATGCCAGGCTGGAAGCGGCTTACGCCGAAGCCTGCCGCCTGGTCGGCGCAAACCGCCATCGGCTCGAGCGGCTGGCCGACGCCCTGGTCGCGGCCGGGACGCTCGAAGGCGAGGCGATCGCCGGGCTGCTCGACGAACCGCCCTGATGGCGGCCGGACGGGCGCGTCGTAGCAGGTTGCCGGAACGGCATCGCAGCGTGCCGGGACGTCAAACCAAATCGGGATGATTTACGCTCCGGCGATTCAGGACGTCCGGGCAAGCGTTACCGATGTCCGGGCATCCGATTCGGATGTCATGCGGCAGGCGTTACCGATCTCTGGATTTGCGATTCTGCCGCGGCGCCCGTTTTGGCTCTCAGGCGGCATCGCTGGCGGAGGTCAGTTCGAATGCGGTTGTCCGCGACCGGATTCGGATCGCGTCGACGTGCGCGCACGTCATCCCAAATCATCTCGATTTACGCTGATGCGATTCCGAACCGTGGACAAGCGTTACAGATCTCCGGGTCTGCGTTACCACCCTCGAGAAATCCGATTCCGGCGCGGGACGGCGTTTGCGCCGGACGGCGGCGATCTGGCAGGTGAGGCCAGGTAGGACGGGACCGCCAGGCGGGGCGGGTGATGGAGGCGAAGAAGGCATGCGGAAGCCGGTCCGGCAGCGCAACGAGGAGCAGCGCGAGCGGCAGCGCGCCTATCGCGAGCGGCTGAAGGCCGAGCGGCGGCCGGGGCGCGACGACGTCGCCCGGGTGCTTGCTTGCACTTCGTCATCGCCGAGAATGCCAGCCGGCCCGACCGCAAGGGACGGCTCGACGCCCTCCAGGACGTCATCGTCGAACGGCTGGTCGAGCAGGGCTTCGATGAGCGGGCGTCGCATGCCGTCTTCGATGATCTCGTCGAGCGCTACACGAAGGAAGGCTGGGGCTTCCGGCGCAAGGCCCATCTCGATCCCGAGGACGGCGCGAAGGCGGCCGCGGCGGCGTGGTTCGACGACGAGGACGATCGGGACCGGGATTGAGCGCGGGCCGGCTCCGCCTGTCGAGGGCAAACTCGGGGCCTGCCGGACGCGGCCCTCGTTGGCGCGACGTCGGCGCTTGATCCACCTTGGTCTCCGGCCATGCATTTGTGTCGACGTCGGCCTGCCTGCAGCCTGCCTCGGTGCAAACGCAGTTTGCGCCTTTCCCTCTCGCTTCCCCCCATTACTTCATAAAACGCCGTTACCCCATGCAACGCTGGCGTGGACGTCTGAATCGCCGAAATTGATCGTGCTCGGCAGCCCGTCTCGGCGATCAGCCGAAGGATGCAATGTAGGTGGTCGGTCTGAGCCGGACCGAATAGTCGAATGGCGGAATCAGCTTGAGCGCTCGCCAGACATCGGCCCGCTTGAACAGGCGCTGCATGTATGAAAATGCGCAATTGCTGGGATCGTCAACGCGCACACCCCTGTAGCATAGCGCCTTGCCCATCGACCTCCGATCCAGGCCGGGAGCCCGCCGGCAACCTCGCTCGCGTTGCGAGACCAGGTCTCTCCTGCGGTTCCTCCGCCACTGCGGCCGGTTTATTCCTCCAAAGCGCCCGCGCGCCTCCGTTGGAACACTTCACCCGGCAGACGGTTTGTCACCATGGACCGATCGACCCGACGATGGAGGTATTGAATGCGGATCTTGCTTCTGGCGGCAGCCTTGATAGCGTGCCCGGCAACTTGTGCAATTGCTAAGGCCAAAGGGAATTCAACTTCTTCGTTCATCGGCTGCAAATCAGAACAGCAACTGAAGAAGGTCATCAGCAGTAGCGGAAAGCTCGCCTCCGACGGTTGCCGATCGATCCGGATTGTGCCGGTCAAGACAGACAGCGGCCGCCTGTGCGTCATCGACTTGTCCGGATCCGGCAAAGGGGTGCTCAGTACTCTCAGGAACACCGCGCTGACCGAGAAGTGGTGGGTTCGCTGCGACGTTCTGGGCCGTTGAGCGTCGCGCACGAAACTCCGGACCGCTGAGCACAAAGTCCGCGAATTGATCATCTGCGTGGCTTGCAAACCGAGTTCGACGATCGTCGGCTTTCCCATCATAGTAGAGAGTTCATCATGCCGAATTTCTGTTACACCCGTGTTGTCGTCACGGGGTCTGCTTACGACCTCCGCAACTTCCGCCGCCGCGCCTTCGTCAGAGACGATCGCACTGGTGAAGAGTTCAGCTTCGGCCAGATCATTCCGATGCCGAAGGTCCTCGAGGTGGATGTGCCAAGCTTTGACGACGCGATCTGCGTCCTCGCCCTCGGCTCCGATCCACGGGAATTGATGAATTCGGGTATGACACTCGAGGATGCGCTGTCTTCGGAACGCGCAGTCGCCTCGGGAGTCACGTCTCGCGATGATCTCCTCGCTCACCTTGAAGAGACCGAACCCGCTGCCCTCGCCTCAGTGCGCGAACGGCTGGCCGCATTCGATGAGATCGGCTATTTCGACTGGTATTCATGGCGGATTGACCACTGGGGTACCAAATGGCCGGCTTGCGAGACCGAGATTCTCGCTGATCGTTCGGACCGGCTCGAATTCCGCTTCGCAAATCCGTGGAACTTCCCGGAACCCGTCTTCGCCGAACTCGGCGAACTCTTTCCGGCTCTGCGTTTCGACGTCACCGCTTTGGATCCTGACGTCGGCGAGGGCGTGCGGGGCTACATCATCGGGGCCGAGCTTGCTCTGGAACCGATCTCTCCGGGTGACGTCGACGACATCGCCGAACAGCTCTTCCGCCCCTACGAGGGCCAGAGCCGCGCCGAGCCGCCGAACACGTAGTTCTTCGTGATCAGGGATTTGGAAAGGATATGCGGGCGTGCCGGTCGTGAATGACTGGCCGGACTAGCCAGGACGATCTATGACGACCTGGTCGCCGGGAAAATCACAGCATATACCGCAGCTCATGAAATTCGCGCACGTTACAGCTGCGACACCGGCGGGGATCCGTACCAGGATTACAGGCAAGCGCTTCAGTTTTACGCAGAAGGTTATGGGCGCATCGTCCTCATCGACGGGGCCGAGGACGAGGATGAGGTCTGTTGCATCGCCTCGATCGAGGCCCCGGATTGCAACATCGACCACGCGGAGCTGCTTGGCCGCTTTCAACAGGAAATCGTCGATTACCTGGCGGCGGTGGCACGCAAGGGTGCTGGCTCAACATTTGGCCGGACGGGCATGCGGTTCTTTCCGATCTTTCATATTCCCGCTGGCGATTGCAGTGGATCAACGCGCTGCTTCGTCGAGGAACGGGGCGATCCGCTGTTCAATATCGGAATGATCCAAGGGTCGCCGGGAAGTCTGGCGAAACTTGCCATGCCCGAGGGACCTCGGCGGGACCGAGATCTGGCGGTCCCGCGGTATCCGTGGTCGAAGTGACAGCTCACGCGGCTCGGCCTTCTCCGGCCGCTGTTGGGAGCCGGCGCATCGCGGTCGCACGATGGCGGGCATCGAGCTCGATACCGGCAAAACGGCGGCCGAGTTCGCGGGCGGCGACCAGCGCCGACCCGGTGCTGCAGAACGGATCGGACATGAAATCGCCAGTTTCGGTGAACGCTTCGATCAGCAGCTTCAAAACGGAAACCGGCTTCTGCGTCGGGCGAAGGCTGTTGCGCTTGTAGCGCCAGTCAATGACGTCGGGATCGGGAGCAGCGGCAGCTGGACCGGGCCTTTCGAAGATAGGCCTGCTCATGCCGGCAGCGCAGGAAGCGCTTCGCCGATGTGTGCTGCGTGCGGAAAGCGATATGGTCAACGTCCGAAAGCCGTTGGCGCGCCAGGCGGTTAGGAGTTTGTGGGCGTTACTCCACCCGTCGAACGAGATGCAAGACCCGCCCGACCTCAGGACCCGATGGGCTCCGCGGAAGGCCGGCGCGAGCCAGCGATCGTTGTCATCGTTCCGCACGGACGTGCCGTCGCGAGACCGGTAGCGGGTGATGCAGCGCGGGTCGGTCAGGATCTTGTCGATCGACCCGGTTTCCATCAGGCCGATGACGGCGATGCAATCGCCGTGAAGGATGGTGTCGACCGGCTGCCGAGCGGTGTTGGCGGTGGGTCGGCCATTTTGTTCTCCTCTTTGCTTCGTCCCTCGGACGCGCAGGAGAAGGGCAGGGCGCGAAAAAAAACCTCACCGTCACCGAAGGGGAACGGCTTGCCCGTTGACGGCGTGGTGCGTTCGGCCAGAAACGACGAAGAGGCCAAGGGAGAAAGCAGGGAGGGGAGCAGCGCAGATCGCACCTCCAACACGCGCAAATGCCAAAGCCTCCTGTCCTGCACGCTGGCGTTCGATCGGGGTTGCGGCCGACAGAAAGTCGGGTCAAATGCAGGCGACAGGTTCCTGTGATGCCGACGACATTGCAAAGTGCTTGCATTTTATGCTTGCGTTACCTATATTGCTAGCATGAATAGCAAGCATACGAAGACGCTTGAGGCAGTCTTCAAAGACCCGGTCTCCGGCACCATCGAGTGGAATGCAATAGAGAGCTTGCTTGTCGCTGCAGGTGCCAGAATCGTGGAGGGGGGTGGTTCCCGCGTTCGGTTCGAAAAGGATGGCATTATCGCAAGTTTTCATCGCCCGCATCCGGCCAAGGAAGCCAAGCGCTATCAGGTCCGCGATGCTCGCGAGTTCCTTTCGCAGATTGGAGTGAAGCCATGAACACCATGACTTGCAAGGGCTATTCGGCCCGCATCGAATACGACGATCAGGATGAAATTTTCTTCGGCAGGATCGCCGGCGTCGTTGATGTCGTCGGTTTCCATGCTGAGACGGTTTCCGATCTCAAGGCCGCATTTCATGAGGCGGTTGACGATTACCTCGAGACTTGTGCCAAGGTGGGAAAGGAACCGCAGAAGCCGTATTCCGGCAAGATGATGTTTCGGGTTTCCCCCGACCTCCATCGCCGGGCGGCGCTGGCTGCGGAGCTTTCCGGCAAGAGCCTCAACCAATGGGCCGAAGAGGCGCTTGAGAGGGCCTCGGAGAATGACAATTTTGCTCCGGCGCGAGAACGCGCGTAGCCCGAGCAATTGATCTCGTGACTCCGGTATGTCGACATGCATCGCATCCTCGTCGAGCTTGAGTTCGAGGCGGGGATGCAATGGGCTTTCTCGATTGGCTTTTCGGCCGGCAAGCGCGTCAAGCGAACGCCATCGTTTGGCGGCTTTCAGACCAGGGCAATTCGACGGCAATCGTCGGGAAGGATCGCATCACCGTCTTCCCTCAGGACGATAGGCGGAGCTACTGCGTCGTTGATGTCGACGATCGAAGAGAACCATACTTCTCTGAGCCCCATGCCGGCATGGAAGCCGCCCGCGAAGAGGTGCTTGCACATGTCCGCCCGCCGAGTTGATGAGCAGAAAGCCCTATACGGTTGTCGCCGTGGCCTTGGCCAACAAGATGGCGCGGACCGTGTGCGCGCTGATGACGACCGGAGATCGCTTAAGGACGCCGGCAGCTGTTTAGCAGGGACATCAAGCAACGACAGAGATGGCGAGGTGCCGATGGTGTGATGACAAACGGTCGAGCCGGGATCGGCCAAACCCGCCCCGTGGTCAGCAGCGCCTGTGAGCGCGTTGACCTGTCTGGGAGCCGATCCGCGGACTTCATCACGGCTAGCGGCAGGAGCAAGGCCGCACATCGCCGGATACATGCCTGCAATCGACCAGTCATCAGCACCATCCAGATGGCCCTTGCCAAGCAGAGGCCGTCCATACATGCTGCGGCTGATCAGCGCTTGAGAGGTTCTCTGGCCCATAGGAAAGACGCAGCTGCCGACGACTACAACACGCCGGCGCGTACGCGGGCCCGCGAGACCTGTACGGCCAGGATGCCTCCGGCAATCACCAAGACCCCGAGAAGATCGGCCCAGCCAAGTCCTTCGTGCAGCAACAGCGCGGCGACCGCCACGCCGAAGAACGGGTTCAGGAAATGAAAGGTCGCGGCCCGAACCGCGCCGATCCGCTTGACCAGCAGAAACCATATCCAAGTCGCGGCAAGACCGGGCACGAGGGTGGTGTAGGCGAACGCGATCCCGAGGCGGGGCGTCCAGTGGACGTCGAATTTCTCGGTCGTCACCGCGACAATGCCGAGGCAAAGTGCGCCGATCAACATCTGGAGCCCCACAATCATCAGCAGGTTGCCGCCGGACGAGGCGCTGCGCACCGAGAGCGTCGCGGCCGAAAGCGCCATCACGCCCAGCCCGCAAAGCGCGAGCCCTTCAAGGCTGACCCCCTGTGACAGCCGGGAGCCCATGATGATCGCGACTTCGGCGGTCCCGGCGACGAGGCCTGCAAGGCCGAGCGGCTGAATTCGCTCGCCAAAGATCAGCCATCCGGCGAAGGCCACGATCAGCGGCATGGTCGACGCGACGATCGCCGCAAGCGAAGCCTCGACCCGCTGCATGGCTACGAAGTTGAGCCCGAGGTAGAGCGCGTTCTGGCAAATCCCGAAAATGATCGTCGCGCGCCACTGTCTGCGGCTAAGGTGCGCCCGCTGGCCGGCCGCAAGGGCAAGCCCCACACCGATCGCGCCCGAGATCAGGAAGCGCAGGGCCAGGGCGTGAAGCGGCGGCGCATCCGCCACGATCATCCGCGCCGAGGTGAAGGCTGAGGACCACATCAGCGCGAAGGCCAATCCCATCCCGATCGCTCGCATATCCATGATGTCCCCCATATCCCGCAGGTCGCCCGTGCCAGCGTTGTCCGTGCCCAGCCGCGCTACCGATCGCTTCGCATCCTTTGAAGATCACCGAGCATTTTTTCTTCTTTGACTGCTGCTCACCCTGGTTGCTCACCCCGATTCTGACAGACCGGCCAAGTATTGCCGCGCCAAAGCCACCAAACAGGGTGGCCGGGGCGAACGAACAGATTGGGCTGATTCCCCAGAACGAGTGCATGGCCCTTGCGCTCGGGAGCCTGAGCCAAAGGCGATTCCAGACGATAGTCCCGTTATGGACGCCGAACAACAAGTGCGAAAACAGCGGAGTGTTCTGCTGGAGATGGACCGCAGCGCGGCCATGCACTAACAATCAAACTGGACCACCAAGACGTGGCTGATCACGAATGGTCGCCGCTCTTGAACAATCGGCAGTCCCGTGCACGGCAATTTACGCGTTGTAATAGGCCATCGATGCGAAAAAGGAAATGGTAGCGTATTCCGGTAATATCATCGAAAGCCATCATCACCTCTGGGATCTGTCGCAGTTCCCGTATCCCTGGCTGGCGCCGGAGGAGGCCGCTTGACCGCCTGAGCGGCTATCCGTGGGACGACGAGATCGCGACGCTGCCGATCACGAGCAGCTACATGACGGAAGTCGAGTTCTTTCACCGCGCCAGCCGGACGCTCGTCCTGACAGACCTGATCGAGAATTTCGAACCCGACAAGGTTTCGTCACGCTTCTTCCGCTGGCTGGTCAGTGCAGTCGGCGCTGCGAGCCCGCATGGCGGCATGCCGGCGGACATGCGGCTGTCCTTCCTGTCCCGCAGGGTCGAACTATGCACGGCGATCGAGACGATGCTCGAATGGAATCCCGAACGCGTGCTGGTGGCCCATGGCAAGTGGTTCGATCGCGACGGGGCGCGCGAGTTCCGGCGCGCCTTTCGATGGGTCCTGAGATGAGGCCCCGGCCATCCGGGCCGATCTTTGGCGAACAGGGACGTCCTGCGAACCGCCCACGAGCAAGGATACGCAGATGAGACATTTCGAAACGGAACTCGAGATCGCAGCCCCGATCGACCGGGTCTGGGAGGTCCTCATGGACGTTAAGCGTTGGCCGGAATGGACAGGGTCGATTTCCCGGGTCGAGCCGCTGGAAGGAGGGCCGATGAGGCTCCACAGCCGCGTCCGGATGATCCAGCCGAAATTGCGTCCGGCCATTTGGCGCATCACGGAATTTTCCGAACGGGACAAATTCGTCTGGGTGTCCAAAAGCCCCGGCGTGAAGGTCACAGGCGGACATTTTGTCAGAGCGGGGCGTGACGGCACCATGGTGACGCCGACGCTGGATATGACCGGGGTTCTTTCAGGCATCGTCGCGAGCCTGGCCGGCAAGCTGACCGAGGAGTACATGTGCAATGAGATTGAAGGACTGAAGCGCCGATGCGAGGAGGTCGGAGCCCCTGATCCCGTCAGGTGATCTCGCCCCGCCGCTGAGCCTTCGTGCGATATCCCTTGGCATCGCGGCCGGCGTCGCTGCTGGCTTCGTCGTCAACGCGTACGCCCCCTTCTTCGACAGGACACTGGCGCGTCTCGTCATTCCGATGCATGTAACGTTGACCGCGGCGGTTTGCGACACTTCAAACGCGTCGCCGGGCAGTGACCTCATTGCAGCGGTTTGGATCATTTTCGTCGCCGACTGAGATCTGCCGTTGGGCAATCGACAGTCTGACGTCGCCCTTATCCATCACCTCATGAACATGGACCTGCCGCCCGGCCCACGGATGCCACGGGTAGAATAGCTCCCGGGAAGTGGTCCCGTGGGTGTTCTGCCAGAATTCGAGGTGAATGGCTGCGACTTCTATACATTTGAAGATGATGGGCTGGTCGCGCGAAAGGATTCCTACTGGAAGATTGTCGAATAGGTCCACAGCGAAGATTGCCGCGCCCGCGAAGGTCGCGGGAAAGGAAGATTAAGAATTTGGCTGCGCCCGCGTTCGGGGCGCGTTGCCGTCGAAGTGCACTAACACGTGCATGGCCGCTTTCCGGGCTTGTCAATTGGGAAGCGGACAGGCAGCAATCGACCCCATTGCTGCCGTTCGGATTGCCTGCATTGCGACCTGAAACCAACCCTCTATTGGATAAGTCGGGACAACGGAACTGGGGGCGTGAGACGAGTGGGCAGGTAGCCTGACGAAATTGCGATTGCGGGCGCGCTTTACAGAAGTTGCGGAGGCAAAGGAGCTTCGGTCGAGATCCTATACGGCTATCTAATCACGTGAAGACACTGCTTCTTCTCCGCGATGTCGGAAAATAAGAGTGTTACGCCGCCACCTTGCAGAGGGCTGCAGATCAGGCGGCAGGCGGCGATCTCACCCGTCAGCCGGATCTGCCATGGCTCGCCCTGTCCGGCCAGGCTGACCAGTGTTCGAACCGGTCGAGTTGGGACGAACTGTGCCATCCTCCCGAGCGATTGCAGAACCGCTTCGAGGTCCTGGCACGATCGGGTTCGATACCCGATGTCATCGAGCTGTAGCCTCGCGGCGCGGTTGGTAAGCAACAACCGAAGTCTGTTGTCGAAGATAAGGATTCCTTCCTCGATCTGATCGAGCGCTCCTACAAGGATTTCGTGTTGCTTCCGCCGATCCGTCCAATGCACGGGGAAGGGAAGCGGCGAACGCTGAGCCGTGAAGGGCAAGATCCTCGCCAGCGCGGTGCGAAACTTCGAAACGATTGTTTCGTCTTTTTCCAAGATATACATTCCGCCCCTCCCGCTTCGCTCAATAGGGCAGGCATGCCGTTGCGATTTTCAGCGTGAAGTCGTCGACGCCAAAGTCGTCCTCCAGCGTTTCGCCAAACAGGGCGAGCCACTTCTGCTGCGCGCGGTAGGCGAGCGCCTCGCGTTCCTCGGGGCAGCGGTAGCGGCGTGAGGCTATGTACTGGAGATGGTGCACGAGTTCGTGGACGAGCGCCGACGTCTCCGCCGGCGTCTTCCCGGTCCAGTCGTTGCGCAGATAGATCGTCTTCGTCCTGCTGTCGTAAACGGCCATTATGTCGGTGCGGTTTGCGATATCGGCGCTGCCGTAGTGCATCATCGCGAGTTGCATGGCCGGCAAACGGTGAACCTCCGGCAGGACATCGGTTGCCGGAAGTCCGAAGTTGACCGAGAGCCATACGATCATCACTTTCATCAAGCTTGCCATTGTCGTGGTCCCCTCTCAGTTTGTGTCGGAATCGGGGTGGGCACGCCGCAGGACCGACCTAAAGCAGTCCTTGCTTTGACCGACCAGATTGTGGCGCGCCACCTCCGTGGCACGGGTCGGACGCACACCTTCACTGAGCAACTCACTTTCGAGCGCAGCAAGCGACGCGGAAACGAAACGGGCCGCGTCGCGCTCGGTCTGGGTGCAGGCATTCTCGATCAGGACCTCGGTGCACAGCATTGCCGCCGTCAGCGGCTGGAGGACGGGCTGATAGGTGGTATTTTGATCGGCGGAGGCCCGGGGTTCGTTCGGGCACCACCCTTGCGGCCGGCTACATCGCCGGGCAGCAGCTCTCTCCCGGATGAGTTGGGCAATACGGTAAAGGTTGCACGGCAGCAAAAGCAGATGCAGGGCGACGACCGGGTGGAGGGTGGACAGCATCCCATACGTGATGAAGGAAATGTTCGAGCCGATCGCCGCCAGCCGCAGCGGCAGCATGGATCGTTGCGAAAAGGCAAGCAGCGTCAGGGATGCCGCCAGCCAGCCGACAGGTTCGGCGCTCGTCATCTCGGTCACCCATACATATTCTGGATTGTTCGCAAGGAGAGGATACACTTGGCTGCGGCGTGCCGCCTCACTCGTTCGGGTGAGGAAATGGTTCATGGCTCGATTGTCGTGTCTTCTGGTTTGCTGGCATCGCCGGTCTCAGGCGCGAAGCAGCATGACGTCGGCCTTCGTCCACAGCAGATAGGCGACAATCAGGCCGCTGGATGCGGCGACGTCCGGCTCGGAGTTGCCCAAAGTCCAGCCCGCAATCGCTGCAAGGAGGGCAAGGCCTGTCGCGAGAAGCGCGGGCAGCCGGCTTACGACAACGCTGAGACGGAACGGATCGGGCAAGTGTCGCGGCCAGAAGCGATCGCGCATCCGTTCGACTGCGGGCAAGCTGTTTCCGAGCTTGCCGAGGGCGTGAAGGAGACCGGAGAATGCGGCGAGCAACGGCTGGTCGAGGAGCAGAAGACCGATGCCGAGGGCGACCGCGCCGACTGCGGATAGAAAATCACCGCGGCGAAGGAGCGCAGGGTTCGGTTCCGTTCCGGCTTGCCAGGCACGATGGTAGACCTCTCCGCTGACGAAGAAGACGACCGTCGCCACCGTCAGCGCAGTGGCGCTTGGGCTGCCGACGAAATAGGCAAGCAGCGCACGCGAGACCCCGGTGCCGGTGGCGCTGGCCGTGCGGAGTTGCAGAGCTATTCCTGTGCCGAGCGCGACGGCATTGCCGAGGTTGTAGAACCCGCCTGGTCCCGCCGTGCGTTCCCTCAGTGCCTGGCGAAGATCGAGATCGTGCGCCGCCTGGAAGTTGGTTTTGCGGTTCTCGACGATCCGTCCCATTGCGTCCTCCTGCACGACGTCGCCGCATGCCGGAAGGCTTGATCGCCTTGCTGCCGCTCGCGCCGTATCAAGACGCGATGGTAGCTTCGCTGTAACTCCACCGCCTCACTCGTACGGGTGAGGTTTCCTTGCGTGGCGATGATCAAAGCGACAAGTTACGCATGACGAGAAGGGAAGACAGCTTGCGCATAAGTTCGGCCTGCCGCTTCGTATCTGTTTTGGCAAAGATCGACTTCAGGTGGGTCTTGACCGTGTTAAGGCTGCGTTCGCTCCGCGCCGCATAGTCTCCCATGCGCTCGTCGTTCAGCAGTGCCCGCGCGAGCTCGGCTTCTGTCGGCGTGAGGCCAAAAAGCTGCTGTAAGAGTAATGCCGTGTCGGGCCCCTCCGACCATGGCATTTCGATCAAGACCAGGCCGAGCTGCGAGCAAGCCGGAAGAGGAAGGGAAAAAACCTCGATCTTGTATGGATTGAGTGGGATGCTGACGAGCCGCACGGGGGTGCCGTCTTTCGCCGTCAACATGACGGCGCTGCCCTTGGCTGACGTGCGTGAAGCCAGTCGATGCAGAAGGCCGCGCCAATTCTTTTCATTGCGGCCGCCGTCCGCAATGATGTGTTGCGCAGCCATGCAAAGAGCTCCGTCACCAGACAGATGCATCTCTGCCAGCTTGTTTGCAAAGATGAGCCGGCCGGACTCATTTATGATCATGCAACCGACATTGAGATGATCAAGCGAGAACGAAAGTCCGGCCGCAGCGGAGCGACCCTCTTCGGCTAACTGCGCCACGTGGAAAGCGCGCGCGAAGTGTGGGACCAGATGGTTGGCAATGTCGAGTTCTCGGTCGCCGTGTATCTCTTCGGTTTCGGGTCGATAGAGCGAGATTTCCGCGAGGAAATTGCTCGTGCTTTCGATGGGAATGCCGAGGAAATGGATGCAGCCTGACGGAATTTTGACGTCGTGGTAGAGTTCCAGTCCCTGCCAGTCTTGCAACGGTGCAAATTGCTCGCCAACAACGGCGCGGCCAGTGGGCAAGAGGTGCCGCCTCTGGAAATAGAGGTTCTGGTGCTGCAATTCCCGGTTCGGGCCCGCCCATGCCTCGTCAAGCCCTTCAATCACCTCGTGGAGGATACGGTTTTCGCCGTGAAGACAAAGAACGCCAACGGTGCTTCCAGTCAGATCTGCCAATTGCCGAATGACCGTCCGGATTTTGCTCGGGTCGAGCGCCGTTTCGTAGATGTCACCGATCAGGGTGTCGACAAGGTCCTGCATCAGCCGTCGGCCCCGCCTCTGTCGCTTAGCTGCAACGGCGAGAGCGTGGCGATGAGACGGATGAGGTCGGTCTGCCGTGCGGTCCCGGTCTTCGCAAAGATTGCCGAAAGATGCGTCTTGACCGTGTTGAGCGTGCGTCCCTTCGCTCTTGCATAGCTTGCCAGGGTGTGGCCGCCGGCCAGTGCCGCAAGCAGATCTCCTTCAGCCGGTGTCAGCCGGTAGATTTGCGCTGCAAGGCGTGCTGCCGGTGCAACTGTCGGATGAAGCGCATTGATGACCACCAGAGCGAGCTCCGGCGATGCGGGCAGCCGCTGGCCGAACACCTCGGCGGTGATCCGCCGAAGGGGGATCGCCACGGCCTGCACCTCTAGGCCATCGTTGCCCCGCAGCTTGACGGCGTCGCCTGAGGGAATCGCGTCGCGTCCGGAAAGCTCATGCAGGAGACGCCGCCAGAGGTGCTGGTTGGAGGACCCAGCAGCAATGACGCGCCCGTTGATCAACCTCAGCGGCGTGTCGCGCGCAAGAAGGCTCTCTGCCGCGGCATTGGCGTGAGCCAGCCGACCGTCGCTGTAGATGAGCAGGCAACCGAATGCCATGCGGTCGAGCGCCCCGGCCATCGTGCCGGCACTTTGCCTCTCCCTTTCAATTGGCACCGCCAGGCGAAACGCTCGCGAGAAATGGTTCGCGATGATGTCGGCAATCTGTCTTTCGCGTGCGTCGTGGGGTTCGCGATCTTCGCCGCGATAGACCGAGATCTCGATGGTCAGTTCAGGAGTATTGACTGCCGGAAGAAAGAGTCCGTGAACCGTGCCGACGGGTTGCAGGACTTCATTGTAGAACGGGTTCCTGGCCCACTCCTCCCTTCGAACGACTTCCTCGCCCGACACGGCCTTTCCCGCCCCGAAGCCAAGCCTGCGATTGAACCAGAGATTTTGGGGCAGGTAATGGCGGTGCGTTGGCAGTACGGACGGATCGATCTCATCGACGATGTCGTGGACGAGCGCTCCACCCCGCCAGAAAGCGAAAGCGCCGCGGTGACTCCCCGTCAGCCTAACCGCCCGGCGCAGAACGGCCGGTACCAACTCCGGCTCGAGCACCGAGGCATAGATGTCGCCGATGAGGGCATGCAGTTCGCCTTCCAGCATCTTCCCCCTCCGAAAAGAAAGAATTTGGATCGGTTGTCGTTGCCCCAAAAATTCGGCGCCCGTAAAAGATGTGTCTCACATCTTTTTGGCTACAATCTACAGTATAAATCCAGTTTTCAGAAAGGCAAGCTTCATAAAACGGGTCCCTGAAAATTCAGCAGGGACATGAATGGCGATGATTATTAGAAAATGTTGAATTCCCGAGCCGCACCGGCGCGGTGATTGGATGACGGCACTTGGGAGGAAGCGGCCAGGCCCGCTGGATGGGGCACCCTTTTCAAGGCTTCAGCGAAGCCGGCGTCGGCCGCTTTCCGGCGGTTCCTGGGTGCATGATCTGCGTGACAAGATGCTCCGACCCTTCATCACGCAGGGAGGTTACGTCGGTAGCAGTCCGCCATGCTTGCGAGCCGCTCACCTCGAGCCCGGTTCGACAGTCGTTCGTGATGGAGGCTGATCAACGCCGGGCCCTGCCGGGATTTCGCGAAACGTGGCCCCTAGCGAGACCCGGTAGCTTGTGCCAATTCTAGTTCACCTTCGGCGAAATCAGGAATGGGTGCGCAGGCGGCATGTTTGCAGAACACGATCCGACGGAAACGCAAGCGCAGCACCTTCAGGACGTACCGAACTGGCTTTACCTCCTTCGCGAGTTCGAGAGCATCTATCGCTACGGGTCTGCCGGCGGCAGCAAATCCATTCGAAGCCACCGCAAGCGAGTGCGTGACACCCTCTCGGCTGTCATCGACGGCAATCCTGTGCTCTCCGACAGAGCGCCGTCGCAAAAGCCGGTGACGGCTCATTTGCCGCGCGCATTGGATCTCGGAGAGCGTCAGGCACTGCAGGGAATGGGCCGTGCCTTGGAGCGCGTGTCGTCGCTTCTGACTTGGGAATACGGATATGAACGTGTCCCGAAATCACTGGCGCGCAGATATGCCTATTGCGAGGTGCTTGGCCCTAGAGGACCGGTCTGCTCCGATAGGCTCATCCTTGGATTCGTGCTGTTCGCACCGAACACGACCTATCCGCAGCACAGTCATCGCGACATCGAGGAAAGCTACATATCGGTCTCAGGAGCGTGGTCGGAAAACGAACTGGCAGTCTATGCGCCGGGCTCGCTGATCCTCAATCGATCGGGCGACGAACACCGGCTGACGACGGGGCATACGGACCCATGCCTGCTGGCCTACGCGTGGATTGGCCCCGTAGAGAGCCTGACCAGTCCGGGCATGAAGTTCTCCAAAGCGCGCAAGCTCCGATAGACGGTCGCGCGATCGGGCACCGAACCACGGGCTAGACCTTGTCATTTTCCGTTGGCAGCATATCCTGAGTTCCGGAAATAGTTGGCGCACTCGTTCGGGGGTGATGGTTGTGACGAGGTGGCCGATGTATCGCCATGTGTCGTCGACGGTTTGTAAATCGGCATGCAGTTTCCGTACCGATGCGCGCCGCAACCAATTGATTCGTTTAGGTTAGCCGGGGTTGCGCCATCGTGCCGAATCACATCCCAACGGATCCGGCGTTCACCTCGCTGTCTCGTGCCTGGCAGGTCATCGTGCCGCTGCTCCATGGACAGCTACTCGTAGCGATCGTGGCGGCGCACCCAGTCCATTCCCTCGGCTTCGTTGCGGCCCTTCGGAGCGAGATCGAGCATGTTGTAGGTGCCCATCATCACCTCGACGCCGCGCCCGTAGGTGGAATAGGTGCGGAAGACCCCGCCCGCGTTGTCCTTGTAGAAGGCGCTGACGCCGGGCCATTCCTCGCCGGTTTTCCGCCATTCCCCGAAGTTGTAGTCGATCTCTCCCCGGGCGGTCTCCTCGGGTGTGAAGCTGACGCGAAAGTCGTAGTTGAAGTCGTTGCCGAAGGACGACACCCATTTGAACTGCCAGCCCATGCGTTGGCGGTAGCGCTCGAGCTCGGCAAGCGGCGCGCGCGAGACCGCGATCATGGTGACGTCGTGATACGCCAGATGCTTGTTCATGCCGTCGGTGTGGTCGGCCATGTAGGAGCAGCTCGGGCAGCCTTCCTTCCATCCCGGCGCGAACATGAAATGCTGCACCAGAAGTTGCGACCGACTGTCGAAGAGATCGGCCAGTGTGCGCGGGCCATCGGGCGTGTCGAACACGTATTCCTTTCCGATGCGCACCCATGGCAAGGCCAGCCGCTTGCGAGCGACCTTGTCGCGAAGACGCGTGAGTTCCTTCTCCGCTTTCAGGAGGTCCCGGCGGGCGGTCAGCCAGTCATCGCGTGAAACGACAGCGTGTTGCATTGTTAGTGTCCTTCGGTTTGGGTGAGGGGGGTGTTAAGGCGCTGCGAACGGGCGGAAAGGAGCTTCAACCACGGCGATAGGTGAAAAAGGCTCATCAGCACGTACATCAGGGCCATGTCGTTGATCGGCACGAACGCCGAGGCGGCAGAGCACATCGTCATGCCCGGCGAGTCGCCGGCAGAAATCCAGGCCATCAGCGCGAAGGTCGGGGTGGCCGCGAGCCCTAGCCGGCCTGCCGCATCGATCGCCAACCGGGTCGACGAAGTGGCCCATTCTGTTGCTGTGCGCATCGTCATTTCCGGTCCTCTCGCCGAGATTGCCGTTTCCAGCGGTTGCGATACGAAACGCTAGCTCGGGCGGAAGGCCGGATGAGAGTTACAAGTGTGACGGGATTTCAATGGACTCGCTGATCACTGCCGCTGCAAGCGCTCTCTCGGCTGGAGACCCGCTCGCTGCGCTGAAAAGGGTCGCATTGCGCGACGACCCTCCGGCGCTGGCGTTGCGTGGCATCGCGATGGCGCAGCTTGGCGACCTCACGCGCGCCAGGGAGCTTTTGCGAAGCGCGGCTCGCTGCTTCGGCCCGAGAGAGCCTGTGGCCCGCGCGCGTTGTGCCGTCGCCGAAGCCGAAATCGCCCTTGTTTCGCGCGATCTGGGGCGCTCCTTGCAAACGCTCAACGCAGCGCGGGCGGTGCTCGAAGCGTCAGGCGACCGAAGAAACGCCGCGCATGCCGGCTATCTCGAAGCCCGGTATCTTCTCCTGATCGGTCGTCTCGATGAAGCCGAAGAGGTGCTCGATGAGTTCGACGCCGGCGTTCTGGCACACGCTTCGCTGGTCGGGCGCGAATTGGTGGTGGCAGGAATAGCCATTCGTCGCATCGCGACTGAGCCGGCGAGAACTGCTCTGGAACGGGCAAGACGGGCAGCGGAAGCCGCGCGCATTCCAAAGCTCGCGGCAGAGGTCGACCAGGCGGTGCGAGCGCTCGGGGCGCCGATGGCGCGCCTCGTCACCCGCGACGTGGAGCGGTTGCTCCACTTGGAAGAGGTCGAAAGGCTGTTGTCCTCGGATACGCTCATTGTGGACGCCTGCCGCAACGTCGTGCGTGCAGGAACAACGGTCGTTCCACTCGCCACTCGGCCGGTGCTGCTCGCACTCGTCCGTGCCCTTGCGGAGGCATGGCCGAAGGATGCACCGCGCGAAACGCTTCTCCAGCGCGCTTTCCGGGCACGGAATGCCGATGAGTCGCACCGCGCGCGACTGCGCGTCGAAATCGCCCGCCTGCGCGAGGCGGTCAAGCCGCTGGCGGCGCTGAGCGCGACCAAGCAAGGTTTTGTGCTGCGGCCTCATACTACGGGTGATGTTGCCGTGCTGGCGCCCCTTGTCGAAGGTGAGCATGCCGAAGTCCTCGCTCTGCTAGGCGATGGCGAAGCCTGGTCGAGTTCGGCATTGGCGCTGGCGCTGGGCGTAAGCCCGCGCACGGTGCAGCGGGCACTTGAAGAACTCGCCCATGACAGGAAGGTCGAGGCATTCGGACGCGGGCGTGCCTGCCGCTGGATCGCTTCGACCGTGCCCGGATTCCCGACAAGCTTGTTGCTCCCCGCCGCGAGAATTTCCGGCTAGGATGAGGACATGAAACATTCAGCAGCCGAAATCATCCGAGAATATGGTCCCTTTCCTGACATAGACGACGTCGCCGGGGTCAGCTTCGACAGCAATCAAGTGTGGTTCGCAACTGGCGAAAGGCTGAACGCTCTCGATCCCGAAAGCGGAGAGATTTTGAGATCACTCGATGTCGCCGCCCATGCGGGAACGGCATTCGACGGCGAGCACCTGTTCCAGATCGGGGGTGCCGTGATCCGCAAGATCGATCCCAGGACAGGCGAGGTGATCGCCGCAATACCAGCACCCGGGGGTGGTGGTGACTCAGGCCTGGCCTGGGCGGAGGGCTCGCTCTGGGTGGGGCAGCATCGCGGGCGCAAGATCCATCAGGTGGATCCCGAGACCGGAGAAGTGCTGCGCACGATTGCATCCGATCGATTCGTCACCGGCGTCACCTGGGTAGACGGCGAGCTTTGGCACGGCACATGGGACGACAGCGAGAGTGATATCCGCCGCATCGATCCCGAGACAGGCGAAGTGCTCGAGCGACTGGACATGCCGCCTGAAACCGGCGTTTCGGGACTTGAATCCGATTCCGGCGACCGCTTTTTCTGCGGAGGCGGGAGCAGCGGAAAAGTGAGAGTCGTACTTCGACCCGGGCGGGGCCTTAAGTGAGCGTGGACTATCGGCCAAGGTTGGCAATCCAAAGAATGGCCCCTTCTTGTTGGGCGTCTGTCCAAAAGCTGACTGACGGAAATCCACGCCGATGAAGACTTTTGCCGTGACGGTCGCTCAAAGATGAGTTGGCGGGAAGTGACGCCGGTAGCGGTCGTGCCTGTCGCCGATCGGTGAAGTAGTCGCGGATTCGATCAGCAGGATCGCGCCGCGCATCGGCGGCAGCGCCCAGCCGGCGGCGGTTGCGATCATTTCGAGATTGGCCCAGACCAGCGGACCGCTGGCCTGTCCCTGGGTCGTCAGAGTAACGAATTCGATTGACGGATCGGCCTTGATCACCACCGGATTGATTTCCATAAGAACGGCCCGAAGCGATCCCGCCGCAATGTCGCTCAACCGGTCCTCTATGTCGCGGAAGCCGACGAGGGGCTTGCGATCACGGGCGATCGCATCGAATGGCAACCGGTGGGCGATACGGTACGATCCCTTGCCGCCTCGGGTCGCGAAGACGGCGCGCACGTCCGGATCGAGCAAGGCCTCCGTCAGGTCTGCCAGGCGGGCGTCGTCCTTGCCGGCGTGTGAATCGGCACGGGGTCAGGACGCCGATCGGCGCGCTAACCCGTTCATCCAGTGTGGGCGACGATGGTCGATCTGCGGTGCCGAGTGACACTTCGACCTCTGGTGTGAAGACATCGTGCGTCTGTGCATGGGTCCAGATTTCTCGCATTTCATGAGTTTTTCGTTGGCCGCGCGATCCGTTTGTCGGTTTCGGTTCGTCTTTCATGCATCGACCGGCCGATGGAGACGCACGATGCCCGACAAACCAGCAGATCAACCAATTCACGGTCGCGCACGAAAAGCACGACGCGTTGCTGGCGGCTCTAAAGCAGAATATCGACACGGGTGGTCAGCACCTTGACCAGACGGAAAGCGACCAGGCTCATCTCCACGCAGGACGGGGCCAGCATCTGCCTCTGCTCCGAGGCGGGCTCTTCCGCGGCCGTCGCCTCGATGCGCGGCGATGTGGGGATAATGGCCTATTTCCTTAAGGTCGCGGAGCCGGCGAACATGCACTCGATCTTCGGCCTCGAAGTTCTGTGCAGGACCCGCGCATCGTGATCACAGCAGGTAAATCGACTTTGCAAACCGGGAGAGGAGAGAGCAATGGCACGCATGATGGTGATCTATCCGACCCCGTTGGACATCGAAGCGTTTGACCGGCATTACTTCGATATCCACGTGCCGCTGGCGAAACGGCTGCCGGGACTGCGCAAATATATGGTCAACGCCGGTCCGATCTCGATGCCGGTGGGCGGCCGCGACATCCATCGGATCGGGACGTTGTATTTCGACGACATGACGGCAATCCAGACCGCCTTCGCGAGCCCGGAAGGCCGGGCGGCGGCGGCAGACCGGAGGCTCTATGCGCCCGACACATCTGGCGTGGAGATGTTTCTATTCAACGATAAGGCGGTTTGAGCCTTTCCCGGCCGTTGGCAGGGAAAAGCATCCAACCGCATGGGGACTGGCCCATGAACAGCGATGAATTCGAAGAACGTCTTCAGGCTCTTCGGCCCCGCCTGCACCGCTACTGCGCGCGCATGGTGGGGTCCACGGTCGATGGCGAGGACGTGCTGCAGGACGTTCTGGTAAATGCTCTTCGCGCCCGCATGCATGGGGAAGCGGTGGGCAATCTCGAAGGCTGGCTTTTTCGCATTGCCCACAATGCGAGCCTCGATTTCCTGCGCCACCGGTCCCGGCACAATGTCGTTCGCCTGATTGAAGCCCCCGGAATCGACCCGCTTCCGCAAGCCGAAGTCGTGACGATCGCCTTTCATAGCTTCCTGCACCTGTCCGAACTGCAACGTTGCGCGGTAATACTCAAAGATGTTCTGGGGCATTCGGTCTATGACATCGCGCGGGTCGCTGATTGCACGCCAATCGCCGCGAAGTCGGCGCTTCAGCGTGGCCGCGCAGCCCTCAGGAAGCTTGCCGACACGCCCGAGGAGACACGGCTGCCCCTGCTGTCAGAGGCCGACCGGCAGAAAATGTCCGCCTATGTCGAGATGTTTCGAGCCGGTGATTTCGACGCGATCCGGGCGATGCTTGCCGAGGACGTGAAGCTCGAATTGGTCAATCGGCTCAAGCTGAAAGGGAAAGGCAATGTCGATGTCTATTTCACGCGCTACGCGGAAGAACCGAAGTGGCGGTTTGCGTTCGGGGCAGTCGACGGGCAACCCGCCATGCTGGTGTTCGATAGGGCGGCCGCCACCCCCAACCCCGCGCATTTCGTTCTGATCGAATGGCGCGCCGAACGGATTGCGGAAATCCGGGACTTCTTGTTTGCGACCTATGCACTCGAAGCTGTCGATTGGGCGAGCCTGGGATGAGCGGACTTGGCGGAATTTCCGTTCAGATCAGTCGGAATGGCCGAGCAGCGGATGCTTCGCGATCCGAGACCCGAAGCCCGTCGAACGGCAGCTTCCCCCGCTCGGCCGACCTCAGTGCTTGTCAGGGCGAAGGCCCGCTTTCCGCCCGTATCTGGGCCTTCGAGTAACCAGAAGCGAACGGCAGCTTCCGGGATGACCGACAAAGACCGCTCATGGCCGCTGTTAGGGCGGGTTGCGGACAGGTGCTGAGCCGGGTGATAAGCTTCTTCAGGTATCGGTTGATGCGATGCGAAAAGAACCGGATGACAAATCGAGCGCACAACGTTGAAGCCTGCGGAATCGGAATTGGCGCAGCCAACGTCATTTTCATCGGGATTGTCGCTTACGTGCTCGTGCTTGCCATTGGATTGCGCGCCCTCCCATCCGCCGAAGCTGCCATCAGCGATCCTTGGCTCATGCTGATGGAGGTTCTCATCCTGGTGCTCATGCCGGTTCTGATGCTATTCGTGGTCGCCATCCATGAGTGTGCAGACGCGACCGGCAAGGCGCCGGGTCTTTGTGGCGTCGCTTTCGTCTCCGCGACTGCCGTGATCACCATGTCCGTTCATTTTATTCTGCTGACAGTTGGGAGAGCTTCGGCGATGTCCAGTTCCCCTTGGTGGCAGGTCGCATTTTCGTTCGAATGGCCCTCGGTGGTTTACGCGCTCGACATCCTTGCATGGGATGTCTACTTCCCGTTGGGCATGGCATTTGCCGCATTCGCGGTTGACGGAACGCCCACAGCGCCGCGCCTGAAGTTCTGGATGCTCGTCAGCGGCGCGATCGCGTTCGTGGGACTGGCCGGCGTTGTCACCTCCGACATGATGATCCGCGATATCGGGATCCTCGGATACACGTTGTTTCTGCTCCCGGTGACTTACCTTGCGCGCCGACATTTCGACGAGCTGCGGAGCATGAGCGAATGATGGGAGACTGTCCCCCTGAAACCCTCCCGCAATCCGTTAGCGGATTGGCTCTCAGGCTCGGCGCTACATCGGATAGCGCTTTCACGAGGGTCGACTTTCGGCAGAAGGGCGAACTTCGAACCAGTGAAACTTCGGGGTGGCTTTCCTTCACGGCATCCCAATGCGTGGATTTGCGCCAACCCGCTTTTTCCTGGCGCGCGAAAGTCGGCCCCCTCGGCGCTCTCACGGTGATCGACCAGCTGCAATCGGGCCAACCGCTAGGATCGGTTTCGCTGTTCGGTTGTCTGCGGCTTGCAACCGGCAAGCCGTCGCGCGAACTCATCAAAGGGGAACTGCTTCGGTATCTCGCGGAGATCGCTTGGGCTCCCGATGCAATTCTTTCCAACGAGCAACTGGTCTGGTCAGAGATCGATCGCAGCAGACTTGTCGTTTCGGCACGAGTCGGCGAAGCCGACGGCCAGGTCGTCCTCAGCCTGAATGACGAAGGAATGATCGCACAGGTCGATGCTGCCGACCGGCCCCGCCAGGAAGGGAAGGTGACGGTCGAACGCCCGTGGCGAGGGGCTTTCCGAGATTTTCGCAAAATCGCTGGCCGCATCATTCCGCATGCCGCCGATGTTAGCTGGATGGTGGATGGACAATATCATTGCGTTTGGAAAGGCGCGCTGACCTCTTGGAAACCAAGCTGATCGGAAACAGCTCGCAACCGGCATTCAAGATATCAGCCAAGGTAGGAGCATCGACCGTATTGTCCGTGCTTCCCGACCGTCAAAGGCACCGGTTGGTACGACCGCTTTCGGAGAAAGTACAATTCCTGACGAACGGCGAATATGGCGAAGGGTTTCGGAGGAGACACCCGTTGTTGCACGGCCTGATTCCGACATGGTCTGCTCCCGATTTGGGGGAAGTTTCTTCAGGAAAACGTAGGGAATTTAGGCGCTTCGCCAGAAGTGGCGGAGAGTGGGGATAAGCGACCCGAGACATAGGTGACGTTTGTACCGGACACATGGGTAACATCCCGTCATGCCCGCGCGGTGGACGGGAAATTCAGTACCGAGGACACGGGCGGCAAGGCCAGCCCTGAGCAGGTGCGCGAATTGACCGATGCCCGCAAAGCCTTTGAGGAAGTGCGGCCGCGTGGCTGGCGCGATGCCGAGGCCGCGTATGTCAAAGACCCGGAGCTTGCCCGAGAGGCAGGCAGTGGCCGTGTCAATCGCGCGGTTCGCGCCCTGCAACTGGAGACTGAAATCCGCACCGACCCGCAGCGCCGCGCCGACCGCTTCGTGGAGCGCTGGCAGAAACTCGATCGCGCCAGCCAGCATCAGTACCGGGCGGGAGACATGTCCGGCTACAATGCCAGCCGCTCCGCGATGGGCGAGATGGCGAAGAGTCTCCAACGCGATCCGCAACTGGAATCCACTCTCGCCAACCGCAAGCAGCAACTCGGCATCATGTTCGAATCAGGCCGCCGACTCGGCGATGAACTCGCCTTCACCCACGGCATCGACCTGGGGCGGGGACGCGGGATCGGACTCTAAGACCATCCTATTTCCCGCCGCTTCTACGCCACAGTACGACGCCCGCTAAATAGCTCTTGCGAAACGGTAATTCGCCGTTCTGTCTGGTTCCATCGACCGTCAGGGACAACCAGCAGGAGGCAGAAGAGCCATGCGCGAGCCAGACCGTATTGTCCGCATGAACACCGTCCTCGCCCGCACCGGGCTGTCCAAGTCCACTATCTACCGCAAGATCGTCGAGGGCACTTTCCCACCCTAACTCAGGATCAGCACCAACGGCGCGGGCTGGCGCGAATCCGACATCAACCGATGGGTTGCCGATCCGGTCGGATGGCGGCCGGAAGGCCATACCGATGAAGCCCGTTAAGGCCGGTGCGCCCGCCGATCCCGGATATGACGGGACGACCGACGAATCCCATTCCCGGCACGCCAATGAAGCACTTACCGCGTCGGAGCAGCTTGAGGAATTGCTCGGCTATCCGTGGCCCTTTCCCGGCAGGTCGCCCAAACATGACCTCACCACATGGACCGTCACCGACGACTGGCCCGACCCTGTTCCCGTCACGGAAGCCGAGATCGAGGTGTTCGAGCGGTGGTTCGGCGACCTGTTCGATGAGCTGTTCGGCTCCGGTGGCTGAACCCTGTCTCCTATTGCAATATGAGTTATAGAGTGGTACATATGCCCATTATTGGAGTGACGCTGTGATCGTAGGCTTTCGGGATGACTGGCTGCGGGCCTTCTTTGTGGATGATATCCGCTCCCGCAACATCCCTTCCGATCTGGAAGCCCGCTTGTTCCGCAAGCTCCAGATGATTGACGACGCCGTGACCGATCAGGACTTGCGCGTGCCGCCCAGCAATCACTTCGAGAAGCTGCGCGGCAACCTCGCAGGTTTCCATTCCATCCGGGTCAACCAGCAATGGCGGTTGATCTTCCGGTGGGATGGCAAGCGCGGTGAGGCGGACGGAATTTATCTGGACGATCACAGCTACCGATGAGAGCGAGGCAAAGATGCTGACCACCAAGCGCAAGCCGGCGACTGTCGGCGAGATACTGACCGAAGAGTTCATGCAGCCGATGGGGCTGACACAGGGCGCGCTCGCCGAGGCGATGGGTGTCCAGCGCAAGCACGTCAACGAGCTGTGCGGCAATCGCAGGAACGTGACGGCCGCGACGGCGCTGATCCTCGCCCGTGTGTTCGGCAACAGCCCGGACTTCTGGCTCAACGTGCAGCGGCGCAGCGATCTTTGGGAGGTGATGAACACGCCCAAGGAGCGCGAGCGGGTCGAGCGCGCGCGTCCATTGGAGAAAGCGGCCTGAGCGCAGCAGCCCGGTGGTTGTTGCCGCGCCATCATTGAGAAGGCGACACCGCCATGACAGGCCCCAGAAAACCATAGGGGTACGCGCCGCCCTTTACCTGCGTGTCTCGACGGCGCGGCAGGCCGAGCATGACGTTTCCATCCCCGATCAAAAGCGGCAGGGCGAAACCTATTGCGAGGCGCGCAACCTGCAACTGGTCGAAACCTTCATCGAACCAGGCGCATCGGCCACCAATGATCGCCGCCCCGAGTTCCAGCGCATGATCGAGGCCGGGACCAGCAAGCCCGCGCCCTTCGACGTGGTGGTGGTTCATTCGTTCAGCCGGTTCTTCCGCGATCACTTCGAGCTTGAGTTCTATGTCCGCAAGCTGGCGAAGAACGGCGTGAAGCTGGTTTCGATCACACAGGAAATGGGGGACGACTCCATGCACGTCATGATGCGGCAGATCATGGCGCTGTTCGATGAATACCAGTCCAAGGAAAACGCCAAGCACGTCATGCGGGCCTTGAAGGAGAATGCCCGGCAAGGCTTCTGGAACGGCTCGCTTCCCCCTATCGGCTATCGCACCGTCGCCGCCGAGCAGCGCGGCGCGAAGGTCGAGAAGAAGCTGGAAATCGACCCGCTCCACGCCGACACGGTGCGGCTGATCTATCGTCTTGACCTGGAGGGCGACGGCGCCGCCGGCCAGATGAGCGTCAAGAACATCGTCTCCTATCTCAACAGTCGCCGTATCTTCACCCGCGACTGCGGACGTTGGGGCATCGGTCAGGTTCACCGCATCCTGACCCGCCGCACCCATATGGGCGAGCACGAGTTCAACAAGCGCTCCAAGACTAAGGAACTCAAACCCAAGACCGAGGTCGTTGTGGTTCCGGTTCCGCCGATCATCGACCACGAAACCTTCGACGCGGTGCAGAAGCTGCTCAAGGCCCGCAATCCCAAGGTCGTGCCTGCCGCGTCATCAGCGGCCCGACCATGCTCACCGGCCTGATCCATTGCGCCAAGTGCGGCGGGGCCATGACGATCCGCACCGGCAAGGGCGGACGCTATCGCTACTATGCCTGCTCGATGAAGGCGCGGCAGGGACCGACCGCCGGGCGTGGCCGTTCCGATGCAGAAGCTGGACGATCTGGTTGCCGATCACCTTGAGAAGCAACTGCTCCAGCCCGAACGGCTGGAAGCCATTCTTACCGCCGTTCTCGATCGGCGAGAGGAATGTTCCGAGCGCCGCCGCGAGCATATCGCCGAACTCAACAAGCGCGCCACGGAAACGGAATTGCGTCTCAAGCGGCTCTATGACGCCATCGAGGCGGGCGTGGCCGATCTGGACGACCCGGCGCTGAAAGACCGCATCGACGGCCTCAAGGCTATCCGCGATCAGGCCAGGGCCGATGCCGAGCGGGCGCAGGCCATGCTCCAGAACTCGGGACAAAAGGCGGTGACGCCGCAGATGCTGCGCAAATTCGCCGCAACCGCCCGCGAACGCATGCGGCTCGAAGGCGGCGGCTATCGCCGCGACCACCTGCGTGCGCTCGCTCAGCGCGTCGAGGTCGCCGAGGGCGAGGTTCGTATCATGGGATCGAAGTCTCGGCTGCTACAGACGCTTGTGGCGGGAAGTGGCGTAAACTCAGTGCCCACTCAGGGACTGAAGTGGCGGAGAGGAAGGGATTCGAACCCTCGAAGCGGTTTCCCGCTTACTCCCTTAGCAGGGGAGCGCCTTCGACCACTCGGCCACCTCTCCGCGCCAGTTCGGCTGATAAAGAAAACCGGCGCCGTAATCAACACGGCGCATGCCGATTTTCGCGTCCGGGCGGCGGAGCCGAATGTGGCGGGCGGAGGTGCGGACTGATTCTCCCGGCCGTGACAGTTGTGACGCCGGGCGGGGCCGCAGGGCCCGATTCGAACCCGATTCAAGCTCCCGGGAGCCCGGATAAGTGCTTTCGTCTTTAAGCATTTATCAACTTTCTGCCATCCGGCGGCCAAAAACGTGTCTTTTGTGCAACATGGCTCCTCGAAGGACCCAAAACCTCTGTGCGGAACACGCAGTTGATGATTGCACCCTGCTGGCGCCTCGGTATGTTCAGGCTCGGAAGCAAGGGCGGGGAACCCGTTCAACTTCTTTGTAGTGGGGATGGGGCAGGGAACGCTGTCCTTCAGCAAAAACCCAGACCCTTATGAAACTTTTGACTGGAGGTCAGAAATGAACATCAAGAGCCTTCTTCTCGGCTCCGCCGCGGCTCTCGCCGTGGCTTCCGGCGCTCAGGCTGCCGACGCCATCATGGCCGCGCAGCCCGAGCCGGTCGACTACGTCAAGGTCTGCGACGCTTTCGGCACGGGCTACTTCTACATCCCGGGCACCGAAACCTGCCTCAAGATCGGCGGCATGATCTGCGCCAGGACATCGGCTTCGGCGACACCAACGGCATCTACACGATCCGAACAACGATCCGGCAACTCGACGCATCTTCCGTTCGCGCTTCTCGTTCCAGACGGACACGAACTCGAACACCGAGCTCGGCGTCCTGCACACCTACACCGAAGTCCGCTTCACGCACGACAACAACGTCGCGCCTGACCTACGGCTGCTCCCGCGCGCTGCCAACAGCTACGGCGCCACGAACGCCGGCCTCGGCACCACGCTGAAGTTCGCCTACATCGAGCTCGGCGGCTTCCGCGTCGGCAAGACCGAGTCGGAATTCAGCCGTCTCGCCTTCTACGGCCACGGCTACGCCGGCGGCGTCATCGACGATACGCTGGTCCCCTACGGCCCGTTCGACGCCCAGCAGATCAGCTACACCTACAAGAACAACGGCTTCTCCGCGATGATCGCGGTTGAAGACGACCAGGGTGGCGACAACAACTACATCCCGGACGTTCTGGGCGGCCTCGCCTACAACAACGGCACCTTCGGTGCTGCTCTTATCGGCGCGTACGACGAAAGCGTCGGCGACGGTGCCGTCAAGGCCCGTATCGACGCCAAGTTCGGCAAGTTCCAGGCCTTCCTGATGGGCGGCTGGTCCTCCAACGGCATCGAACTCGGGCGGTCTCGAGACGCCTTCCAACCACTTCGCCAACTGGGGTGGCGACTGGGCGTCTGGGGCGGCATGTCTCCGCAGACCTGACGCAGAAGGTTTCGGCCAACCTGCAGCTCTCCTACGACGATGTGAAGACCTTCGGTGCCGCCGGCAACCTGGTGTTCCACGTCGTTCCGGGCTTCGACGTCACGACGGAAGTCGACTACCAGAAGCTCGAGAACCCGGTTGGTGGCGGCGCCACCAGGACAACTGGGGCGGCACGGTTCGCTTCCAGCGCACGTTCTGATCCAGGACACACCGGATACTGTTTCGGTTCGGCCCGGCGGGAAACCGCCGGGCCTTCTGCATTTTGAGGCCGGAGCATGAGTTATGATGCTTCGGCCTCATTGTCCTCGGGATGCTTGCTCCGCCGCAATGGCGATGCGCAAAGCAGCTGGTCCATGCCGGGTCACGGTTGGCCGGTCGGCGGGTCAGATCGGGTCGTTCGCCCTGAGGAAAGCCGCGATCTTCGCGTCGAGGCGGTCGAGGTGAAGCACGGGCGCATGGCCCTGGCCCCTCGCGACGACGACCGTCATGCCGGGGTGGCGCCGTGCCATCTCCGTCACCGTGTCCTCCGATAGAAGATCGGAGTTCTCGCCGCGGATCGTCATGAGAGGGCAGTGCTTCAGGCCCTCGAACTGCGGCCACAATGTCGGCAGGGGCGTGTTGAAGTCGATCCCGTTCAACTGCCGGACGAGCGCCGGATCGTGGTCTGCGACGATGCGGCCGTTGGCTTCCCGGAAGACGGCGCGGGCCATGTCGTCCCAGTCCTCGTCCTCCAGCAGGGGAAAGGACCTGCTCCGGGCGTCCCGCAGCAGCCGGGCGGCATCCGCCCAGTCGCGCGGCGCCGGCATGCGCTGGAGATAGGCCTTGATCTGCACGAGGCCCGTTCCGTCGATCACCGGCCCGGCGTCGTTGAGCACTGCGGCGAGGATCGCTGCGGGCCGTCGCGCCGCCAGCATGTGGATGATGAGGACGCCGCGCGAGGTGCCGATGAAGGCAGCCGCGTCGATGCCGAGCGCCGCCATGCCGGCGAGCACGTCGTCCGTCTCGGTCTGCAGCGTGTAGCTGGCGCCGCTGCGGTCCCGTTCGGACCGCCCCCGGCCGCGATAGTCGAAGGCGACGACCCGCCGCGGATCGTCCGGATCGCGGGAAAGCGCCAGCGCCAGACGGTGGAAGTCGCGGCAGTTGCGCGTCAGGCCCGGCAGGCAGATGACCGGCATCGCATGCGGATGCGCGCTCCGGTTGCCCCTGCCGTAGTCACGCGCATGCAGCAAGAGCCCGTCGGGGGCCGAGAACGTGACCGCCTCGAAGCCGTCCCCGACGTCGGGGTCCATGGCCGGGCTCGGGGAACGCTTCGGGAAAGCCATCGAACGATCCGGCGCGGCGCGGCCTACGACCGGCCGAAACGCAGGTCGTGGACGATGCTCGACCGGCTGGTCGAGGCGCGCCTTGTAGACCTCGTAGTTCTCCATCACCCGCTGCACGTAGTTGCGCGTCTCGGTGAACGGAATGCGCTCGATCCAGTCGACGACCTGGTCGATCGGCTTGCCGCGGGGGTCGCCGAAGCGCTGGATCCACTCGGGCACCCGGTTCGGGCCGGCATTGTAGGCGATGAACGTAAGTATGTACGAACCATCGAAGTCCGAGATTTGTTCGCCGAGATAGTGTGCGCCGAGGGTGGCGTTGTAGGCGGCGTCCTCGGTCAGCCGGGCCTTCGAATAGGCCATGCCGTGGCGCGCGGCGACGCGCCGGGCAGTGGTCGGCAGAAGCTGGAGCAGGCCCCGCGCGTTGGCGCCGGAGACGGCGGCCTTGTTGAAGGCGCTTTCCTGCCGCGCGATCGCGTAGGCCAGCGCCATGCCGGAACCGGAGATGTTGGCGTCCCGGGGAATGGCGCCGATCGGGAAGGCGAGGGCGGCGCAGTCGATGCCGCGCGCATAGGCGATCTTGCCGATCTGCAACGACAGCTGGTCGTCGCCGTGCCGTTCGGCCATCGCCGTGAGGATCGCAAGCTCGCCGGGGTTCTTCAGCTCCCGCGCCAGTGCCCGGTAGATGATTCCGGCCCGCCAGTCGTAGCCGACGTCCTCCAGCCGCCTGATCGCGCGGACCGGCTCGCGGGAAGCGAAGGTCTCGCGCTCGGCCGGGCTCGGGGAGGGGTAGGCGACGTTGAGCGTGTGGCGGCCGATCTTCGCCGCGGCGAGCTGGCCGTAGAAGGTGGCGGGGTAGGCGGCGGCCTTTGCGTAATAGTCGTCCGCCTTGCCCGGCCCGCCGGCTTCGGCCGCGCGTCCGAGCCAGTAGTAGCCGCGCGACAGCGACAGCGGCGAGCTCGCTGTTTCGACGATCTTGCGGAAATGGACCTCCGCCGTCGCCGGCTGCAGCAGGCCGCGCAGCGCGTACCACCCGGCATGGAATTCGGCGTCCACCTTGTCGACGTCGGACCGCGCGACGTTGTCGGCGACCAGCCGGTACGCGGTCTTGAAGTCGCCGCGGTCGAGGAGGCCGCGGCTGACGATGCGCTCCTCGTCCCACCACTGGCCCGGGTTCACGAGCGCGCCGTCGTCATGCGGCACGGCCTCGAGCAGCCTGGCCGCTTCCTCGTAATGGTCGTTGTCACGCAGGTACGAAACGCGCACGAAGATGAAGGCCGGATCGCTGCGCCAGGCCGGGTCCACCTTGGCGATCAGCGCCTCCGCGTCCGGCTGCCGGCGGATGACCGCCGCCCAGGCACGGTAGAGCGACTGCGCATTGGCGAGGTCGGCGATCCGCTTCGCCTGGGAAGCGCGCGAGCGGTAGAGCAGCATCTCCATGCGGCGGAAGTGATCCGAGCGGCGCAGCAGGCCCGAGAACTCGCCGAGGACCTTGGTCTCCGTGTCCGCGTCGAGCGCATCGTCGCGCCAGAGGTGCCGGATGATCGCCTCGGCGCGAGCGCGCTTTCCGGTCGCCAGCAGCGCACGGGCGAGAAGGATCGTCCCCTCGGCGGTTTCCGGCCGCTTGCTGCCGAGGGCGGCGACGACCTGTTGCGCCGGCGGGCCTTCCCGGTAGAGCGCGCGCTCGAAATTGTCCTCGAGGACGTTCAGCCCCGGCCAGCCCTTCAGCTGGCGCGCGGCGTTGGCGATCTCGTCGGCGGATACGTCCTTGGAGCCCGACAGCGCGATCGCCCACAGAAGGATGTGCCGGTCGAGCGTGCCCTGCGGCATGCCGCGCAGAATGGCGCTCGCCCGGGCGACGTCGCTTCCCGTCAGCGCGTCCAGCCCTTCCTTCAGGCTTCCGGAGACGGAGGCGGGGTTGTCCGTCCGGCCGATGGAGGCCGTCACCTCGTTCGACGGGGCGAACTGCGGCACGACGTCCGTCTGCGGCAGGAAGGGCCGCGCCAGCGGAACCGGCACGTCGTGCGGCGAAAGCGAGAAGGCGTGCGCGGAGCCCGCCGGAAGCGCGGCCGCCAGCGCAATCGTGATGAGGGCGGGGACGGTTGTTTTCATCATGGACGCAAACAGCGGTGGTTCGATCTTTGCCTTGCCCCTGTCGTCGGAAAGAGGCCCGAAGCTACCGAGCTTGCCATCGATCGATGAAGCAACGGTAAACGAAGGGTTATTCCGACAGTTCGAATTGTCTCGACTTTCTCGATTTCATCCTTCAAACGAACGCCAGCCGCGCTTGCGGCACGTTGACCGCAGCATTATGGTGCGGCGCTTTGCAAAATACCAGAACCAGGGTCGCTGCGCCCGTCCGCCGGCCACAGGAGCAGGAAATGTTCAAGGGATCGATCCCCGCCCTCGTCACGCCTTTCACGGACGACGGTGCCCTCGATGAAGACGCCTTCGCCGCGCATGTCAACTGGCAGATCGCCGAGGGCAGCCACGGCCTCGTGCCGGTGGGCACCACCGGCGAATCGCCGACCCTGACGCACGACGAGCACAAGCGGGTGATCGCGCTCTGCGTCGAGGTCGCCGACGGCCGGGTGCCCGTGATCGCAGGCGCCGGTTCCAACAGCACCTTCGAGACCATCGATTTCGTCGCCCATGCCGAAAAGGCCGGCGCCGATGCCGTTCTCGTCGTGACGCCCTACTACAACAAGCCGACGCAGAAGGGGCTCTACGAGCATTTCGCCGCCGTCGCGCGGTCGACCAAGCTGCCCATCGTGATCTACAACATCCCGGGCCGCTCCGTCATCGACATGGGCGTTCCGGTCATGGCCGCGCTTCACACGCGACTTCCCCAACATCGTCGGCGTCAAGGACGCGACCGGCAGGATCGAGCGCGTTTCGGAGCAGCGCATGGCCTGCGGGCGGGGCTTCGTCCAGCTTTCGGGCGAGGACGCCACCGCGCTCGGCTTCAACGCCCATGGCGGCGTCGGCGCGATCTCGGTCACGGCAAACGTGGCGCCGGCCTTGTGCGCACGAGTTCCAGGAGACCACATTGACCGGCGACTTCCGCCTTGCGCTGGAATTTCAGGACCGGCTGATGCCGCTGCACAAGGCGATCTTCATGGAACCGGGCGTCGCCGGATCGAAATACGCCCTTGCGCGCCTCGGCCGCATAGGGGAGAAGGTGCGCTCGCCCCTCACGCCGGTCGAGCAGCCCACCCGAGACGCCATCGACGCCGCGTTGCGCCACGCCGGCCTTCTGGACTAGGCCCGGGCGGCCTGCGCGGCGCCAACCGACAGGACAGCAAATGGCACCGAAGAAGAACGCCGGGCCCGCGCGCAAGATCGTCGCGGAGAACCGCAAGGCCCGCTTCAACTACGAGATCGTCGATACCCTCGAGGCCGGGCTCGTTCTCACGGGAACGGAGGTGAAGTCGCTGCGCCAGGGCAAGGCCAACATCGCCGAATCCTACGCTACGGAAGAAGGCGGGGAGATCTGGCTCATCAACTCCTACGTGCCGGAATATCTACAGGCGAACCGCTTCAACCACGAGACGCGCCGGCGGCGCAAGCTTCTGCTCAACAAGCGCGAGGTCAACCGGCTGGCCGGCGCCGTGCAGAAGGAAGGCATGTCCATCATCCCGATGAAGATCTACTTCAACGACAAGGGCCTGGCCAAGCTGGAGGTGGCGCTGGCGCGGGGCAAGAAGCTCCACGACAAGCGGGAGACCGCGAAGCAGCGCGACTGGGACCGGCAGAAGTCGCGCCTCCTGAAGGAACTCGGCTGACCGGGCCCCGGTACTCTGTCCCAAACGAATGGTACCCGTCTGGAAAAGTCAGCCCGCAGGCCATGGATCTGGCGAGGCGATATTTTCCGGCAGTCGGTATCCGTCAGGATCGCACGGCTAGGCCCCGAGATGGGCGGCTATGTCCTGGAAGACCTGGTCGAACATGGCCTCGGTCAGGCGCCGGGTATTCGTGTTGTAGCGCGAGCAGTGATAGCTCGAGAAGACGGTGACGGCGCCGATGCGCGTCGCGCTGCCATGCCGGAAGGGATGCGCCGCGATCCGCTCGCCGAAGGCGCGCACGGTCGTCTCGTGGGCGATCTTGCCGAGCGTCAGCACGGCCTTCAGGTCGGGCATGGCGGCAAGCGTGCCGGAGAGGAACTTCCGGCAGGTGTTGATCTCGGCGCCGACCGGCTTGTTCTGGGGAGGCACGCAGCGAACGGCATTGGTGACCGCCGCCCCGCACAGTTCCAGCCCGTCGTCCGGGCGCGCCCGGAAGCTGCCGCGCGAAAATCCGTAGCGTTCGAGCGTCGCGTAGAGAAGGTCGCCGGCATAGTCGCCGGTGAATGGCCGGCCGGTCCTGTTGGCGCCGCGCAGGCCGGGCGCGAGCCCGACGATGAGGAGCCGCACCGCCTCCGCACCCTCGGGCGGATAGAACGTCGGGACGGGCGCGTTGTGCCAGTCCGGATGGGCGAGCCGCTGTTCACCGACGAAGGCGTGCAGCCGCGGGCAAAGCGGGCAGTCGGGATCGGGCTCCCGTTCGGGCTGACAGGGAATTCGCGACACGGGCAAAGGGTCAGTCGTCGGAATTGCTGTCCGCGCTGGCGTGGCTCTGCCGCACCGGTCTCTCCGAGATCTCGCGGCCGACTTCGCCGCGCAGGCTCACGAGGTCGATGAAATAGTCGGCCTGGCGGCGCAGGTCGTCGGCGATCATCGGTGGCTGCGTGGAGAGCGTCGAGACGACGGAGACCTTCCGCCCCCTGCGCTGGAGCGCATCGACGAGCGAGGTGAAATCGCCGTCGCCGGAGAAGATGACGAGATGATCGACGGTCTCGCACTGCTCCATTGCGTCGATCGCCAGTTCCATGTCCATGTTGCCCTTGATCTTGCGGCGGCCGGAGGAGTCGGTAAACTCCTTGGCGGGCTTGGTGACCACCTTGTATCCGTTGTAGTCCAGCCAGTCGATCAGCGGCCTGATCGACGAATATTCCTGATCTTCCACCAGCGCGGTGTAGTAGTATGCCCTCAGGAGGTAGCCGCGCTTCTGGAAGGAGGTGAGCAGCTTCCGGTAGTCGATGTCGAAGCCGAGGCTTTTTGAGGCTGCATAGAGATTGGCGCCGTCGATGAAGAGTGCAATTTTCTCGCGGGGGTCGAACATTCAAGAACCTTGGTGTGAATTGATTTGCAGAAAAATCCCGGCCAAGCGACATGCGTCTTGTGAATTGAATGCAATCGCGGGCTGCGATCTCTTGTGGTATATAGAGAGCGCTACTGCAACCGCCGCCATATTCCAAGCGAATTGAGGTTGAATTTTGGCGATTTCCGTGGATGGCGCAACTCGCCGGGGTTGGGCAACATGCCTGAATTTCCGGGCTTTTGCCCCCCGATAACCAAAATCCTTGAAATCTGCGGCCCGAGAGAGTATCGACGGGCCTAATTCCCGAAAATGCGAATGCAAAGGACAGGCCATGGCCCGCGTCACAGTAGAAGACTGCATCGACAAGGTGGACAACCGCTTCGAACTCGTTCTCCTCGCAAGCCATCGCGCGCGCCTGGTCTCGCAGGGTGCCCCGATCACCGTCGACCGCGACAACGACAAGAACCCGGTGGTCGCCCTGCGCGAGATCGCAGAGGAGACCCTCTCGCCAGGTGACCTCAAGGAGGACCTGATCCACTCGCTGCAGAAGAACGTCGAGGTCGACGAGCCGGAGCCGGATCCGGCTTCCCTCGCGCCGGTCCAGGCCGAGGATGTCGCCGCCGCTCCCGAGGCCAGCGCCGAGGAAGAGGACAAGCCCGAGCCGGTCGCTTTCGACCGCATGTCGGAAGAAGAACTGCTGGCCGGCATCGAAGGCCTTGTGCCGCCGGAGAAAAGTGACGATTATTGAGGCCGTCGCGGCTACGTTCGTAGCCTGAGCCGAAGATCGAACTCATCGTTGATGTGTGCGCCGGCCGTCCGTCTGCCGGCGCATTTTTTGTTTGTCGCATCCTTGGGAGGGGATTTCGCGAATGGGAGAAGCAATCCGGCGGTCATGTTGAACGAGCAGCAGCGTGCCCATATTGAAGACGGAACTCCGGCCCCTGCGCGGGTGCGGGGCAGTGGATGGAGTGCGCGCCCCATGATGCGCCAGTACGAGCTCGTCGAGCGCGTGCAGAAATACAAGCCCGATGTCAACGAGGCCCTGCTCAACAAGGCCTATGTCTACGCCATGCAGAAGCACGGCAAGCAGAAGCGGGCGAGCGGGGACCCGTACATCTCGCATCCGCTCGAGGTCGCCGCCATCCTCACCGACATGCATCTCGACGAGTCGACCATCGCCGTCGCGCTGCTCCACGACACGATCGAGGACACGAGCGCGACGCGCGACGAGATCGACGGGCTCTTCGGCGAGGACATAGGCGCACTCGTCGAGGGCCTGACCAAGCTGAAGAAGCTCGACCTCGTCACAAAGCGGGCGAAACAGGCGGAAAACCTGCGCAAGCTGCTGCTCGCCATCTCCAACGACGTGCGCGTCCTCCTCGTCAAGCTCGCCGACAGGCTGCACAACATGCGCACCCTCGACTTCGTGCCGCCGGACAAGCGCGCCCGCATCGCCGAGGAGACGATGGAGATCTATGCGCCCCTTGCCGGCCGCATGGGCATGCAGGACATGCGCGACGAGCTGGAGGAACTGGCCTTCCGCCACATGAATCCGGAGGCATACGAAACCGTCACGAAGCGGCTGCGCGACCTCTCCGACAAGAACCGCAACCTGATCGTCAAGATCGAGGAGGAACTCGGCGCGCTCTTCAAGGAGCAGGGCCTCGAGGCCACCGTCAGGGGACGGCAGAAGAAGCCGTACTCGGTCTTCCGCAAGATGCAGTCCAAGTCGCTCTCCTTCGAGCAGCTGTCCGACGTCTTCGGCTTCCGCATCATCGTGCGCGACGTGGCCGACTGCTACCGCGCGCTCGGCATCGTACATACCCGGTGGTCGGTCGTGCCGGGGCGCTTCAAGGACTACATATCGACGCCGAAGCAGAACGACTACCGCTCCATCCACACGACCATCATCGGACCCTCCCGCCAGCGCGTCGAGCTTCAGATCCGCACGGTGCGCATGCACGAGATCGCCGAATACGGCGTTGCCGCCCACGCGCTCTACAAGGACGGCGTCAAGCCCGGCAACGGCGATCTCCTGTCGCGCGATTCCAACGCCTATGCCTGGCTTCGCCGGACGATAGAATCGCTGTCGGAGGGCGACAATCCGGAGGAGTTCCTCGAGCATACCAAGCTCGAGCTGTTCCAGGACCAGGTCTTCTGCTTCACGCCGAAGGGGCGCCTCATCGCCCTGCCGCGCGGCGCGACCCCGATCGACTTCGCCTACTCGGTGCACACCGACGTCGGCGACACCTGTGTCGGTGCGAAGATCAACGGCCGGATCATGCCGCTGGTCACCCGCCTCAACAACGGCGACGAGGTCGAGATCATCCGCTCCGGCGTCCAGGTGCCGCCGCCGGCCTGGGAGGAGATCGTCGTCACGGGCAAGGCGCGCGCGGCGATCCGGCGGGCAACGCGCGCGGCCGTTCGCAAGCAGTTCGCCGGCCTCGGCTTCCGCATCCTCGAGCGCACCTTCGACCGCGCGGGAAAGCCGTTCACCCGCGAACTTCTGAAGCCCGTCCTGCACCGGCTGGGCCAGAAGGAGGTCGAGGACGCAGTCGCCGCCGTCGGCCGCGGCGAGCTGAGCTCCCTCGACGTGCTGAAGGCGCTCTATCCGGACCACAAGGAGGACAGGGCTTCCATCAAGCCGTCGAGCGACGAGGGATGGTTCAACCTGCGCAGCGCCGCCGGCATGATTTTCCGCATACCGGGCCTGAAGAACGGCAAGATCCGCACCAGGGGCAAGGGCTCGAAGCGCCGGGCGTCCCCCGAGATCGGTCCCGATTCCCTGCCGATCCGCGGCGTCGGCGGCAATTCGGCGGTGCATTTCGCCCAGGCCGGCGCGGTGCCGGGCGACCGCATCGTCGGCATCATGGATCCTGGCAACGGCATCACCATCCATCCGATCCAGTCGCCGCTGCTGACCAAGTTCGACGACGAGCCCGAGCGCTGGATCGACGTCCGCTGGGACCTCGACGAGGCCAACAAGATGCGGTTTCCCGCCCGGATCGCCGTCAACGGCCTGAACGAGCCGGGAACGCTCGCCGAGGTTGCGCAGACCGTCGCGCTGAGCGACGCCAACATCTCGAACCTGCGCATGCTGCGCGCCGCCCCGGACTTCACCGAGATGGTGATCGACCTCGACGTCTGGGACCTGAAACATCTGAACCGGCTGCTGATGCAGCTCGCCAACCTGAGCTGTGTGTCTACCGCGACACGCCTCTACGAATAGGATGTGCGGCGAGCTTCGCCGCAATTCGGACGGGAATGAAATTTAGTGAAGTCGCAAGTCGGAACGTTTAAGACTTTCCCGGCGTAACCGGCCTGGGGGCCGTGTCGGAGGGGCAGGCCGGATCCTCGGAACCGAGCCACGAGTGGTATGGAAAAAGATGCTGTTCAGACGCAGGAAGCCGCCTAGTCTCTGGGAGAGGACGCGGACCTATCTGTGGCCGCGGCGATCCTTCTCGCGGTCGATCCGCTACATCGCCAAGCGCGTCCTGCGGCTGACGGCGACGCCGCATGCCATAGCCGCCGGCGTGGCTGCGGGCGTCTTTGCCTCATGGACGCCGTTCATCGGGTTCCACTTCATCATGTCCTTCGTGATCGCCTACCTGATCGCCGGCAACATGTTCGCGGCTGCGATCGGCACCAGTTTCGGCAACCCGCTCACCTTTCCCTTCATCTGGACCTCGTGCTACGGCCTCGGCAAGTTCATCCTCAACCAGGAAGCGGTGGGCGGTAAGCACATCAACCTCGTGCACCTGTTCCGGCACCTCGACGTCGCCGACCTGTGGCAGCCGGTCCTCAAGCCGATGCTGGTCGGCGCGATCCCGCTCGGCCTGCTTTTCGCCGGCATCTTCTACGGCATCACCTACTGGGGCGTGAACGCCTTCCGGACGCGTCGCCGCGAACGGATGGCTGCCCGGGCCAGGGCACGCAGCCAGGCGGGATATGCCGAGAACCACCAGGCCGTGTGAACGCGAAGCCGGCGTGCCCGCCCGCCCGGTCCCCGGCGGCCTTGACATCCTCGCCCGCGCACCGAACAAAGCGACATGATCATCGGAATCGGAAGCGACCTCATCGACATCCGCCGCGTCGAGAAGACCCTCGAGCGCTTCGGCGAGCGGTTCGCCAGCCGATGCTTCACCGATGTCGAGCGGCGGAAATCCGACCGGCGCAAGGAACGCGCCGCCTCCTATGCCAAGCGGTTCGCCGCCAAGGAAGCCTGCTCCAAGGCGCTCGGCACGGGCCTTTCCAGGGGGGTCTTCTGGCGCGACATGGGCGTGGTCAACCTTCCGGGCGGCAAGCCGACGATGCAACTGACCGGCGGCGCGGCAAAGCGTCTCAAGGAAATGGTGCCCGCCGGCCACGAAGCCGCGATACACCTGACGATCACCGATGATTTCCCGCTCGCGCAGGCATTCGTCATCATCGAGGCGCTGCCTGCGTCCGCCGGCGGCTGACCGGCTATTTGTTGCGGCGCGGCAACGGAATCGCTAGACAGTGGCAGCCGCCGGACTTGAAGAGGAAAAGATGAGCGTGTCGGAAAAGACCAAGAAGAAGGAAAGTGCCCTCGGCGAGAACATCAAGGTGATCGTTCAGGCGCTCATCCTTGCCCTCGTCATCCGGACGTTTCTCTTCCAGCCCTTCTCCATTCCCTCGGGCTCCATGATGCCGACGCTGCTTGTGGGCGACTACATGTTCGTCTCCAAGTACGCCTACGGGTACTCCACCTATTCGCTGCCCCTGTCCATGGACCTGTTCCACGGCCGCATCTGGGGCGGCAAGCCCAAGCGCGGCGACGTGGCCGTCTTCCGGCTGCCGAGCGACCCGAGCGTCGACTACGTCAAGCGCGTCATCGGCCTGCCCGGGGACTCCATCCAGATGAAGGACGGCGTGCTCTACATCAACGGCAAGGCCGTGCCCAAGGTGGCGGACGGCACGTTCCGGCCGACCGGTCGCTACGACACCGGCCAGCCCGTCAAGGTCTTCAGGGAGACGCTCCCCGACGGCGTGAGCTACGACACGCTCGACCTGACGCCGGATTCGCCGGGAGACAACACCCGCGTCTTCCACGTGCCCGCCGGTCACTACTTCATGATGGGCGACAACCGCGACAACTCGCTCGACAGCCGCTTCGACGTCGGCTACGTGCCGCTCGACAATTTCGTCGGCCGCGCCAACATCATCTTCTTCTCGATCCGCGACGACGTTTCGCCTCTGGAATTCTGGAAGTGGCCGACCGACCTGCGGTTCGACCGCCTGCTCACCTCGGCGCAGCATTGACCAAGAGCAGAAGTCTCGGGCCCGACGAACGGGCCAAGCTGGAAGGGCTGATCGGCGTGGCCTTCAGGGACAAGGCGCGGCTCGACCGGGCGCTGACCCATTCGAGCGCGCGCACCGCCGACGAGGGCAACTACGAACGCCTCGAGTTCCTCGGCGACCGGGTGCTCGGGCTCTGCATCGCCGAACTGCTCTTCGAAACCTTCAGGAGCGCGAACGAGGGCGAACTCTCGGTTCGCCTGAACCAGCTCGTCAGCGCGGAGACCTGTGCCGAAGTTGCCGACGAGATCGGCCTCCATTCCTTCATCCGCACCGGCTCCGACGTCAAGAAGGTGACCGGCAAGCGCATGCGCAACGTGCGCGCCGACGTGGTGGAATCGCTGATCGGCGCAATCTATCTCGAGGGAGGGCTGGAGGCGGCCCGCCGCTTCATCCTCGCCCGCTGGCGGGACCGTGCGGCAAGGACGGGCACCGTCCGCCGCGACGCCAAGACCGAGCTGCAGGAATGGTCGCATGCCCGCTTCGGCGTGACGCCCGGATACAGGATCGCGGAGCGCACCGGGCCGGACCACGATCCGCAGTTCACGGTGAGCGTTGAAGTGCCGGGGATCGCGCCGGAGACCGGCGTCAGCCGTTCCAAGCGCGCTGCGGAGCAGGAGGCCGCGAGCCGGCTGCTCGTGCGCGAAGGCATCTGGTCGCGGGCGGACAGTCCACCGGACGCAACAGGATCGAGAGACGCGAATGAGTGAACGCAGCGAAGACGCGGCCGCGAGCGAGCCGGCGGGCGAGGGGCAGACGCGCTCCGGCTTCGTCGCGCTGATCGGTGCGCCGAACGCCGGCAAGTCGACGCTCGTCAACCGCTTCGTCGGCGCCAAGGTCTCGATCGTCAGCCACAAGGTGCAGACGACGCGCGCGGTGGTGCGCGGCATCGTCATCCGCGGCAGGGCCCAGATCGTCTTCGTCGACACGCCCGGGATCTTCAAGCCGCGCCGGCGTCTCGACCGCGCGATGGTGACGACCGCCTGGGGCGGCGCACACGACGCCGACCGCATCCTTTTCCTCGTCGATGCCGAGCGCGGGCTGAAGGGAGACGCGGTCGGCATCCTGGAAGGTCTTGCGCAAGTGCGTCAGCCCAAGGTGCTGCTCGTCAACAAGGTCGACCGGGTGAGGCCGGAGGCGCTTCTCGAACTGACGGCCCGGGCGAACGAGACGGTTGCCTTCGAGAGGACCTTCATGATTTCGGCGCTGAACGGCTCCGGTTGCGACGACGTTCTCGACTACCTGGCCGAAGCCCTGCCGGAAGGGCCCTGGTACTACCCGGAGGACCAGATCTCCGACCTGCCGATGCGCCAGCTCGCCGCCGAGATCACCCGTGAGAAGCTCTATCTGCGCCTGCATCAGGAACTTCCCTATGCCTCCCACGTCGAAACCGAGGGCTGGGAGGAGAGGAAGGACGGCAGCGTGCGCATCGAGCAGGTGATCTACGTCGAGCGCGACAGCCAGAAGAAGATCGTGCTCGGCAAGGGCGGCGCCACGATCAAGGCGATCAGCCAGGCCGCGCGCAAGGAGATCGGCGCCATACTCGAGCAGCCGGTCCACCTCTTCCTCTTCGTCAAGGTGCGCGAGAACTGGGGCGACGACCCGGAGCGCTACCGCGAAATGGGGCTGGACTTTCCGACCTGAGGCAGCAAGTCTCCGCCCATGCAGTGGCAGGATGAGGCCATCATTCTCGGCGTCCGGCGGCATGGCGAGACGAGCGTCATCGCCGAGCTGATGACGCGCGCGCACGGCCGTCACATGGGGCTGGTGCGCGGCGGCCGCTCGCGCCGGCACCAGCCGCTGCTGCAGCCCGGCAACAAGGTCGAGGCCACGTGGCGCGCCCGCCTGGACGAACACCTCGGCACCTTCCAGATCGAGGCGCTGTCGCTCAGGGCGGCGCGGCTGATGGAGGAGGCGACGTCTCTGCACGGCGTTCAGGCGATGGGCGCGCTCCTGCGGCTGCTGCCGGAGCGCGACCCGCATCCCCATCTCTACGAGGCCCTCGACATCATTCTCGACGCCATGGACGATCCCGCCGATGCGGGCGAGCTCTTCGTGCGCTTCGAACTCGCGATCCTCGACGACCTCGGTTTCGGCCTGGATCTCGAACGTTGCGCGGCGACGGGCGAGAGCGAGGACCTCGCCTTCGTCTCGCCGAAGACCGGCCGTGCCGTCAGCCGGCCGGCCGGCCTGCCCTGGGCCGACAAGCTGCTGGCACTGCCGGCGTTCCTCGCCGCCCGCCAGGGCGCGGCGGCGGACAGGGAAGGGCTCGAAAGCGCATTCCGCCTGACGGCGTTCTTCCTCGATCGCCACGTCTACGAGCCGCGCGCCGTGCCGCCGCCGGCCGCCCGCGGAGCTTTCGTGCGCGCCGCGCTCAAGGCGCTCGATCGCGTCGAGCGGCCCGGCCCGGTTGCCGCGGAAAGCGGCCCCGGGGAGAGCTGACACAGGCCGCCCGGCGAGGGAACGGGGCCGCAGCCGGGCCTTGCCCCGCACTGCCGGCCTTCGCCCGCGGCGCATCGGCGCGGACGCGCTTGCAATTTGCGCCGGCGAGGCATAAATAGCGTTTACCGGCACGGCCGGTTTTCTTTTGGACCAACTTTTGCTCAAGAAGAGCAAAAGTTGGCGGCGAGCTAGGGAGACACTGATGAGCGCACTTCGCAAGCCGATCGAGGCGTCATCGAGCATGCACCCCCTGACCGCCGCCGAGCGCTTCGGCGTGGTCGAGAAGCCACGCCTCGTCTACGACGAGAAGGTCGCCCTGGAGACGCAGCACCTCTACGAAAAGGTGAGGGACCATATACCGGCGATCGAATGGCCGGTCTACGCGCCCTATGTCGCAGCGATCAACCGGCTGAAGGCCGAGCGCGGGGCGGTCATTCTCGCCCATAACTACCAGACGCCGGAGATCTTCCACTGCGTGGCCGACATCGTCGGCGACTCGCTGCAACTCGCCCGGGAGGCGACGAAGGTCGATGCGGAGATCATCGTCCAGTGCGGCGTGCACTTCATGGCCGAGACGTCGAAGCTCCTCAACCCCGGCAAGACCGTCCTGATGCCGGACATGAAGGCCGGCTGCTCGCTCTCCGAATCGATCACCGGCGCCGATGTCCGCCTGCTCAGGCAGCGCTATCCCGGCGTTCCCGTGGTCACCTACGTCAACACCTCCGCCGAGGTGAAGGCGGAAAGCGACATCTGCTGCACCTCGTCGAACGCGCTTGCCGTCGTCGAGAGCCTCGACAGCGACACTGTTCTGTGCATCCCGGACGAGTATCTCGCGATGAACGTCGCTCGCCAGACCAGCAAGAAGATCCTGACCTGGAAGGGCCACTGCGAGGTTCACGAGCGGTTCACGGCCGAGGAACTGATGGCCTACAAGGAGGCCGACCCGACGATCCAGATCGTCGCCCATCCCGAGTGCCACCCCGACGTCATCGCCGTCAGCGACTTCGCCGGCTCGACTTCGGGTATGATCGACTATGTCAGGAACGAGCGCCCGCAGCGCGTGCTGCTCGTGACGGAGTGCTCCATGGCCTCCAACGTGCAGTCGGAGGTGCCGGGGGTGGACTTCGTCAAGCCTTGCAACCTCTGCCCGCACATGAAGCGCATCACGCTGCCGAAGATTCTCGACAGCCTCGTCGGCATGACCGGGGAGGTCACCGTCGACCCGGCGATTGCAGGGCGCGCTCGCCTTGCGGTCGAGCGCATGGTCAATCTCGCCAACTGAACCGCGGGGGCTCACCGTGTGCCGCGGATCAATCCATCGACGGCACGACGATCTTCTGGCCGACGGCGAGCCTGCGCGGATCGATGCCCGGATTGGCGTCGACGAGCGCGGGAAGCGCCACGTTCGACCGGCGGGCGATCCCGCTCAGAGTGTCGCCGCGCCGGACAGTGTAGGTTCCCGGCCCGGCCTTCTTCTGCCGGCTGAGGGACTTCTGGTACTGGCGGCGGGTCGGCGACTGGCCGAACGGGGTCAGCGGTGCCGGCGCGGGCGCCGCGCCCCGGCTGACGGAGTCCGGAACGTAGCTCGGCGGCCGGTTGCCCGGAACCTTGATGATCTGTCCCCGAAGCGGCTTGTTCATGTCGATGCCGGGGTTGGCGAGGCGCAGTTGCTGGACGGTCGTGCCGCATCGGTTTGCAAGGGCAAGCGGGCTGTCGCCGTGGCCGGTCTGGACCGAGCCGCCGCATCCAGCGGCAGCGGCCGGCAGGCCGGCTGCCAGGAGCAGCGCGGAGGCAAGGCAGCCCGCCGCTGCCAGGTTGCGTGATGGCTGGTCGTTCGATCTGGTCATCGACGGGAAGTAGGTGCACGGAGCCGGCTTTTCCACACGCCGACACGTCGATGTGAAAGGAAGTTCGATGACGCTCGATGTGCATTCTCCGCAGAGCTGGACCGGGATCGATGACGTCGTGGTCGTCGGCGGCGGTCTCGCCGGCCTGTTCTGCGCGCTGAAGCTGGCGCCGCGGCCCGTGACCGTCCTCGCCGCCGCGCCGATCGGCGAGGGGGCCTCGTCGGCCTGGGCCCAGGGCGGCATCGCCGCGGCGATGAGCCCCGGCGACACGGTCGCGAAGCACCTCGCCGACACGATCTCTGCCGGCGCCGGCATCGTCGACGAGAAGATCGCGCGCGCCATGATCGCGGACGGCCCCGCGCGGATCGAGGACCTGCTGTCCTATGGCGTCCCGTTCGACCGCGATCTCTCCGGACATCTCGCCCTGTCGCGCGAGGCAGCCCATTCCGAGCGCCGCATCGTGCGGGTTCGCGGAGACATGGCGGGCAAGGCGATCATGCAGGCGCTGGTCGCCGCGGTGCGCGCCACGCCGTCGATCCGGCTTCTCGAAGGGCACGTCGTGGAGGAACTCCTGACCGAGGGCCGCTACGTCTCGGGCGTCGTCGCGCGGCCGGATTCCGGCCAGTCGCGCCGGCGCATCGGCTTTCCGGCGCGCGCCGTCGTCCTCTGCTCGGGCGGCATCGGCCACCTCTATTCGGTGACCACCAACCCGAACGAGGCGCGCGGCGGCGGCGTCGGCATGGCGGCGCGCGCCGGGGCGGTGGTCGCCGATCCCGAGTTCGTCCAGTTCCACCCGACAGCCATCGACATCGGCCGCGACCCCGCCCCGCTCGCCACGGAGGCGTTGCGCGGGGAGGGCGCGATCCTCGTCAACGCCGCCGGGCACCGCTTCATGACGGACATCCATCCCGACGCGGAACTTGCGCCGCGCGATATCGTCGCCCGGGGGATCTTCTCCGAGATCCAGGCCGGCCGCGGTGCCTTCCTCGACTGCACCCGGGCCATCGGCAGCCATTTCGCCGAGAGGTTCCCGACCGTCCACGAGTTCCTGCATGGCTGCCGGGCTCGATCCGTCCAGCGAGCCGATACCCGTGGTCCCGGCCGCGCACTACCACATGGGCGGCGTGCTGACGGACGCAGACGGACGCACCTCGCTCGACGGCCTGTGGGCGGCGGGGGAGGTCGCCTCGACGGGTGCCCACGGCGCCAACCGCCTGGCGTCGAACTCCCTGCTGGAGGCCGTCGTCTTCGCAGCGCGCATCGCCTCCGACATTCAGGGCCTGCTGCCGTCGCCGAAGCTCGACAACTGGGGCGATTCCGTCGACGAATCCGACGACACCGTCACTGCGGAGGACAGCCCGGAGCTGAAGCGCCTGCGCAGGATCATGTCGGCCGACGTCGGTGTCGTGCGCGACCGGGAGGGCCTTGTCCGCGCCGTCCGCGAGATCGCCGCTCTCGAGCGCAGCAACGGACGCACCCGCTTCCGCAACATCGCCGCCGCAGCGAAGCTCGTCGCCGTCGGCGCGCTTCGCCGGGAGGAAAGCCGCGGCAGTCACTTCCGGTCCGACTTCCCGGTCGCGTCCGAAGGCTGGATGCATCGCACCTACCTGAAATATTCCGAGGTCGAAGCCGCCGTGCGCGACATCGCGGGCGAGCTGCCGGCCTGATTCGCTTCAGCTGCGGCCGCCGACCTTCAGGCCCGGAGCGGGGCGCTCGTCGAAGATCTTGCGGCGGAACCGGTACAGGGCCGCCGGCCGTCCCCCGGTAATCGCGGCGGCGCCACCCGTCCGCTCCACGAGTTCCGCGCCTTCCACGAGGCGGCGGAAGTTCTGCTTGTGGAGATGGCGCCCCGAAATGGCCTCGACGGTCGCCTGCAGTTGCGTGAGGGTGAATTCCGCCGGCATCATTTCGAAGATGACCGGCCGGTACTTGATCTTGCCGCGCAGCCGCGCGACGGCCGTCGCGGCGATCCGGCGGTGGTCGAAGAGCATCGGCCGGCCGAGCGGCACGGGCAGGGGAATGGCCTCCGCCCGCCCGTCGGCGACCGCTTCCTCCACGAGGCCGGCCTCGTAGAGGAGTTCGTAGCGTTCCAGGACCCGTTCCTCGTCCCAGGGAAAGTCGTCGAGGCCGAAGGCAAGGCGCAGCCGTGACCGGCGACTCGGCAACTGGCTCGATCGATCGGCGGGCGGGGGCGTCGTCCTCCACCGGGCGAGCGCGGGCAGAATGACCTGGTCGAGGATCGCGGGCCGCCCCTGCCGCCAGTCTTCCCACGGAAAGTAGACGTACCAGTCGCGCCAGACGGCCGCCGCCCGCTCGAGCGCGCCGGCGCATTCCGCGTCCGTTCGCGTCAGCGCGAGATAGCCGACCGAAACGACATGCGGTCCGCTCTCCCGGTCGATCCTGTGTCGCCCTCGGTCGCCGAAGGTGTAGAGCTGTTCGACATAGCCGAGGTGAAGCGCCGTCTGCTCCTCGACCCGCGCCCTCAGGCTCGTCTCGAACGTCCGGTGCAATGTCGGGTCGAACGGGCCGAAGGGAAGGCTGTCGCGTCCCCCGGGACTGTCCGGTGCGATCGCCAGGATCTGCGGATTGCCGCCGCTGACGGCGGTTACGGCCGCGTTCAGTCCGATCTCGACCGCCGTCGACGACGCATCCATCTCCTCTAGGTCTCCGGCAGGTTCGCCCCCCGGGGGCAGGGCGCGGGATCTCCGGGGGCAATTGTCAGGGTGAATGGGCGCCCTTCATAGGCGTCGGCGCCCCGCCCTATGGCGCGGACCGCCCGCACGAGCCGGCCGCCGCGCCCGAGCAGGGCGTCGCCGAGCGAGACCAGCCGCTCGTTCGGCGTCGAGAACGGCGAGGCGTCGCGAAGCCGTCGCGCGAGTTCGTCCTCGTCCTGGTCCGGTGCGAGACCGAGTGCCATGACGAGGGCGGCGGCCGGCGAGCGCGAAATGCCCATCCAGCAATGCACGAGAAGCGGCGCCCTGCGGTCCCAGGCCCGCGAGAACCGGAGAAGCCGCTCGACATGTGCCTCCTGCGGTGCGACCAGCCCCTCGACCTCTGCCGCGATGTCGTTGACGCCGATGACGAGGTGCCGGTGCGCGTCGATGACCGCCGGCCTGTGGAAGGCGTGCCCGTCGCCCATCAGGCTCACCATCTCGCGCGCGCCATGCGTTGCGGCGACCTCGGCTATCTGGCGCAGCGGCGATATGACGATGTAGGACATCTCAGCACCCCCGGCCGGTCTTGCGACCCGCGGCCTGCCGCGCCGCATCGATCTCCTCGAAGCGGGCGACGAAGCGTGCCTGCGCGTCGCGCGCCGGCAGCGGCTCCATCGACAGCATCTCGCGGGTAATTTCGCGCGGCTGCCCGAAAAACCGCCGCGCCTCGTCCTCCGCAAAGCCGGCGAGCAGCGTCGCCTCGAAATAGGCCGCCACGCAGTCGGCGCGCTTTATGGCGTTGCGAATCTGCGGCGGTGCGGACGCCGGCAGGCCGAAGCGCAGGTGGATGGCCGATTCGAGGCGCTTTTCCACGGCCTTGTAGCCGCCACCCACGACGGCCTTGAACGGCGATATCATGTCGCCGATGACATATTCCGGGGCGTCGTGCAGCAGCGCCATGAGGCGGTGCTCCGGTGCCGGGTTGCGCACCAGCCGCGCGAACACCGTTTCGACGGCGAGGGAATGCTGCGCGACGGAATAGGCCTGATCGCCGATGGTCTGCCCGTTCCAGCGCGCAACGCGCGCGAGGCCGTGGGCGATGTCGCCCAGTTCCACGTCGAGAGGCGAAGGGTCGAGGAGATCGAGGCGCCGGCCGGACAGCATGCGCTGCCATGCGCGCGGTGGCTCTCCGGATATCCGCCTCATCCTTGCCCGGCGCCCGCCGGCTGGTCGAAGCTCAGTCCGGTCCAGGCGGGAAAGGACAGCCTCACGCGCGTCCCGCCCGCCGTCACCCCGCCACCCCCGGCGAGCGCGTCGGCGACGCGATCTGTCCGAACGAGTGCAAGCCCGCGGCTTCCGGCGACCGTTCCGAGAGTGCCGACGCCGCGGCCCCCCGCCTCGAGCGCCGTTCCCGAGGCAGGTAGCTCCTCGTCCGCCTCGACGATGGCGATCCGCTTGCGGGCCGACTTGCGGTGATGCATCCGCGAGACGACCTCCTGGCCCACGAAGCAGCCCTTCCGGAACGAAACGCCCCCGTTGAGGTCGAGAAGCACGTCGTGCGGAAAAGCGTCCGGCAGGTCGAAATCGCGGCCGGACTCGGCAACTCCGGATTCGATGCGCAGCCTGTCGTAGTCCCCGGGCACGGCCTCTCTCGCGGCGTCGGCCTCGCCATAGCGTCGGCAGACCGTCTCGCCTGCACGGAAGCGCGTGTCCTTGAGGCCGCCGTCTGCGGCCTCGGCCCAGCTCACGACGACCGGCGCGTCTTCGACCACGGAAATCTCCGCCTTCGCCCGCAGCTTGTAGAGCATCAGCCGCTTGGCGAAATCCGCCGCGTTCGGCCGCGCGGTCTCGATGCGGAAGCCGTCGTCTCCGGAACGCGAGATCAGGAAATCAAAGAGAATCTTGCCCTGCGGCGTCAGAAGGGCGGCGGCGCGCACCTCGCCATGCTCCAGAGTATTCAGGTCGATCGTCAGCACGCCCTGCAGCAGCGTCTCCGCGTCCGGGCCGCTGATTTCGACGAGGCTTCTGTCGGCGAGGCGCAGTGACGGCATTCTCTTCGCTCTCTCTTCCCTGCTTGCATGCGTTCGTAACGGAAGATTTCCTCTGGCGCATAAGTAAGTTCCAGGCCTGGCCGGGGCAAGATGGCCGGGCGCCGCGCGTCAGTCGCCCGCGACGAAGAACTTCCACTGCCCCTCAGGCGAGATGCCCACGCGGAAGAAATTGTAGCCGCCGTTCGCCTTCATGTCGGCGAAGTCGCCGGCCGTGATGATCCGCAGCAGTTCGACGCGCTGCGGGGCTGTCAGGGTGTCGAGCGGCCGGCTGAAGAAGTAGGGCCAGACATAGGTCTCGTCCGGCTTGCCCGGATCCATGTCGACGAAGCCGGCGTCGAGCACATCGAGGAGAATCGCCAGGATTTCCTGGCCGCCCGGATCCCCTGAAAGGCTGTGGAGATAGGCGATCGGGTCGCCTTCCTGCCCGCTGATGGCGAGCTGCGTCTGCGTTGCGCCGCGACCGAGGAGCGGCCGGAGGCTGTCGAGTTCGCCCGTTCGCGCCGCCTTCACGATCAGCTCGCGCATGCGGCGGACCGGTTCGGGCAGCTTCGAGAGATCGTAGAGGACCGGAGGAGGCGCCTTCGGCTGCGTGACGTTCTTCTCTTCGGCGGGGTCGTCCCCCGCCGGGACGGCATCGGGCGCGACGTCCCGATCCGGGACTCCGCCGCCGCTGCCCGTGTCCGGCAGCGGCAGTTCGAGGCCGCGAGAGTTGTTGTTGCCGGGCGGCTGGAGCCCCTCGGCCCGGGGCGATGCGGAGAATCCGCCGGCGCCGCCCGACGCAGGGCTGGGCACGGTACCCAGACCGACGAAAAACACGGCGGCAACCAGCACGCCCGCCATACCAGAACGCATCGTCCCCTGTGCTCCCGCACCCCGGGGAAAGCGGCTGACGCTGCCACGCTCCCCAATCACTGTCCGGAAATGATTCTGGCGCCCCCGAGCGCGCCAGGTCAAGGTTATTGCATGATGCGCCCGGGCGAGAATTCGCCGGCAAGGATGCGATCCTTGAGCGATTCCAGCAGCGCTTCGGCACCGTCTTCGCCGTGCACCCGCACCGTCTCCCGCATGGCGAGAGCGATGGCGGCATCCGCGATGATCTCGGGCTCGATTCCGTCGGCCATGCCGTCTGCCCATGCCTCGTTCTGGTATTCGAGGGCTGCCTGCATCTTCTCGTGCACGATCATCTCTTCGATGTCGCCCAGGGCATGATCGCTCGTTCGTTCCATCGAGACAGTCTACTCCTTACCGACCTGTTAACAGCCTAGCATGACTTTTCCCGATTCGGCACGGCCGCAACAAGAAAGGGGTTAACAACCCTCTAATTTCCGTATCTGGCTGCAATTTCCCGCGCCAGTGTTGCCCCTTCGCGACGATATTGCCTTTCCGCCGCGATGGCCGATTCGTTGCAGGTCACGTAGACTGACGCAAAAGAGCGGTAGCCGCGATTGAACGCCGCCGTCAACTGTCGGGTGCGCTCTTCCTCGCCCCGGGCTTCCCTGTCGATGAGGGTCTGCATCATGGCGCGCCAGTCCGTGTCGTCGCTCTCGCCGCACAGCTGCCTGAGATAGTCGATCGAGCCGAGCAGCTGCGCCAGGTGCCCGAGCTGCGCCTCATAGGCCGGAGGCGGCGGCGGCGGGGCCGCGACGTCGCCTGCCGGTGCCTTCGCGCCCGCCGTGGAAGACGCCGCCCCAGCGGGCAGGGCTGCCGCGACGGCCGCGGCGACAAGCATGCAGGCGATGATTTTCGGCATTCGTTGCCCTTGCGGCTGGAAGAGGGGACGTCGTTGCACGTGCCGCGGCCTCAGCCCGCGTCCAGTGCGTCGATGCACGCAAGGACACTCTCGGGCATCGGCAGCCGGCGGGCCTCGGCGGCGGTGTACCACCCCACGGCGGCCGCGTCGTCGCCGGCCACGGCCGCCATGTCCGGCGGAACGTCCACGATGAAGGCCGAAAGCAGGAAGGGCCTGTCCTTCGCCTCGCCCGCCGGAATCTCGAAGCACCCGTGAAGCTCCGGTCGCGACCCGGCCAGGCCGGTCTCTTCGCGGAGTTCGCGCAGCGCCGCCTGCTCCAGGCTCTCGTCCGGCTCCACGTGGCCGCCAGGGAAGGCATACATGCCCTCCACCGGCGGGCGCCCGCGACGCACGAGCAGGAACCGGCCGTTCCTGCGCACTATGGCGGAGACGGCGATCCTCGGGCCGCGCGGGTCGTTCATGCGAGCCTCCTGCTTGTTCGTCGGCATCCGGAAGCCATATCATCGGCGAGCGAAACGGAGAAGGCGGAGCGATGTGCGGGCGTTTTTCCATCACCGAGCCCAGCGAGGCGGTCGGGGAACTCTTCGGCATCGACGATGTCGAGGCGTTCCCGCCGCGCTACAACATCGCGCCGACCCAGCCGATCCTTGTCGTGGCCGAGGGTCGCGCGGTCGTCGCCGGTGCGAACCACCCGCGACGCCGGGCCCTTCTTGCCCGCTGGGGCCTGTGGCCGTCCTGGATGAAGGACCCGCGCGGCTTCCCGCTCCTCTTCAACGCCCGCGCCGAATCGGCTGCTGAAAAGGCGGCCTTCCGTGCGGCGATGAGATACCGGCGGGTGCTGGTGCCGGCCTCCGGCTTCTACGAGTGGAAACGGTCCCCGGACGGAAAACGGAAGTCGCAGGCATACTGGGTGCGCCCGAAAGGCGGCGGCCTTGTCGCACTCGGCGGCCTGCTGGAAACCTGGATCTCGGCCGACGGCTCCGAGATCGACACGGCAGCGATCCTCACCACGCAAGCCAACCGGGAATTTGCCGCCATCCATCCCCGCATGCCGCTCGTCATCGGAGAGGAGAACTTCGCGCGCTGGCTCGACTGCCGGGCAGGTGACGCCCGGACCGTGGCGGATCTGCTCGTGCCCGTGCAGGAGGGCATGCTCGAGGCGGTGCCGGTCTCCGACAGGGTCAACACGGTCGCCAACACCGGACCAGAAGTTCAGGAACCCGTTGCGCCCCCCGACGCCGGCGCTGATCGCCCGCACGACGGACAGCCGGAACAGCCGTCCCTCTTCTAGCGTCGCAGAAGCCTCAGGCGTGCTGCTTCCGGGAAGTCTGCGAGGCGAAGCCCTTGCTCGCCCGCTCGTCCTTCTGCGGCCGGGAAAGCTGCGCCGGCCCCAGTACGCCCTTGCAGGCGACCTCGCCGTAGTTCTTTTCCAGCTTGACCTTTTCCGAGGGCTTGCGCCTGATCTTGGGTATTTCTGTCATCAGACCATCTCCGCTGCCGGGCCTTGCGGCCGGACACTGTCAAATCCTGCGACCGAATTCCTGACAGGACGTTAACGTGGTTAACGACCCATCCCCGGTGCCGGCGACCCGACAAGCATAGATCGCCTTTTATGGCGACAACGCATCAACTGCCATCATCGATCCCATCAAATTGTATGAGCGATGGAAAAAATGATCATTTCCCATAAGCTGGTGCGCGATGTATTGCTCGATTGAGGTAGCCCCGGCAGCTTTCGGAGTCCCGCCGTCTTGACCGCGGTCGCGCGAGAAGCGATAAGGCCAGTCATGAAAACGCCCGCGGGCGGCGCCGCCGCCAACATCTGCCGGATCATTATTCGCTAGTTTACAGCTGGCCCGGCCGTTTTCGTCTCCCGCCTTGCACGTACAGACAAACGATCCGGCCAGCCGGTGACACTCTCGTGTGGGAGGACTGAATGAAGGAAAGTGGCGCCAGGCCGACGCTCACGCTCTACAACACGCTGACGCGCAGCAAGGACGTCTTCGTTCCGATCGATCCGGCGAACGTGCGCATGTACGTGTGCGGGCCGACGGTCTACGATTTTGCCCATATCGGCAATGCGCGCCCGGTGATCGTCTTCGACGTGCTGTTCCGCCTGCTGCGGCACGTCTACGGCGAGAAGCACGTGACCTATGTGCGCAACATCACCGACGTCGACGACAAGATCAACGCACGGGCCCTGCGCGACTTTCCCGACCTCCCCCTGAACGAGGCCATCCGGCGGGTGACCGAGAAGACGGCGGACCAGTTTCATCGCGACGTCGCGGCCCTCGGATGCCTGCCGCCGACGGTGGAGCCGCGGGCGACCGAGTTCGTGCTGCCGCGCACCGACGGGAAGACCGACATGGTCGGCCTGATTCAGGACCTCATCGATCGCGGCCATGCCTATGAGGAACGGGGAGAAATCCTGTTCGACATCGGCTCGATGCCCGACTACGGGCAGCTGTCGAACCGCCGGCTCGAGGAACAGCAGGCGGGCGCCCGCGTCGCCGTCGAGGCGCACAAGCGGAACGCCGGCGACTTCGTGCTCTGGAAGGAATCCTCGCAGAGCGAGCCGGGATGGGATGCCACGTTCCGCCTGCCGGACAGGAGCGTGACGATACGCGGCCGCCCCGGCTGGCACATCGAATGCTCGGCGATGAGCGCCGCCCATCTGGGCGAGGTCTTCGACATCCATGGCGGCGGGCTCGACCTGATCTTCCCCCACCACGAGAACGAGATCGCGCAGTCGCGCTGCGCCCACGGCACCGACCGGATGGCGAATGTCTGGATGCACAACGGCTTCGTCCAGGTCGAGGGCCGCAAGATGGCGAAGTCCGAGGGCAATTTCGTCACCATCCACGACCTGCTCGACACCGACACCTTCGGCGGCCGGAAATGGCCGGGCGAGGTGCTTCGGCTCGCCATGCTGATGACGCACTACCGCGAGCCGATCGACTTTTCCGTCAACCGGCTGCGCGAGGCGGTGGCCGTCCTCGACCGCTGGGAGCGCATCGCCTCCCAGACGCGCATCGAGGAAGCAGCCCCGCATCCGGGCTTCGTCGACCTGCTCGCCGACGACCTGAACGTCCCGGAGGCCGTCTCGCTGATTCACTCTCTCATGATCGGCAGCGAACGCGATGTTTCCCAAGCGCTTTCCAGCCTTGCGCTGATCGGCCTCGACCCGCGGCGCGAGGTCTCCATCGACTCCGCCCTCGAGGGCCTGATCGAGCTTCGCCTCCAGCACATCCGCGAGAGGAACTGGCCGGAAGCCGATCGCATCCGCAACGACCTGGCGGAACAGGGAGTCCTGCTCAAGGATGGCAAGGATCCCGAGACGGGCGAGCGCGTCACCACCTGGGAGATGAGGCGATGACCGTCCTGTCGTCCTCGGCCGCCTTCTCCGGGGCGAGGGGAGATCGCGCGCGAGCTTCACCCCGCCTGTCCCGGCCCGCCGGGCCGGTCATCCCTGATTTCGCGAGGGCCACGCCATGAGCCTTGACAACAAGCCGATCTATTCCGGCGGATGCCAGTGCGGCGCCGTGCGCTTCCGGGTGGAGGGGGCGTTGACGGGCGTGTCCATCTGCCATTGCCGCATGTGCCAGAAGGCCTTCGGGAATTTCTACGCGCCGCTCGCCACGGTGCCGAAGGGCGGCCTCGCATGGACGCGGGGCGAGCCGAAGCGCTTCCGCTCGTCGAGCCACGTCGCGCGCGGCTTCTGCGCCGATTGCGGTACGCCGCTGACCTTCGAGGCGCCGGAAGGCATCTCGCTCGCCATCGGCGCCTTCGACGATCCCGGCGAGGTCGCCCCGACCGTCCAGTGGGGTATGGAATCGAAGCTGCCCTTCGTCGACGGCCTGGCCGGCCTCCCCGGCCACCGCACCGAGGAGGACCTGCCCTCGATTCCGTATCTGGCGGATCTTCGCTCTTTCCAGCATCCCGATCACGACACCGACGCCTGGCCGCCGGAGGGCCCCGGGACGCCTGCGCCGCTGCCGAAGCGAAAAGGCACGAGACGATGAGCAAGGACAGACTCTACCTCTTCGACACCACGCTGCGGGACGGCCAGCAGACGCCGGGCATCGATTTCTCGGTGGAGGACAAGATCGCCATCGCGCGCCTGCTCGACGAGTTCGGCATCGACTATGTCGAGGGCGGCTATCCCGGAGCGAACCCGACGGACACGGCCTTCTTTTCCGAAAGACGCACCTCCTCCTCCCGCTTCGTCGCCTTCGGCATGACCAAGCGGGCGGGCGTCTCGGCATCGAACGATCCGGGGCTTGCCGCCCTGCTGGGCGCGAAATCAGATGCGGTCTGCTTCGTCGCCAAGAGCTGGGACTATCACGTCGAGGTCGCGCTCGGCTGCACCAACGAAGAGAACCTCGACGCCATCCGCGCTTCGGTGGAGGCGACCGTCGCAGCCGGCAGGGAAGCGATGGTCGATTGCGAGCATTTCTTCGACGGCTACAAGGCCAATCCCGGCTACGCCGTCGCCTGCGCAAGGGCGGCCTACGACGCCGGCGCGCGCTGGGTCGTGCTCTGCGACACCAACGGCGGCACCCAGCCGGTGGAGATCCGGAAGATCGTGGCGGCGCTGATCGAGGCCGGCATCCCCGGTGACCGCCTCGGCATCCATGCGCACAACGACACCGGGCAGGCGGTGGCCAATTCGCTGGCCGCGGTCGAGGCCGGGGTGCGCCAGGTCCAGGGCACGCTGAACGGCATCGGAGAGCGCTGCGGCAACGCCAATCTCGTGACGCTCATCCCGACGCTGGTGCTGAAGCCGACCTACAGCGAGCGCTTCGAGACGGCAATCGACGCGGAGAAGCTCGAGGGACTGACCCGCCTCTCGCATGCCTTCGACGAACTGCTCAACAGGTCGCCCTTCGCACAGGCCCCCTATGTCGGCGCCTCCGCGTTCGCCACCAAGGCGGGTATCCACGCCTCCGCGCTGCTCAAGGACCCGCGCACCTACGAGCACGTGCCGCCGGAAACGGTCGGCAACCTGCGCAAGGTCATGGTCTCCGACCAGGGCGGCAAGTCCAACTTCATCAACGCGCTGAAGCGGCGCGGCGTCCCGGTCGCCCGGGACGATCCGCGGCTCGACCGGCTGATCACCATCGTCAAGGAACGCGAGGCGCTCGGCTATGCCTACGAAGGCGCGGACGCCAGTTTCGAGCTGCTCGCCCGCCGGATGCTGGGCTCGGTGCCCGAGTTCTTCGAGGTCGAGGCCTTCCGCGTCATGGTCGAGCGCCGGTTCGATGCCAACGGCAACCTCAAGACGGTCTCGGAAGCCGTGGTGAAGCTCGTGATCGACGGTACGCAGACGATGTCGGTCGCCGAGGGCCACGGGCCGGTCAACGCCCTCGACCTGGCGTTGCGCAAGGATCTCGGAAAGTACCAGGGAGAGATCGAGGACCTCGAACTGGTGGACTACAAGGTGCGCATCCTCAACGGCGGCACGGAGGCGATCACCCGCGTCCTGATCGAATCGATCGACGGAGCAGGGGAGCGCTGGTGGACGGTCGGGGTCTCCGACAACATCATCGACGCGTCTTTCCAGGCGCTGATGGATTCGGTCGTCTTCAAGTTGATGAAGAGCCGCGACGCAACCGGTCGCGCGGCCGCGGAGTAGGCAACTCGTGAATCACCAGGTCAATCCGAATCCGGCGCCGGCCGGAGGCGCCCTCGTGTCGCCGGGGTCCGGGGCCGCGCAGGGCGGCGGGGCCGATGGCCCGCGCGGTCTCGCCTTTGCGTTCGGCGCCTACCTGATATGGGGCCTCGTCCCGCTCTACATGAAGGCCGTCGCCGGCATCTCCCCGATCGAGATCGTCGCGCACCGGGTGGTCTGGTCGATTCCGGTCGCCGGCGTGGTGCTGCTGCTGCTCGGGCGGACAAGCGACCTGAAGATCGCCTTCCGCAGCCCGCGCACCCTCGCGCTCGCCGGGCTGACCGCCTGCCTCATCGCGACGAACTGGGCGACCTACGTCTATGCGATCGTCGCCGGCCACGCGGTCGACGCCGCGCTCGGCTACTACATCAATCCGCTGCTGAACGTCGTGCTCGCCGCGATCTTCCTCAAGGAGCGCTTCAGCCGCACCCAGCTGGTGGCGGTCGGCCTGGCCGTCGTCGGCGTGGCGATCCTGACGGTCGACCACGGCGGGCTGCCCTGGATCTCTCTCGTCCTTGCCGGCGCCTTCGGCTGCTACGGCCTGCTGCGAAAGGAGATGCCGATCGGGCCGGCGCAGGGTTTCATGCTGGAGGTCCTCCTTCTGACGCCCGTCGCCGTCGGCCTCATGGCGTACTACGCGATCAGCGGAAAGGGGCATTTCGGTTTCGCCACCGGGCAGGTCGACATGGACACCTGGCTCCTCCTCCTTGCCGGGCCGGTCACCGCCGCGCCGCTCATTCTCTACGCCAACGGCGCCAAGCTCCTGCGCTATTCGACGATCGGGCTGATGCAGTACCTGACGCCGACGATGATCTTCCTGCTGGCGGTCTTCGTCTTCCGCGAACCCTTCAGCAGCGCCGAACTCGTGGCTTTCGGGTTCATCTGGGGCGGCCTGGCGGTGTACTCGTCCGCCCTGGTTGGGCAGCGGCGAAGCCGCAGGTAGGGCGCCTGGCGCCCATGGTTCCGTCGCGGGAGCTAGAGCCGATCGATGATCTCGGCCGAGCCGCTGCGGTCGCGCCGGCGCGAGTGAAAGTCGAGGATCGCCGGGACGATGTCCTCGACCCTGTCTATCACCATCGGCTGAACCTTTTCGGCAGTATGGATGAAACCGGCTTCCGCCATGTGCCCGATCAGCTTCAGCATCGGGTCCCAGAAGCCGTTGATGTTGGCGAAGACCATCGGCTTCTCGTGGCGCCCGAGCTGGGACCAGGTCATGATCTCGACGATCTCCTCCAGCGTTCCGATGCCGCCGGGAAGCGTCACGAAAGCGTCGGAACGTTCGAACATCGTGTGCTTGCGCACGTGCATGTCGTCGGTGACGATCAGCTCGTCGAGCTGGCCGAGCGCATGGCGCGTCGCCTCCTTGTCCATAAGGAATTCCGGGATGATGCCGGTGACCTTGCCGCCGTACGACATGACGCCGCCGGCCACCGCGCCCATGATCCCCCTCGTGCCGCCGCCATAGATCAGCCTCAGCCCGTGCTGCGCGATCGATGTGCCGAGCGCCTTGCCGGCCGCCCGGTACGAGGCGTCGCGACCGGGCTGCGAGCCGCAGTAAACGCAGATGGAACTTATCGTTTCGCCATTCTTCGACATGGCTTCGAGGAAGCATGCTGCAATGCTGTGCGTCAAGGCGAATTTGCGGCCTCGCGGAAACCACCTCAACTTGTGCGCTTTTCCTAAAAGGACTAATTCTAAAGGGAGATTTCGATTGTCGGGTCGGCCCGACCGGAGACAGGAATGAACAGAAAGCAAGCCGGGGTCTTCGCCGTCGGCGTGTTGGCGGTGGCAATCGCCATCATCGTAGCCGGCGGACTTTACGACCGTGCCGGCCAGCCTCCTGCCGGCGAGCGGGCCGCCGCTACCTCCGGGGCGGCGGGTTCGCAGCCGGCGAAGCAGCAGGCCGAAGCCGCCGCCGGGACGACCGCCTCCGGCGGCCCCGCTTCCGGTTCCGCGCCGGCCGGCGCGAAGCCGGACGGCGGCAGCCCGGTGGAGGCGAACGGCAGGAACGGACCGGCAGCCGCCGGAACGCAAGCCGGCGCTCCGCCCGCCGCCGGACCCGCTGCAGGACAGCAGAGCGCGAAGCTCGAGCCGGGTGACGGCGTTTCCGCGGCCGCCCCGGCTCCCTCGGGCGACACCGGCGCCGCGCCTCCCGCAGCAAGCGGGCAGGACGCACGGCCCGTGCCCCCGGCTTTCGATATCCTCAGGGTGGAGCCCGACGGATCTACCGTGATCGCCGGCCATGCGGTGCCCGGCTCCAGGGTCGAGATCGTCGACACGGACACCGGCAAGACCCTGCTGACGACCGACGCGGACGAGACGGGCAGCTTCGTCGGCGTATTCGACAGGCCCCTGAACCCGGGCACCTACGAATTGAGGTTGAGGTCGGTCGGCAAGGACGGTTCGTCCCGGTATTCCGACGAGGTCGCTACGATCAACGTGCCGCGGGACCGGAAGGGCAGCGATCTCCTCGCGATGGTGTCGAAGCCGGGCGAGGCGAGCCGGATCATCACCCTGCCGCAACCGGAAACGCCGGCCGGGAGCCGGTCCAGCAAGGCCGGTTCGACCGACGCCGGCCCGGTCGCCAGCCTGCAGCAGTCCGGTGAAGGCTCCGGCGGGACCCAGGGTACGGGACCCGGCGGCCAGCAGGGCGGCGTGCAGGCGCGCATCCACATCGACGCGGTCGAGATCGAGGGCGACAAGCTCTACGTCGCCGGCGCCGCACCGCGCCGCTCGACGGTGCGCATCTATGCCGACGACAAGTTCGTCGGCCAGACGAGGGCGACCCCCGAGGGCCGCTTCGTGGTCAACGGCACGATCACGCTGGCGCCCGGGCGTCATACGGTCCGGGCCGATCTCATGGATTCGTCGGGCGGCCAGGTGGCGCTGCGTGCCGCCGTGCCGTTCGTCCGGCCCGAAGGTGCCAACTTCGCGGCCGTTTCGCCTCAGATGGCAGGCGCTCCGGCAGCAAGGCCCGAGACGCTCTCGCCGGACATCGCGAAGCTGGACGAGGCGGCAAGAAAGTCGGTCTCCGACCTCAGGAAGAAGATCGAATCGGAGACCCCGGACCCTGTCGCCATAGAAGCGGCGCTGAGGAACGCGGAGAAAAGCCTCGACGCGCTCGCACGCGCCACGAAGGCCTCCGCCGGTGGCGACACGGTCGCCGGCGCGCTCGGGGATCGCGCGCGCGAGGCCCTGGCGATCATCAAGTCCCTGCCCGAGCTCGGCCGGCTCGACGCAAGCCGCCTGAAGCTGTTGCGCTCCAGGGTCGGCGACGTGGACTCGAAGCTCGCCTCGGTGCCTGCGCCTTCCATGGCGACCGCCGGCGGCCCGGCCACGGTGGTCCAGCCGGAACTGACGAAGTCGGAGAATTTCGTCATCATCCGTCGCGGCGACACCCTCTGGCAGATCTCGCGGCGCACCTACGGCCGCGGCGTTCGCTACACCACGATCTATCTCGCCAACAGCGACCAGATATCCGACCCGAACCTCATCCTTCCGGGGCAGGTGTTCGACGTTCCCGGCAAGCCGGGGAAGACCGTCGACCAGGCGATCAAGCTGCATCAGGAACTGCTGCGCCAGGAGGGCAGGGGCCGGTAGGCCAAGGGCCCAAAGGCCGGCCGGCGACCTTCCGGACCCGCACTTCCCCGGATCTCCGGGCCGAAGCCGTTGACAACGGGAAATTCATCGTCTATCGCCGATGGACGATGAAGCTCGACGAACGTTCCTCCGCGCCTTGCAGCGCGGCCCGCCTGGAGGCGGCGCAGGTGGTGCGGGGCCTTTCCGCGCTCGCTCATCCCGCCAGGCTCGAGATATTGCGCCAGCTCGCCTCGAGGGACGCGTGCTGCGTCAAGGACGTCGTCGCCCGCGTCGGGCTGGCGCAGTCGACCGTCTCGCAGCACATCAAGATCCTCGTTGAGGCGGGTCTGGTGTCCTACCGGCCTCAGCGTCAGTCGTCCTGCTACAGCCTCGACCGGCGGGCGCTCGGTGCCCTGTCCGGTGAAATCTCCTCGCTGCTCGCAACCTGCTGCGGCGCCAGTTCGAAGAAAGACTGATGGCTCAAGGAAAGACCGTGTCGGCGGAAGCCGGCAATCCGCTCCAGACGATCCGCAACCTGTGGCCCTACATGTGGCCCTCCGACCGTCCGGACCTGAAGCTGCGGGTGCTCTACGCCACCATGTTCCTGCTGCTGTCGAAGGGCGTTCTGCTGCTGGTTCCCTATTTCTTCAAGTGGGCGACCAACGCGCTGAACGGGGAGATGAAGGCGCCGGCCTACCTGCCGGCGATGCTTCTGGCACCGGTGATGCTGGTCGTCGCCTACAATGTCACCCGCATCGTGCAGGGAGGCTTCAACCAGCTGCGCGACGCGCTTTTCGCCAGGGTCGGACAGCACGCGGTGCGCCAGCTCGCCTACAAGAGCTTCGTGCACATGCACAACCTGTCGCTGCGCTTTCATCTCGAGCGGCGCACGGGCGGGCTTTCGCGCGTCATCGAGCGCGGCGTCAAGGGCATCGAGACGATCGTGCGGTTCACGATCCTCAGCACCTTCCCGACGCTGATCGAGTTCGCCCTGACGGCGGGCGTCTTCGCCTTCACCTACGGCCTCACATACGTCGCCGTCACGGCCGTCACCGTCGGGCTCTACATCGCCTTCACCGTGCAGGCCAGCAACTGGCGCATCGGCATCCGCCGCGCCATGAATACCTCCGACAACGACGCCAACACCAAGGCCGTCGATTCCCTCCTCAACTTCGAGACGGTCAAGTATTTCGGCAACGAGGAGATGGAGGCGCGCCGCTTCGACAGGGCGATGGAAGGATACGAATGGGCCGCGACCCGGGTCTGGACCTCGCTCGGCTGGCTGAACACCGGGCAGGTCGCGATCTTCGGCGCCGGCATGGCGGTGATGATGGTCCTGTCGGCGATGGCGGTGCAGCGCGGCGAGCAGACGATCGGCGACTTCGTCTTCATCAACGCGCTGCTGATGCAGCTTGCCGTGCCGCTCAATTTCATCGGCTCCGTCTACCGCGAGATCAGGCAGGGCCTTACCGACATCGAGCAGATGTTCGATCTCCTGGAAGTCGATGCCGAAGTGAAGGACCGGCCGGGGGCAACCGAGCTCGAAGTCACCGCCGGCGCCGTCCGCTTCGAGGACGTCCATTTCCGCTACGACCCCCAGCGGCCGATCCTGAAGGGCATTTCCTTCGAGGTCCCCGCTGGCAAGACCGTCGCCATCGTCGGCCCCTCGGGCGCCGGCAAGTCGACGATCTCGCGCCTTCTGTTCCGCTTCTACGACATCCAGGAGGGATCGATCACCATCGACGGACAGGACGTGCGCGACGTCACCCAGACGAGCCTGCGCGCGGCGATCGGCATGGTGCCGCAGGACACCGTCCTCTTCAACGACACGGTCGCCTACAACATCCGTTACGGCCGGCCCGGCGCGAGCGAGGCGGAGGTCGAGCGCGCGGCCGAGCTGGCGCAGGTCGCAGGCTTCATCCGTTCGCTGCCCGACGGCTTCGACACGGCCGTCGGGGAACGGGGCCTCAAGCTGTCCGGCGGCGAGAAGCAGCGCGTGGCGATCGCCCGCACCATCCTCAAGGCGCCGCCGATCCTGATCCTTGACGAGGCGACGTCGGCCCTCGACACCGCCACGGAACAGGAGATCCAGGCATCGCTGGACTATGTCTCCCAAGGGCGCACCACGCTCGTCATCGCGCACCGGCTGTCGACCGTCATCGACGCCGACGAGATCATTGTGCTGCGCGAGGGGCTCATCGCCGAGAGGGGCACCCATGCGGCGCTTCTTGCCGAGGGCGGCCTCTACGCTTCCATGTGGCGTCGCCAGCTCGAGGCGAACAGGGCCGAGCAGCAGCTGAAGAAGGTCCGCGAGAGCGACGAGATGGGTGTCGTCGTTCGCCGCCGGACGCCCGAGACTTCCTCTTCGCGATAGCGCCGTCGGCTCCCTGCGGCATTTCGCCTTCAGCGCTTCGAAACGAAAACCGGCGCTGCCTCCGGACGAAATCCAGTATATGGAAGCAAGCCTTGCGATCTCCTGCTAAGGTACCTCCGCAGCATGCGGCGGGGGGACTGCCGCATCGGTCGAATCGCCACGTCCTGCCAGGTCCTGCTCGATGGGTTTGTCTCCCGAACGTCCTTCCCAGCCCGATCGCGCGAAGGCGCAGGACGGGCAAGCCCGGCGTTCGCGGTTCTCGTGGATCGGACCGTCCTTTCCCCATGTGAACAGTGGCAAGGCACTGCGCCGGGAGCGGGTTCACCTTGCGGTGCGCAGGGAGCAGCACCAGCAGCACTTCCTCCTGGCCAGGCTTCGCATGCTGACCCGTCGCGGCGAGGTCTGGCTCGTCCTTCTGGCGATCGTCGTCGGCGCGCTCGCCGGTCTGGCGGTCGTGGCGCTGCGGCTGGCCGCGGAATGGATGCACGTCGTGCTCTATCAGCTGCGCCCGCAGGATCGCCTGAGCGGACTGACCTCGCTCCATCCCTTCCCGGGCGCCCTCGTTCCCCTTGCGGGCGGCATCGTCCTCGGCGCGCTGACCCTGATCCTGCGCCGGGGCCGGAACCGGCCGATGGTCGACCCGGTCGAGGCCAACGCCCTGCATGGCGGCCGCATGTCGCTGTCCGACAGCCTTATCATCCTCGTTCAGACGCTCGTTTCAAACGGCTTCGGAGCATCCGTCGGCCTGGAGGCCGCCTACACGCAGATCGGCTCGGGCATGGCCTCCAAGATCGGCGACCGCTTCCGGCTCCGGCGCCGGGACATGCGCATGCTGGTCGGCTGCGGCGCCGCCGCCGCGATCGCCGCCGCCTTCGGCGCCCCCCTGACCGGTGCATTCTACGGGTTCGAGCTGATCATCGGGACCTACACGATCTCCGCGCTTGCCCCGGTGATCTGCGCCTCCATCGTCGCCGTCCTCGTCTCCCAGGCCGTCGGCAGCGCGCAAACCGGTATCTTCGTCCATGTCAGCCAGGTGATGGACCTCGGCCAGATCGCCGTGCTGCTCCTGCTCGGCCTCTTCTGCGGCGTCCTCGGCATCATCATCATGTATCTCGTCACCCTCGTCGGGACGGGCTTCACCAGGGCGCGCATCCCGGCCTTCGCCCGCCCTGCCATCGGCGGGCTCGTCCTCGGGGCGCTGGCGCTGATCAGTCCCAAGATCCTTTCCTCCGGGCATGCGGCCGTACAGGAATCGTTCGCCCTGACCGTCCTGAGCATGAAGACCGCGGTGCTGCTTCTCGGCCTCAAGATCGTCGCCTCGTCGGTTTCGATCGGCGCCGGCTTTCGCGGCGGCCTCTTCTTCGCCTCGCTGTTCCTCGGCGCGCTCGCCGGGCAGGTGTTCTACGGCGCGACCGAGCACTTCAGCCCGCACCTGATCGAGCCGGCGGTCGCCATGCTGGTCGGCATGGCGGGGCTGGCCGCGGCCGTGGTCGGCGGGCCGCTGACGATGTCGTTCCTCGCGCTGGAGATATCGGGCAGCCTGCCGATCACCATCACCGTCCTGCTTTCCGCCGTCACCTCGTCGCTCCTCGTGCGGGAGACCTTCGGCTACTCGTTCACGACCTGGCGGTTCCACCTGCGCGGCGAGACCATCCGCAGCGCCCACGACATCGGCTGGATGCGCAACCTGACGGTCGGCCGCATGATGCGCAAGGACATCCCCACCGTTCCGGCCGACATGAGCATCAGGGAGTTCCGCCGCCAGTTTCCGCTCGGCTCGACGCTCAGGGTGGTCGCGGTCGAGAACGACGACCAGTATGCGGGGATAGTTCTCGTGCCGGAGCTCTACTCGGGCAGCGACAGGGAGGCGGAAGGCACGATCCGGCCATTCCTTGCCCACAGGAACATCGTCCTGACGCCGGACATGCAGGCCAAGAAGGCGGCCGTCCTGTTCGACCTTTCGCAAAGCGAGGCACTCGCCGTCGTCATGGCCCCCGACAACTGGTCCGTCATCGGCCTTCTCTCGGAGGCGCATGTGCTCCGGCGATACGCGGAGGAACTGGAAAAGGCGCGCAAGGAACTCGCCGGCGAACGCGGCTGACCTCCCCGGATACAGAGATTGCCGCCTGCGCGGTTTCACGATAGGGAGGCACACCGACCAACGAGACCTTTGTTCGCATGAGCCTCATCAAGACCGTCCGTCACACGCTTGTGCCGATCAACCGCGCCGGCTACCCCTTCATCGCGATCTTCCTCGTGGTGTCGATCCTGCTCGGGCTCATCTGGGAACCGCTGTTCTGGATCGGACTCGTGCTCACCGCCTGGTGCGTCTACTTCTTCCGCGACCCGACGCGGGTGACGCCGCTGGATCCGGATCTCGTGCTCAGTCCCGCCGACGGCCGGGTCTCGTCGGTCACGCGCATCGTGCCGCCCGCGGAGATGGACCTCGGCGACGAGCCGATGCTGCGGATCTCCGTCTTCATGAACGTCTTCAACTGCCACGTAAACAGGACGCCGGTCAGCGGAAGGATCCGGAGCATCGCCTATTCGAAGGGCAAGTTCCTCAATGCGGAACTCGACAAGGCGAGCACTGAGAACGAACGGAATTCCCTCGTCATAGAAAGTCCGCACGGTGCCATCGGCTGCGTCCAGATTGCCGGCCTCGTCGCCCGGCGCATCGTGTGCTGGTGCGCCGTCAACGAGGAGATGGAGGCAGGCGAGCGCATCGGCCTCATCCGGTTCGGCTCGCGCCTCGACGTCTTCCTGCCCGATTCTGCCGTGCCGCGCGTCTCGATCGGCCAGACAGCGGTGGCGGGCGAGACCGTGCTGGCCGAGTTCGGCTCGGAAAAGGGACCGACGGTCGGCCGCATCGGCTGAACCGAAACACTGGGAGAAGCATTTGGAAACCCCGTTCCCCCCGTTCGAGCCGGATGGCCCGGAGCCGCAGGCGGGCAGGGGACCGCGCCTGCGCGAGATATCGCCGCGCCTGATGGTGCCGAACCTGATCACCGTGCTGGCGATCTGCGCCGGACTGACGGGCGTGCGCCTGGCCTTCGAGCAACGCTTCGAGACGGCCGTCGCCATGGTGCTGCTGGCCGCGTTTCTCGACGGGATCGACGGCCGTGTCGCGCGGCTCCTGAAGGCGACGTCCAAGTTCGGCGCGCAGATGGATTCGCTCGCCGACATCGTCAATTTCGGCGTGGCGCCGGCGCTGGTCCTCTACGTGTTCCTGCTCGACGAGGCCCGTTCCTTCGGCTGGATCGCGGCAATGATGTACGCGATCGCCGCCGGCCTGCGCCTGGCGCGCTTCAACGTGATGGCGGAACGGGACGTAAAGGCGGTCTGGCAGTCCGACTACTTCATCGGCGTTCCCGCGCCCGCCGGCGCGATGCTGGTGCTGCTGCCGGTTTATCTCGGCTTTCTCGGCGTACCGGCGGAGCCCGTCTTCGCCTATGTCAGCTCGCTCTACACGATGCTTGTCGGCTTCTTCCTGGTGAGCCGGCTTCCGGTCTGGTCCGGCAAGTCGCTCGGCGGCCGCGTCCGGCGCGACCTGGTCCTGCCGATCCTGCTCGTGCTCGTGCTCTACGTCGCCTTCCTGATGAGCTTCACCTGGGAGACCATGACGCTCACGGCACTTGCCTATCTTTGCTTTCTGCCGTTCAGCATGCGGGCGTGGCTGCGCCGCTACGGGGCGCAGGAAAGAGCCGAGGTCGACGCCGAAAGGGTTTCGGCGACCGAATGACGGGCGTTCGCCGCCCGGTTCCCAAGGCCCCCGGCCTCAGGACGGCGGATTGTAGTCCAGGAAGCGGTCCTGCCGCACATCGTAGAGCTGGCCGGTGACGGTCAGTTCCGGGCCGCACAGCTTCAGGAGCTTTTCGGCGACTTCCGAGGGGTGAGGCAGGCTCTGCGGATCCTCGCCCGGCATCGCCTGCGCGCGCATCGCCGTGCGGGTAGCGCCGGGATTGACGTTGACGATCCTCAGCGGCAGGCGCTGCGTCTCGGCCGCCCAGACCCGTCCGATGCACTCCACCGCCGCCTTCGAGGCCGCGTAGGCGCCCCAGAAGGGCCTGCAGGAATTGGCGACACCGGACGACAGCAGCAGCGCGCGCCCGGCGTCCGATTTCGTCAGGAGCGGCTCGAGCGAACGGATCATCCGCCACGTGGCCGTGACGTTGACGGTCATCACCTTCTCGAAGACCTTCGCCTCGATGTGGCCGACCGGCGAGATCACGCCGAGGATGCCGGCGTTTGCGACGAGGATGTCGAGCTTGCCCCAGCGCTCGAAGACGGCGCCGCCGAGCCGGTCGATCGCCGCCATGTCGGCGAGGTCCATGGGCACGAGCGTCGCCGAGCCCCCGGCGGCCCTGATCTCGTCGTCGAGTTCCTCGAGTCCGCCGACCGTTCGTGCCACGGCGATCACGTGCGCTCCGGCCCTTGCGAGCGCCAGGGCGGTGAAATAGCCGATGCCGCGGGAAGCGCCGGTGACGACGGCGGTCCGGCCCGTCAGGTCAGTCATGTATGATTCATCCGTTGTTGGCGAGCAGCGAAAGCGTGCGGACGTTGTCGACGGAGTCGTGGTCCGTCAGGCGGGTCGGATAGTCGCCGGTGAAGCAGGCGTCGCAGAACTGCGGGCATTCGTTGTTTCGCGCCGGCTCCTGCACGGCCCGGTAGAGACCGTCGATCGACAGGAAGGCCAGAGAATCGACGCGGATGAATTCCGCCATCTCCTCCACGCTCATTCGCGAGGCGAGCAGCTTGGCCTTTTCCGGCGTGTCGACACCATAGAAGCAGGACGACATGGTCGGCGGAGATGCGATCCGCATGTGCACTTCCCGCGCACCGGCCTCGCGCATCATCTGGACGATCTTCTGGGAGGTCGTGCCGCGCACGATCGAATCGTCGACGAGCACGATCCGCTTGCCCTCGATCAGTGCCTTGTTGGCGTTGTGCTTCAGCTTCACGCCCATATGCCGGATCTGCGCCGTCGGCTGGATGAAGGTGCGCCCGACATAGTGGTTGCGGATGATGCCGAGCTCGAAGGGAATGCCGGAGCCCTGGGCGAAGCCGATCGCCGCCGGCGTCCCGGAATCCGGCACCGGGACGACGAGGTCCGCCTCGACGGGCGCCTCTTTGGCGAGTTCGGCGCCGATGTGCTTGCGCACCGAATAGACGTTGCGGCCCTCGATGATCGAATCGGGCCTTGCGAAATAGACATATTCGAAGATGCAGAAGCGGCCCGCCGACCTCTCGAAGGGGAAGCGGCTCTCGACGCCGTTCTTCGTGACGATCACGACCTCGCCGGGCTTCACGTCGCGCACGAAGCGCGCACCGATGATGTCGAGGGCGCAGGTCTCGGAGGCGAGGATGTAGGCGCCGTCGAGGTCGCCGAGCACGAGCGGCCGGATGCCGAGCGGATCGCGCGCCCCGATCATCTTCTTCTCGGACAGGGCGACGAAGGAGTAGGCGCCTTCCAGCCGGGAAACCGCGTCGATGAACTTGTCGATGAAATGCGGGCCCTCGCTCAGGGCGACGAGATGCAGCATCGTCTCGGTGTCGGAGGTGGACGAGAAGATCGCCCCGCGCTTCTGCAACTGGCGCTGCAGCGTCAGCGCATTGGTGATGTTGCCGTTGTGCGCGATCGCGAACCCGCCGTCGGCGAGTTCGGCGAACAGGGGCTGGACGTTGCGCAGGCCCTCGCCGCCGGTGGTCGAATAGCGCGTATGGCCGATCGCCCGGTCGCCCTGCAGCCGGGCGAGGACCGCCTGCTTGGTGAAGGTGTCGCCGATGAGGCCGACATGCCGCTCGACGAAGAACTGCTTGCCGTCATAGGCGGCGATGCCGGCTGCTTCCTGCCCGCGATGCTGGAGCGCGTGGAGCCCGAGCGTGACCACGGCTGCTGCGTCCGGCTTGCCGAAGATGCCGAAAACGCCGCACTCGTCGCGGAACGCGTCGCCTTCCTCGCGGATGTCGTCGATCTCATTCATGACAATCGCACCCCTGCAGCGCCGGTCGGTTCGACCCGGGCACGGGTTCGGCCAGCGAAAAGGTTCTCCTACCACCCTTTGCATGGGTGTCAAACTTCGAAGTCGCCACGCCCCGGGCGCCGATGGGTCCGCGGCGCCGGCCCGGTCACTGGCCAGAGCCGTCGCCCGTGGTCGCCTTGCCCTTGCCGCTGGCGCTCCGCAGCTTGTCGAAGAGCTTCGAGTTCAGCGTTCTCGGGCAGCATGTTGACGAGCTTCGCACCGAGCGAGTCGATCAGCGGCTTCGACTTCGCCTCGCTCACCCATTTCGGCTGCTGCGCGGGAGCGACCAGCCAGTTGAAGAACATCATCGCGACGACGACGAGAAGCAGCCCGCGCGCCGCCCCGAAGAGGAAGCCGAGCGTCCTGTCCAGCGCGCCGATCCGGCTGTCGATGATGAAATCGGCGATCCGCATCGTGATCACCGAGATGACGATCAGCACGACGAGGAAGATGAGCGCCGCAGAGCCGATCATCGCGATCGTGTGGCTCTGGGTGTACTTGCTCGCGTAGGGCAGCAGGACCGGGTAGAAGTAGTAGGCCGCCGCCGCCGCCGCCACCCAGGAGACTACGGAAAGCACCTCGCGCGAAAAGCCGCGCACCATGGCGAGCACGGCGGAAAAGAGCATAACCGCTAGGACGATCCCGTCGAGTATCGTGATGGGCATGTTTGTCTCTGTCTCCGAAGCCGTGCCGGTCCCGTCCGCCGGGGGGCTCTGCTATCCCTATGTCGCGTCCTCGGCCTCGGACGTCCTGCTCTTCGACCCGGCGATGCGCACGACGAGATCCGGAAGCGTCTCGACCTCGCTCCAGCACCCGTTGCGAGCGGCCGGCAGGTCGGCCGAGCCGGCAGGCATGACGGCCTGTGCGAATCCGAGCTTCTCGGCCTCTTTCAACCTCTGGGCCGTGTGCGCAACCGGCCGGACGGCACCCGACAGGCTGACTTCGCCGAAATAGACGCAATCGGCGGGCAGGGCAAGGCCGGCAAGCGAGGAAACCAGTGCAGAAGCGACCGCCATGTCGGCGGCCGGTTCGGAGATGCGGTAGCCGCCGGCGACGTTCAGGTAGACGTCGTGACTGCCGAGCCGCACGCCGCAGTGCGCCTCGAGCACGGCGAGGATCATCGACAGCCGTGCGCCGTCCCATCCGACGACCGCGCGCCGGGGCGTGCCGAGCGTCGACGGCGCGACCAGCGCCTGCACCTCGACCAGCACCGGCCGCGTGCCTTCCATGCCGGCGAAGACCGCCGCGCCGGGGGACTTCTCGTTGCGTTCGCCGAGGAAGAGTTCGGAAGGGTTGGCGACCTCGCGCAGGCCCATGTCGGACATCTCGAAGACGCCGATCTCGTCGGTCGGGCCGAACCGGTTCTTGACGGTGCGCAGGATCCGGTAGTGGTGTCCGCGGTCACCCTCGAAATAGAGCACGGCGTCGACCATGTGCTCGACCACCCGCGGACCGGCGATCTGGCCTTCCTTGGTCACGTGGCCGACGAGGACCACCGTTGCGCCCGTCTGCTTGGCGAACTTGATCATCGCCTGCGCTCCGGTGCGCACCTGCGTGACCGTGCCCGGTGCCGATTCCGCGATGTCGCTCCAGAGCGTCTGGATCGAGTCGACGATCACGAGGTCCGGGCGCGGCCCCTCCGCAAGCGTGGCGAGGATGTCTTCGACGTTCGTCTCGGCCGCCAGGAGAACGTCGGTGTCCGCCGCGCCGAGGCGCTGGGCGCGCAGCCGCACCTGCGCGACGGCTTCCTCGCCGGAGACGTAGATCACGCGGCTGCCGCGCCGCGAGAGGGCCGCGGCGGCCTGCATCAGCACCGTCGACTTGCCGATGCCGGGGTCGCCGCCGACGAGGATCGCCGAGCCGCGCACGAAGCCCCCGCCGGTTGCGCGGTCGAGTTCGGCGATGCCGGTCTCGATGCGCGGGGCGTCCTCGATCTCTCCGGAGAGCGACGTAAGCGCGACGGCGCGTCCCTTCTTCGGCGTCTTGCCGGGGCCGCCGCCGATGCCGCCGGCGGGATCCTCCTCGACGATGGTGTTCCACGCCCCGCAGGCGTCGCACTTGCCGGCCCAGCGGTTGTGGACCGTGCCGCAGTTCTGGCAGACGAATTGGGTGCGCGATCTGGCCATGCCGGCGGGGCTTCTCCTCGCGAATCAACCGTTGACGATGCGACGTTGATAGCGGCCGGACAGCCCGGTGAGAAGTTCGTAGCCGATGGTTCCCGCCGCCCGGGCCACGTCGTCGAGCGGCATGCTCGTACCGAAAAGCTCGATGAACCCGCCCTGAACCACCGAGCCCGGCTCGCAGTCCGTGACGTCGAACATCGTCAGGTCCATCGTCACGCGACCGACGAGCGGAACCCGCCGGCCTGCCACGAAGCCGCAGGCGCCTTCCGCCACGGCCTGCCGCAGCGGCACGCCGCTTCCCGAGGCCGACCTCGGATAGCCGTCTGCATAGCCGACCGAGCAGGTCGCGATGCGGGAATCGCGCTCCAGAACCTGCGTCGCCCCGTAGCCGACGGACACTCCGGCCGGCACCTCGCGAACGGCACAGATGCGCGCCTCGAGCGTGGCGACCGGCCGCATCGCACCGGCGCCCTCGACGGCCTCGCCGCCGTAGAGCGCTATCCCGGGCCGCACCAGGTCGCAGTGGTAGCCTGCACCGAGGAAGATGCCGCCGGAATTCGCCAGGCTTGACTCGATGCTTCCGAAAGCCGCCCGAACCTCTTGGAATGACTCCAGTTGCAGCCGGTTCAGTTCATGCGTCGCGGTATCGGCGCAAGCCAGGTGACTCACCACCAGGACGGGCCGCGCGGCCCCGCCGGCGCGCATTGCGGCCGCATAGGCGATCGCTTCTCGGGGCGTCAGTCCGATGCGGTTCATTCCCGTGTCGACCTGGAGCGCGAACGGCCGGGTCTGCGGCGCGCAATCGGCCTGCCACGCGGCGATATCCTGCAGGGAACCGGCGATCGGAATGAGATCGGCGGCGGCATGGAGGGCGGCACTGCCGGCGAAATAGCCGTTCAGAACGAAGATCCGGGCATCCGGCGCGAACCGGCGGGCCTCGACGCCCTCCGCGGCAAGGGCCACGAAGAAGTCCCGGCAGCCCTCGGCGTAGAGGGCGGGCACGACGGTCTCCATGCCGAGCCCGTAGCCGTTTGCCTTGACGACGCCGGCGGCACGGGCGGGCGCGCAACGCTCCGCGAGCGTGCGCCAGTTGCTCCTCAGGGCGGAGAGGTCGATGGTGAGACGTCCCCCGGCGCCGGCCTCCTTGGCGCCGGGGTGGTCCGCCACGCTCTGCACACTCACTCTGCCGCGCTTCGCACTGCGGTCCTTTGCGATCTCTTGCTCCTATTCGTGCGAGTACTGTGAATAGGACGGATCGGCGAGATCGGAGAAGCGCGTGAATTCGGCCTGGAAGGCGAGGCGAACGGTCCCCGTCGGGCCATGGCGCTGCTTGGCGACGATGACGTCCGCCGAACCCTTGACCTTGTCGAAGCGCTGCTTCCATTCCTCGTATTTCGGGTCGAATTCGTCGCGCGGCTCCTCGTTCTTGACGTAGTACTCCTCGCGGAAAACGAAGAGCACGACGTCGGCGTCCTGCTCGATCGAGCCCGATTCGCGCAGATCCGAGAGCTGCGGTCGCTTGTCCTCGCGGCTTTCCACCTGGCGCGACAGCTGCGACAGCGCGATGACGGGAACGTTGAGCTCCTTGGCGAGCGCCTTCAGCCCGGTGGTGATCTCGGTGATCTCCTGCACGCGGTTGTCGCCGGCGCGCTTCGAGCCGGTCATCAGCTGCACGTAGTCGATGACCAGCAGGTCGAGCCCGCGCTGGCGCTTCAGCCGCCGGGCGCGGGCGGCGAGCTGGGCGATCGAGATGCCGCCGGTCTGGTCGATGTAGAGCGGGATCTTCTGCATCATCTGCGAGCAGGCGACGAGCTTCTCGAAGTCGGGCTCGGTGATCTCGCCACGGCGGATTTTCGAGGAAGACACCTCGGTCTGCTCCGAGATGATGCGGGTGGCAAGCTGCTCGGACGACATTTCCAGCGAGTAGAAGCCGACGATCCCGCCGTTCTTCGCCTTGATCGTGCCGTCGGGCTGCGGATCGGCCTCGTAGGCGGCCGCGATATTGTAGGCGATGTTGGTGGCGAGCGACGTCTTGCCCATGCCCGGTCGGCCGGCGAGGATGATCAGGTCGGACTGCTGCAGGCCGCCCATCCTGAGGTCCAGCGCGGTGATCCCGGTGGAGATGCCAGACAGATGCCCGTCGCGCTGGTAGGCCGCGCCCGCCATGTCGATGGCCAGCGCCACCGCGTCGTTGAAGGACTGGAAGCCGCCGTCGTAGCGCCCGGTCTCGGCGAGCTCGAACAGCCGCCGCTCGGCGTCCTCGATCTGGTTCTGGGGCGGCATGTCCAGCGGCGCGTCGAAGGCGATGTTGACCATGTCCTCGCCGATCGTGATCAGCGAGCGGCGCAGCGCCAGGTCGTAGATCGCCCGGCCATAGTCCTCGGCGTTGATGATGGTCACGGCCTCGGCGGCGAGCCGCGCGAGATATTGCGCCATGGTCAGGTCGCCCACCTTCTCGTCGGAGGGCAGGAAGGTCTTGATGGTGACCGGATTCGCCGTCTTGCCCATGCGGATGATGTCGCCGGCGACCTCGAAGATCTTCCGGTGCAGCGGCTCGTGGAGATGGACGGGCTTGAGGAAGTCCGAGACGCGGTAGAACGCGTCGTTGTTCACGAGAATCGCGCCGAGAAGGGCCTGCTCCGCCTCGATGTTGCTCGGGGCCTCGCGGTAGAGGGCAGGCGTCTTGTCGCTGCCAAGGTCCAGCTTGCGTGCGGCGTCGCTCATTCCCGGAATTCACCCCTTCGCGAATCGTGTGGCGCGTTCCTTCGCCAGTACCCGGATAGCGCTTCCGGCCGCCCGGCGATAGCAACCGGTACGCGATTCGACGGATCTTTCAAGATGTCCACCGTCGTCCACAGCAAACCTGCAACGCCGGCTCGAGAAGCGACGGAACGGCCAACGCGCGCTTGACTGTGACTTATTCGGCAGGCGGGTCAGCTGTTGCCGGCATGCACCGTCTGGCGCGCCGGCGCTGCCGGTTCCCGGGACGTCCTTCCGGCCGCGCCGGGGGGAGGCGTGTCGAGCTCCTTCAGGCGTCTTTCCTCGTCGTAGATGTAGTCGCGGACCAGAGGCACGGCGTCCACCTTGTGCGCGATCTGGATCTGGAAATTGAGCAGCCCCTGCCAGCGGAACGCGCTCTCCGAGGCGGCGAGGTAGAACTCCCACATGCGGCAGAAGCGCTCGTCGTAGAGGGCCTTGGCGTCGTCCCAGTGCGAGACGAACCGCTCTCTCCAGGCCTTCAGCGTCTCCGCATAGTGCAGGCGCAGGAACTCGATGTCGGTGACGATCAGCCCGGAGCGCTCGATGTGCGGCATGACCTCCGACAGCGACGGGATGTAGCCGCCGGGGAAGATGTGCTTCTCGATGAACGGGTTCGTTGGCGACGGGCCGTCGGCCTGGCCGATCGTGTGCAGGAGCATCACTCCGTCCTCGTGCAGCAGCTCGGCGCACTTGTCGAAGTACTCGGCATAGTTCTTAAGGCCGACGTGCTCGAACATGCCGACCGAGACGATCCGGTCGAACTTCTGGTTCAGCGCGCGGTAGTCCTTCAGCAGGAACCGGGCATGGTCGGAGAGCCCCTCGTCGACCGCGCGCTGGTTGGCGATGCCGTGCTGTTCCTTGGAGAGCGTGACGCCGGTGATGTCGGCCTTGAGATGACGGGCGAGGTAGAGGCCCATCCCGCCCCAGCCGCAGCCGATGTCGAGCGTCGTGAGCCCTTCGCGGTCCATCACCATCTTGGCCGCGATGTGGCGCTTCTTGGCGAGCTGGGCTTCCTCCAGCCCCGTTTCGGCATCGGGGAAATAGGCGCAGGAATACTGCTTGTCCCTGTCGAGAAAGAGTTCGTACAGCTCGCCCGAGAGGTCGTAGTGGTGCGCCACGTTGGAACGCGCGCGCAGCATGTCGTTCCCGCGTGAGGCAAGCGCGACCAGCCGCCGTCCGCCGTCCAGGAGCTTGAGCCAGGAGCGGGAGCGTCCGACATGGCCGCCGGTGTTGCTGAACACCAGCTTCAGGAAGTCGTATATGTTGCCGGAAATGAACTCGACGTCGCCGTTCATGTAGCACTCGCCGAGCTTCAGCGTCGGATCGAGCATGATGGACGTCTCGGTCGCGCGGGTCTTGAACCTGATGTGGGTCAGCGGCCCCGTCCCGTCGCCGAAGTGGTATTCCTTCCCGTCCCACGAGGTGACGATCAGGTTTCCGGTAGAGACCGTTTCATTAATGAATTTACGGAAGATGGCGTTCATCGCTGCAACTCGAACCTGCTCGGACATCCGTTGATTATGTGTTCTCGCGCCGCAAGCCATCAAGGGATGGGAACGCGCGAAAGTGCGGAGTGCCCTCATTTTGTCTCATTCATACAGCGGGATACTACCGTAAGCGCACTTACGGAAGACCCGAAACGCAAAAAATGAAAACGCCCGCGGCGAGGCGGGCGTTCCGAAATGGCGGTGAGGAGGGTGGCTCAGGCCTGCGATCCGGCCTCTTCGCCCTCCTCGGGCTGCGCCTCGACGCCCTCGTCGAAAAACTCATCGACACCGGCTTCCTCGTCTTCCTCCGTCTCCTCGACGCCGTAGATGGCATCGGCGGAGTTGAGGTTCTCGCCCTTGGCCTGGCGCTCGGCTTCGTCCGATGAGCGGGCGACGTTGAATTCGACCTTCACCTCGACTTCCGGGTGGAGCAGGAGTGCGATCTCGTGCAGGCCGATCGCCTTGATCGGCTGGTTCAGCTCGACCTGGTTCCGGCCGATGTCGAAGCCTTCCTCGGCGAGCACGGCGACGACGTCGCGCGCGGCGACCGAGCCGTAGAGCTGGCCGGTCTCGCCAGCCGAGCGCACCACGATGAACGACTTGCCGTCCAGCTTCTCGGCGACGGACTGCGCCTCGTTCTTGCGCTCGAGGTTGCGGGCCTCGAGCGTCGTCCGCTCGGCTTCGAAGCGCTTCTTGTTGGCCTCGTTGGCGCGGAGCGCCTTGCCCTGCGGGAGCAGGAAGTTCCGCGCGAAGCCGTCGCGCACCTTGACGGTCTCGCCCATCTGGCCGAGCCTGGGAATGCGTTCGAGGAGAATGACGTCCATCTTTCCGTTCCTTTCGTTGTTGTATGCGTTTGTCAGGACCTGTCGTGCGGGCCGGCTTGCCTGGCGGGGAGCACCCCGGCGGCTTCGAGCAGGCCGGCGAAGAAGAAGAAGACGAGCGGCAGCGTGAAGAGCAGCACCGCGACATAGCCGAGCCAGAGGGCTGCGAAACGCCATGGCTTGCCTCGCGTGCGATGATGCACGACCGCGAATCCGGCGAGCATGAAGCCGGCGCCGAAGGCGCCGCAGACCGCCGAGCCGACGAATGCGGGCGTCCCGCCGAGGAAGAGCAGCGCCAGCCCGACCGCGAAGGCGACGAGAGCGCTTCGCGGCATGCGGAGCTTCGCGGGCACGTCGTCGCGCGGGCGCCGCGCCCGTCCGGACATGCGGACCAGGGCCGATGCGACATAGAGGCAGGTGAAGAGAATGATGACCCAGACCGCGCCCTGGACCGCCGGCAGGGCGTGGGCGAAGAACACCTTCATCTCCGCGACCGCGCCGGCGTTCGGCTGATAGGAGGGGTTCTGCTGCTCGACGACCTTCACGAAGGCGTCGACGACCTTGCCGACGACGTCCGTGCCGTACCCGACGATGACGCCGAGGACGATGAGGCCGCCCGTCACCAGCCCGCAGAGATGCAGCAGGATGCCGGAAAGCGGGTACCATTCCAGCGACCCGGTGGCGCCGCCGGCCTCTTCGGCGGGCCGCGCGAGGTTGGCGAGATGGCCGATCCAGGCGGCAGGCCCGAGAACTCGTGGCCATGAACATCACCGTGACCAGCGGCGAGACGACGACCGAGATCACCAGTGCGGCGACGGCCACGGCGGCGATGGCGGAGACGTCGCCCCAGCCGAGACCGGCGATGAGGACCGGCAGCGTCGCCGAGGAGAGGAGAAAGAAGGACATCGACGACGGCGTCCCCGCGCTCATCGAGAGCAGCGCGGTGGCAATTCCGGCCAGGAGGCCGACCAGCAGTGCCGAACGGTTCGTCGTCATCGAAATTCGCTGTCCTGCTTTCCTGGAAGCAGTTAGGGGCGTCCCGCGCACGCTGCGCGAAAAGGCCCCAACTCGGGTCTCTGGTCTCTGGCCTGGTCCGCGCCCATCGCGGGAGGCCGGGTCCGGAGGCGGCGCGCCGCCTCCGGAAAAGGCGCTATTTCACCACGTAGGGCAGCAGTCCGAGGAAGCGGGCGCGCTTGATGGCCTTGGCCAGCTCGCGCTGCTTCTTCTGGCTGACGGCGGTGATGCGCGACGGCACGATCTTGCCGCGCTCGGATACGTAGCGCTGCAGCAGGCGCACGTCCTTGTAGTCGATCTTCGGCGCGTTTGCGCCGGAGAAGGGGCAGGTCTTGCGGCGGCGGTGGAACGGGCGCCGCGTCGGGATCTGGTTGATGTCGACCATCTTGGCTCTCCCTAGTTCCGGTCTTCGCGCGGACGGCGCGGGCCGCGGTCGTCGCGGTCGCCACGGCGCGGACGGTCGTCGCGATCGCGCTTCTGCATCATCGCCGACGGGCCTTCCTCGTGCGCCTCGACGCGGATGGTCATGTAGCGAAGGATGTCTTCGTTGATGCGCATCTGGCGCTCCATTTCCTTGACGGCATCGGCCGGAGCGTCGATGTCCATCAGGAGGTAATGCGCCTTGCGGTTCTTCTTGATCCGGTAGGTGAGGGACTTCAGGCCCCAGTTCTCGACCCGGCCGATCTTTCCGCCGCCGGACTCGATGACACCCTTGTACTGCTCGACGAGGGACTCGGCCTGCTGGCCGGAGATGTCCTGCCGGGCAAGGAACACATGTTCGTAAAGAGCCATGATTGGCTTGCCTTTCCTGCTTCGTTTCATATCCCGGCCGATCGGCGGCTAAGCCTCAGCGACTTCTCGTGACGGCCTGTGCCGGCGCAAGAAAGACGTGTGATCGAGACGGTCGAGAGCGGAGACACGGGAGGCTGAGGCACTCTTGCCTCGAAACGGCCCTCCTGCGGAAGACCGGCCCTCCGTTCAGCCCCCAGCCAGATGACCGGGTGGTTCGAACAGCGCGCTTATACGGATTTTCGGCGGCGACGCAAGGGCGGTCGCCGCGAATCTGCGCCGGCCGCCGCGCGACGCAGTCACATCGGCTTGCCGAACTTCCGGTAGACGTGCGCGATGTCGGCGAGCACGACCTTCGGAAGATCGACGTCCGCGGCGGCGATGTCGGTGCGCAGCTGCTCCATCGAGGTCGCGCCGATGATGACGGACGTCATGAAGGGGCGCGACCGGCAGAAGGCGAGCGCCATCTGCGCCGGGTCCAGCCGGTGGGTGCGCGCAACCTGCAGGTAGGCGTCGACGGCGGCTTCGACGCATTTCGTGTAGCGGCCGCCGAGATCGGGCGTCAGCGACCGCCGCGAGCCGGGCGGCACCACGCCGCGCTGGTACTTGCCGGTCAGGAGCCCGGCGGCGAGAGGCGAGAAGGCGAGCAGCCCGACGTCCTCGTGATGGCTGACCTCTGCGAGGTCGAGATCGAAGTAGCGGCAGAGCAGGTTGTATTCGTTCTGGATCGTGGCGACGCGCGGGAAATCGTGTTCTTCGGACATGCGCAGGAACTGCATGGTGCCCCAGGCGCTCTCGTTCGAAAGCCCGACAGCGCGGATCTTGCCCTCCCTGACGAGCGTGGAGAGGGTCTCCAGCGTCTCGTGCAGGTCGTCCCGCACCCGCGCGGTGTCCTGCCCGCTCGGGTCGTAGGTCCAGCTCCTGCGGAAGTGATAGGAGCCGCGGTTCGGCCAGTGCAGCTGGTAGAGGTCGATGTAGTCCGTCTTCAGCCTTCGGAGGCTGCCGGCGACCGCATCGCGCAGGCCTGCCGCCGAAATCGGCGCGCCGTCGCGGATCCATTTCAGCCCGTCGCCCGTGATCTTGGTGGCCAGGACAATGTCCTTCCGCCTGCCGGACTTCTCGAACCAGCTGCCGATGAATTCCTCCGTGCGCCCCTGCGTTTCCGCCGAGGTCGGGTTGGTCGGATACATTTCGGCGGTGTCGAAGAAGTTGATGCCCTGGGCGACGGCATAGTCCATCTGCTCGTGCGCCTCGGCTTCGCTGTTCTGGTTGCCCCAGGTCATCGTGCCAAGACAGATCTCGCTGACTTCGATGCCGGTACGGCCGAGTTGGTTGAACTTCATGAATTCTGGTCTCTTCGTTTTCCGGAGGCGTTCGTTGCCGCGCAACATAGCCGCCTTCCGCCGTCAGGCAAGACGTCGCGGCACGGACCTTGCCCGTCTCCGCGTCGTCAGAACAGCGTGAAGATATAGACCGCGTAGCCTGCCAGCATCACGGTGCCTGCGATGCGGCCGATCCGGTGGCGCACGACGATGATCGCCGCGAGCAGGAGCGCGACGCCGATCATCACGGGAATGTCGATCCGCGCGATCGAAGGCGAGATGTCGATCGGCGCGATCAGCGAGGTGATGCCGAGAATCGCCAGTATGTTGAACATGTTGGAGCCGACCACGTTTCCGAGGGCCACCTCGCCGTGCCCCCGTTTCGCCGCTGCCACGGAGGTTGCCAGCTCGGGCAGGCTGGTTCCGACCGCGACGATCGAGAGGCCGATCGCGGCTTCCGACAGCCCGGCCGCCCGGGCGATGTTCACGGCCGAGTCGACGAGCAGGTCCGCGCCGAAGAACAGTGCGGCAAATCCGCCGGTCAGCATGGCCGCCTCCATCGTACCCGATAGCCTCAGCAGGGTTTCGGGGCCGTGCGGCTGGTGGTTCCTGCGGTCGACGACGGTGACCGCGGCGAGGTAGAGCGCCAGCACCAGCACCATCGCAGCGCCGGCCCATGCCGATATCCCGCCCAGCCCGCCGAGCGCGAGCATGCCGAAGCACGCAATTATCATCATCGCGAGGTCGCGCCTGAGGCCGCGGATCTTCGCCGCGATCGGCGAGATGGTCGCGGCCATTCCGGCGATCAGCAGCACGTTGGCGATGTTGGAGCCGACGACATTGCCGACGGCGATGTCCGGGGAACCGCTCGTCGCCGCGCGCAGGGAGACGAGCAGTTCGGGCATCGAGGTGCCGAAGCCGATCACCGTCAGCCCGATGAGCAGCGGCGGCAGGCCGAGCCGGTTGGCCAGGGAGACCGCGCCGCGCACGAGCCATTCGCCGCCGAGAAACAGGAGCAGGAGGCCCGCCAGGAGAGCGACGATGTCGAATGCCATGCTGGACTGTCGTCCCGTTGTTGTCCGACGACAGCCGCTTCGGCGCCGCGGCGGTTCGATACACCGCGATATCGTGTTTCGGCCGCCCCGGTTCAAGGCGAGGGCGGCCCGGCGGCAAGTCGCCGGCGAGACTTTTGGAGCTTGACAGCCCGCGGGCGAGTGTGAAGACAGGCTGCAAGAAACCGGAAGCAGGAACTGGTGGGGACGCCATGACGATCGCATTGACCTTCCCGGGACAGGGTAGCCAGGCCGTTGGCATGGGCAGGGACCTTGCCGATGCCTATCCGGAGGCGAGGTCGGTCTTCGAGGAGGTCGACGAAGCCCTCGGCGAGAGCCTGTCGAGGACCATGTGGGAGGGGCCCGAGGAGAGCCTGACCCTGACGGCCAACGCCCAGCCGGCGCTGATGGCGGTCTCGATGGCCTGCATCAGGGTCATGGAGGCCCGCGGCCTCGTCCTTTCCGACCGCATCGGCTTCGTCGCCGGCCATTCGCTCGGCGAGTATTCGGCGCTCTGCGCCGCCGGCATGTTCTCGCTTTCGCAGACCGCGCGGCTGCTGCGCATTCGCGGCAACGCCATGCAGGAAGCCGTTCCGGTCGGGGAAGGCGCCATGGCCGCCGTCATCGGCCTCGACGCGGAAGCGGTGGAATCGATCTGCGCCGAAGCCGCGGGCGAGGGCGTCTGCCAGATCGCAAACGACAATGGCGGCGGGCAGCTCGTCGTTTCCGGCAGCAGGACCGCCGTCGAGAAGGCTGCGGCCCTGGCCGGGGAAAAAGGCGCCAAAAGGGCGATCATGCTGCCGGTATCGGCCCCGTTCCACTCCGCCCTGATGGCGCCCGCTGCCGAAGCGATGCGCGCCGCGATCGCCGGGGCGGGACACGGCCCGCTCGCCCTGCCCGTGGTTGCGAACGTCACCGCCGAGCCGGTCCGCGATGCCGGACAGGAAGCGGAACTCCTCGTCCGGCAGGTGACGGGCCGGGTGCGCTGGCGCGAGAGCGTCGAGTGGATGGCGGCCAACGGCGTCACCACGCTCTACGAGGTCGGGTCCGGCAAGGTTCTGACGGGCCTGGCCCGGCGAATCGACCGCACGCTCGCGGCATCGGCGGTCGGCACGCCGGGCGAGGTCGACGCCGCGCTGGACGTCCTGCTGGCCTGACCGGCCGGAAACTGAATACGCGACGGAAGGAGAGGCCATGTTTGATCTGACCGGCCGGAAGGCCCTGGTTACCGGTGCTTCCGGTGGAATCGGCGAAGCGATCGCCCGCACGCTCCACGCGCAGGGCGCCGTGGTCGGCCTGCACGGAACGCGTCTCGCCAAGCTCGAGGCGCTGGCGGGCGAACTGGGCGACCGCGTGAAGCTCTTCCCCGCCGACCTGTCGAGCCGCGACGAGGTGAAGGCACTCGGCGAGAAGGCCGAGGCCGACCTGGAGGGTGTCGACATCCTGGTGAACAACGCCGGCATCACGAAGGACGGCCTTTTCGTGCGCATGTCGGACGCCGACTGGGACGCCGTGCTGGAAGTCGACCTGACTGCCGTCTTCCGGCTGACGCGGGAACTGACGCACCCGATGATGCGGCGGCGCTTCGGCCGGATCGTCAATATCACTTCGGTGGTCGGCGTGACCGGCAATCCTGGCCAGGCGAACTATTGCGCCGCGAAGGCCGGGATGATCGGCTTTTCGAAATCGCTTGCCCAGGAGATCGCCAGCCGCAACGTCACCGTCAACTGCGTGGCGCCGGGCTTTATAGAATCCGCGATGACCGACAAGCTGAACGAAAAGCAGAAGGAGGCGATCATGGGCGCCATCCCGATGCGTCGCATGGGCACCGGCGCCGAAGTGGCGTCGGCGGTCGCATATCTCGCCTCGGCCGAAGCGGCATACGTCACGGGCCAGACGGTCCACGTCAACGGCGGCATGGCGATGATCTAGCGCCGGGCGCAGCCGTTTTCGCTTTCGGCGGGCGGGCAGGCGTGCTAATGCGCCGTCGCGGCTGCCGAGGAGAAAGACGGGACGGCGGCCCGCGACCGCGAGGCCGGCGAAGGCGGCCTGAGCCAATCCACAATTTGCGGGCGGCACCGGAAAACCTGCCGCCGAAAAATGGTGGCGGAAGCTTGATTAGGGTAACCGATGCCGCTAACGAGGCATGAGTACAACGGAATAGGTCGAGGAAACCGACATGAGCGATATCGCAGACCGCGTGAAGAAGATTGTTGTCGAGCATCTGGGCGTTGATGCCGACAAGGTTGTCGAAAGCGCCAGCTTCATCGACGATCTGGGTGCCGATTCCCTCGATACCGTGGAACTGGTCATGGCCTTCGAAGAAGAGTTCGGCGTCGAGATTCCCGACGACGCGGCCGACACCATCCTGACCGTCGGCGACGCGATAAAGTACATCGAGAAGTCGCAGGCCTGACGATTTCGAAAGTCGGGGGTCCGTCCCGTTCGTCGCCGGAACCGGACCTGCCGGACAGTGCTGCCGCTGTTTCCAAGTAATTTCAGTCAGCTGTACAGGAAATACTGATGAGACGCGTCGTCATCACTGGATTGGGCATGCTCTCGCCGCTCGGTTGCGGCGTCGAGACCACCTGGTCACGTCTTGTCGAGGGCAAGAATGCGGCGGTCAAGGTCACCGACTTCGAGGTCGAGGACCTGCCTGCCAAGATCGCCTGCCGCATTCCCTTCGGCGACGGCACCAACGGCACCTACAATCCGGACGACTGGATGGAGCCGAAGGAGCAGCGGAAGGTCGATCCGTTCATAGTCTATGCGGTGGGGGCGGCGGACCAGGCGCTTGCCGACGCCGGCTGGGCGCCGAAGTCCGAGGAAGATCAGTGCCGCACCGGCGTGCTGATCGGCTCGGGCATCGGCGGCCTCGACGGTATCGTGGAAGCCGGCTACACGCTGAGAGACCGCGGCCCGCGCCGCATATCCCCCTTCTTCATCCCAGGGCGGCTGATCAATCTCGCCTCGGGACAGGTATCGATCCGGCACGGACTGCGCGGGCCGAACCATTCCGTGGTCACGGCCTGCTCCACCGGGGCCCATGCCATCGGCGACGCCAGCCGGCTGATCGGCCTCGGCGACGCCGACGTGATGGTCGCGGGGGGAACGGAATCGCCGATCTGCCGCATCGCGCTCGCCGGTTTCGCCGCTTGCAAGGCGCTGTCGGTCAGCCACAACGACGACCCGCAGAATGCGTCGAGGCCCTATGACCGCGACCGCGACGGGTTCGTCATGGGCGAGGGGGCCGGCATCCTCGTCCTGGAAGAGCTGGAACACGCCAAAGCCCGCGGCGCCCGCATCTACGCCGAGGTCGTCGGCTACGGGCTGTCGGGCGATGCCTACCACATCACCGCTCCGTCGGAGGACGGCAACGGCGCCTATCGCTGCATGAAGGCGGCGCTGGCGAACAGTGGCCTCCAGCCCTCCGACATCGACTACATCAATGCTCACGGCACCTCGACCATGGCCGACACGATCGAACTCGGTGCGGTCGAACGCCTCGTCGGCGAAGCGGCGCCGACCATCTCCATGTCCTCGACGAAATCGGCGATCGGCCACCTGCTCGGCGCCGCCGGCGCGGTCGAGGCAATTTTCAGCATCCTCGCCATCCGCGACAACGTCGCCCCGCCGACGCTCAATCTCGAGAATCCCGAGCGGCCTTCGCAGATTGACCTCGTCCCGAAGGTCGCCCGCCAGCGAGAGATCAACGTGGCGCTGTCGAATTCCTTCGGCTTCGGCGGCACCAACGCTTCGCTGATCCTCAGCCGCTACGACGGGTAAGCGGTGGATTCATTCATATCGGTCCCCGTTTTCGCCACTTTGCATGGCATAAGAACGCCATCGAATGGTTTCTTGAGGATTTGCTTTGAAGGACGGAAGAGAGGCACCGCACCGCGACGGCTTCCAGCGCGAATCTGACGATGGCTCCTCCGCCCCGGCGTCGTCCGCCAGCGCACCGGCTGCCGGCAGGGCCTCGAGGCGTTCGGGCCGCGCCCGCAGCCAGTTCGTCATCTTCGCAAACTTCGTGATGACCGTTCTGGTGCTGGCCGTCCTCGCGGCGGCCGCCGCATTCTATTTCGGCGATCGCATGTTCAACGAGGCCGGGCCGCTCGCGCAGGGCACGACCTACCTCGTCGCCAAGGGCGCCAGCGCGAGCGAGATCGGCGCGGGCCTCGAGCGCAAGGGCATCATCACGGACGCGCGGCTTTTCAGCATCGCAAAGCGCTTCTACATGCCGCATCGCTCGCTCAAGGCCGGCGAGTACCGGATCGAGGCGCATGCCTCGATGCGGTCCGTCATGGACCTCCTGCAGTCGGGCAAGTCGATCCTGTACTCGCTGACCTTTCCGGAGGGGCTGACGGTCAAGGAGATCTTCGGCCTCCTCGCCGACGACCCGGTCCTCAGCGGCCCGCTGCCGGAGGAGTTGCCGCCGGAAGGCTCGCTGATGCCGGACACCTACAAGTTCACGCGCGGCACCAGCCGGCAGGAGATCGTCGACAAGATGAAGGCGGCCGACCGGCGCGCCGTCGACCGCATCTGGCAGGCCAGGCAGCCGGATCTCCCATTCTCCAGCAAGCGGGAAATGGTCGTCCTGGCGTCGATCGTCGAGAAGGAGACGGGCAAGTCGGGCGAGCGGCCGCTGGTCGCGTCGGTTTTCGTGAACCGGCTGCGCAAGGGCATGCGCCTCCAGTCCGACCCGACGGTGATCTACGGCCTCTTCGGAGGCGACGGAAAGCCTTCGGGGCGCCCGCTCTACCAGTCCGACCTGGACAAGAAGACACCCTACAACACATACGACATCGCCGGCCTGCCACCGACGCCGATCTGCAATCCGGGCCGGGCTGCGCTGGAGGCGGTCGCAAACCCGTCGAAGTCGAGCGATCTCTATTTCGTGGCGGACGGCACGGGCGGTCATGTATTCTCGAGCACGCTCAAGGAGCACAACGCGAATGTGCGGCGCTGGCGGGAAATCGAGGCCGCGCGCAAGAACGACAACGGCCAGGCGCAGGACAGCGCCGGCAAGAGCGCGAACTGAGGGAATGAAGGGGCGCGAATGACAGTGCAATCGATGACCGGTTTCGCCCGGGTCGAAGGCGGTTCGGGCGACATCCGCTGGGTGTGGGAACTGCGTTCGGTGAACGGCAAGAGCCTGGACGTGCGCGCCCGCCTTCCCCAGGGGCTCGAGCGCTACGAGCCCGAGATCCGCCGGATGAGCGCGGCCGAGTTCAGGCGCGGCAACCTTCAGGTCGGGCTCTCGGTGTCCGGCGGCGGCTCCAACCTGAGGCCCGTTCTCGACGAGCGTGCGCTCGGCGAGATCCTCGAGATAGCGCGACGCATCGGCGAACGCATCGATGCGAAGGCTCCGAGCATCGATGGACTGCTCGGCATCCGGGGCGTACTCGACTTTCGCGAGCAGGAAAGCGACCCGGAAGACGTCGCCGCGCGCGACGCGGAATGCCTCGCCGACCTGTCCAGGGCGATCCGGGCGCTGAAGAAGATGCGCGAGGGGGAAGGCGCCGCGCTGCAGGCCGTCCTGGAGGGTCATGTAGATGCCATAGCGGCGCTGGTCGACGCGATCGAGGCCGATCCGTCGCGAGAGGCGGGAGCGATCCGGGCGCGCATCGCAGACCAGGTGGCCCAGCTCATGGACGCCTCCAGGGGGCTCGATCCCGCCAGGCTCCACATGGAGGCCGCGCTCCTCGCGACAAAGGCGGACCTGCGCGAGGAAATCGACCGCCTGCAGGCGCACGTCGCCGCGACCCGGGACCTGCTGGCGTCCGGCGGCCCGATCGGAAGGCGGCTCGACTTCCTGGCCCAGGAATTCAATCGCGAGGCGAACACGATCTGCTCGAAGTCGAACGCCGCCTCGATCACTGCGGCTGGTCTCGACCTGAAGGTGCTGATCGACCAGCTTCGCGAGCAGATACAGAATTTGGAGTGACCACGATGCCGAAGGCCGGTTCCGCAAGGATCGAGATCAGGCGCAGGGGCCTGATGCTGGTGTTGTCCTCGCCTTCCGGCGCCGGAAAGTCGACCATCGCGCGCGCCCTGCTCGAGAACGATCCGGACCTCGAGCTCTCGGTCAGCGTGACGACGCGCAAGCGCCGGCCGAGCGAGATCGAGGGCGTGCACTACCGCTTCGTCTCCATGCGAGAGTTCGAGCGCCTGCGCGATTCCGATTCCCTTCTCGAATGGGCGGAAGTGCATGGCAACTTCTACGGAACGCCGCGACAGGCCGTCGAGGACGCCATGGCCGAGGGCCGCGACATGCTCTTCGACATAGACTGGCAGGGCGCACAGCAGCTCCAGGAAAAGATGCAGGCCGACGTGGTATCGATCTTCATCCTGCCGCCGACCGTCAGGGAACTGAGAGCGCGCCTGCACCGCCGTGCCGAGGACAGCGCTGAAGTGATCTCCACCCGGCTCGCCAATGCCCGCGAGGAGATGCAGCACTGGCGTGAATACGACTACGTGATCGTCAACGAGGATCTCGACCAGGCCTACCCGGCCGCGATGGCCATACTCCAGGCCGAGCGCCTTCGGCCCGACCGGCGCCAGGGCCTCTACGACTTCGTCGCGACCCTGCTCGAGGAGCCGGCCGACTTCAGGTCTTAGAGCAATTCCAGCAAGAGCGTGAAACCGTTCTGCGTCCGGAATTGCGTAAAGACAAAGAGATAGCGCATAGAAGACGTTTCTGTTTTCACCGGAAATGCTTCAGGCCCTGCACGGCCTCGTGCTCATGTCTCGAGCGCGTTCGCGATGGCGCAGAACTCCTCGACCGCAAGCGTCTCGGCGCGCCGGGTCGGGTCTATGCCCACGGCCCGGAGCAGGGCCTCGCCGCCGAGCGGCTTCAGGCTTTGGCGGAGCATCTTGCGGCGCTGCCCGAAGGCGGCCTGCGTGACCCGTCCGAGCGCTTCCGCCACGCAGGGGATCGGCCTCTCGCGCGGCACGATGTGCACGACCGACGAGGTCACCTTCGGCGGCGGCGTGAATGCCTGCGGCGGCACATCGAACATGATCCGCGCCGTCGTGCGCCAGCCCGCGAGCACTCCGAGACGGCCATAGGCGCCGGAGCCGGGGGCCGCGACGATGCGCTCGGCCACCTCGCGCTGGAACATCAGCGTCAGCGACGCGTAGAACGGCGGCCAGGGTTCCGCGAGCAGCCACTGCAGCAGCAATTGCGTACCGATATTGTAGGGCAGGTTGGCGACGATCCTGACCGGCTCGCCGTCCTGCGGCACTGCCTCCGGCACGAGCCGGAGCGCGTCGCCCTCGAGCACCTGCAGGCGTCCCGGATAATGCGCGCCAATCTCCTCGAGCGCGGGCAGGCATCGGAGATCGCGCTCGACAGCAATCACCCGGGGCGCGCCGAGGGCGAGCAGTGCCCGGGTCAGGCCGCCGGGGCCGGGACCGACCTCGACGACCGTCCCCCGCGAGAGGTCGCCGGCCGCCCGCGCCACCTTCTGCGTCAGGTTCAGGTCGAGGAGGAAGTTCTGGCCGAGCGCCTTTCGTGCGTCGATGCCGTGCCGGGCGATGACGTCGCGAAGCGGCGGCAGTCCGTCGAGCGAGGCGGTCACCGCCGCTCCGCCTGCCGGGCGGCGGGCCGTCGCTCCCGTTCGCGCTCTCCGAGACCGGCCGCCATGCGCAGCGCCGCCACGAGGCTGTCGGGCCGCGCGCTGCCCTTGCCGGCCAGCGCGAACGCGGTGCCGTGATCGGGCGAAGTGCGGATGAAGGGAAGCCCGAGGGTGACGTTGACGCTTTCGTCGAAACCGAGCGCCTTTGCCGGTATCAGGGCCTGGTCGTGGTACATGCAGATCGCCACGTCGTATTGGGCACGCGCCTCGTCATGGAACATCGTGTCGGCGGGCAGGGGGCCGAAAGCCTCGATGCCCTCGCTGCGGATCTGCTCGACGGCCGGCCGGACAATCGCGTCGTCCTCGCTTCCGAGCGCACCACCTTCGCCTGCATGCGGGTTGAGCCCGGAAACCGCCAGGCGGGGCCGGGGGATGCCGAAGCGTGAGGCGAGATCCGCGGCGACGATACGGCAGGTCCTCTCGACGAGGTCCCGGCTAAGCGCGCCCGGCACCGCGGCGAGCGGGATGTGGATGGTCACGGGCACCGCGCGCAATCGCGGCCCGGCGAGCATCATCACCGGCATCACCGAGCGACCCGTGGCGGTCGCCGCGAGCTCGGCCAGGAACTCCGTGTGCCCGGGAAACCGGAAGCCCGCCGCATAGAGAACGGACTTGGCGATCGGGTTCGTTACCGTCGCGCTGCAGGATCCCTCGAGCGAGAGTTCGACCGCCTGCTCGATCGCGGAAATGACCATGGCGGCGTTCGTCGGATCCGGCCTGCCCGCTTCGCAGCGCGCGGTCGTCCTGATCGGCAGCACCGGCAGGGCTTCGCCGAAGACCTTTGCAGCGTCGGATGGAGAGGACTCGGCGATGGCGACGTCGAGACCGAGCATCGCGGCCCGCTCGGCCATGAGTTCGGGATCGCCGACGAGAAGGAAGGGCGCAAGGGAGAGTTCCCTGCGCCGCATCCAGGAAAGCAGCGTGATGTCCGGCCCGATTCCGGCCGGTTCGCCCATCGTCAATGCGGGAACTGCGGTCACCGGCAAGCTCGCATCCTCGTTGTCTCCGTCGGTCCCTTGAATGCGCGCCGCGCCGCGCGGGCGCGATCCGACGCTCCTTCCCAGCCGGCCGCCGGAGTGCCAGCGGCCGCCTATTTGTAGGTTATGGTCGCGTGGTCGCGCAGCTGCGCCAGGATCTTTTCGCCCTGCGAGTCGCTGCCGTTGCCTCCGTCCTGCTTCTGCGAACTGAACACGGAGGCCGCCGCAGCGTCGTCGGAGACGTTCTTGGCAGAGCAGACGCCGATGAACTCGGCCCCCTGTTTGGTGATGTGGACCGGCGTCGCCTTTCCGGCCGGGGTCTTCTCGATGTCCGATTTCCACTCGGCCGGGAGCTGGGGCTGCAGGAAACGCCCGAGGTCGCGCACGGCAACGTCGTGCAGCTTGGCGGCGAAGTCGCGCGTCGTGCCACAGCTCTGGAAGCGCTGGCGCATCGCTTCGGCGTCGCGCTTGCGACGGGCGAGGATCGCCCCGCGCTTGCTGGCCGGCACGACGAAGATCACCTGCTGAAGGATGTATTCCGTCGTCGACGGCTTCTTCTTGCCCTTCTCCAGCATGTTGGCGACGAGCTCGTCGGAATGGCTGGCGCCTCCGCCCCCCTGGCTCTGGACCACGCGCGGCCAGCTCATCTGGATGGCGATGTAATGCTTGAAATGCTTTGCCGTCACGCCCGCGCGGTCGAGGATGGCGGAGAGGCGGGACGTCGTCATGTGGTTGGACTTGGCGAAGCGGGCGAAGGCTGCGTCGACGTCGTTCGTGGAGACGGAGGCGTGCGCGCGGCTGATGGCGACCTCCTTGATCTTTTCGTCGATCAGCTGCTTGCGGGCCATCTCGCGCAGGTTGCCCTTCTTGTGCTGAAGCCGAAGGAAATTGATGCGATGGGAGATGTCGTAGCTGGTGATCGGCTGGCCGTCGACGACGATCTTGATCTCGTTCGCCGCTCTGGCGGGCGCGCTGGTCTGCGGGAGGACTGCGGCCGCAAGGAGAAGGGCGCAGCATGCCGAAACGACGCGCAGATTACCGATGCCTTTGATCATGGCCTAACCTTCCTGAACATCTTCGCCTGAGGAACGGTCGATCCCCGACTTCGTTCTTCGCAAATTTGGCATGTTGCGTAAATGGACGCCCCGTTTGGCAGAACCGTGACGGGACATCTCGTCTAGTTCGTCTGGGTGAGCGTGTTGGATCCGAGCACCACGTCCCCGAGCGTCCTGAAGCTGAGGGTCGCGCCGATCGACCAGTCCGTGCCGGTGGTCAGGCTCGGATTCACGAGGTTCTTGGACTGCGCATAGACAAGGTTCAGGGCGAAGCACTCGTTGTTGAAGGCGAGGCCGAGCCCGTCGCGGCTGATGCCGTTGCGCTCGATGTCGTAGGTGACGTGGCCGAAGACCCGCCAGTTCTGGGCGAACTTGAGCGATGCCGTCGTGGTGATTTCCCGCTGGGTTCCGGTGCTGCCGTATTCCGGTTGGGGCGCGAGTTCCGAATAGCTCAGCGTCGTCGAGAAGCGCGAAGCGGAATAGCTGGCGTCGACGGCGGTCCGCTTCAGTTCGAGCGACGACTTGTCGAAGCGCGCCTGCGCGTCGAGGCCGAAGCCGACCGGCAATGACATCCCCACCGAGCCGACATAGTCCGAGACCGCGGTTTCCAGTCCCGAATCGTGCCCCGCATAGACGAGGTCGGGAGCGGCGAAGGAATTCCGGCCGGCAAGCTGGTAGGACTGGCCGAATGTGCTCTGGAGGGTGACGCCGTTGTCGAAGGATCCGGTGTAGCGCAGGCCGACATTGGCGCGGGTGCCGCCCTCGACGCGGTCGAAGCCGGAGAACTTGTCGCGGCTGAAGAGGTTGGTCGTGTCGAATACGAAGCTCTGCGCGTCCTCGTTCGGCAGTCCGCCCGCCATCTGTTCGTTCGGGCGCACGAAGACCTGCGCGATCGGCTCGATCACGTGCGTGCTGTGCGCCGTGGCGGCGAGGATGGGATAGCGCGCCTCGATCCCGGCGGTCTCCATCGAGCGGGCGTAGGTGCCGCTGCCGGCGAAGCTGGCCGTCGCGGGCGCCAGGCCGGGATTGTCGACGCTGACGTCGAAGAGGTCGCCGCGCACGGCGAGGATCGGGGTCAGGAGCAGTCCCGGGCGGGTCGTCACGGTCCGCTTCCACTGGAGGTCGCCGCTCAGCCGGTTGTCGCTTCCGGAAAGACCGCGATAGCGGACGACGCCGTTGCTGTTGGCGTCCTTCGCCAGCGCACTGCGCGTCAGGCTCGTCTCGTTGGCCGTAAAGGTCAGCTGACCGCCCAGTACGGGCTCTTCCGGCGTGTAGTTGTAATCGATCACCGGCAGCACGAAGGGCTGCTGCCTCTCGAGCGTCTTGTAGTAGCCGGCATTCGCGTTGTCTGCCGGCTGTTCGTCGAAATGATAGGCGTGGAGGTCGAAGTAGTTGCGTCCCGACAGGCCGGTCAGGTGCGCCTCGGAAGTCACGATGCTGCTGTCGTACCCGGAGATGGTGTAGGTGCGGCCGAAATTGGCGTCGCTCTCCAGCATGACGTTCCAGCCGACGCTCCAGCGCGGATTGATGTCGAAATGCGCCTGGGAGGCCGCGAGGCCGCGAAACCTCTCCTGCCGGTCCGCGGTTGCAGCGCTAAAGGCGTTCGGGCTCGCCTGGTCGATGCCCGCCAGCGTCAGCCTGTGGAAACCGTTGCGGAACCGCTGGCGGAACTCAGCCTCCGCGAGGAAGCCCTGCTGCGTGTATCCCGTCCCGGTGAACGTGGCGTCCATCGACGGGGAGATCACCTGGTAGTAGGGCACGGAAAGGCCGAAACCGAGCGTCTTCCTGAAGCCGAAGCCGGGCCGCAGGAAGCCCGACTTCCGCTTCACCGTCTGGTCGGGCGCCGAGAAGTACGGGAAATATGCGACAGGCACGCCGAACATCTCGAAATGCGCGTCGCGCAGGCGAATCGTCTTGGTGTCGGAATCGTGGACGACGCGCCGCGCCTTGATCTGCCAGAACGGCGCCTTCTCGGGATGCTTCTTGCACGGCTCGCAGGCGGTGTAGACGCCGTTGTTGAACTGGGTCTCCGTGCCGCCGCGCCGTTCGGCGCTTTCGGCGACGATATGGGTGCGGTTCGTCGTGTCGATTCTCAGCGCGTTGACGAAGCCGTCGGAGAAATTGTCCGTCACGTCGAGCTTGTCGGCGAAGAGCTTGGTCCCGTCGGGATTGACCAGCTCGACTTCGCCGGACGCCTGCATCCGGCCGGTGTCCTGGTCGTATTCCACGCGCTTGGCGACGAGCCGGTAGCCGCCATACGCGATGCGCACGGCCCCCGTTGCGACAACCGTGTGCCGGCGGTCGTTGTAGACGAGCTTGTCGGCCGACAGCAGGAGCTTGGAACCGGCCGGCACGGACGCTCCGGCCGGCAGGCCCTCCGACTGCGCGAACGCGCCGCCGGACACGGCGCAGCACAACGCCACGACGGCAATGCTTGCCCCGGCGCCGAGTGCCCTTCGCAGGGACATGACTGTCCGCAGCCGATGGCCGACCACTACCCATCCTCCTTGTGGAGCAGAACTGTTACCCCCAGCGCCATCGCGATCACGACCGGTATCCAGGCTGCGGCAATCGGCGGAATGATCCCCGCACCACCGAATGCCTTTATCAGCACGGAAACGACATAAAGCACGAAGCCGGCTACGATTCCACCCACAATAACCGATACAGACTGCCCCATCCGCGCAAATCTGAGAGAGACGACCGCCGCGATCAGCGTCATTGAAACGAAAAGGAAGGGAAGGGCGACAAGGGACTGGAACTGAACCGCAAACGTGTTGCCGCTCATGCCATAGGAGCGGGCGACGCGGATCTTGTGGGGAAGCTCGAAGAAGGGCACGGTCTTGGGATTGGAAAGCGACTCGCGGACGAATTCCGGCTCCAGGCTGGTCTTCACCTCGACTCTCTTCTGGTCGACTTCCGGCTTGCCCGCGCGGAAGGTGCGCACGTTCTCCAGAATCCATTTTCCGTGCTCGAGGCGCGCGCTCCGGGCGTCCTGCCGCTCGACGACGTCGCCCTTGGGGTCGATCCGCAGGAACATGGCGTTGCCGAGCATCAGCCCGCCATTGGCGATGGATTCTGCCCCGATGATGGTCGTGCCTTCGCTCGTGCGCTGCCTCAGCCATGGAGGGCGCGATCCCCCGACGCTGTCGCTGTTCCTGAGCCCCGCGACCACCTCCTGGAGCTCCGCCATCCTGAGCGTGCGCGCGGCGATCGGGTTGACGACCGTGACGAGCAGCGCCCCGACGATGAAGCTGGCCAGCGCCAGCGGCATGAGGAACTGCCACGCGGACAGGCCGGTCGAGCGGGCGACGACGAGTTCGTTCCTCCGGTTCAGCCCGATCAGCGTCGCCATCGAGGCGAACAGGATGATGAAGGGAAACGTCGTCTCGATGATGCTCGGCATGCGCAACAGCGCGAGGTAGAGCGTGTCCAGCGTCGTGAACTTGGTGTCGTCCGGCAGCCGGCTCGAGACCTCCGTGAAGTCCACGACCACGACAAGCAGCAGGATTCCCACCAGGAAGCGCAGGATCGTCGCGACCTGGCGCCGGAAGAAATAGCGAGAGATGGTGCCGGCGATCATGTCGGACCGCCATGGCGCCCGGGGAGCATCCTGCGCCCGGCCCGGCCGAGCGATCCCGTGGTGGCATGGAAGCCGTCGGTGATCGCGTCGAGCAGGCCTTGCGGCAAGGAGATCTGGCGTTCCATCAGGATGAGCGCGCCGTAGGAAAGGATGCCGAAGGCCGGCACCACGAAGGTCAGGATAGCGAAGATCAGGCTGCCGCCCAATTCGGGTTCCACATAGAAGCCCGCCGCCCTGTAGAACAGCGCGACCGCGAAGGCCATGATTTCGTACTGCGCCCGGCCGGTCCGGCTCGAATGGGCCTTCCCCATGAAGCTGATCGCGATCAGGCCGAAAAGGAGCGGGTACATCCACTCGCTGAAACGCTTGTAGATCTGCTCGACGAACAGGTCCGGCCGCGCCTTGTAGTAGGGATCGTTCGGATCCGGGCTGAACAGGTAGGCCGTCGGATCCTCCTTGGGATAGTAGTGCGTGACGTGCGAATCGGCGGGAAACAGCGCGAGGTCCAGCGCGTAGGACTTGAACTTGATGATCGAGACCTTGCCGGTCTGCAGGTCCTTGTTCTGCGCCTGGCCGTCCTGCAGCACCAGCACCTGGTCCGAGCCGCTGCGAATCAGCTGGCCGCTCTTTGCGTAGTAGGCGAGGCTCTTCGTCTTGTCGCGATTGTCGGAAATGAAGATGCCGTGGAGTTCGCCGCCGCTGCCGACGCCGGAGACGTCGAAATAGACGCCGTCGTCGAGCCTGGTGAAGGTGCTCGTCTGGATGGCGCTCGACAGGAGGTCGCCGCTGGCGTTCGAGACGATGTTGCGCACCTGCCGGTTGGCGGCCGGTTCGATGAAGTGGTTGGAATAGAGCGTGAAGACCGACATGCCGATCGCGATCAGCATGATCGGCAGCGCCACGACGCGCGGCGGCGCCCCCGCGCCCTCGATCACCACCAGCTCGGAATCCTCGTTCATGCCGCTCAGCGTGTAGCCTGACGCGATGAGCAGCGCGAAGGGCATGACGATCACCATCACCTTCGGCATGAGCATGAGGGCCAGCTTGGCGTAGGTCATCAGCGACTGGCCGGTCGAAGTCAGCAGGTTGACGTAGAGCAGGATCTGCGTCGTCATCGCCAGGATCGTCGTGACGATCAGGATTCCCATGGCGAGGAGGAAGATGCGCCGGAATATGTAGCGTTCTATCTGGTTCATTCGGCGTATTGCGTTGCTCCGCTCGGCGACGAGCCTGGATGCGGTCCATCTTCCGGTGCAGCCGGGATGCGCGTCGCAGCTGTCGACGTCAACCTCTGCTGCAGTCCATACCGAAGCGGGCATTCGCGTCATCGGCCATTCGCCAGGGCAGATCAAGCACCAAAATGGATAATTTGAGGCAAACGAAGATGGTTAACCGGCCGGCTGTCGTGCCCGCGGCTGCGGTGCGGTTCGTCCTCCGGCCTGTGCGCCGCCGGGCGGCGCGCCCAGATCGGGACTTGCCAACCGGGCCGAAAACTCCATGATCGCGGGCACCGGCCGGCTGCCGCACAGAAATCCACGGAGTTGTCATGAAGCGTTCAATCGAAGTCACCTTCGCCAGTTCGTCGGAGCCGAAGGGCGGCCTGGCGATCGTCGCCGCCGCGGAAGGCGGCTCGGTCGCGAAAGGCGCCGCCGGCGTCGATCCGAAGGACGTCATCGGCCGGGCCTCCGAGGTGACCGGCTTCTCCGGCAAGGCGAAATCGACGAACGAGATTCTCGCGCCCGAAGCCGCGGCCGTGGAGCGCATCGTCGTCCTCGGCCTTGGCGACCCGGCAGCGCTGAAGCCGCACGACTGGCTTGTCGCCGGCGGGCTCGCCGCCGCGCAGCTGAAGAAGTCGTCATCGGTCGCGGTCTTCCTCGACGTCCCCGGCGCTCACGTCGGGCCGCACGAGGCGGCCGACTTCGCCTCCGGTCTCCTTCTCGGGACCTACAGCTTCGACGCCTACAAGACGAAGAAGCCGGAAGACGATGCCGGCGAGCCCCCGAAGAAGACGAAGGTCACCATCGTCGTCGACAATCCGTCCGGCGCGAAGAAGGCGTTCGCCCGGGCCCGCGGGGTGGTCGACGGCGTGGTTCTCGCGCGCGACCTCGTCAACGAACCCGCGAACGCCCTCGGTCCGGAGGAGTTCGCCGAGAAGGCCAGGGGCCTGGAGAAGCTCGGCGTCGAGGTCGAGGTCCTCGGCGAGAAGGACATGCGCAAGCTCGGCATGGGTGCGCTCCTCGGCGTCGCGCAGGGTTCCGGCCGCCCGCCGCGGATGGCGATCATGCAGTGGAACGGCGGCAAGGCCAAGGAGAAGCCCGTCGCCTTCGTCGGCAAGGGGGTCGTCTTCGATACCGGCGGCATTTCCATCAAGCCCGCCGGCGGCATGGAGGACATGAAGGGCGACATGGGAGGCGCGGCCGCCGTGACCGGCCTGATGCACGCCCTCGCGGCCCGCAAGGCGAAGGTCAATGCGGTCGGCATCATCGGCCTCGTCGAGAACATGCCCGACGGAAATGCCCAGCGGCCGGGCGACATCGTCACCTCGATGTCGGGCCAGACCATCGAGGTGATCAACACCGACGCGGAAGGCCGGCTCGTGCTTGCCGACGCGCTCTGGTATTGCCAGCAGCGCTTCAAGCCGCAGTTCATGATCAACCTCGCGACCCTCACCGGCGCCGTCATCGTCGCGCTCGGCCACCACCACGCGGGGTTGTTCTCCAATGACGACGAACTCGCGGCCCGGCTGCTTGAGGCAGGGTGCAACACCCAGGAGAAGCTCTGGCGGCTGCCCCTCGGCCCCGAATACGACAAGCTGATCGACTCCCGCTTCGCCGACGTGAAGAACACCGGAGGAAGGGCCGCGGGTTCGATCACCGCCGCCCAGTTTCTCCAGCGTTTCGTCAACGCGACGCCGTGGGCGCATCTCGACGTCGCCGGTACGGCCATGGGATCCACGCAGACCGAGATCAACCGTTCCTGGGCGTCGGGCTTCGGCGTGCGCCTGCTCGACGATCTCGTGAAGGCGCACTACGAAAGCTGAGCGGCGCGTGACCGACGTCTTCTTCTACCACCTGACGGAGTCGCGTCTCGAGGACGCGCTTCCGCCGCTTCTTGAGAAGAGCATCGAGCGGGGATGGCGCGTTGTCGTCCAGACGGGCAGCGAGGAGCGGCGCGACGCGCTCGACGCGCATCTGTGGACATATCGCGACGCCAGCTTTCTTCCCCACGGCGTAGACAATGCCCGCCATGCCGATCGCCAGCCCGTCGTCCTGTCGGTGACGGCGGGAAATCCGAACGGGGCGACGGTGCGGTTCATGGTCGACGGGGCTTCTCCCGAGGACATCTCCGGCTACGAGCGGCTGGTCTTCATGTTCGACGGTCACGACCTGCAGCAGCTCGAGGACGCGCGCGGCCATTGGAAGCGGCTGAAGCAGGAAGGCCACGCCCTGACCTACTGGCAGCAGACCGACGACCGGAGATGGGAGCGCAAGGCCTGAGGCCGGGACGCGGACCTATTTCCCGAAGGCCAGCGTAACGGTGAAGGGCCATTCCTTGCGCCCGGCCGCCGAAGGTATCGGAGGGAAGGGAGAGGCACGCCTGACTGCCTCCATCGCGGCCTTGTCGAGCACATCGAAGCCGGAACTCGCGACGATCGAGATCGACGAGGGGCGGCCGGAACCGTCCACCGCAAAACTCACCGTCGCTTCCCCGGTGAGCCGAGCGGCCTTCGCCCCCGACGGATAGCGAAGGGCCCCGTTGAGCTTGCGCGCGATACGGCCGGGATAGTTCGACACGGCCGCGTCGCCGGAGCCCTTGTCTGCCGTGCCGGCCGTCGTCGAGGCCTTGTCTCCCTGAGCGCTGCCGGTCAGCGCACCCCGCCATCCGCCGGGCGATCCGCTGGCGGGCAACAGGAAGGGCTGGCGGAAGGTCAGGGCACGGGACTTGTCCTGCGGCTTTGCGGGCGTGCGCTGCCGCTGCGCCGTTTCGCGCTGCCGTGGCGGCTTCGGCGGCGTGCGCCGTGCGTCTGCCGGCTGCGCTGCCGGAGTGGTTCGCCCGCCGTCGGTGCGGGTCGCGTCGGCCGGTTTCGCCGCAGCCGCAGCGGCGACCACGGGAAGCGCGGCGCGCGGCTTCGGCGCGGTCGCGGGCCTCCTGTCCGGCGCCTGTGCGGCGAACCGGTGCGATGGGGCGGACGGCGCCTTCGCCGCAGGGGAGGGTGGCGGCGGCGTCAGGACGACCGAGATCGCCCGCTGCTGCGGAGCCGCCTTCCGGTCGCTTCCGGCTTTCTCCTGGCTCGCATCGCCGATCGATGCGGCGCCCGTGTCGCGGATGCCGGAAAGCAGCACCGACGCGGCGTGTCGGCCGGGACCGAGGATAAAGAACGCCGCGATTGCGAGATGGAGGGCGGCTGAGGCGAGGATGGTGAGCGCCGGACGGAAGAGTCCGCGGGCGGTGCCTGCCGGCATGTCCGGCGCAGACGGAGCCTCGACCGCGGGAACCGCCGCGCGCGCGGGTCCTGCGTCTTCCCCCGGTCCCCCGATCCCGGGGGATTGCCTGCCGCTTTCTTCCCGAATGAGCGTCATCCCAAATCCGAACGCGATGAAGCTAGGGTCGGAAAGCCGCGGAATTTTGATCGACCGCGGCCAGGTTGCATTCAGCCGACCATCGCATCGTCGTATTCTGCCGAAAGCGAGAGCCACTCGTCCTCGGCCTCGGCCAGCCTGGCCTGCGCATCCGAGCGCTTCTTTGCGATTTCGGCCGCCTTGCCGGGCGCCCGCTCGTAGAGCGAGGGGTCCGCGAGTTCGGCGTCCAGCGCCTGAATCGATTTCTCAAGACGCGCCGTCAGCGACTCGATTTCGCTGATCTTCTTCTTCAGCGGCGCCATCGCGGCGCGGCGCCCGGCGGCGGCCTTTCGCTGGTCGGCCTTGGACTTCGGTTCCTCCTCGGCGGCGGCCCCGGCCTTCTGCGCCGGCTTCCCTCCGGAAACGATCAGGCTCCGGTAGTCTTCGAGATCGCCGTCGTAGCTGCGCACGGTCCCGTCCCGCACGAGCCAGAGGCGGTCCACCGTCGCTTCAAGGAGGTGCCGGTCGTGCGATATGAGGATGACGGCGCCCTCGAACTCGTTCAGCGCGCGCACCAGCGCCTGCCGGCTGTCGATGTCGAGGTGGTTCGTCGGCTCGTCGAGGATCAGCAGGTTCGGGGCGTCGAAGGTCGCGAGCCCCATCAAGAGCCGCGCCTTCTCGCCGCCCGAGAGGTCGCGCGCGGCCGTGTCCATCTTTTCCGTGGCAAGCCCCATCTGCGCCACCCGTCCGCGGACCTTCGCCTCCGGCGCATCGGGCATCAGCTTGCGCACATGCGCCACCGCGCTGTCTCCAGGCACGAGGTCGTCGAGCTGGTGCTGGGCGAAGAAGCCGATCTTCAGGTTCGGCGCGACCTGCATCCGGCCGCCTTCGGGGGCGAGCCGGCCGGAGATCAGCTTGGCGAAGGTCGACTTGCCGTTGCCGTTCGCGCCGAGCAGGGCGATCCGGTCGTCGTTGTCGAGCCGGAGATCGAGGCCGGCGAGGACCGGCTTGCCGGCCTCGTAGCCGACGGAGGCGCCCTCGAGCGCGATGATGGGCGATGCGACCTGCTTCTCCGGCGTCGGGAAGCCGAAGCCCTGCACATGGTCCTCGATCACCGCGTCGACCGATCCCATCCGCTCCAGCGCCTTCAGGCGGGACTGCGCCTGGCGGGCCTTCGACGCCTTGTAGCGGAAGCGCTCGACGAAGGCCTCCATGTGCCTGCGCTTCGCCTCCGTCTTCGCGCGCATCTTCGTCTGCAACTCGTCGGCCTCCGCCTTCTGGCGCTCGAACTGGTCGAAGGAGCCGCGGTAGAAAGTCAGCTTCTTCCGGTCGAGATGGACGATCGCGTTCACCGCGTTGTTCAGGAGGTCGCGGTCGTGGCTGATGACCACGACCGTGTGGGGATAGCGCCGGACGTAGTCCTCCAGCCAGAGGGTGCCTTCGAGATCGAGATAGTTCGTCGGCTCGTCGAGGAGCAGCAGGTCCGGCTCGGCGAAGAGCACGGCTGCGAGTGCCACGCGCATGCGCCATCCGCCGGAGAAGCTCGAAGCCGGGCGCTGTTGCGCGGCCTGGTCGAATCCGAGGCCGGCAAGGATGCCGGCCGCCCGCGCCTCGGCGGAATGGGCGTCGATGTCGACGAGGCGCGTCTGGATTTCGGCGATGCGATGGCCGTCCGTCGCGGTCTCGGCTTCGGCAAGCAGGGCGGCGCGCTCGCGGTCCGCCGCCAGCACGATGTCGATCAGGGGCTCCGCCGTGCCCGGCGCCTCCTGCGCCACCTGCCCGATCCGGCAGTTCTTGGGCAGCGAAACCGATCCCGTCTCGGGCGCGAGTTCGCCGGTCACGATCCTGAACAGGGTTGACTTTCCCGCGCCGTTGCGTCCGACTAACCCGGCCTTGGTGCCAGCGGGTAGCGTCACCGAGGCGTTCTCGATCAGGAGCCGCCCGGCGATGCGGGCCGAAAGGTTCGAAATCGTCAGCATGTGGGCTTATTGAAGCAGGGAGGGTGCCAAGGCAAGAGCGGAATACCCGATTTTCAGCCGATCAGGACGACTGGCGACAGTCCGCTCCAGGTCAATTTTCAGGCCGTCGCAGATTTCCGGACCAGGATGCACCGGAGCTGCAGGCAAAGGAGATAAAGCATGACCGCGAAAGCACTTTACGTTCGCCTCGAAGCCAGGCCCGGCAAGGAGGCCGAAGTCGAGAGCTTCCTCAAGGGCGGGGCCGCCCTCGTTGGCGACGAGCCGAAGACGGTGGCATGGTTCGCCATCCGCATGGGTCCGTCGACCTTCGGCATCTTCGACGCGTTCGACGACGACGAGGGCAGGGACGCCCATCTCTCCGGCGAGGTGGCGAAGGCTCTCATGGCCAAGGCCGACGAACTCCTGTCCGAGGCGCCCTCGATCCAGAAGATCGACGTCATCGCCGACAAGCTTCCCTGAGGAGGGGCCGCCCTCGCGGCGGCTCGGTGTTCAGGCGAACCTGCGCCCCGCCGGCTCCCGGTGGAAATAGGCGAGATCGAGCGGGGGCGGTTCCTTGCCGAGCACGGAGAGCATGCAATGCGCCTGGCCCCGATGGTGGGTCTGGTGGTTGAAGAAGTGCGCCAGCGCCGGCGCCAGGCGCTGGCTGATCGTCCGCACGTCGACGAGCGAGACGTAGGTGAAGCGGCCGTCCAGGGCGTTCTCCTCGAGACTGTCGACATAGGCGAGGATGCGCTCGTCCTCGACCTTGCGCGCGACCTGCAGCGCGCCGAAGGCCTCGTGGACGATTGCGTCGAGCGTGGCCGGGTGGTCGCCTTCTCCCGTGAAGCGTTTCATCCAGACGCGATCGGCGACGAGGACGTGGTTGAGCGTACCCTGCATCGACTTGAAGAAGGCGCCGACGTCGCGGCGGAATTCCTCCGGCGTGAGTTCGCCCGCGCAATCGTAGAGCCGGGCGTTCGCCCAGGCATTGTAGGCGGCAAACGCGCGGAAATGCGTCTTCATGGTGTTTCCCCTCGCAGGAACGCCGAACCGGCGGCGGCGGACGCCCGGCGGTGCGATCCTGGCAGATGGTATCATCTGTCAGGAAAAATCGCCCCACCGGATCCATGGCTTGTGGCCTGACCCGACCAGATGGATGCCATCTGTTCGGGTCAGGGCAGTAGCACGGGCGGGCAAGCCGTGTCACCCGAGCGAGGCCTTGTCGGCCCCGGCCGGGCGCACGGTCTTGTCTAGGAAGGCCTGTCCGGCTATTTAGCCCGCACCTCTCACCGGCCCGACGGGGCCGACCAGCAAGCAAGGATGAGACATGGCGATCGAACGCACCTTTTCGATGATCAAGCCCGACGCGACCAAGCGCAACCTGACCGGCGCCATTACGACGATGTTCGAGGATGCCGGCCTCAAGGTGGTCGCCTCCAAGCGCGTGTGGATGAGCCTGCGCGAGGCGGAAGGCTTCTACGCCGTCCACAGGGAGCGTCCGTTCTTCGGCGAACTGACCGAGTTCATGTCCTCCGGGCCGACGGTCGTGCAGGTGCTGGAAGGCGAGAACGCCATCGCCAGGAACCGCGAGATCATGGGCGCCACCAACCCCGCCGACGCAGCCGAAGGCACGATCCGCAAGCTCTACGCGCTGTCGATCGGCGAGAACTCGGTACACGGCTCGGATGCGCCGGAGACCGCCAGGGAGGAAATAGCCTACTGGTTCTCGGGGACCGAGATCGTCGGCTGACGCGCCGCACGCAAAGAAGCGTTTTCGGAAGCCGGGCGCCAGCCCGGCTTTTTCATTTCGGGGATCGCGGAGCCGCTGGCGCCTCCAGGCCGCCGCTGCGCCGCGCGAGGAAGCGGGCGAGGGTCGGGCCGACGATCAGGACCATGACGAAGCGGACGGTCTGGAGTGTCATCACGAAGGGCAGGTCGACGTGGCTCGAGGCGCTGATGATGGCGATCGAGTCCATCCCGCCCGGGCTCGTCGCCAGGTAGGCGCTGAGCGGATCGATGCCGACCGCGCGGTTGAGAACGAAGGCGAGGCCGCCGCAGAAGGCAAGCAGGACGAGGATCGACCCGACGATGCGCGGCAGCGCGCGCGCTGCGTGGGTGAGGACTTCGCGGGTGAAGCTCAGGCCGACCCGCCAGCCGATCAGGGCGTAGGAGGGCGCGAGCAGCCAGACCGGCAGCGCGAACGATGCCAGGCCGAGCACGTGCAGCGTCGCCCCGGCAGCCAGCGGCACGAGCAGCGCACCGGCGGGAATGCGCGACACCGCCCCGAGCGTGGAGCCGGCGACGACGAGCAGGATCGTTTCGCCCAGGCCGGGCAAGTCGACCGGCGCGAAGAGATCCGGCGACGGCGCATGGCCGCCGGACGCCTCGACCCAGATGCGTGATATGACGGATGCGGCGACGGCGACCATGACGACCCGCGCATACTGCATGAACGCCACGAGGCGGGCGTCCGCCCCGAAGGCCTCGGCCATCAGCATCATGGCCGTCGCCCCGCCGGGCGAGGCGCCCCAGACGGCGGTCGATCCCGGCAGTACCTGCCAGCGGCTCATCAGCCAGCCGAGCGTGCTGCTCGCCAGGATCACCGCGCCGACGAGCCCGACGAAGAGCGGCCAGTCCTCGAGGAACGTCCGTATGATCCCGGGGGTGATGGAATTCGCTATCAGGCAGCCGACCACCGCCTGGCCCAGCATGTAGGGCTCCTTCGGAATTCGGATCGTTGCGCCGTTCGTGCCCGCGACGATGCCGACGACCATCGGTCCGAGCAGGAACCCGGCGGGTATCCCGACCAACTCGAGGACGGCGGCGAGCGCCGCTGACGACACGAGCAGTGCCGCCCACTGGACGGGTTTCGGCCAGCCATCGAGCGGCGCGGCCGGCTTGCTGTCCGTGTCCTGGGTCAAAAGGGTGCCTTCGTCGGAAACCGCTGGCGCGACAGGGGCCGCGGCAGGGGAACCCTGCGCGGGGAGGGGTGGCGGTGTGGAGCGTCGACTGTCCTGCTCGCGGGGCAGGTAGACCAGCCGTGGCGGAAGTCCAGGCGGCGCGTCAATCCGGCGGCGGGTCCCAGCGCTTCATCGCCTCGTCGTCGGTCTCGCGCGCCGGGACCCATTCGCCCGCCGTTCCGTCCAGCCGGTGCTCCTTCTTCCAGAACGGTGCGGAACTCTTCAGGTAGTCCATCATGAAGTTCGCGGCATCGAAGGCGGCCTGGCGGTGCCTGGAAGCGGCGGCCACGAGCACGATGTTGTCGCCGGGCTCGATACGCCCGAAGCGGTGGATCGCGGTGATGCCGGCCAGCGGCCACCGCTCCCCGGCGAGGGCGGCGATGCGTGCGATCTCGCTCTCCGCCATGCCCGGGTAATGTTCCAGTTCAAGCGCGGCGAGCGTGCCGTCCTCGTCGCGGCAGAGTCCGCAGAACGCGACGACCGCGCCCGCATCGCGACGCCCCTCCGTCAGGGCGGAGATCTCCGCGTTGACGTCGAAGTCCTGCCGCTGCACGCGGATCTCCACCCGGGGAGCAGCCATGGGCTCAGCCGCCCGTCATCGGCGGAAACAGGGCGATCTCCCGGGCTTGCGCCACGGAGGCGTCATGCGCGGCGTGCTGCCGGTCGATCGCGACCCGGATCACCTCGGGAGACTGCAACGCGGCTTCGTAGCCCTCGCCGCGCTCCTTCAGGTGCGAAAGCAGGTCGGACACCGTCGCCACTCCGGCCGGCAGGTCGATGTCCTCTTCCTGCTTGCCGATCCGCTCTCGCACCCATGCGAAATAGACGAGCTTGACAGCCATTACTCCACCACGTGTTTCAGTCCGGCGCGGAAATAGTCGTATCCGGTATACATCGTGATCAGCGCGGCAACCCACAGGAGCGAAAGGCCGATCTGCGTGCAATGGGGCAGGATCTTGTCGCCGGACGGGCCTGCGAGCAGGAAGGCGATCGCGATCATCTGGATGGTCGTCTTCCATTTGGCGATGCGCGTCACCGGTACGCTGACCTTGAGCGCGGCCAGGTATTCCCTCAGGCCCGATACCAGGATCTCGCGGCAGAGGATGATGATCGCAGCCCAGATCGTCCAGCCGGCGATCGTCCTGTCCGCCGCCAGCAGCAGCAGGACCGAGGCGACGAGCAGCTTGTCGGCGATCGGGTCGAGCATGCGGCCGATGTTCGAGGTCTGGTCCCATATGCGGGCGAGATAGCCGTCGAAGAAGTCGCTGATCGAGGCGGCGACGAACAGGCCAAGAGACGTCCACCGCGCGAAGTCCGAGCCGTGCAGCTTCCCCTCGACGAAGAAGCAGCCGACGATCAGGGGAACGGCGAGGATGCGGCCGTAGGTCAGAATGTTGGGGATATTGAACGCGTGCGACCGCGTTTCCTGCACCATGTCTCGTTCAGCCACCACTGGACCGCTCTCTTCCTGTCAGCTCCCGTCTCCGTTCCGGAGCGCGAGGCCTGCCGCTTCCGCGACGCCGGCCTCACGCCCCACGTTCATCGTGAAAGTGGTCATAAATAAGTTGCGCCGTCGAGCGCGAAATGCCCTCGACAGCCAAAAGATCCTCTATCGCCGCACGCGATACCGCCTTCGCCGTACCGAAGTGATGCAACAGGGCGCGCTTGCGCGAAGGCCCGATGCCGCTGATCTCGTCGAGCGGGTTCTTCACCATCTCTTTCTTGCGCCGTGCCCGGTGGGACCCGATTGCGAACCGATGGGCCTCGTCACGCAGCCGCTGGACGAAATAGAGGACCGGGTCGCGCGGCGGCAGGGTAAAGGGCGGCCGGCCCTTCATGAAGAAGCGCTCGCGTCCCGCCTCGCGATCCATGCCCTTGGCGACGCCGATCGCCGTCACGCTTTCCGAAATGCCGAGTTCCTCCAGGATCGCCCGGACCGCCGTCATCTGTCCCTGCCCGCCGTCGATGAGGACGAGGTCCGGCCATGAAGGGAAGGGACCCTCCTCTTCCTCCCCGTCGGCAGACGGGATGGCGGCGGCAGGCTTGCCGTTCTCCTTCAGCAGCCGCCGGAAACGGCGCTCCATGACTTCCCGCATCATGCCGAAGTCGTCGCCAGGCGTGATCTCTTCCGAGCGGATGTTGAACTTGCGGTACTGGTTCTTCACGAAGCCATCGGGTCCTGCCACGATCATCCCGCCCACGGCGTTCGTTCCCATGATGTGGGAGTTGTCGTAGACCTCGATGCGGCGCGGCACGCGTTCGAGACCGAAGGTCTCGGCCAGCCCCTTGAGAAGCCGTGCCTGCGATGCGGTCTCGGCAAGCCGCCGGCCGTGCGCCTCGCGCGCATTCGCCAGCACGTGTTCGACCAGATCCCTCTTCTCGCCCCGCTGGGGAACGCCGACGGCCACCTTCCGTCCGGCCCTGATGGCCAGCGCCTCGCCAAGCAGGGCCTGCTCCTCGATCCTCTCGGAAAGGAGTACCTGGCGGGGGCACGGCTTGTCGTCGTAGAACTGGGAGAGGAAGGCGCCGAGGATCTCCGCCGCCGAAAGCGACGGATCGGCCTTCGGAAAATAGGCTCGGTTGCCCCAGTTCTGGCCGGTGCGGAAAAAGAACACCTGTATGCATGCCAGACCGCCCTCGTAGTGGATGGCGAAGACGTCCGCCTCCTCGACGGTCTGCGGGTTTATGCCCTGATGGCTCTGGACGTGCGACAGCGCTGCGAGACGGTCGCGATAGATCGCGGCGCGCTCGAAATCGAGGTTCTCCGATGCCTCCTGCATCGCCGCCGCCATCTCGGCCTTCACCTTCTGGCTCTTGCCGGAGAGGAAATCCCTGGCCTCCCGCACGAGCCGGGCGTAGCCGGCCTCGCCGATCTCGCCCGTGCAGGGCCCCGAGCACCGCTTGATCTGGTAGAGGAGGCAGGGTCGCGTCCGGCTGTCGAAGACGCTGTCCGAGCAGGTCCGGATCAGGAAAGCGCGCTGCAGCGCGTTGATCGTGCGCCCGACCGCGCCGGCAGAGGCGAACGGCCCGAAATAGTCGCCCTTTCGCGAATGCGCGCCGCGATGCTTGAAGATCGCGGGCGCCGGGTGGTCGCCGGTGATCAGGATGTAGGGAAACGACTTGTCGTCGCGCAACAGGACGTTGAAGCGCGGCCGCAGGCGCTTGATGAGGTTCGCCTCGAGCAGCAGGGCTTCCGTCTCGGTGCGGGTGGTGACGAACTCCATGTTCGCCGTCTCGCGGATCATCCGGGCGATGCGGTTCGTATGACCGCGGCCCTGGGCGTAGTTCGAGACGCGCTTCTTCAGGCTGCGGGCCTTGCCGACATAAAGGACGTCGCCCGCCGCATTGAACATCCGGTAGACGCCGGGCGCGTTCGGCAGCCGCCTGACGAAGGCCTGGATGACCTCCGCCCCCCGGAGGCCGCTCGCCGCGTCGCCGGTGGCCTCCCAGTCTATCGCACCGCCCGGCGCCAGCGCTCCGGCGATCTCCTCGGCTTGCTCCTCCTGCTCGTCGTCGTCGGTCTCGCCGTAGAGCACGCCGCCGACATCGTCGGCCGGCGGTTCGGTATCGACGTCCTTTTCGCTGAGGCCGGTCCCGGGTGTTGCTGTCTTTCCTGTCATTCGCCGATGTCTGTGTTGTCCGGTGAGCGCCACGCGAGATGCTGCCCGCCGTCGAGGGCGATCATCTGTCCGGTGACGGAGGCTGCGTCGAACAGATAGCGGATCGTCCGGCCGAATTCATCGAGGCCGGGGCCGGCGCCGAGCGGTACCCTTGACGCCTGCCTGCGGAACTCGGCCTCCGTCTGGCGCTCGTTGGGAAGCGTCGGGCCGGGCCCGATCGCGTTCACCCGGATGTTGGGAGCCAGCGCCTGCGCCAGCGTCCGGGTGGCGGTCCACAATGTCGCCTTGGACAGCGTATAGGAAAACACCTTCGGCGTCAGCCGCCAGACCCGCTCGTCGACGATGTTCACCACAAGGCCGCGCCGGTCGCCGCATTGCGCCGCGAACCTCTGCGCGAGGATGACCGGTGCCCGTGCATGCAGCGCGAAATGCGCGTCCCACTTCTCCGCCTCGAACACGCGTGCATCGTCGTCCTTGAAGAGCGATGCGCTGTTGACCAGCAGGCCGATCGGGCCGATGGCCTCCACGGCCGCCTCGACCAGCCGTTCCGTTTCGTCGATGCGGGTGAGGTCGGCGCCATGGACGGAAGCCCTGCCGCCCTTCGCGCGGATTTCGGCGGCAAGCGTCTCGGCCGCCTGCGTCGAGCTGTTGGCGTGGATGGCCACCGCGAAGCCGTTTGCGGCAAGGTCTTCGACGATCGCCCGGCCGATCCGCTTGGCGCCGCCGGTGACGAGCGCCGTCCTGGCTGGAGAATTGTGCAAGTCAGTGTCCCGCTGAATGTTTGTCCCGTGAGGCGCAAATATAGGCACAAGCACGTGCAGAAATAGCCGCCGGCACGAGATTTCCATGAGCCATGCCGACATTGCGGCGGGCGTGGCATCCGTGCATCGGTTTGCCGCACGACCGGAGAAAAACTCCTGTTTCCCGCGTTTTGAGGCGGCTTCCGAAGGGTCGGTGCGGGACGCGGCAGTCCGGCGAAGGGCTTCCGCCGTCAATCAAATTTCACTTTGTCGCTTGGCAAGAAGCCCATTCAATGCCCATATCGGGTTTGATCGGGAAGACGTCCGGTGAACTTCGGGACGTCCGTTCTCGTTATGCCGCGGAAACCGTTGTCTGTGCCGCTAGGAGAAACTGAATGCGAAAGCTTGTCATCATGGCGATGGCCTCGGCATTCGCCTTCTCGATGACCGGAGCCGTGCGCGCTGCCGATGCAGTCCGCGCCTCGCCCGCCCCGGCGCCCGCGTCTGCGGCGGAAAAGGCCCCCCTCTATGTCTGGAGCGGACCCTATGCCGGCGCTTTCGCCGACTATGGTTGGGACGGAGTGGACGCGCTTGGCGGCAAGTCGGCCAAGGGAGCGGGCGGTGGAGCTTACGGCGGCTACAACTGGCAGGTCGAGAATTACGTCTTCGGCGTCGAATCCGATCTCGGATATTCCGGCGCCAATGCTGCGATAGCCGGGCTGAAGGCCGACCAGGGCTGGTTCGGATCCGTTCGCGGCCGCGTCGGCTACGCCCTCAACCCGTTCATGGTCTATGCGACCGGCGGCGTGGCGGCCAGCGGCATGAAGCTCGATACCGGTGCAAGCTCGGACAGCAACACGCATATCGGCTGGACCGCCGGCGCCGGCGTGGAAGCCGCCATCAACGACAAGGTCACCGGCCGCATCGAATACCGCTATTCCGACTACGGCTCGAAGACCTACAACGTCACGCCCGGCCCTGTCTCGTCGGGTTTCGACGAGCAGAGCGTGCGGGCGGGCATCGGCATCAAGTTCTAGAGCGTTTCCCTGCAAGCCGGACGCGCTCCGGCTCCGCCAGGTCTCAGGCCTGCGGCTTCAGGCTCGCGTGCTCGGGGAAGACCTTTTCGAACTTGGCCGGCCAGTTCTTCAGCCTGGCCCGGCCGCGCTCCCATTTCCCCTCGAAGCGCAGCGACAGGTAGCCGAGAAGCCCGGCAAGGGCGAAATGTCCGCCGTGCAGCGACCTGGTGGTGCGCGGCAGGTTGGCGTTCAGGTGATCCAGGCCACGCTCGACGCGCCGCCACTGGCGGTCGATCCAGTCCTGGTGGACCTTTTCCTCCGGCCGGAAGCGGCGCTCGTAGATGATCAGGATGAGCGCGTCGCAGATTCCGTCGCAAAGGGCCTCGAGGACCTCCGCCTCCGTACGCCTCGCCGCATTGCGCGGATAGAGCTTCTTCCCGGTCGTGCGATCGATGAACTGCATGATCGCGCGGCTGTCGTAGACGGCGCTGCCGTCGTCGGTGATCAGCGTCGGGATCTTGCCAAGCGGGTTGCTGCCGACGAGTTCCTCGCCTTCCGCACTGGTGTCCGTGCGGACCTCCTCGAGGTCGAGTCCGCTGTAGCGCGCGGCCATGCGCACCTTCGAGGAATAGGGCGAAGCGGGAGCGAAGAGTATCTTCATGGCAGTCCTCGTTATTGGAAGTTTCCGGAGAGTTTCAGTTCCCGGCGCCCGGCATGGAGACGCGCGGCAGGTCGCAGGCTGCTGCGTCGACTGCCGGGCATGACCGGAATTGCAGCGACTTGGTAAGGCAGATCCGCACCTCGCGGATGCGCCCGGCCTTGCAGGTGACGGAGACGGCATCCTTTTCCAGTCCGGGATTGGCCTTGAGGAATGCCGCCTCGACGCGGCCGGGTTCGACTGTGCGGGACGGTGCCGAGCGTCCGAATTCGGCCGGCACCCTCACGGCCTCGCGCGCCTTGCGCACAAGCCGGAAGTAGGACGCCTGGTCAAGCCCGGTGCAGGTTCCGTGCGTTCGCCATTCGTGACCGATCAGCGACATGCCCGGCATGATGTCGAAAAACTTCCGGCCGAGCGAGGCCGGGACGCGCGAGGAAAATTTCGACGGGCAGGACGCCGGATAGCCCTCGTCGTTCTGCGGCCAGAGGCCGTGCACGACGAAGCCGTAGCGTCCCGTACGGCCGCATTCCTGCACGTTCGCGTGCGCAGCGGTGGACGAGCAGTAGCTCGGCGCCCAGGAAAGGGACAGAACGTAGAACTCGAACTGGCCGGCTACGTCCGCGGCGGACGCGGCGCGCGGCGCCGCACCGCCCGCCGCCAGCACAAGTGCGGCGGCTGCCAGCCGCAGCGCAAGGCGGGAGGAGAAGGCGTGCACCCCCTTGTCAGGGCCTGACGGAAGCGCAGTAGGAGCCGTGCACGTGCCAGGGATCGAGCCCGGCAACGCAGTATTCGACGTTGTCGCCGATACCGGCAAAGCCCATGGTCGATTCGATCAGGTACCAGACGGGCCTCCGCCGGTTGTCGTTCATGACCACCGTCGCCTCGCAATAGGTCCGGCCGACGAGATGCGTCGCGTCGGAAGGTCGGTAGTAGATCTCGTGCGCGCCATGGAAATCCGTGATGTCGAGGCCGGCGTGAAGGTAGTGGGCGTCGCGGTAGTCGAAGTTGTGGTCGATCACGCCGAGGACCGAGCTGTCGCTGCAGACCGACGAGGCGGCCTGCGCGTGCGCCGGCGCGGGTCGGACGAAGTCCGCCGCCGAGGCGGGCAGGGCGGTGGACACGGCGAGAACGGCCGAGCAAGCAAGCGATTTCAGGTTCATTGCGAATCCCCGGGGCCAAATGCGTCGTTGCCGGGCAGGATGATCAAGGGGAGGGCGAAAATCAAGTTCGTTCGCCATCGCCGCGCGAGACGCCGTCCTCGCCCGCAAGCCATTCGGTTCGCCAGCCCGCGCCTTCGCCCTGTCCGAGCAGTGTTGCGAGTTCCGGAAGGATGATGCCGAGTTCCTCCTCGAGCGTGAACGGCGGATTGACGACGATGAGCCCGCTGCCGCTCAGGCCGGCGTCTTCGCCGGCGGGCGCGCGGACCGCGAGCTCCGCGCAGAGGATGCGGCGGATGCCCGAGGCCTTCAGCTTTTCGTGGAAGCCGGCGACGGGCGCACCGTTCTTCAGCGGGTACCAGAGGCAGTAGACGCCGGTCGCGAACCGCCGATGGGCCCGCGCGAGCCCGTCGACGAGCCGGTCGTATTCGCCGCCGGCCTCGAAGGGCGGGTCTACGAGGACGATCGCGCGTTTCTCCTTCGGCGGCAGGTGGGCGCCGAGCGCAAGCCATCCATCGAGCCGCGTCACCCGCACCCGGTGGTCGCCGCCGAACTCCCGGCGCAAGGTTTCGAAATCCTGCGGATGCAGCTCGATCGCCGAGAGGCGGTCCTGTTTGCGCATCAGTTCGCGGGCAAGCCGCGGCGAACCCGGATAGCGCCGGATCTCCGCGTCCCCGTTCAGCGAACGGACGACGTCGAGATAGGGTTGCAGCAGCCGTTCCGCCGCCGGCGAGAGCGCATCCGGCGAGAGGAGCCGGGCGATGCCCTCGCGGTATTCTCCGGTCTTCTGGGCCTCCTGCGAGCCGAGATCGTAGGATCCGGCACCGGCATGGGTGTCGAGCAGGCGAAAGCCGCCCTCCTTGCGCTGCAGGTAGACGATGAGCCGGGTGAGCACGGCGTGCTTCAGCACGTCCGCGAAATTGCCGGCGTGATAGACGTGGCGGTAGTTCATGGCCGACCTGCGATGCACGATTCAGGGACGCGGACGGGTGGCCGCCGCGGTCCGAGTGGAATATAGAAAAGCGATGAACGATGCGACCCCGATCGGCTCCGGTACGAAGACCGGACACTCCGCCTGCCCGCACGACTGCCCCTCCACCTGCGCGCTCGATGTCGAGATCCTGCCCGACGGGCGCGTGGGCCGGCTGCGCGGCGCGCCCGACAACAGCTACACGGCGGGCGTCATCTGCGCCAAGGTGGCGCGCTATGCCGAACGTCTCTACCATCCCGACCGGCTGCTGAAGCCCCTGCGCCGCAAGGGCGGCAAGGGCGGGGGCGAATGGCGGGAGGTCTCCTGGGACGATGCGCTGGACGAGATCGCCGGCGCCTTCGTCAGGGCCGAGCAGCGCCATGGCAGCGAAAGCGTCTGGCCTTATCAGTACGCCGGCACGATGGGTCTCGTGCAGCGGGACTCGATCCACCGGCTCCGCCACGCCAAGCGCTATTCCGGCCAGTTCAACTCGATCTGCACGAACCTTGCCTGGACCGGCTACTTCGCCGGTACCGGCAAGCTCATAGGCCCCGATCCCCGGGAGATGGCGAAGTCGGACTGCGTCGTCATCTGGGGCACGAACGCCGTCGCGACCCAGGTCAACGTCATGACCCACGCCACCCGCGCCCGCAAGGAACGCGGCGCGAAGATCGTCGTCATCGACGTCTACGACACGCCGACGATGAAGCAGGCCGATCTGAAACTCATGCTCAGGCCCGGGACGGACGGTGCGCTCGCCTGCGCCGTCATGCACGTCCTCTTCCGCGAGGGGTTCGCGGACCGTGCCTATCTCGACCGCTATACGGACGACCCGTCCGGCCTGGAAGCGCACCTGGAGACGCGCACGCCCGAATGGGCCTCGCAGATCACCGGGCTTTCCGTCGGCAATATCGAGGCCTTCGCCCGCCTCGTGGGGCAGACGAAGCGCACCTATTTTCGCCTCGGCTACGGTTTCTCGCGGCAGCGCAACGGCGCCGTCAACATGCATGCCGCCGCCTCGATCGCCGCCGTTACCGGCGCCTGGCAGCACGAAGGCGGAGGTGCGTTCCACTCCAACAGCGGCTCCTTCGGCCTCGACCAGTCCGAGATCGTGGGCCTGGCATCGCGCGACAGGTCCGTCCGGCTGCTCGACCAGAGCCAGATCGGCGCCGTCCTGACGGGCGATGCCACCGCTCTTCGCGGTGGTCCGCCGGTCGCGGCCATGCTGGTCCAGAACACCAATCCGGCGAACGTCGCGCCCGAGCAGCGGCTCGTGCGGCGCGGCCTGCAGCGGGACGATCTCTTCCTCGCCGTCCACGAGCAGTTCATGACCGAAACGGCCGAACTCGCGGACATCGTCATTCCCGCGACGATGTTTCTCGAGCATGACGACATCTACAAGGGCGGCGGGCAGCAGCACGTCACGCTCGGCCCGAAGCTCGTCGAGCCGCCCGAGACGGTGCGCACCAACCTCTTCGTCGTGGAGGAACTTGCGAAGCGGCTCGGCGTCGCCGACCGTCCGGGCTTCGGCCTCACCGAGCGCCAGCTCATCGACGGCATGATGGCCAAGAGCGGAAAGCCCGGCTTCGACGCGCTGCTGGAAGACAAATGGATCGATTGCCAGCCGGAGTTCGAGAGCGCCCACTATCTGAAAGGCTTCAACTGGCCGAACGGAAGGTTCCGCTTCCGCCCGGACTGGACGGGTTCGCCCGCCCCGAACCGTCCGCCGAGATCCGTCGGTCCGCTCGGCCCGCACGAACGATTGCCGGAATTCCCGGACCACGTCGACCTCATCGAGACCGCGGACGAGGAGCACCCCTTCCGGCTCGCGACTTCGCCGGCGCGCTCCTTCCTCAATTCCACCTTCTCCAGGATGCCGGGATCGCGCAAGCGCGAGGGCCGTCCGCAGGTGCTCGTGCATCCCGACGACGCGGCCGCGCTCGGCGTCGGCGAGGGAGACATCGTCACCCTCGGCAATGCGCGCGGCGAGGTGCGCATCCACGTCCATCTCTTCGAGGGCGTCCTGCGCGGCGTGCTGGTCTGCGAGGGGATCTGGCCGAATGCCGATCATCTCGACGGGGAGGGCATCAACGTGCTCACCGGCGCCGAGCCCTGCGCACCCTGCGGCGGTGCCGCATTCCACGACAACAAGGTCTGGGCCAGAGCGTCCTGACGCGCCGGGCGGTTGTCCTACCGCTCGAGCACGCGGAATGCGAGGCGCCTGTTGGTCAGCCGGGCGAGTTGCTGCAGGCGTCCCTGCACCCGCTCTCCGACCAGCTCCGCGCAGTCGGCCGGTACGACCAGCGCGATGTCGGCCTCCGGCATGCCGGCGCCGGCGGGCTCGAACTTCAGAGAGGGCACGACGCCCGGCATCGAGGCGGAGAACAGGTAGGCGACGCGCAGCATGCCGCCGAGCATCCTGGCCAGTTCGAGGAGGCGCGGCGTCGCGATCCGGGCGAGCTCGGCCGTCGCCCCGTCGTCGTTCACGCCCTCGAAACGATAGTAGTTGACGAGCGCGATATAGGCGCGGCCGGCATGGGTGATGCCGGAAAAATGGCTGTGGGCGATAATGTTGAGCGCCTGCAGTCCGCGATAATCGGGATGGGCGCGCCAGCTGATGTCGGCAAGCAGGCAGGCCGCCTGCCGGTAGCGCGATTCCTCGTCCGTCTCGTCGATGCCGAAGACCGGCAGCATCCGTCCCGTCCAGTCCGCGAGGTCGCGGGCGTGTTCGGGCGAACGCGCCCGCAGGATCGCCAGTTCGTCGGCGGCCGCCAGCAGGGGGTCGCGCAGGCGCTCCTCGCCGCCCAGCAGCGAATACAGATAGCCTTCGCGCACGCCGAGCGCCGAGAAGGACACGGCCCGCGGCTTCATCGCCGCGATGGTCTCCTGCATCGTCACCGCACCGAAGGGGAGAAGCGACCGGCGATTTTTCGAGACGGCCTTCAGCGAGTCGCTCTTGCTGTCCTTCAGCCGTGCGACATGGCCGAGGAAGTCCATCGCCTCCTCGAATGGGATCTCGTACGCCTGCATCATGTGCAGCGGATATCGCGTCTCGGCCATGTGCAGCTTGGCGATGTTGCGCCACGTGCCGCCGACCGCGTAGAAGAGCCGGCCCTCGCCGCCCTTCAGCATCTTCGCCGACTTGACCTGCTTGCGCGAGAAGGCCCGCGCCTTCGCCACCGAGCCGCCCGAGAGCTCCGACAGGCGCAGGCCGCCGAGGGGCAGCGTGATGCCGTGCGCCATCTGCGTCCCCTTGATGTCCACGAGTTCCAGCGAACCGCCGCCGAGGTCTCCGGCGATGCCGTCCGGGTCGTGATAGCCGCTGATGATGCCGTAGGCCGAATAGCGCGCTTCCTCCTCGCCCGAGAGGATGCTGACCTCGCAGCCGAGGATATCTTCCGCGCGCCTGATGAAGTCGGGGCCGTTTTCCGCCTCGCGCGCGGCGGCCGTCGCGAGCACGTGCATCTCCTGCGCGCGCGCCTGGCGCGAAAGCGCGCGGAAGCGCCGAAGCGCCGCGAGCGCCCGCTCGATGCCTTCCCTGTCCATCCGTCCGCTGGCCGCCAGCCCGCGTCCGAGGCCGCACAGCACCTTCTCGTTGAAGAGGACCGCCGGCGAGCGGCTCAGGCCTTCGTAGACGACGATGCGGACGGAGTTCGAGCCGATGTCCACGACGGATATCGGGTGGATGCCGGGCAGCCGGCCGCGTGCCTCGGACTCAACCATCAAGGCAGGGAGCTTTCGCGCTCAGCGCTTGGCGGAGGTCCAGCCGGCGATCAGCTTGGGCGCGCTCGACTTCAGGGCCTCTCCGCGGCCGGAAAGGCTTGGGTTTGTCATGAAGTAGAGCTGGGCGTTGAATGGTTCCTCTCCCTGCCGCGGGCTCATCCGTCGCGAAGTCCCGTCCGGCAATATCTCGTAACTCTGCTGGTTGTCTATGAGGTTCCCCAGCATGATTTGAGAAACGACCTGCTCGTGCACCGTCCTGTTGGTCAGCGGCACAAGGGTCTCCACCCGGCGGTCGAGATTGCGCGGCATCAGGTCGGCCGACCCGATATAGACGACTGCTTCCTGCGAGGGCAAGCCGTGACCGTTGCCGAAGCAGAATATGCGGCTGTGCTCAAGGAAGCGCCCGACGATGGATTTCACCCGGATGCGCTCGGAAAGCCCCTCGATCTGCGGCCTCAGGCAGCAGATGCCGCGCACGACAAGGTCGATCTCGACGCCGGCCTGGCTGGCGCGGTAGAGCGCGTCGATTATCCTCGGATCGACGAGTGCGTTCATCTTCATCCAGATCGCCGCGGGTCGTCCCGCCTGCGCATGGGCGATTTCCTGGTCGATGTGGTCGAGGATGGTCCTGCGCAGGTTCAGCGGCGAGACCGTGAGCTTTTCCAGCTGTTCCGGCTCGCCGTAGCCCGTGATGAAGTTGAACACGAGCTGCATGTCGCGGGCGATCGCCGCCTCGCAGGTGAAGAACGACAGGTCGGTGTATATCTTGGCCGTGATCGGGTGGTAGTTGCCGGTCCCGAGGTGGCAGTACGAGCGCAGTCCGCCTTCCTCGCGGCGCACGACGAGCGACATCTTGGCGTGCGTCTTGAGCTCGATGAAGCCGAAGACGACCTGCACGCCCGCGCGCTCGAGGTCGCGCGCCCAGCGGATGTTCGCCTCCTCATCGAACCGGGCCTTCAGTTCGACCAGCGCCGTCACCGACTTGCCCGCTTCCGCCGCGTCGACGAGCGCCCGCACGATGGGGCTGTCGTTCGACGTGCGGTAGAGCGTCTGCTTGATGGCGAGGACGTCCGGATCGCGCGCCGCCTGGCGCAGGAACTGCACCACGACGTCGAAGGATTCGTAGGGATGGTGGATGACGAGGTCCTTCTCGCGGATCGCCGCGAAGCAGTCGCCGGCATGGTCGCGGATACGTTCCGGGAAGCGCGCGTTGTAGGGCTCGAACTTCAGGTCGTCCCGGGGCGCTTTGACGATCTCCGAAATCGTGTCGAGCGCAAGCAGCCCGGGCAATACCGCCACCCGGTCCTCGGGTACGTTCAGTTCCTGCACCACGAAATCCCTGAGCGACACGGGCATCTCCGAATCGAACTCGATACGGATCACCGATCCGCGCCGCCGCCGCTTCAGCGCGCTCTCGAACAGGCGTACAAGGTCCTCCGCCTCTTCCTCGACCTCGATGTCGCTGTCGCGGATCAGCCGGAAGGTCCCCGATCCACGGACCTCGTAGCCGGGGAAGAGCCGGCCGATGAACAGGCTGACCACGTCCTCGAGCGTTATGAAACGGATGCCGGGCTGGCCGGGATTGGGCAGGCGCAGGAACCTGTCGAGCGCCACGGGCAGGCGCAGGAGCCCGGTCATGGGCTGTCGCCCGGTCGTGCTGAAGAGCTGCAGGCCGATCGAGAAGCCGAGGTTCGGGATGAAGGGGAAGGGATGCGCGGGATCGATCGAGAGCGGCGTGAGCACGGGGAAGATCGACTGCAGGAACTCGCCCTCGAGCCAGACGCGGTCCTCCGGCGTCAGCCGGGCCGGGCGCACGATCTGCAGGTCCTGGGCGGCGAGCGCATCCTGCAGCACTGCGAGTGACGCCTGCTGTTCGAACTGCAGCTTGTCCACCTCCTTGAGGATCTGGCTGAGCTGCTCGGCCGGCGTCCGCCCGTCGGCGCTGCGGCTGGCGATCTGCTCGCGCACCTGTCCCTCGAGGCCGGCGACGCGCACCATGAAGAATTCGTCGAGGTTCGCGGCCGAGATCGAAAGGAACCGGACGCGCTCCAGCAGCGGGTGCGCCGTGTTCTGCGTTTCCTCCAGGACGCGGCGGTTGAACTGGAGCCATGAGAATTCGCGGTTGATGAAGCGCTCGGGCAGGTTCGCCAGTTCGGGAGAGGCTGCCGGCGCCTCCTGGAGGGAAGGGCCGTCGCTGTCCGCAAGCGTGCTTTTCGTATCCATCTCACCACCTGAATTGCGACTCTGCCGGCAAATATACCAGTTCGGCAAAGAATTTATGACGGCCGGCCGGAATCCTCGCTTTTCTCGAACCCGTCGCCTCTCTCGAATTCCGCCAGCACCTCGCCGGCGAGAGCGCGGCTCATCCGTCCGCCGCGTGCCAGCGCCACCTCGTCCATGCGCGCCACGATGCGCTGCGCGGCGTCGAGCGAGCGCTCCATCCGCGTCACCAGGAAGTTGACGGTGCGCTGGTCGACGCTGATCTGGCGGTCGGCGAAAAGCTTCACGATCACCTGCGCCAGCATCTCGTCGTCCGGTTCGCCGATTTCGACCACGGTGGCCGATTTCAGCCGCGAGCGCAGGTCCGGAAGCGAGACCGACCATGCCGACGGCCACATGCGCGTCGTCATCAGGAGGCTCGTGCCGTTCTGGCGCACGGCGTTGATGAGGTGGAACAGCGTCCGTTCCGAAAAGCCGGCGCGCTCGGCATCCTCCACGAGCACCGGTCCCGCGCCGGCCGCCTCGACGACCGCGGCCTCGTCGTGGGTCTCCGGCGACAGCGCGACGGCATGCGATTTCTCGCGCCAGACCGCCGCCAGGTGGGACTTCCCGGCCCCGCTCGGACCGGCGAGGACGACGACGGGCGAGGGCCAGTCGGGCCATCTGTCGATCAGCCCGACAGCGGCGCTCACCGGATCGGAGATGATAAGGTCGTCGCGGGACGTTGCCGGGGCATGCGCGAAGCGCAGCGGAATCTGGTGGGGCTTCCTGGCCACGGAATTCTCCTCAGAGCGACGCGGTGCGGTCGTCTTCGTGCGTCTCGGTCTCCTTCGCGCCACCAGCGCGGGTCTCCTCCGCCGTTGCGCGCGCTGCCTCGCCCGCCGCCGGCGGCGGCTGCGTAACGCCTTCGTAGAGCTCGCTCTCGAGATAGCGCGACAGGGCGAAGCGGACGAGCACGGCGATCGCCGCCGACGTCGGCACGGCGATGAGTGTCCCGACGAAGCCGAAGAGCGAGCCGAAGGCGAACAGCGCGAACATCAGCCACACCGGATGCAGCCCGACGCTGTGACCGACGAGCTTCGGCTGCAGCACGTTGCCTTCAAGGAACTGGCCCGTGAAGAAGACGGCTGCCACGAGGATTATGGGCGTGTAGTGCGGCCAGAACTGGACGAGCGCCACGCCGATGGCGAGCACGAGGCCGACGAACGAGCCGACATAGGGTATGAAGCTGATCAGCCCCGCGAAGAAGCCGATCAGCAGCCCGAAGTTGAGGCCGACGACCGACAGCCCGACCGCATAGTAGCAGCCGAGGATGAGGCAGAGGCTGCCCTGTCCGCGCACGAAGCCCGCGATCGCCCGGTCGATGTCCCGGGCGATCATGCGGACGTCGCCGACGTGCTCGCGCGGCACCCAGCTGTCGACGCGGGCGACCATGCGGTCCCAGTCGAGCAGCATGTAGAACGCGACGACCGGCGTGACGATCAGGAGCGCGATGATATCGATCAGCGCCTTCCCCGAGTTCCAGATCTGCTGGAGCAGGGTGGCGAGGAACCCGGCGCCCTGGCTGATCGCCTGCGAGAAGCTGTCCTTGATGCTTCCCATCTGGTTGGCCAGCCAGCCCGGCATGAAGTGGAAGTCCGGCGAGGTCAACAGCGCCTGCAGCTGGGTGACGTATTTCGGCAGCCGGTCGATGAAGTCCGCCGTCTGTGTGACCAGCACGGGCACGACGATCATGAGGGCCAGCGCGAAGATGATGACGAACATCAGCAGGATGACGATGGTCGCAAGCAGGCGGCTGAGGCCGATCCGCTGGAGCCTGTCCGCCACGGGATCGAGGATGTAGGCGAGCGCCATGCCGGCGACGAAGGGTAGAAGGATCGACCGGAACAGGAATATGAAGAGGATCAGGGCGACGAGGCCGCCGATCCAGAAGATTGCCTGCCTGCGCAGGGACATTCCGTTCATGTGCGTATCGTGCCCCCGGTGCTGCCCGCCGCCCCGGTCAGGAACGCCTTCCGGCCCGTCATCAGTCAGTATACCCCGCCATGTGCCGCAGCCAAGTCACGAGATAGGCCGCCGCCGAGAGCACCGTCAGTGCCGCGACGGCGGCGACGAGGGCGATCCGCAATGACCCGAGGCCCATGCCGAAGCCGAGCTGGAAAAGAACCAGCACGAGGAGCGCGATCTGGCAGGCGGTGTTCGCCTTCGAAACGAAGATCGGCCGCACTTCGACCGGATGCCCGATCAGGCTCGACAGCAGCACCGCGACGACGATCAGCACGTCGCGCGAAACGACGAGCAGGGCCAGCCATGCCGGCAACTGCCCCATGACGGCGAGGACGACGAAGACGCTGACCAGCAGCAGCTTGTCGGCCACCGGGTCGAGATAGGCGCCGAGCTTGGACCGCTGGTCGAAGTGCCGCGCGATGAACCCGTCGACGCCGTCGGAGATGCCGGCGAGGACGAACAGCACTGCGGCGCTCTTCCAGTCCGCGTTCATCAGCAGGAAGATGAGGAGGGGCACCGACAGGAGACGCGCCACGGTTATGAGGTTCGGCAGTGTCATGCGTGCTTTCCGGCGGTTTCTCGTGCGGTCGCCGCGAACATGCGGCGCTGGCGGCGATGAGATGGCATCGCCGGAGGCCGGGCGCAATGGGGGAGGGTGCCAAACCTTGCGTCCGGCGAGGAGGCATTGCGCGCCGGCGGGGCCGGCGGCTGTGGATATTCCTGCCGGTTGCGATGCGAACCACGGGCCGATCGCCCCCGGCGAGCTTGCGTTTCGGGGGGCCGCGTGGCAATTGCCCCGGTAGGACGTCGTCCCCTCCGGAGAGTGAGATGAGCGAGCGCAGGAACGGACTGACCTATGGCGACGCGGGCGTCGACATCGATGCGGGCAACGCCATGGTCGAGAAGATCAAGCCGCTGGTCCGGGCGACGCGTCGTCCGGGCGCCGACGGGGAAATCGGCGGCTTCGGGGGACTGTTCGACCTGAGGGCGGCCGGCTTCTCCGACCCGGTCCTCGTCGCGGCGAACGACGGCGTCGGCACCAAGCTCAAGGTCGCCATAGAGGCCGGCAGGCACGACACCGTCGGGATAGATCTCGTCGCCATGTGCGTCAACGACCTGGTGGTGCAGGGCGCTGAGCCGCTGTTCTTCCTCGACTATTTCGCCACCGGCCGGCTCGATCCGGAACAGGGCGCGACGATCGTCGCAGGCATTGCCGAGGGCTGCCGGCAGGCCGGCTGCGCCCTGATCGGCGGCGAGACCGCCGAGATGCCCGGCATGTACGCCGGCGGCGACTACGACCTGGCGGGATTCGCCGTCGGTGCCGCCGAGCGCGGGCGCCTGCTTCCCACGGCCGACATTGCAGCAGGCGACATCCTCCTCGGGCTGGCGTCGTCCGGCGTTCACTCGAACGGCTTTTCGCTGGTCCGCCGGATCGTCGCCAATTCCGGTCTCGCGTGGGACGCTCCCTCGCCGGCCGCCGACGGCAGGACGCTCGCCGGCACCCTGCTCGAGCCGACCCGGATCTACGTGAAGCCTCTTCTGGCGGCGATCCGGCAGACCGGCGCAATCAAGGCAATGGCCCACATCACCGGCGGCGGCTTCCCGGAGAACGTTCCCCGGGTCCTGCCGAAGGACGTCGCCGTCGAGATCGACCTGTCCTCTATCCAACTTCCGCCGATCTTCGGCTGGCTGGCGCGGACCGGCGATGTCGAGACCAGGGAAATGCTGCGCACCTTCAACTGCGGCGTCGGCATGGTGCTCGTCGTTCGCCGGCAAGAGGCCCGGGCCGTCCGCGACGTCCTCGAGGCAGCCGGAGAGACCGTGTTCGAGCTCGGCGGCGTGGCCGACAGACGGGAAGGGGGAGAACGCGTCGTCTTCAGCGGCGCGCTCGCCCGATGACCGCCGGCCGCAAGCGCGTCGCCGTCCTCCTGTCCGGCCGCGGCTCCAACATGGAGGCGCTCGTCCGGGCATGCGCCGACGCAGGCTTTCCGGCCGAGATCGTCGGCGTCGTCTCCGACAATGCCGGGGCCGGCGGCCTCGCGACCGCGCGTGGCCACGGCATTGAAGCCGTCGCCGTGCCGCGCAAGGACTATTCCGGCAAGGCCGCTCACGAGGCGGCAGTGCGTGCCGTGATCGACCGGTTCGCCCCCGACGTCATCTGCCTCGCCGGCTACATGCGGCTGCTGTCGGCCGATTTCATCCGCCGCTATCGTGGCCGGATCATCAATATCCATCCCTCGCTGCTGCCGCTCTTTCCGGGGCTCGACACCCACAGCCGCGCGATCGAGGCGGGAATGCGCGTCCACGGCTGCACGGTCCACTTCGTCACGGAAGGCATGGACGAGGGTCCGATCGTCGCGCAGGCTGCCGTTCCGCTGCTTCCGGGAGACACGCCCGACGCACTTGCCGCTAGGGTCCTCGTCGCCGAGCACAGGCTCTACCCGGCCGCTCTGGCGATGCTGGCGACAGGCTCGGTGCACATGGGCGAGGACGGGCGCAGCGTCTTCGCCCGATCGGGCCGCGGAGGAGAAACGGCGGAGATCCTGGTCTCGGCCGGCTGAGTCAGGAGATCCGCCCCTCGACCTCGCCATGTTCGCGCTCGCAGAGCGCGTGGTCGGAGAGCGAGCGCAGGACGTAGCATTCTCCCACCGTTTCCCCGCGACAGTTCGAGACGATCCGCTCGAGTTCCCTTTCGAGGCCGCGCAACTGGCTGATGCGGCGGCGGACGGCCTTGAGATGGTCCCGGGCAATCCCGTGCGCCTCGGCGCAGGGGCGCTCCGGGTGGGCGCCGAGCGCGATCAGGTCCCGGACGGCATCGAGCCCCAGTCCGAGGTCGCGCGCATGGCGGATGAAGGATAGCCGCTCCAGGTCCGAAAGGCGGTAGCGTCGCTGGTTGCCGCGCGAGCGCTCGGGCTTCTCGATCAGCCCAATTCCCTCGTAATAGCGGATCGTGGGGACCTTCACCCCCGATTCCCGAGCGAGGTCGCCGATCGAAAGCATGGACTGCGTCTCCCTTGCCGTGCCTGCCCTTTCACGGGAGATGGACCCGGAAGGGCCGCGGTCAAGCCTCGCCGTCGCGCTCGGGCAGCTCGATCGGCTCCACCTTGCGGTCGACGAAGCGCAGGGCGATGTCGCCGCGGATCAGCTTCAGCGCCACCTCGCCGAAGAGCTCGCGGCGCCAGCCCTTGAGGGCGCCCACGTCGGCCTTCTCGCCCTCGGCGGCGATCCGGTCGATGTCGTCGCTGCTGGCGATGATCTTCGGTGCCACCCCGTGCTTTTCCGTCACGAGCTTGAGCAGCACCTTGAGCAGGTCGGCTGCCGCGGCCGCTCCCTCCGGCACGTGCTTGTGGCGCGGAAGATGGGGCATCTCCGACTTCGGCAGGTCGAGCGCCTCGTTGACGGCGGCGACGACGCCCTGGCCCTGCTGGGAACGCTCCCAGCCCTTCGGCACCGTTCTCAGCCGGCCGAGCGCCTCCGCGGTCTTCGGCTGCTGCTGGGCGATCTCGTAGATCGCGTCATCCTTGATGATGCGCCCGCGCGGCACGTTGCGCTCGCGCGCTTCCCGTTCCCGCCACGCCGCGACGTACTTCATCACTGCGAGCTCCGCCGGCTTGCGCACCCGCATCTTGAGGCGCTTCCAGGCGTCGTCCGGATGCAGGTCGTAGGTTTCGCGCGATTCGAGGATGTTCATTTCCTCCGTCAGCCACTGCGTGCGACCTTCGCGTTCGAGTTCGGCCTTCAGGCTTGCGTAGGCCTCGCGCAGGTGGGTCACGTCCGCCAGCGCATAATCGAGCTGCTTCTCCGAGAGCGGCCGGCGGCGCCAGTCGGTGAAGCGGGAGGTCTTGTCGATCTGGACGCCGGTCGTGCGGCTGATGAGCTGGTCGTAAGAGACCGAATCGCCGAAGCCGCACACCATCGCCGCGACCTGGGTGTCGAAGATCGGATGCGGAATCAGGTCGCCGAGGTGGAAGATGATCTCGATGTCCTGGCGGGCCGCGTGGAAGACCTTCACGGTCGAGGCGTCCGCCATCAACTCGAAGAAGGGCGCAAGATCGATGTCGGCCGCCAGGGGATCGACGATGACGGCGAGGTCCGGGCTCGCCATCTGTATGAGGCAGAGCTCCGGCCAGAAGGTCGTTTCCCGGATGAACTCGGTGTCGACGGTGACGAAGTCGGAACGGGCGAAGGCGGTGCAGGCGTCTCTCAGCGCGCCGGTCGTGGTCAGAATCTCCATGACGAGGGTCTTAGCGAATATGGCCGTTCTTGTCTTGTCCTTCCTTGAAGTCCTTCGGCGGCCGGTTGGCGGCCCGCGTCGCCATGCGGGTGAAGACCGGCGAGGTGCGCAGCAGGGCGGCGAAGCGACCCTTGCCGCCCTCCGGCGTGATGCCCGCACGGGCCCGCATGCGCACGAGCGTGAAGACGAAGAAGCCGCCGTGGAAGACGCTTGTGAAGGTGAACAGCATGCCCGGGCCGAACTGCTGGATCAGGATCGACACGCAGAGCGGGCCCGCGACGGCCCCGGCGCTCCAGAAGAACAGCAGGCCGGCGGCGACCTGCACGAAGTCGCCGGCGCGTACATGGTCGTTGGCATGGGCGCAGGAGAGCGAGTAGAGCGGCATCGAGAAGGCTCCGAAGAGGAAGATGCCGGCCAGGTTGAGATATGGATCGCTGCCCGCCACCGTGACGAGCAGGATGCCCGCGAGCGTCGCGCCGCCCGTCGCGACGAGCAGCACGAAGCGCCGGTCGATCCGGTCGGAGACCAAGCCGAGGGGATACTGCAGCACGACGCCGCCGATGATGCCGGCGCTCATGAAGCTTGCGATCTCCGGCACGCTGAGGCCGATCGCTTCGCCATAGACGGGGCCGATCGCGCGAAACGCCGCGTTGGCGATGCCCACCGTGATGCAGCCGGCCACCGCCAGCGGCGACACGCGCCACACCGCCCGCAGGCTGAAGCTGAAATCTGCCGGCTTTTCGGGGTTCGAGCGGTCGGCGAGCGACACGGGCACGAGCGAGAGCGTGATCAGCATCGCCATCACGGCGAAGGAGGCGAAGCCGGAGACACCGAAGAGCGGGATGAGATACTGCGACGCGGTCACGGAGAAAAGGTCGACGAAGCGGTAGATGGAGAGCGTGCGCGCCCGCGATCGGTTGTCGACGCTGGCGTTGAGCCAGCTCTCCACGGTCGCGAACAGCGAGGCGATGCAGACGCCGCTGACGATGCGAATCAGGAACCACGCGACCGGGTTGACGACGAGCACCATGGCAAGCGCCGCGATTGCGGCGAGCGCCGCCATCGTCGCGAAGGCGCGGATATGACCGATGGCCTGGAGAAGGCGCGGCGTCCTCAGGCAGCCTGCCATGAAGCCGAGATAGTAGCCGGCGCCGAGCAGGCCGATCACCGCCGGGGAGAAACCCTCCGCCGAGCCGCGCAGGGCGATGAGCGTGCCCTGCAGGCCGTTGCCTGCGATGAGGATGCCGGCCGTGGCCAGCAGGGGGACGAGCGATCTGAGCGAAATCATCGGGCGGGATGCCGGAGCCGGGAGACGACTGTCACGCATAACCCGGATTTTGACGCGCGTCCCGCGCAATATTGCCGGGGCAGCCTCCGGACAGGGAATCCGTCGGTCGTCTTGACAAATCCGGCCGGGCGTGCGCTTGTCCGCGCGATTTTCAGGGTGGATTTGAGAGTGCCGAGGCGATCCTCGTCCGCCGGTCTTCGCACGAACTTCGGGAAACTTCGCATGCACCGCTATCGCAGCCATACCTGCGCCGCCCTTCGCAAGTCCGACGAGGGCGAGACGGTCCGCCTTTCCGGCTGGGTCCACCGCGTCCGGGATCACGGCGGCGTGCTGTTCATCGACCTGCGCGACCACTACGGTCTGACCCAGGTCGTCGCCGACCCGGATTCGCCGGCCTTCGCGATGGCCGAGAAGGTGCGCGGCGAATGGGTGATCCGCGTCGACGGGAAGGTGAAGGCCCGCACGGCCGAGACGGTCAATGCGAACATGCCGACCGGCGAGATCGAGGTCTACGCGAACGAGATCGAGACGCTGTCGGCGGCGAAGGAACTCCCGCTGCCGGTGTTCGGCGAGCCGGACTATCCCGAGGACGTCCGCCTCAGGTACCGCTTCCTCGACCTGCGCCGCGAGACGCTCCACAGGAACATCCTCAGGCGCACCGAAATCATTGCCGCGATGCGCCGGCGCATGGGCGAGGCCGGCTTCACCGAGTTCTCGACGCCGATCCTCACCGCCTCCTCGCCAGAGGGTGCGCGCGACTTCCTGGTGCCGTCCCGCATACACCAGGGCAAGTTCTACGCCCTGCCTCAGGCACCGCAGCAGTACAAGCAGCTCATCATGGCCTCGGGCTTCGATCGCTACTTCCAGATCGCGCCCTGCTTCCGCGACGAGGACCCGCGCGCCGACCGGCTGCCGGGAGAGTTCTACCAGCTCGACCTGGAGATGAGCTTCGTCGAGCAGGACGACGTCCTCGGCGCCATGGAACCGGTGCTGCGCGGCGTCTTCGAGGAGTTCGCCGAAGGCAAGCCGGTGACCGGGGAATTCCCGCGCATCGCCTATGCCGACTCCATCCGCAAGTACGGCACCGACAAGCCGGACCTTCGCAACCCGATCGTCATGGAGGAGGTGACGGAGCACTTCGCCGGCTCCGGCTTCAAGGTCTTCGCCAACATGATCGCCGGCGACCCGCGCGTAGAGGTCTGGGCGGTACCGGCGAAGACCGGCGGATCGCGGGCGTTCTGCGACCGGATGAATTCCTGGGCGCAGCAGCAGGGCCAGCCGGGCCTCGGCTACATCTTCTGGCGCAAGGAGAACGGCGGTCTCGAGGGCGCCGGTCCGCTGGCCAAGAACATCGGGCCGGAGCGCACCGAGGCGATCCGCACCCAGCTCGGCCTCGAGGACGGCGACGCCTGCTTCTTCGTCGCCGGCGACCCCGACGCCTTTCACGATTTCGCGGGCGACGCGCGCACCCGCGTGGGCGAGGAACTCGACCTCCTCGACCGCGACCGTTTCGCGTTGTGCTGGATCGTCGACTTCCCGTTCTACGAATGGAACGAGGAGGACCGGAAGATCGACTTCGCGCACAACCCGTTCTCCATGCCGCAGGGCGGGCTCGACGCGCTCGAGAACGAGGATCCGCTGAAGATCAAGGCCTTTCAGTACGACATGGTATGCAACGGCTACGAGATCGCCTCGGGCGGCATCCGCAACCATGTTCCCGAGCTGATGGTCAAGGCCTTCGGCGCCGTCGGCCTCGACGCACAGGTGGTCGAGGAGCGTTTCGGCGGGCTCTACCGCGCCTTCCAGTACGGAGCTCCCCCGCACGGCGGCATGGCGGCCGGCATCGACCGCATCGTCATGCTGCTCGTCGGTGCGCGGAATCTGCGCGAGATCACCATGTTCCCGATGAACCAGCAGGCGCAGGACCTGCTGATGGGTTCGCCCGGCGAAGCCTCCGTGAAGCAGCTCGCCGAGCTTGGCCTCCGGGTGATCCCGCCGCTCAGGAAAGAAGCCTGAGCGAGCCTCAGCGACGGCCGATCGAACGAAGAAGGGCCCGGTCGCGAGACCGGGCCCTTTCTGCGGGTGCCGTATGCACGGTCACTGGTTTGCGGTGACCTTGATGTTGAGCACGTCGGGCAGCGTCTGCGGTGCAGCCATCGCCGAGCCCATGATCATCGGGAAGGCGATCGGCTTGTCCGGCGCGGACCTGATCTCGATGTTCTTGGGATTGTCGAGGAACTTGCCGACAGCGTCGGTGATCTCCTGCTCGAACTGCGGGTTCTTCAGCTTCGCCAGCCCGAGCGGCAGCATCGCCTTGGCGACCTGCGCCATCTGGTCGGCGGTGGCGCCCTTCTCCTTGCCAGCATAGGCGAGCAGCTTCTGCGTGACGGAATCATCGTCGAATCGCAGTGATATGCCGCCGAAGCTCAACTGCTGCATGAGGCCGAGCATGCCGATGCCGAGCGCCTGCTGGGCGCCCTTGTCGTTCGGCTTCGCCATGGCTTTCGCCTGCAGTTCCTTCAGCGACTTCATGAAGTCGCGCGTGTAGCCGGACAGGTCCAGCGTCATGTTCAGCGTGCCGACCTTGTCGAGCGCGAGCGTGTACTTGGAAAGCTGCACGCGGCCCTTGTCGCTTTCCCAACTGGCCTTCATGTCGAACCGCCCGGTGACGGTCTGGTATCCCAGTGCCTCGACCGCCTGCCTGAACTTCGCGTCCCTCGTGTGATCCAGGTGGAGGGTGAGCCCGGTCGCCTCGACCGAACTCGAGTAGCCGGAGTCGTTGTCAAGCCGGTCGATCCTGGACGACACGTTTTCCGCCGAGAACACTTCGCCCTGGGGACCGGAAGCCGCGATCGGCCCGGCGCTCGCCGTCTGGTAGAGCATGGTCGGCGCGGTCCCGTCCGTCGGCTCTGCGGGCGGGATGTCGATGCCGTTGACCTTGATGTTCTTGACCGAAAGCTCGTCCTTGCCCCTCTTGACGTCGAGGTCCGGCATCGTCATCGCCTCCGCGGTGTAGCCGCCTCCGTCGCTTTCCTCGACGCCGGAGAAGGTGACGTCGCCGAGATCGACCTTGTGGCCGCCCGGCACGTCCATCGCCGCGCCGTGCAGCACGACGTTCTCGCCCTCGACGCTGACATTCGAGAACTCGAGCTTGCTGCCGGAGGCGGCATATGCCGCGTTGAGCGTTTTTGCGAAGTCGTTCCCGTCGAGCGCGAGAGCCGAGCCGGCGCAGCCGATCAGGAAGGTGCCGGTCAGAAGGACCCGCGTGAACTGGATAGCAGACATTTCGAAATCCTCGCTTGGAGCCGGAGTGGGTGTTCCGGGCAGATCGACAGGCTGCAGCCGACGCTGCCGGCGGGGACAATAACCGCAGCCGTGGCAGGACGTCCACCGCCAACACGAGGCCATGGCCACGTGGCTTCTTTTCGGCGGAGCGGCGAGAGGCTATGCTCCGCGCGCCGCGCCCAACGCACCCGAAAAGGAACGTCGGTTGACCCGAACAAGCCTGCCTCCAGTCCTCGTTCTTCTTCTCGTCCTGTTCTCCATCATTCCCGCCGGTGCCGCTCCTGCGGCCGGTCGGCTCTATGACGGCGTCCCCTACGCGCCGGGCCTGAAGCTCGACATCTACGTCCCCGTGCCGCCAGGGCAGAGCCTTCCCGAGCGCCCGCGCGGCAGGCTCGGGGTCGTGGTCTATGTTCACGGCGGAGGCTGGATCCACGGCACGCGCAAGCATGTCTACAAGATCCCGAAATTCGTGACCTCGCTCGGCTACATCTTCGTCGCGATGGACTACCGGCTGGTCCCGGACACCGACATCGAAGGCGAGACGCGGGACGTCGCCGCGGCGATCAACTGGGTCGCCGGACATATCGGCCGCTACGGCGGCGACCCGTCGCGCATCGCCATAATGGGGCACTCCGCCGGCGCTCACCTCGTCACCATGGTGGCCGTGCGCCATCTCGTCCATGTCGAGGGCGTCATTTCGGACGACGTGCAGGCCTACGACATGCCCGCCTACGACGCGATGCGCGGCAGCCTCGGCTATCCCTACAAGCAGGCCTTCGGCAACGATCCGGCCAAATGGGTGCGTTGGTCGCCGATTACCTATCTGCGCCGCTCGACGGACATTCCGCCCCATCTCATGATGTTTTCCGGTTCCGACGGCGCCCGCCGGCGGGCGCTGACGAGCGACTACGCGCGCGAGCTCAGCCTGCGCGGATGCGACGTAACCGTCTTCGACGGCTCGAACTACAATCACGGGACGATCGCACGCTACCTCGGCCGGCCGAACGACGCCGCCTCGGCGGTGGTCAAGCGCTTCCTGCGGCGGGTGATCGGCGAATGAGGCAGGCCTCCGGCGCGTCCCGGCATGTCGCCTGACGCCGGGGACCTGCTGGTCTGGCTGGTCTCGGCACTTGCGGTAGCGGGCGTCATCCTGCGCCCGTTCGCCCTCGGAGAATGGATCTTCGCCGTCGCCGGAGCGGCAGTGCTGGCACTGGCCGGGCTCGTTCCTCCGGCCGCCGCCGCGCGCGCCGTCGCAGCCGGCCTCGACGTCTACCTTTTCCTCGGCGGCATGATGCTGCTGGCCGAAGCGGCGCGGCGGGAAGGGCTCTTCGGATACCTGGCGGCCAGGTCCGCGCGTGCCGCCCGCGGCTCGCCGCGGCGGCTCTTCTTCCTCGTCTACATGGTAGGCACGGTCGTCACCGTCTTCCTGTCCAACGACGCCACGGCCGTTGTGCTGACGCCGGCGGTGGCCGCCGTGGCGCAGGCGGCCGAGGCGCCGTCGCCGTTGCCCTACCTCCTGGTCTGCGCCTTCGTCGCCAATGCAGCCTCCTTCGTCCTTCCGATCTCGAACCCCGCCAACCTCGTCGTCTTCGGGCAGGCCATGCCGCCGCTGGCGGAATGGCTGGCGCGCCTTGCGCCCACCGCGCTCGTTTCGATCGTCGCGACCCTCGTCCTGCTCTACATGACGCAGAAGAACGCGCTCGGCGACGCCGTCCGGAGCGACGTGGACATCCCCCGGCTCGGTCTCGGCGGACGCATCGCGGCGATCGGGCTCTCCCTCGCGGGCGTCGCGCTGGTCCTGGCTTCCGCAGCGGGATCCGCGCTCGGCTGGCCCACCGCCACGGCGGGCGCGCTGACGGTCGTTGCCGTGCTGATCGCCGAAAGGCGCAGCCCCTGGCCCCTCCTGCGCGGCATCTCGTGGCACACCCTGGCGCTCGTCGCCGGCCTGTTCGTGATCGTGCGGGCGCTGGAGACCACCGGGCTCCGGGCGTTCCTGGCAAACGAACTCGAAGCGGCCAACGCAGCGGCGTCGGGCGCCACGGCGCTGGTCCTCGGGCTCGTCACCGCCTTCGGCACGAACCTCACCAACAACCTGCCGCTCGGCCTGATCGGAGGCAGCGTGGTGTCGGGCGCGCATGTGCCTCCGCAGACGGTCGACACCTTTCTCATCGGCATCGACATTGGCCCGAACCTGTCGGTGACCGGCTCGCTGGCGACCATCCTCTGGCTGGTTGCGCTGCGCCGCGAGAAGCTGGATTTCGGCGCGCTCGGCTTCCTGAGGCTCGGCATCGTCGTGATGACTCCTGCGCTTCTTCTTTCTCTCGCGACGAGAATCCTGCTGTTCTGAGCCCCCTGCTGGGGACATCGCCGGTATGGCGGTCCTCCGAGCCTTGTTAAGAATCGCCTGGCGCGCTAAGCCCCTGCCATGGGAAAAAGTCTAGTTCCGCCCGGCGACGGCGGAGGCTCGTCCGAGCCGATCGACCTGAGAACCGCGCTCGAGGAGCGCTATCTCGCCTACGCGCTGTCGACGATCATGCACCGGGCGCTTCCGGACGTGCGCGACGGCCTGAAGCCGGTCCACCGCCGGATCGTCTATGCCATGCGCGAGATGGGCCTTCGCTCGAACGGCTCGTTCCGCAAGTGCGCCAAGATCGTCGGCGAGGTGATGGGCAATTTCCACCCGCATGGCGACCAGGCGATCTACGACGCGCTCGTGCGCCTCGCCCAGGACTTCGCGGTGCGCTACCCGCTCGTCAACGGCCAGGGCAATTTCGGCAACATCGACGGCGACAACGCCGCGGCGATGCGCTACACGGAATCGAAGATGACGCCGGTCGCCGAGCTGCTGCTCGAGGGCATCGACCAGGACGCCGTCGACTTCCGTTCGACCTACGACGAGGAGGGCCGGGAGCCGGTCGTCGTTCCGGGCGCCTTCCCGAACCTCCTGGCGAACGGCGCCTCCGGCATCGCCGTCGGCATGGCGACCTCGATCCCGCCGCACAACGCCGCCGAGCTCTGCGACGCGGCGCTGCATCTCATCGAACATCCGAATGCGACGATCGAGAAGCTGGTCGAGTTCATTCCGGGTCCTGACCTGCCGACCGGCGGCATCATCATCGATAGCCGGGCTTCCATCGTGGAGTCCTACCAGACCGGCCGCGGCGGCTTCCGTGTGCGCGCGCGCTGGCAGACCGAGGACACCGGCCGCGGCGGCTACCAGATCATCGTCACCGAGATTCCCTACCAGGTCCAGAAGTCCCGGCTGATCGAGAAGATCGCCGAGCTCCTGATCGCCCGCAAACTGCCGCTTCTCGACGACGTGCGTGACGAATCGGCCGAGGACATCCGCCTCGTCCTCGTTCCGAAGAGCCGTTCCGTCGATCCGGCGCTGCTGATGGAGTCGCTGTTCAAGCTGACCGAACTGGAGAGCCGCGTCTCGCTGAACATGAACGTGCTCAGCCACGGCCGCGTGCCGAAGGTCATGTCGCTGCCGGAGGTGCTGCTCGAATGGCTCGGGCACCGCAAGGAAGTGCTGCAGCGCCGTTCGCGCCACCGGCTTGCCGCCATCGAGCGCCGCCTGGAGATCCTCGGCGGCTATCTCGTCGCCTATCTGAACATCGACGAGGTGATCCGCATCATCCGCGAGGAGGACGAGCCGAAGCAGGTGATGATGGAGCGGTTCAGCCTGACCGACCTCCAGGCCGAGTCGATCCTCAACATGCGGTTGCGGTCCCTGCGAAAGCTCGAGGAATTCGAGATCCGCACGGAGTTCGACGGCCTGACGAGCGAGAAGGCGGAGATCGAGGCCCTGCTCGCATCGGACGAGAAGCAGTGGCAGACCGTCGCCTGGGAGATCGGCGAGGTCAGGAAAGCCTTCGGCAAGGACACCGATCTCGGCCGCCGCCGGACGGACTTCGCGGAGGCGCCGGACCACGATCTCGAATCGATCCACCAGGCAATGATCGAGAAGGAGCCGATTACCGTCGTCGTTTCGCAGAAAGGCTGGATACGGGCGCTGAAGGGGCACCTCTCGGACTATTCCGGCCTGGCCTTCAAGGAGGGGGATGCGCTCGGCGTCGCCTTCCCGGCCCAGACGACAGACAGGATCCTGCTGGTCTCGACCGGCGGCAGGGTCTACACGCTCGGCGCCGACAGGCTGCCGGGCGGACGCGGCAACGGCGAGCCGCTGCGCCTCATGGTCGACATGGACAACGACCAGGACGTGCTGACGGCCTTCGTCCACGACCCGGAGCGCAAGCTGCTCTTCGCCTCGACGGCGGGAAACGGCTTCGTCGTCGCCGAGAAGGACATCGTCGCGAACACGCGCAAGGGAAAGCAGGTGATGAACGTCACCCTGCCGGTCGAGACGAAGCTTTGCGTGCCTGTCGCCGGCGATACGGTCGCCGTCGTCGGCGAGAACCGCAAGATGCTGGTCTTCCCGCTGGTGCAGGTGCCGGAAATGACGCGCGGCAAGGGCGTGCGCCTGCAGCGCTACAAGGACGGCGGCATTTCCGACCTGCGCTGCTTCGTCATGGAAGAGGGACTGACATGGGAAGACAGCGCCGGCCGCGTCCATACGCGCCGGCGCGAGGAGCTTATCGAATGGCTGGGCGATCGCGCCCAGGCCGGCCGGCTGGTGCCCAAGGGCTTCCCGCGCTCCGGCAGGTTCACGGGCTGACGCCGGTCCCTGTCAGACCGGACGGCCCGCCATGCGGGCGAGGGCGGTGCGACGGGAGTTCGATATCTGCCAGAGCGAATGGGCGACGAGCGCCACGATCATGATCGCGCCGCCGATCATGCTGGCCGTCGAGGGGACCTCGCCGAAGATCAGCCAGACCCAGACAGGTGCGAGGATCGTCTCGAGCAGGTAGAACATCGCCACTTCCGGTGCGCTCAGGTATCTTGGCCCCGTCGCGAGGCACCAGAACGATAGCGGGATGACCAGCAGCCCGTTGAGAAGGATCCAGACCGGTGCCTGGATCTCCAGCCCGCCCGTCCTCGACACCATGAACATCGCTATGACTGCCGGTACGGCATTCGCCACGAGAGGCGTGAAGCCGAGATCGCAGCGCAGAGAGCGGTTGGTCGTTATGGCTGCGGCCATCAGCAGGGCCGATGCCAGGGCCATCGCGTCGCCGAGCATGTGGCCGGCCGAGATGCCGTCGTTGACGATGATCGCCACGCCGACGAGCATCGCGGCCATGGCGGCGAGCGTCGGCGGCAACGGTCGTTCCTTCAGGAAGATCCAGGACAAAAGCGCCGAGAACACGGTGTTGAAGGCCAGGATGAACACGAGATTCGCGGTCGTCGTGTTGAACACGGCCGTGATGAAGGTGAGGGCGGACAGGCTGTAGAGGCCCGCCACCGCCAGCCCGCCCCGGCCGGGGACCAGCGTCAGGCGCCGGCCGGCGACGACGCGGTAGGCCAGCCAGATGACGATCGCGACAAGGAACGTGCCGCCGCTCCTGACCGCCAGGACCGACCATACGTCGCCGTGGGCGAGGCGGATGAGCGGCACGTCGACCGTCAGCGCCATGCCGCCGAGCGACGCGATGATCAGCCCCTTGCGCGCCTCGTCCTGTGGCGTCGAAGCGATGTGGGTCAAGTCGGAAGTCCGTTTTGCAAGCCTACACCTGGCGTTCCCAGCCGCGGGCCAGCAGGTGTTCCTGGGGCTTGAAGCGGGTCTTGTATTCCATCTTGCGCGAGCCGTGCACCCAATATCCGAGATAGACGTGCTGGAGGCCGCGCTGCCGCGTCCGGCGGATGTGGTCCAGGATCATGTAGGTGCCGAGCGACCGGTCTTCGAGATCCGGATCGAAGAAGGAATAGACCATCGACATGCCGTCGGCCATCACATCGCTGAGCGCGGTGGCGACGAGGGGACCGTCCGACTTTCCGGTGACGGCCGAATCCGCCGTCTTGACCCTGTATTCGATGACCCGGGTGTCGACATGCGTGTCCTCGACCATCATCGCGTAGTCGAGCACGGTCATGTCGGACATGCCGCCGCGGTGATGGCGGGCGTCGAGATAGTGACGGAACAGGGAGTACTGTTCGCTGGACGGCTCGGCCGGATACTCGCTGGAGATAAGGTCGCGATTCCGCCGCATGATTCGCTTCATCGATTTCGTCGGTTCGAATTCGTTGGCGAGGATGCGCACCGACACGCAGGCACGGCACGATTCGCAGGCCGGCCTGTAGGCTATGTTCTGCGAACGGCGGAACCCGCCCTGGGTCAGCAGGTCGTTGAGTTCGCTGGCCTTGTCGCCGACGAGGTGGGTGAAGACCTTCCGCTCCAGTTCTCCTTCCAGGTACGGACAGGGCGACGGGGCGGTGAGGAAGAACTGCGGGGATTGGGTCGGCTGGTTGGTCATTTCCGGCTCGGGGCACGGGTCCTTTCGTCACAATTGATAATACCATGGCGCAAGCAGCGAAAACGTCAACCAGATGATGAGCACGAGTGGTGTTCCCGCTCTCGCGAAATCTGAGAAGCGGTAATGTCCCGGCCCCATCACGAGCAGGTTCGTCTGGTAGCCGATGGGCGTGGCGAAGGAACAGTTGGCAGCGAAGATCACTGCCGCGGCAAAGGCTTGCGGCGAGGTGCCGAGCCTCTGCGCCACGCCGATTGCGATCGGCATGAAGAGGACCGCGGTGGCGTTGTTCGACAGGATGTTGGAGATGAAAGCCATTACGAGGAAGAGGACGGAAAGGACGACTGCCGGCGAGTTGCCCTCCATGGCGCGAACGGTTCCTTCCGCGACGAGCGTCGCGCCGCCCGTAGCCTGAAGCGCCGTGGCGAGCGCAACGGAAGATCCGATCAGCAGGAATATCTGCCGGTCGAAGGCGCGGGCCGCCTGGTGGATCGTCAGGCAGCGGCTCGCCACCATAAGGACGGCCCCGACGATCGCCGCGACGACGATCGGCACGATGTCGAGCGCCGACAGGAGCACGATGGCGATGAAGATCGCCACCGCGATCGTCGCCTTGCGCGTCTGCGGAACGGCCTCCATCGAATGTTCCAGGAGAAGAAGATCGTGGTTGCCGCGCATCAGCTCGATCTGCGGCATCATCCCCCCGATGAGCAGCGTGTCGCCCGGTTCCAGCCGGATCTCGGAAAGCGCCCGGCGCGCCATGCGGCTCTTGCGCTGGACGCCGAGGATGGAGACGCCGAACTGGGCCCGGATCCCGGACAGCTGGATGGTGCGGCCCGCGAAGCGGGAGGCGGGAGAGATCACGGCCTCGACGAGGTGATAGTCCGGGCCGGGCGGCGGGGTCGTCGTCTCGGAGGTCTCCGCGGCGGCCGCGTCGCCGTTGGCGTCCTCGCTGTCGACCCCGGCCTTGCCGCGGGCGAGGGCACGCATGAAGGCCCGTCTCGTTCCGGTGACGACCAGCGTGTCGCCCGGTTCGAGGGTGATGTTCTCGAAAGGCGGGAGTATCGGCACGTCGCGGCGCTGCAGGAGGCGCGGCGTCAGTTCGCCGAGGCCGGGAAAGAGGCCCGACTGCGAGGTGATGCCGATGAAAGGGTGCCCCCGGGCCAGCGTGATCTCGCCGATGAACTGCGCGCCGCCGACGCGACCCTCGCGCCGGACCAGCGACTCGCGCTCCTTCATCAGCCGCGGCATGAGGAATATGACGTAGATCGAGCCGACCACCGCGAGCACGAGGCCCATCCTGGTGATGTCGAAGAAGCCGATGTCGAGGCCGAAGCCCCGGGCGACCCCGGCGGCGATGAGGTTCGTGGAAGAACCGATGAGGGTCGTCATTCCGCCGAGGATGCAGATGAAGGAAAGCGGCATGAAGATGCGATAGGCCGGATATCCGCGCTGGGCGCCGACGACGGCGAGGATCGGGATGAAGATCACGACGACGGGCGTGTTGTTCAGGAAAGCGCTGACGAGTCCGGAGACGGCCAGCACGAGAAGCGTCGCCTGGCGGCCGGTGACACGCCCGAGATGGGCGACCGAGCGCGCCGGCGCGTCCATGGCGTCCGTGGCGAAAAGCGCCTGCCCGACGACGAGCAGGGAGATCACGGTGGCCAGCGCGGGGTCTGCGAAGCCGGCAAGGAGCTGGTCGACGGTGAGAGCCGACCCGTCCGCGGCCTGGTAGGGAAAGACGCCGAACAGCACGAGGAGGGCGGCGAGGCTGCCGAGCGACACGCCTTCCATCGGCAGCCGCTCGGTCGCATAGGCGACGACCGTCAGCGCGATGATGACGAAGGTGGCGATCAGGTGAAAGTCATGCATCGTTCGGCGTGTCCCCCGTCAGAACGGTGGGACTTTACCGGTCGACCGGACGCACGCAAAGGAGATCATCGTGCGCCGGTACCCTCCTGCGGGGAACGGGATTCCACAGCGCCGCGTTCCCGGGGCAATGCCCGCCTCCCGACGCTCAGGGGTCCGAGCGGACGACGACGGTGCCCAGCAGGAAATCCTGCAGCAGGCGCTTGCGGGCGGAAAACAGGCTGACCAGCAGGACCAGCGGCGAAAGGATCACGTTGCCGGCCCAGAACAGCACCGCATGCACCATCGCGAGCATGCCGTCGACCGGCCTGCCGTCCAGCCGGGCGATCCGGATGTTCATCATGCGCATGCCCGGCGTCGCCTGCGAGGGACCGCCCATCGTCAGCGCTACGTAAGGCAGGGCCACGATCGCGAAAAGCACCGAATAGAGCACGAAGCCGAGGCCGAGCGTGAAGACGCCGAGGAAGAAGATCAGGATCGAAACCGGCACGCAAAGCAGGATGACCAGGGCGTAGTCTACCAGAAACGCGAAAATCCGGCGCGTCCGCACGCCGCGGTAGGCGCGCCAGTCGTCGATTTCGGTGGATGCATAGGTCGCGTCGACGGCCATCTTCCTGTTCTCCGCGCAAACGAGGTCCGATTGATGTAGGAACGATCGCACGGGATGCAAGCGATGCCCCTCCGGGCGTCCGCCTTCACTGCCGTGCGCGGAGGATTTCTGCGACCTTCGGTGCGAAATAGGTGAGGATGCCGTCGCAGCCGGCACGCTTGAAGGCCAGCAGGCTCTCCATCATCACCTTGTCGCCGTCGATCCATCCATTGGCCGCCGCGGCCTTGATCATGGCGTACTCGCCGGACACCTGGTAGGCGAAGGTCGGGAGGCCGAAAGCCTCCTTCAGGCGCCAGCAGACGTCGAGATAGGGCAGGCCGGGCTTGACCATCAGCATGTCGGCACCTTCCTCGATGTCGAGCGCAGCCTCGCGCAGGCATTCCTCGGTATTGGCCGGGTCGACGTAATAGGTGCGCTTGTCGCCCTTGAGCAGGCCGCCCGTGCCGATCGCCTCGCGATAGGGCCCGTAATAGGCGGAGGCGAATTTCGCCGTGTAGGACATGATGCCGACCTCGGCGTGCCCGGCGGCGTCGAGAGCTTCGCGGATCGCGCCGATGCGCCCGTCCATCATGTCCGAGGGGGCGACGATGTCGGCTCCCGCCTCGGCCTGGAGGACCGCCGCCGCGGTGACCTGGGCCACGGTCTCGTCGTTGAGTATCTTTCCGTCGCGCAGTATCCCGTCATGGCCGTGGCTGGTGAACGGATCGAGCGCCGCATCCGTGATGATGCCGATTTCCGGCACCGCGCTCTTGATGGCACGCGTGGCGGCGTTGATCAGGTTGTCGGGATCGAGGATGTGCGATCCGGTCTCGTCGCGCCGCGCCATCTCGATCTTCGGAAAGGTGGCGATTGCCGGGATGCCGAGATCGGCGGCGCGCCGGGCCTCCGCCACCGCGCGGTCGACGCTCAGCCGGAACACGTCCGGCATGGCCTCGATCGTCTCGACGCGATCCTCGCCGTCGACCAGGAAGATCGGCCAGATCAGGTCGTCGACCGTCAGCCGGTTCTCCTGCACGAGCCGGCGTGTCCAGTCGGCCTTCCGGTTGCGGCGCAGCCGCCGGTGGCCGGTGATCCTGTCCACCTCGGGGATTTCGGGCGAGAGCGGCTTGGTCGGTCTGTTCATGGCTGTCTCCGTGGCTGGCTCTTTGAACTCCGCCACGGCCGTCCGGTCAAGCCGGCACCGGGAAATCGTCCCCGGGGCGGCCGGGGCAACTTGTCCTTGACCTTCCGCCGAAGCCTTCATAGTCACGGAAGGCAAGGCGTCTCGTCCCGGGACGGCGGGAGCAATTGATGGCCGGCCTACCTGAAATCGAAGGGCCCACGACGGCGCCGCACACGACGACCGAGACGGCATTCACCGTCTTTCTCAGGGCCGTCGCCATCTTCAGCCTGGTCGCCGGCCTGAAGTACTGGATCGCGCTCATCGGATTCTTCGACTATCCGCCCTGGCGCTTCGACCTGATGCCGGTCCATTGGAAACTCGCCGCGACGAGCCTGGCCGTGCTCTTCCCAGTCGCCGCGACCGGGCTCTGGCTGCCGGTTTCCTGGGGGCCGGTGATGTGGGTCGCCGCGGCCGGAATCGAGGCCACGATGTACGGCGCGTTTCCGCTTGTCTTCGGCCGCCAGCCCGTGGTCCTGTACCTGCACGGGACAGTGGCCATCGTCTACGTGGCCTTCCGCATCGCCCTGCACGTCCAGCGGAAGCGCCGGAATGAGACAGTAAGCGTTGATTCACCCTGATTGTGCGCTCTGGGCAAGTAAGGTGCTGTTAAGGCTGCGTTTTAAGTAGAATTTTAGATGCATTCGATAGTGTCTGTCACAAGGCGGGAAACAAAACGAGCCGCCGCAACGACAACAGTGAGGCAGACCAATGAACGCTCAGGCCAAGCAGACGGTCGACCACGGCGACCGCCGTGAAGACGCTCTTCATTCCCTCTACATGGAATCGGTGCAGCTCGTCGAGCGCCTGCATCGCCGCCTTCTCGACGTCATCAAGGACGAGTTCGACCGTCGCGGTCGCTCCGACATCAATGCCGTGCAGGCACTTCTTCTCTTCAACATCGGGAATTCCGAGCTGACCGCCGGCGAACTCCGCTCGCGCGGCTACTATCTGGGCTCGAACGTCTCCTACAACCTGAAGAAGCTCGTCGACCTCGGCTACATCAATCATCAGCGCTCGCGCGTCGACCGCCGCTCGGTCCGGGTCAGCCTCACCGACAAGGGTGCTGAGATCGCCGATGTGGTCGCGGCCCTCTACGAGCGCCACATCGGCTCCATCGAGCAGGTCGGCGGTATCGGCGCCGGCGAGTTCCAGCAGATGAACAGGCTCCTGACCCGCCTCGACCGCTTCTGGAACGACCAGATCATGTATCGCCTCTGACAGGCTCCGGACCCTCGTCCGGCCTGGCGCCCGGCATGCCGCCGGGCAACGAATGGCGCCGCGTGCTCGCCCTGCCGGGAGAGCCACGGCGCCATCGGCGTCTCTTGAGGCCTGTCGCGACCGTCAGTAACCTCGCCCGGGTCTTCCCGGACACACTTCCAGTGTGTTTCGGAGCGACGTCCGCGGCAAACCATGAAGCCGCCACAAAGCTGTGGAAGCGAGAGGACGGTGCCGGATGCGGAACCGGGTGGCCATCCATGGCGTTTGGATTTGCGCCCGCTTGCGCGACGGGACGTCCCGGGGGTTCCCGGAATATTCGTATTGTTAACCATGATGATGATAGCGTCGGCGTTCAAACGCTATTTCCTCGACTCTGATTGACTGGTGTAGGCGAATGTCGAAAACATCCCGTTTCGAAGCTCTGTCGCGGCGCGGCTTCCTCCGTTCCGCCGTTGCCATGGGGGCTCTCGTGGCAGCCGGCGAGGCAAATGCCCAGTCGCTCGTGGACAGCGTGATCAACGCGCCGCAGCGCGGATGGGACGACCAGTTCGAACTCCCAGCCGGCGCGCGGCGGCAGCATCACCTCGCTGACGCCGATTCTCAGTCCCCAGACGCTTTCCTACGTGCAGCTCGCCATGGCGAGCTATCAGCAGATCGTCGCCAACGGCGGCTGGCCGATGGTCCCCGGCAACAGCAAGCTGAAGCTCGGCGACACGGACGACGCGGTGACGGTCCTGCGCCGCCGCCTGATGATCTCCGGCGATCTTGCGCCTTCCGCCGGAATGTCCAGCGCGTTCAATTCCTACGTCGACGGAGCCGTGCGGCGCTTCCAGGCCCGCCACGGCCTGCCGATGGACGGCGTCATGGGCGAATACACCTACAAGGCGATGAACGTGTCGGCGGACGTCCGCCTCGGCCAGCTGCAGACCAACCAGGTCCGGCTGAACTCGATGCTGCAGGGCGATCTCGGCCAGCGCTTCGTCATGGTCGACATTCCCGCCGCCTCCCTGGAGGCAGTGGAGAACGGCCAGGTCGTGCAGCGGCATACGGCGATCGTCGGCCGAATCAGCCGTCCGACGCCGCAGCTGACCTCCAAGATCAACGAGGTTATCCTCAACCCCTACTGGACTGCGCCGCGCTCGATCATCCAGAAGGACATCATGCCTGTGATGCGCAAGGATCCGCAGTACCTGACGCGCAATCACATCCGTCTCTTCGACGCCAAGGGCAACGAGGTCTCCCCCAATTCCATCGACTGGAACGCGGACAAGGCGCCGAACCTCACGTTCCGGCAGGATCCGGGCAAGATCAACGCCATGGCGTCGATGAAGATCAATTTCCCGAACAAGTATTCGGTCTACATGCACGACACGCCGGAACAGAGCCTGTTCGGCCAGATCGAGCGCTTCGATTCGTCGGGCTGCGTCCGTGTCCAGAACGTCCGCGACCTCGGCGTGTGGCTGCTCCGGGACAATCCGGAGTGGAACCGCCAGCGCATCGAGCAGGTGATCTCCACCCGGGAGAACACCATCATCAAGCTCCAGGATCCCGTCCCCGTCCATTTCGTCTACATCACGGCATGGTCCACGGCCGATCGCGTCGTCCAGTTCCGCGACGACATCTACCACCTCGACGGCAATTCGGAGCTGGCGCTGCGCTGAGCGCCGCCCGGGCGATTCCAGGACAGGAAATCGGCATCGCGGCCCGCCTTCCGGCGGGCCGCTTTCGCTTGCGCTTCGCTCAGCCGCCGCCGCGCCACACCCCCGACATCGAGCGTGCGAGCAGCGCCGACATCACTTCGAGCGCCAGAACCGGGCTCTCGTCCTCCCGGATCGCGAGGCTGCGGCGGGGGGCTTCGGGAATGCGGGAATCTTCCGCAAGGCTCGCTTTGAGAAAGAAGCGCCGCTTCGTCTGCTTCGCGTGCGCGATCCGCCGCGTGAGCTGCTCCGCCAGCCTGTCGAACCGCCCGACATCGATTTCGCCCGCCTCCTCTCCCTTCGAGATGCCCCGCGCCAGGACGCGGCTCCAGTGGGCGCAGCCGGCGAGCAGCAGGAGCTTCTCGCGCACCTCGCCGTAGCGGGTGACGATCGTCCACGGGCCGCCGAGGGGCCGCGCCAGGGCCGCCAGGTCGGCATACTTCCGGTCGATGGCGCGTGACAGTGCGACGATGTCCGAATGCGGGTCCTTGCCATGCACGCGGTCCCGGGCGGTCGTGACGAGCTTCGACAGCGAATCGAGATAGGCGTCCAGCGCCTCCGTGACGCCGGAGACCGCCCGCACCGGAAACACGAAGAAGGCGCAGAACGCGCCGGAGAGGGCGCCGACCACGGTTTCCTCGAGCCTGACGACGAGGAGCTCCGGCGTGAAGAGCCCCATGATGCCGTAGAGCAGCGCGATCGCGATCGTCAGGAAGAAGATCATCAGCCCGTAGGAGGTCTGGAGGTAGTAGAACGCCAGGAAGAACATCGCCAGGATGCCCGCGAGGGAGACGAGGACGTTGCCGTGGACGAGCGTCGCCAGGACGGTGCCGGCGACGATCCCGGCCAGCGTCCCCGCCGAGCGGCTGAGCGCCCGCACGGCGGTGTCGGCTCGCGAGCGCGTGTTGTTGAAGACGATGAAGGCGGCGATCGCGGCCCAGTACCACCGCGTCGAGGAGATGAGGACCCCGCCGGCGATCGCCATCGCCGAGGCGAGCGTCACCTGGATCGGAATGCGGTAGCTCGCCGGAATGAAGCCGGCGAGGGGAGGCTGGTCCGCGGCCGGCTCGGCGGGCGGCGCGCCGGTCGAATCGGCGCCGCCGGCCGCGAAGGCCGGGATCGGGCGTGCCCGCAGACGCGCCTCCAGCCTCTGGCGCGCCCTGTGGACGCGGATCAGTACCTGCTGGACAGCCGTCTCGTTGTCTTCCCCGGCCTCTGCGAGCGTGCCGGCCGCGCCGGCGATGACCTCTTCGTCGCCGTCGAGCACCGCCTCGACCAGCCAGGCCGGCGGCAGCGCGCGGATACTGGCGGCGACCAGCCGTTCCACCGCGAGCTGCAGGTCGAACAGCGACAGCGCCAGTTCCGACGCCGGGCCGCTTCCTGCCAGCGCACCGCCCTTGCCCTGCGGGATAAACCCCTCCGCCATCAGCACGATGTCGCGGAACCTGCCGACATGCGCCTGGAATTCCTTGCGCTGTCCGGGATCGAAGGAACCCCTGCGCGCCGCATGTCCGAGATCGGCGAGCATCAGGTTGATGCGGTGCCCGATGGTCGAGACAGCCCGCCTGAAGTCGCGTTCCGGATCGTCGGTTAGGAGTACCGCGCCGACGAGGTGGGTCATCGCGAGCGCGATCGCCGTCGCCAGCGCGATCCAGCCGGCCTGTTCCGGCGCCGGTCTCAGGTAGTCCCCCATGAAGAACGCCATGAAGGCGATCAGGCCGACGGCGAAGTAGCGCGGCCCGAACTTCCGGATGTAGACCGCGACGAAGATCACGGCGAGAAAGGCGGCGTCCGCCAGCAGCGGCCTCGCCGACAGCAGCCCGGCACACGTGATGACGGTGACGCCGGCGACGCCGGAATAGAGGCGCGTGAGCGCCTGGCCGGCAAGGGTTTTGTCGCGGACCGCCGTGGAGGCCATGAACGAGAGGATGACCGCCAGTCCGTAGGCGGCGATCGGCAGCTTGTGGAAGAAGGTCAGGCCCGTCAGCAGAAGGCCGGTGAGCACCAGGGAAAGGACGGCGCGAAGAGCGAGCCGGAGCCGCGAGAACGCGGGGTCGGACGCGACGACGCGGTCGCCGAGGCGGGCGAGAGGTCCGCGCCGCGGTGCCCGTGCTGCAGGCTGCGGTGTGCCTTTCGTCTCGTTCATCGCGGGTTCCCTGCACGTGATTGGCGAACGCCGCGCGGCGGCGAGGCGGGAGCGTGCGACAGAGACTATGCCACCGGCGGCGGCGATCAAGCGGGCGCCCGGCCGCCGCATGTCGGAAACAGTCGCCCGCGCGGACGCCTTCAGACGAGCGCGCCCCCGCGCCGGGGGCTAGAAGGAAGGGCAGGAGGCGCACGAGCGGCTCCTTGCGATGGCCTTGCCGCAGAACTTGTGATATTGCCGCGCCGAACCGTACTGTCGGCTTCTTGAACCCAGGGAAATGACCTCATGTCCAACGCCTCATCGGCTTCCGCCGCGCGTTTCGCCGACGCATTCTTCAACCGCCCGCTGGCCGAAAGCGACGCAGAGGTCTTCGGCGCGATCGAGAAGGAACTCGGCCGGCAGCGCCACGAGATCGAGTTGATCGCTTCGGAGAACATCGTCTCGCGCGCCGTGCTCGAGGCGCAGGGCTCGGTCCTGACGAACAAATATGCCGAGGGCTATCCGGGCCGGCGCTACTACGGCGGCTGCCAGTACGTCGACATCGCCGAGCAACTCGCGATCGACCGCGTGACGAAGCTGTTCGGCTGCGGTTTCGCCAATGTCCAGCCGAATTCCGGCTCGCAGGCCAACCAGGCGGTGCTGCTCGCGCTTTCCAAGCCCGGCGACACCATTCTCGGCATGAGCCTCGACGCCGGCGGGCACCTGACCCACGGCGCCCGCCCGAACCTCTCCGGCAAGTGGTTCAACGCCGTCCAGTACGGCGTCGTGCCGGAGACCGGCCTGATCGACTACGAGCAGGTCGAGGAACTGGCGATGCTGAACAGGCCGACGATCATCATCGCCGGCGGATCGGCCTATTCGCGCCGCATCGACTTCGCGCGTTTCAGGGCGATCGCAGACAAGGTCGACGCCTATCTCTGGGTCGACATGGCCCATTTTGCCGGCCTCGTGGCGGGCGGCGTTCATCCGAGCCCGTTCCCGCACGCCCACGTCGCGACGTCGACGACGCACAAGACGCTGCGCGGGCCGCGCGGCGGCCTCGTCCTCACCGACGACGAGGACATCGCCAGGAAGATCAACTCGGCCGTCTTCCCGGGCCTGCAGGGCGGACCGCTGATGCACGTGATCGCCGCCAAGGCCGTCGCCTTCGGCGAGGCGCTTACGCCCGAGTTCCGGAGCTACGCCGCTCAGGTCGTGGAGAATGCCGCGGTTCTCGCCGAGACGCTGGTCGAAGGCGGCCTGCAGATCGTCTCCGGTGGCACGGACACCCACCTGATGCTCGTCGATCTTCGTCCGAAGAACCTGACGGGCAAGGCTTCGGAGGTTTCGCTCGGCCGCGCCTACATCACCTGCAACAAGAACGGCGTCCCCAACGATCCGGAAAAGCCGACGGTGACCTCCGGCGTGCGTCTCGGTACGCCGGCCGGCACGACCCGCGGCTTCGGCACGCAGGAGTTCCGCGAGATCGGCAAGCTGATCCTCGAGGTCCTCGACGGCCTCAAGGCGGCGAATTCGGAAGAGGGCAACGCCTCCACCGAGGCGGCCGTCAAGAAGAAGGTCATGGCGCTCACCGAGCGGTTCCCGATCTACCCGCACGTCGGATGAAGTCGACAGATGCGCTGCCCGTATTGCGGTTCTGAAGACAGCCAGGTCAAGGATTCCCGTCCGGCGGAGGATGGCGCGGCCATCCGCCGCCGGCGCGTCTGCCCGGATTGCGGCGGGCGCTTCACCACCTTCGAGCGCGTCCAGCTCCGCGACCTCCAGGTCATCAAGAAGACCGGCCGCAAGCAGCCCTTCGACCGCGACAAGCTGATGCGCTCCTTCGAGATCGCGCTCAGGAAGCGGCCGGTGGAGCGCGACAGGGTCGAGCGGGCCGTCTCGGGTATCGTGCGCCGGCTGGAGAGTTCCGGCGAGACCGACATCCCGAGCGACGAGATCGGGCTCCTCGTGATCGAGGCGCTGAAGGCGCTCGACGAGGTCGGCTTCGTTCGCTACGCATCGGTGTATCGCGACTTTTCCGGTCCCGAGGACTTCGAGAAGGTCATCTCGGAACTGAGCGCCAAGATCGCGCGCGACCCGGCCGCCCTGGAGGACTGAAGCCGGTGGCGGCCACCTCCCTCGACCGACGCATGATGGCCGCTGCCATCCGCCTGTCGCGGACCAATGCGGGGCGCACCGGCTCGAATCCCTCGGTTGCGACGCTCATCGTGCGCGAGGGGGAGGCCGGGCCGGTCATCCTGGGCCGCGGCGTCACGGCGCTCGGCGGGCGCCCGCACGCCGAGGCCCGGGCGCTCGCCGAAGCCGGCCCGAAGGCCCGGGGCGCGACCGCCTACGTCACGCTGGAACCCTGCGCCCATCACGGCCGTACGCCGCCCTGCGCCGAGGCCCTCGTCTCCGCCGGCATCGCCCGCGTCGTCGCGGCGGCGACGGACCCCGACGCGAGAGTCTCCGGGAAGGGATATGGCATCCTGCGGGAAGCGGGCATCGAGGTGGAGGCCGGCGTCCTTGCCGGAGAAGCCCGGCACGCCATGGCCGGATACCTGACCCAGCGGGTGAGGAACAGGCCGCACGTGACTCTGAAACTGGCGGTTTCGGCAGATGGCCGGATCGGCAGGAAGGGATCGGGACAGGTCGCGGTGACGGGCGCGGTGGCCCGCGCGCAGGTGCACCTCCTGCGCGCCCGCTCGCACGCGATCCTCGTCGGCATCGGCACGGTGCTCGCCGACGACCCGGAACTCACCTGCCGGCTGCCGGGTCTCGAGGATCGCTCGCCGATCAGGATCGTGCTTGACCGGGAGCTTCGCACGCCGGCCGGCAGCCGGCTCGTCCTGTCCGCCCGGCAGGTGCCGCTCCTGCTGGCGACGACGCGTCCGCTCGGCGATGCCGCCCGTTCCCCGCTCGAGGGGGCCGGCGCCGGGTTTATCGCCGCCGTCGCCGACGACCGGGGCATCGCCCTGCCGGAACTGCTCGACGATCTCGCCGCGCGCGGCATCTACTCGCTGATGGTCGAGGGCGGCGCGGCCGTCGCCCGGTCGTTTCTCGCCGAGGGTCTCGTCGACCGCATCGCGCTCTACACGGGCACGGCGGAGATCGGCGCCGGCGGCATCGACGCTCCGCTGACCGGCGCGACGGTGCCGGCGGGCTTTACCCGCACGCGCACCATGGCGTATGCGGAAGACGTCTACGAGGAATTCGAGAGAGACGCCTGATGTTCACCGGCATCATAACCGACGTCGGCACGCTCGAGGCCGCCACGCCCCTTCACGGGGGCCTGCGGCTGAGGATAGCGACGGACTACGACCCGGCGACGATCGACATCGGCGCCTCGATCGCCTGTTCCGGCCCCTGCCTGACCGTGACCGCGACCTCCGATCCGTCGGGCAACGCCCGCTGGTTCGAGGTTGAGGCCTGGGAGGAAGCGCTGCGCCTGACGACGATCGGCGACTGGCTGCCGGGCCGGCCGATCAATCTCGAGCGGTCTCTCAGGATCGGCGACGAACTCGGAGGCCACATCGTTTCCGGCCACGTCGACGGCACGGCGGAGATCGTCGCCGTCTCGCAGGAGGGCGATGCGACCCGTTTCCGCCTGAGGGCGCCGGGGGACCTCGCCAGGTTCATCGCCCCCAAGGGCTCGGTCGCCCTCGACGGCACCTCGCTGACGGTGAACGGCGTCGAAGGGGCCGAATTCGACGTGCTGCTCATCCGCCACTCGCTGGACGTGACGACGTGGAAGGAGAGGCAGGCCGGCGACAGGGTCAATCTCGAGGTGGACCAGATGGCGCGCTATGCGGCCAGGCTCGCCGCCCTTGCCGGCGGACTGCCCTGACGGGCAGCCTGCTTCCCTCGGGAAGCCGCCGTTCGCGCCGGAAGGCGAACTTCCTGCTTGCCAATCCGCGCGAGGCGTGGTTTGACCCGCGCTCGCACTCCCTTACATCGCCCGCAAGGCATTCCGAAGGATCAAGGACACGATGGCCCGGAGCTCTCGCCCACATTTGCTGATCGTCGAAGCCCGCTTCTACGACGATCTGGCCGACGCGCTGCTGGATGGCGCGACGGCGGCGCTGGAAAGCGCCGGCGCGACCTGGGACGTCGTGACCGTCCCCGGCGCACTCGAAATACCCGCGGTGATCGCCATGGCGCTCGACGCGGAGGAGGGCGGGCCGGAATATGACGGTTTCGTCGCGCTCGGCACTGTCATTCGCGGAGAAACCTACCATTTCGAGATCGTGGCCGGCGAATCGTGCCGGGCCATCATGGACCTGTCCGTCAACGAGTCGATCGCGGTCGGCAACGGCATACTCACGGTCGAGAACGACGAGCAGGCCTGGGTGCGGGCGCGTCGCGCCGACAAGGACAAGGGCGGCGATGCGGCCCGGGCGGCATTGCGAATGATCGAAATCAGGAAGAGGCTGGACGGCAGGCCGTGAGCGATCCGAAACCGACACCGCGGGGCGAGGGCAAGCAGGCGAACCAGCGCGGGGCGGCACGACTGGCCGCCGTCCAGGCGCTGTACCAGATGGACGTCAGCGGCGGCGGCGCCCTCGAGGTCGTCGCCGAATTCGAGGCGCATCGCCTCGGCCAGGACATAGACGGTCACGTCTACCGGCAGGCCGATGCCGCATGGTTCCGCTCGATCGTCGCCGGCGTGGTCGCCGAGCAGCGTCGCCTCGACCCGATGATAAGGTCGGCGCTCAGCGAGGACTGGTCGCTGTCGCGCCTCGATTCCATCCTGCGCGCCATTCTCCGCGCCGGCACCTTCGAGCTGACGAGCCGGGGCGACGTGCCGACGGCGGTGATCGTTTCCGAATATGTGGACATCGCCAAGGCCTTCTTCGACGAGGAGGAGCCGAAGATCGTGAACGCAGTCCTCGACAGGCTGGCCCGCCGGGTCCGGGCCGGGGCGGCTACGGGCGGCGGATCTTGACGGCGGCAGCGACCGCCGCGCGGCCCGCGGACCGGGCGCTGGCGCTGAGAAACGCGATCCTGCTCGCCGCGAGCCAGGCGATCGTCGGAGCCGCCGCGCCGATCAGCATCTCCATGGGCGCTCTCGCTGGCAGCCGGCTGCTCGGTGCCGACAAGTCGCTGGCGACCGCGCCCGTGACGGGCTTCACTGTCGGCGTCGCGGTCGGCGCGGTCATCGCGGCCTACGTGATGCGGCTCGTCGGCCGCCGCTACGGCTTCATGCTCGGCGCGCTCCTGCCGGCGCTCGGCGGCACGCTCGCCGCCGCGGCACTCTTTGCCGGCAGCTTCTGGCTCTTCACCGGCGCCCTCCTCGTGATCGGCTTCGGCAATTCCTTCGTCCAGCAGTACCGCTTTGCGGCCGCCGACGCGGCGCCGCCGGGCTTCGCGCCCCAGGCGATTTCCCTGGTGCTCGTCGGCGGGGTCTTTGCGGGCATCATAGGCCCCCAGACCGTGATCCACACGCGAGCGGCCTTCGCGCCGGTCATGTTCGCGGGCTCCTTCGCCGCGCTGGTGCCGCTGGCGATCGTCGGGATCGGGGTGCTCTCGTTCCTGCGCATTCCGGAGCACGCCGTACTCCTCGACCATGAAGTCGAAGAACCTGCGCGGCCGCTCCGGGAGATCGTCGGCCGGCTTCCCTTCGTCACCGCCCTCGTATGTGCCGTCGGCTCCTACGCGCTGATGACCTTCATGATGACCAGCGCGCCGCTCGCCATGGTCGGCCACGGGTTCTCGACGGACATGGCCACCCTCGGGATCCAGTGGCACGTGCTCGCGATGTATGCGCCGAGCTTCTTCACCGGCAGGCTCATCGGTCGTTTCGGGCGCGAGCGAATCGTTGCGGTCGGCCTGTCGATCCTCGCCGGCTGCGCGATCGTTGCCCATCTGGGCGTGCACCTGTGGAACTTCTGGCTGGCCCTCGTCCTGCTCGGACTCGGCTGGAACTTCGGTTTCATCGGCGCGACGGCGATGGTCACGAGTTGCTACCGCCCGTCGGAAAAGAACAAGGTGCAGGGCTTCCACGACGTGGTTCTCTTCAGCTGCGTTGCGGTCTCCTCCCTCGTCTCAGGACAGGTGCTCAACGCCTTCGGCTGGAACGTGCTGAGCCTCGTCTTCTGGCCGGTCGTCATCGCCTGCTTCGGCTTCCTCCTCCTGAACTCCGCCCGCGGGCGGCGCGGCGTTTCCCCCTACTGACTTCGTGGCGAGCACCCCGCCGGCAAGCTCCGCCTGCGTTTCACCTGCCTGTGCGCTGCAAACAGTCCTTGACGGGGCCGATTGCTGCCGCAATCATCCGGGCCTCGGCGGCGGTGGGCTTCATCACTTTTTGGAGCGGGAGAGTTGCGCCGCCATTTCGGTTCGGTCGGCGCTGTGGATTCATCCCGACCCCAAAGGAGGAAATTAGGCAATGACAATTCTATTTGCCGTCATCGCTTGCGGGCTGCTGTCGGTCATCTATGCGATATGGGCGATCCAGTCCGTCATGTCGGCGGACCCGGGCAACGCCCGCATGCAGGAAATCGCTGGTGCCATCAGAGAGGGCGCTCAGGCCTATCTCACCCGACAGTACACGACCATCGCGATCGTCGGCGTCGTGGTCTTCATCATTGCCTGGTGGCTGCTGTCGCCGCTGGCGGCCTTCGGCTTCCTCATCGGCGCCGTCCTTTCCGGGGCGGCCGGCTTCATCGGCATGCATGTCTCCGTCCGCGCCAACGTGCGCACCGCCCAGGCGGCCTCGCACAGCCTCGCCGCCGGCCTGGAGATCGCCTTCAAGTCGGGCGCGATCACCGGGATGCTCGTCGCCGGCCTCGCGCTGCTCGGTGTGTCGATCTACTACCTCGTCCTCACCGGACCTCTCGGATACACGGTGACGCAGTCGGTGCCTCGAGACGTCATCGACGCGCTCGTTGCGCTCGGCTTTGGCGCATCGCTGATCTCCATCTTCGCACGACTGGGCGGAGGCATCTTCACCAAGGGTGCCGACGTCGGCGGTGACCTCGTCGGCAAGGTGGAAGCGGGCATACCCGAAGACGATCCCCGCAATCCCGCCACCATCGCGGACAATGTCGGCGACAATGTCGGCGACTGCGCGGGCATGGCGGCCGATCTGTTCGAGACCTACGCCGTCACCGTCGTCGCGACGATGGTCCTCGGCTCGATCTTCTTCAGCGGCCAGGCTGTCCTCCCGCAGGTCATGCTCTATCCGCTCGTGATCTGCGGCGCGTGCCTGATCACCTCCATCGCGGGCACTTTCTTCGTCCGCCTCGGCGCGAACGGATCGATCATGGGCGCGCTCTACAAGGGCCTGATCGTGACGGGTCTCCTTTCCGTGGTCGGGCTGGCGATCGCCAATACCGTCACCGTCGGCTGGGGCACGTTCGGCTCGGTCCAGTCGCTCGTCTCCGACGGAAAGGTCGCGATCAACGGCACGAGCCTGTTTGTTTGCGGCCTCGTCGGCCTGGTCGTGACCGGCCTGATCGTCGTGATCACCGAGTACTATACCGGCACGAACAAGCGTCCCGTGAACTCCATCGCCGAGGCATCGGTGACCGGCCACGGCACCAACGTCATCCAGGGCCTGGCCGTGTCCCTCGAGGCGACGGCGCTTCCGGCGATCGTCATCATCGGCGGCATCATAGCCACCTACCAGCTCGCCGGTCTCTTCGGCACCGCCATCGCGGTGACGACGATGCTGGGGCTCGCGGGCATGATCGTCGCGCTCGACGCCTTCGGTCCGGTGACGGACAACGCCGGCGGCATCGCCGAGATGTCCGGACTGCCTTCCGAGGTCCGGCGTTCCACGGACGCGCTCGACGCCGTGGGCAACACCACCAAGGCCGTGACCAAGGGCTATGCCATCGGTTCCGCCGGCCTCGGCGCGCTGGTCCTCTTCGCCGCCTATTCGAACGACCTGAGCTACTTTGCCGCAAGCGCCAACGCGCAAGGGGCGACGGACTTCCCCTACTTCCACGGGATCGGCAACATCTCCTTCAGCCTGTCGAACCCCTACGTGGTCGCCGGGCTCATCTTCGGCGGGCTCATTCCCTACCTCTTCGGCGGCATCGCGATGACAGCCGTTGGCCGGGCGGGCAGCGCCGTCGTGCAGGAGGTCCGCCGGCAGTTCAAGGAAAAGCCCGGCATCATGCAGGGCAAGGACCGGCCTGACTACGCCCGGGCCGTCGACATGCTCACCAAGGCGGCGATCAAGGAGATGATCGTTCCCTCCCTGCTGCCGGTGCTGGCGCCGCTCGTCGTCTATTTCGGCGTATTGCTGATATCGGGCTCCAAGGCGTCCGCCTTCGCGGCTCTTGGCGCGATGCTGCTCGGCGTGATCGTCAACGGCCTTTTCGTCGCCATTTCGATGACCTCGGGCGGCGGCGCGTGGGACAACGCCAAGAAGTCGTTCGAGGACGGCTTCGTCAATTCGGCAGGCGTGCGGCACGAGAAGGGCTCGGAGGCACACAAGGCTTCCGTCACCGGCGACACGGTGGGCGACCCCTACAAGGACACCGCCGGCCCCGCCGTCAATCCGGCGATCAAGATCACCAACATCGTCGCGCTTCTGCTGCTCGCCGTGCTGGCGCACTAGAGCAATTCCGGCAGGAGTTTGAAACGGTCTGGCGTCTGGAATCGCGTAAGAACAACGAGACGAAGCATCGAAGGCGATCTGTCTTCGCCGGAAATGCTCCAGACAGCCCGGACGAACGAAAAAGGAGCCCCGCGGCGTCGCCGCGGGGCTCCTCTCGTCAGGGGGATGGCAGCGTCAGATGCTGCCCGGCGCGCGCTGCTGGCTGAGCTGCGGCACGGGGGAGCTTCCGCCCGACAGGAGCTGGCCGAGGAACGTCTGGTCCTTGCCGCCGGTCGGCGTCGTCTGCGAGATCATGTCGAACACATGGCCGTCCTTCAGCGTATAGTTGGCGATGCGCGCGACGTTGCCGTCCTTGTCGAAATAGATCGCCAGCACGGTCTGGCCGACCAGATGCGGCTTCATGAAGGCCATCGACCGTTCGCGCTTCTGGCTGATGTAATAGAAGACCTCGTTGTCGAACACGGCCTTCGTCGAAGGCGTGCCCAGGGTGAGCAGAACCTGTTCCTTGCTCGATCCGACCGGAACGAGCTTCAGGGATTCCTTGTCGAGCACGTAGCCCTGGTTGAGCGTCTGTTGCGCGCCGCAGCCCGTGACTGCCGCTCCGGTCACGCAAAGCATCAGCGCTGCGGCGACCGCGGCACCCTTGCGCGACTTGAAATCCCGCTTGATCAACGACATCTCCCTTGCTGTGCATGGCGTCCTGCCATTGCTTTTCGCGTTTGTTTCGGTAAACCAGCGGCACCGACTATGCAACATGGTGGCGTGGCCACGCGTTGGGCAGAAACCGACAATCAAAGGCATTTTCATGATTTTCGGGCTATTCGGCCGAAAAAGACGGAATGACAACCGGCGTGTCGTCGGGCTCCTCTATGATGCGCTCGCCGCAGCGGGGCGCCAGCCGGCGCTCTACGAGGACATGAACGTGCCCGACACGGTGATGGGCCAATTCGAGATGCTGGCCGCCCACGTCATCCTCTTCCTGCGAAGGAGCTCGCGCGGCGGAGAGGCCGTGAAGGCCGTCGGCCAGGACATCGTCGACGAGTTCTTCCTCGATATCGACCATTCGATCCGCGAGCTCGGCATCGGCGACGTCGGCGTCCCGAAGAAGATGAAGAAGTTCGGCCGGATGTTCTACGGCCGTGCAGGCGCCTATGGCGAGGCGCTCGATGCCGGCGACGGCGCCAGGCTGGCCGAGGCGCTGCGCCGCAACATCCACCCCGACAAGACCGGCGACTGCCCCGACATGAATCCGCTGGCGAGATATCTCGTCGAGGTCGAGAGCGGGCTTTCGCGGACACGGGACGAGGAAATCCTGGCGGGCGCGCTGGCGATACCCGCGGTAGCGATCGCGGCGGCCCCGGGGGAACCGGCGTGAGCGCGCGGGGCAGGGGCGAGTTCTCCTATCTCGTGCCCGTCGGCAGGATTTCGGCCAATCCGGTGACCGTGCGCCTGTCGGCGAGCGAGGAGGAATGCCAGGCGCTCGCGAGGCTGTGGGGCGTGCAGGCCGTATCGGCTCTGCAGGCGGAACTGTACCTGACACGGTGGAAGAGGGACGGCGTGCGGGTCAAGGGCGACGTCCATGCCGAACTCGTGCAGGCAAGCGTCGTGTCCCTGGAGCCCGTAGATTCGGCGATCGACGAGCCCGTCGATGCCGTCTTCGTGCCCGAGGGCTCGCGCCTCGCCCGGGTCGAGACGAACGACAGCGGCGAGATGATCGTCGATCCCGAAGGCCCGGATGCCCCCGAGGTCTTTTCGGGCGACAGGATCGATGTCGGTGCCGTCGTCGCGGAGTGCGTGGCACTTGCCCTGGAGCCCTATCCCCGGCTGCCCGGGGAGGCGTTCACGCCGCCCGAATCGCCGGCGGAAGAGGAATCCGACGAGAACCTGCCCTTTGCCGCACTCAAGGACTGGCCGGGAAAAGGGGGCTAGGCGATGTCCCCGTCGGCCAACAATTCGTTTGTGAACCGGGGTGAATCGGATATTTTCATGCGAAATGCCGGTGCGAGCCGCCGGAAGAAGCGGGAAGAGGGCGAGTGATCAGGATTTCTGTAGACGTCATGGGTGGCGATCACGGGCCTGGTGTCGTGATCCCGGGCGTCGCGAAAGCGCTCGAACGTCATCCCGACATTCGCTTTCTCCTCTTCGGTACCGAGAGCGAGTGCCGGCCTCTCATGGACCGGTATCCCGCGCTGAAGTCGGCCAGCGAATTCCTGCCCTGCGACCGCGTCGTGCGCATGGACGACAAGCCGAGCCAGGCCCTGCGCCAGGGGCGGTGGCATTCCTCGATGTGGCGCTCCATCGAAGCGGTCAAGAACGGCGAGGCGGACGTCTGCGTTTCGGCCGGGAACACCGGCGCCCTGATGGCCATGGCGAAGTTCTGCCTGCGGATGATGTCGGAAGTGGAGCGCCCGGCGATCGCCGCAATCTGGCCGACGCTGCGCGGCGAGAGCATCGTGCTCGATGTCGGCGCCACCATCGGCGCCGATTCGCGCCAGCTCATGGACTTTTCCGTGATGGGCGCGGCGATGGCGCGGGCACTCTTCGAGATCGAGCGGCCGACCGTCGGCCTCCTGAATGTCGGGGTCGAGGAGATCAAGGGCCAGGAGGACGTCAAGGAGGCCGGCCGCATGCTGCGCGAGGCGGATTTGCCGGCACTGCATTATTCCGGCTTCGTGGAAGGCGACGACCTCGGCAAGGGAACCGTCGACGTCGTGGTGACCGAGGGCTTTTCCGGCAATATCGCGCTCAAGACGGCGGAGGGCACGGCGAGGCAGATCGCCGAGTACCTGCGCGCGGCGATGTCGCGCACATGGCTGGCGAAGATCGGCTACGTGCTCGCCAAGGGGGCCTTCGATCGCCTGCGCGAGAAGATGGACCCGCGAAAGGTGAACGGCGGCGTCTTTCTCGGATTGAACGGCATCGTGATCAAGAGCCACGGCGGAACCGACGCGGAAGGATTTGCGGCCGCCGTCGATGTCGGGTACGACATGGCCCGCAACGATCTCAGAGCGAAGATCGAACAGGACTTGAACGAGTTTCACGCGCGCCGGCCGTCCGAGGCGGACCAGAAGGATGTGCGGACCGCGGGCTAGGATAGAGTGAAATCATGATTCGATCAGTGGTGCGCGGGTTCGGGGCGAGCCTCCCGGAGCGTGTTGTGACCAACCGCGACTTCGAGCACGTCGTGGAGACATCCGACGAGTGGATAGTGCAGCGCACCGGCATCAGGCAACGCTACATCGCCGGCGACGGAGAGACCACCGCGTCCCTCGGCGAGGGTGCCGCGCGAGCCGCGCTCGATCGCGCCGGCCTCGACGCGGCGGACATCGATCTGATCATCGTGGCGACATCGACGCCCGACAACACGTTTCCGGCCACGGCGGTCAACATCCAGAACCGGCTGGGGATCCACCACGGCGCCGCATTCGACGTCCAGGCCGTGTGCAGCGGCTTCGTCTTCGCGCTGACCACCGCGGATCTCTACCTGCGCGGGGGGATGGCGAAGCGCGTCCTCGTGATCGGCGCCGAGACGTTCTCCCGGCTCCTCGACTGGGAGGACCGCACGACCTGCGTCCTCTTCGGCGACGGGGCGGGAGCGCTGGTGCTGGAGGCCGTCGAAAGCGCGGGCGACGGTCGGGGACCGCGGCGTGCTGACGGCGCATCTGCGTTCCGATGGCTGTCACCAGAGCAAGCTCTATGTCGACGGCGGTCCCTCGACGACCGGCACGGTCGGCCACCTGAGGATGGAGGGGCGGGAAGTCTTCAAGCACGCGGTCGGCATGATCACCGACGTCATCGAGCAGGCCTTCGCCGCAACGGGGCTGAATGCGGACGACATCGACTGGTTCGTCCCCCACCAGGCCAACAAGCGCATCATCGACGCCTCCGCCCGCAAGCTCGAGATCTCGCCGGAAAAGGTGGTGGTGACGGTCGACAGGCACGGCAATACCTCCGCCGCCTCGATCCCGCTTGCGCTTGCGACTGCCGCCGGCGATGGCCGCATCCGCCAGGGAGATCTCGTGCTGCTGGAGGCGATGGGCGGAGGCTTCACCTGGGGCTCGGTACTGCTTCGGTGGTAGGCGCTCCCGCCGGCCGTCCGCGCACGCCGCCGGCGGTCTCCGTTCCCGGATCGCGATGGGCGCCGTAGGATTTCTCCCGCAAATTCCGTTGCTTGCTTGACCGTGATCGCGTTCGCTCCTAAGCTTCGACCTTGCGTCTGGACGAAGGGGCTTCTTTAGTCTCGACAATTGGGTGGGGATCCATGAGTGGCAAGACGATTACACGTGCTGATCTCGCGGAATCGGTCTTCCGCAAGGTCGGCCTGTCCAGGACGGAATCCGCCATGCTCGTGGAGATGGTGATCGAGGAGATCTGCAACGCGATCGTCCGCGGGGAGAGCGTGAAGCTCTCGTCCTTTGCGACCTTCCAGGTGCGCGACAAGAACGAGCGAATGGGGCGCAACCCCAAGACGGGAGAGGAAGTGCCGATCTCGCCGCGCAGGGTGATGACCTTCAAGGCATCGAACGTCCTGAAGCAACGCGTGCTCAAGGCTCACGTCAGCCGGTTGCGCAAGGACAAGGCCGCGAACGCGGCCGAATAGCGCCAGGGGACCGGACGATCGGTAGCGACGATAGCGGTGAAGAACCCGGCCGGCCACTTGAATTTCCTGCCATAAACCGCTGACATACATGACGGATAGTGATTCCCTGCAGGAGGCGGGTCCGCCATGGAGAAGAGTCCCGACGCTTTTCGCACGATCAGCGAGGTCGCCGAAGACCTCGATCTTCCGCAGCACGTTCTCCGGTTCTGGGAAACGCGGTTCTCCCAGATCAAGCCGATGAAGCGCGGCGGCGGCCGGCGCTATTACCGCCCGGACGACGTCGACCTGCTGAAGGGCATCCGCAAGCTCCTCTACGACCAGGGCTATACGATCAAGGGCGTCCAGAAGCTTCTCAAGCAGAACGGCGTCAAGTTCGTGATCGCCATCGGGACCGGCGACGTTGCGACGGTCGAGGCCGTGACCGCGGCCCAGGCGGCCGAGCAGAAGGCAAGGCAGTCGCCCCAGCCGGCCGATGAGGACCAGGACCAGGTCGTCGGGCGCGCCCGGGCACCTTCGGGAAAGCGGCTCTTCGGCTTCGGCGGAAGCGGCGAGGGCGAAGGCGGCGGGGTGAGCAAGGAGGATCGCGCGCTCCTGCAGGAGGCGCTCTACGACCTGCTCGAATGCAAGCGCCTGCTCGACCAGGTCCGCTAGCGGTGCGATCCTGACAGACGGCAGCATCTGTCAGGAAAAATCGCCCCACCGGACCAACAGCATGTGGGCTGACTTTTCCGGACGGAGGGGTACCGTCCGTCCGGGTCAGGCCACTGGCGGCCTCCGGCGGGTTGCGCCACGGCCGGCGCTATTTCATCAGCTTGAACGGTATGCCCGAGATCAGCGCCTTCACGTAGCGGCTCTTCTGGTAGTAGCCGTTCAGCGAGATGCGGGGCAGGGCGGTCGGGTTGGCCATCGTCTTCGCGTCGAGCACGCCCGGCTGGGTCGTGACGGCGACGCTGAAGCCGGCGGCGGCGGCGGCCCGGGTCTCGCGCCGGGAGACCGCCCGGGCCCACCCGTAGGGATAGGAGAAGGTGCTCGGCCTCCGTCCGACATGCCGCTCCAGCGCTTCGGCCGAACCGGCCAGTTCCCGGTCGAGGCGGTTCCGGTCGACGCGCCGCAGGTTGACGTGGGTCAGCGTATGGGCGCCGAATTCGACGAGCGGGTCGCGGGTGAGCGCGCGCAACTCGGCGGCGTCCATCACGAGGTCGCCGACGATCCCGTCCGCGTCTATGCCGCATGTGGCGGCCGCCGCGTCGATCCGGGCGATGGCTTCGTCCTCGTCCGTCGTCGCGACGAACGACCGGAGCCGTTCGAAGAGCGCGGTCTTCTCCTCCGGCGTGCCGGCAGGGACCGTCTCCGGTCCGTCGCCGAAGTCGAAGTGGAGCTGCGTCGCAGCTCTCGCCAGCGCCTCTGCCGTTTCCCACCAGATTGTCCGCGAGCGCTCGACGAATCCCCATGTGACGAAGATCGTGTATGGCACATCGTGTTTGCGGAAGACGGGGGCGGCGAATTCGGCATTGTTGCGATAGCCGTCGTCGAGCGTGAAGGCGACGAAGCGACGCGTGTCCTCGGGGTTGGCGAGAAGGGCCGGCAGGCGGCTGAGCGGTACGGGCGTCAATCCGCACCCGCGCGCAGTCTCGATCGCTTCCTCGAGGAATTCCGGCGTGACGGAGAGCACGCCGTTGGGCGCGAAGGCCTCGCCACGGTCGGGACGCACGTGATGCAGCGTGAAGATCACTCCCCTTCCCGCAGCCGAGGGAAGCACCGCCGGCGCTCCCGAGAGCGAAACGGCGTCGAGCCCTGTCCGGATCAGCGAGTACCTGAGGTTCTTCCTGGCCGATTTCAGAAGTGTCATGTGCCCCGTTCTTCGTTGCCCTCGTCCTGGCGGCATGCGGCCGCTGCGCTCCCTCGGACCCAAGCAATAGTCGAAAACCGTGAACAAATGGAAAGCGCCGGGGTCGGCCATGACGATCCAAGCAGATCTCCCTCGGGTCCCACTGCGGCTATGGTGCGCGTGGACCCGAGCCGCCGCCGGAGTCCCGTCCTCGGCCGAAGCGCGGCATGGTCATTCACCTGGAAGCCGAACCGGCGGGGCGCGCTTCATGAGCGTGTTCCCCGCGGGATCAAAGAGAGCCGCCCGGATGGGCGGCTTCCAGCCGTTGTCACATAGCCAAGAAGTCTTCGACGGCTGCCATTTCAACCGATAGTCTCGTCGGGAGCCACGTATCCCCCATCACGGAGAATGTCCTCGAAGAACTTGTTGCGTTGTTTCTCGATTTGATCGTGAAGATCGCCAGGCTCATCTTTACTTAAATGCACAAAAGACTGTTCAAAAAATGACCTATCACTGCTTATCCCGTTTGCTCAGGTGACCACAACGTCTTGATATAAACAGATTGGGCACCTCCCCCCGATGGAGAGTATTACCGGATCAGAAAATGTCATGATTTGGGCGCAAGAGACATTCTCAGCAGCGGATGAGCTGTCAACCAGAGACATCTAGTGCGACGGGGGCCAGGGCATAGACCAAGGCGCTACGTCATCACCCAGACAACCCGCTCATTGTCATTTGCATGCTGAAACGCCATATTCGCGCCAGTAGAGCACCCGACCGGAGCAGGACAAAGGCATGGCCGAGGATACGAGAGCAATCTTGCAAGCCCTCAACGGGGCAGTTGAGATGCTGAAGCGTTCCGCCGAGACGATGGCGAGCGCCTCCACTAGGTTCGACAGGATCGACGCGGAGCTCGTCAAGGCTGCCCGGCAGCGACTTAAGACACAGGAAGAACTGGCCACCTTTCGGTCAGACATCACTGCGCGGGTCGATGCACTTGCGAGGCGCATGGATGAGCTTGAGAGCCTGGTGGACAAGAGTGCGGAAGAAGCAAGAGCCGCAAGGCGGTATCGAGAGACGCGTCGGCCCGTAAGTTCAGTCGATATCAACGGCTCTGCGCGTCGGCCCTGACTGCTCTCACCGGAGGCGAATACCGTCGTCCCGTCAGCCGCTCCTCCCCCCGCCGCCGTGCCGCCAGGACGGGCCTCGCCGGTTTCCGGCGGGTGTAGGTGACCGGGTCGTTGAATTCCCGAACACCCGTGAAGTCCCAGTCGTATTTCGAATACGCCACCCGGTCCTCTTCCTTCAGGCGGTCCACCCACCAGACGAGGTTCTCCATCACCTCGAGCCGCGAGGCGCGGTAGTAGCGCACCAGGTCCTTGACGATCCGCCGCTTGTTCGGATGCAGCATCTTCATGATCGCGTTGATGTGCTCCTTCTTCCATTGCCGCGTGTCGCCGACGATGTCGCGGTAGGTCAGGCGGCCGACGCGACGTCCGATCCCGAGCATGGTGCTCATGGCGCTGCGGAAATGGCGACGCCTGTTCCAGCGGAACACGAACTCGTTCAGGTAGGCGTCGATGTGCTTCTCGCGGAAGCCGTGGAAGGTACCGAGCGCCCAGCGCTTGAGGTTCGAGAAGACGAGGTGAATCCATTTGAAGTAGTGATGTGCGGGGAGATCCTTCTTGCTCAGATTGACCTGGGTCAGCCAGCGATCCGGCACCTGCTCGTAGGCGGCGTACTTGTCAGTTCTGAGATAGGTTCCAGGCGCGGTGTTCGCAGTGATGAAGGGCACAAGGCTCGCCGCCGAGCGGTCGGTGATGCGCGCGAGCCGGATCCGTCCGACGCCGAACCTCCCGCGTGTCTCGACCGCACCCGCCACCCAAATCTGGTTCGCCGTGCTGCTGCCTCCGCCTCGCTTGGCGGCATCTTCCTTCCGGCGGAACGGCATCGATGTCTCGTCGGCGTCGACGGTGCCGGAAAGCGGCGTTCGGATGGGGTCGACCATGGCCCGCCGGAGCTTGTGGAGAACGAGCCAGGCGGTTTTGTACGTGACGCCGAGCTTTGGCTGTAGCTGAAGCGCGGAGATGCTGTTGGAGTGCGTTGCCATCAGGTAGGCCGCGAGGAACCATTTCCGCAGCGGCAGGTGGGTACCCTGCATCACAGTTCCGGCGATCACCGACGTCTGGCGGCGGCACCCGGGACTGTGACCCTTGCCAGCGCATTCCCAGACCCAGGGCCTGGCCTCAAGTCGCCAGCCTTTCCGCGACTGGCAATGCGGGCAGACGAAGCCGTCCGACCACCGCCTGCGCGCCAGGTAGTCGGCACAGGCGTAGTCGTCGCGGAAGATCTCCACGAACGTCTCGATCGGCGGCGGCTTGTCGCGTTTCCATCTGGTCGGAAAGAGGTTGCTGGCCATGGCCCGGCGGCATAGCCCCCCGGGGGAGGGCGAGTCTATCCCGAACCTCAAGATATGGTTACCACCTGCACGAACGGGATAAGCAGTTGATATCGCCCATGGTAAAATTCCTTTTCGTGTGTGAATTATTTCGATATTTCGGGCCATTGACCCAGAAGCTGTGTTAATATTGTGGCATATGGAGCGCGGAGCCTGTCTCGTTTGTGACAGGCAGACTGCAAACGTCGCAATATGCTTGAAGTCAAACCTTTTTTCGTGTGGCGCCTCCTCTGCATCGCGGTTCCAGGCCCTTTGTCGTCCGCTGCAGCCGAGTTCGAGCGTAATTTCTCCGAATTGTCGGACAGGCTCCCGATTCCCGCTTGCGCCCCGAGCCCGAAAAGTCTAGGAAAATCGGGCCTTCAAGGCAGGTCGGAGCGTAGCGCAGCCCGGTAGCGCACTTGACTGGGGGTCAAGGGGTCGTGGGTTCGAATCCCGCCGCTCCGACCATTTTGTTCCATCCATGACCATCCCGAATATTCCTCTCGACGGGCACGCGTGGCGGCAGCGGTGCCACCGCCATGCTCCTTTGGACAGATGCTACTTCCGTCCCGTTTCCCCGAGCCATGGGACGTCGCCGACGTCGCCGAATGCATAGGTGGCCACGTTCTGCCGCGCCTGGTGGCCCGAAGCACCGTTCTGCGAGTCCTCGGGCCGGGGGGCGGATGTATAACAACTGATACTGCGGTCGTCGCCCCTTACGAAAGTTCCGCCCTTGAAATCGGTGAAGGTGCTCGAATTGCCCCCGGCGACCCACTCTCTTTGCCTGGGGTCGAGCGCGAACTCCTCCTCCATGGACAGCCTTGCAGAAGCGGCCTCGGCCTTGGCCTTCTGCTCTGCCCGGCAATTCTGTCCCTCATTCGCGTTGGCCGCCGACTGGCCGGATGACCCCGCGCCGGGAGTCCCGCGCTCGGTTCGTCCATCGAATGCCTGTGGGGCGAAGGAGTTCGGGTTGGCGCGCTGACGTAAAGGCGCTTCAGGCCGGGTGCCGCGCAACTGGAACGAAGCTGCACCCGAACCCTGGCGCGAGAGGTTGGCGCTCTGCCAGCCGGAACGTGCAGGGGCATTCGCCGTAACCAGTTTCCTGAGATCCTTTTCCGCCCTTCCCACGCCACCCAGGCGCTGCAGCCTGTTCATTCCGGTCTCCGTCCTCGGACGGGGCTGTGGAACAGGCGGCCGCGTACAGTTCGATCGAATAGTCGAATCACCCATGATATTGTTCCTTTGGTCAAAAAATTATTGCTAGAGCCTATGTGCTATAATTCAGCGATTGCAATTTTCGCGCGGACATTAGTCCTGCCGACGGTCGAACCTTATCGCTTGTGATTGAAATGAATTGTCATCTTTTGCACACCGGGGCCCGGTTTGCGCGGCGACGATCTTGCAAGGACTATCGCGAGGCCTCCCGGAGGCCCGGCGAGGGCTGTCGTTCGTCCTCGTGTCGCCGGCTTGTCCGCTGCAACTGCCCCGCCGGTGGAACCCGCGCGGGGCAAGGCGAGTTTGTCGGCGGCGAAACGTTGAATCTCGATCCGCAGGAGGCGGCCCGATGCCAATGAAGAAGCCCATTTCCACTGCACCGACAGACGGCAGCAAGGTCACCATCGTCTGGATGGACGACAGGGGCGTCGAGAACCGCTCCCTCGGCCAGTACCGCTCGACGGATCGCCTGAACGGCATCGCGGGGCAGTGGGACGCCGCCGACGAGGGCTGGTGGGTCTTCGTCGACGACGACACGCAGAAGAGGGTGCGCCCCGACGCATGGATCGAGGCCGGCGACGATTCCGACTGAGGGGGAATGCGGCCGGCCTAGAGAAATTTCCGCAGGAACGTGAAACGGTCTTGCGTCCGGAATTGCGTATGAACAACGAGTTGGCGCATTGAGGGCGGTTCTGCGTTCACCGCAAGCTCTCTAGCCGGCCCGCCGAAGAACTCGCCCGGCGCCGTCGGTGCGCGGGGACGGGGCTGTCGCCGCCCGCCTGTGGCGGACCTCAAGGGCGCTGCAGCCCCAGATGATGCCGAGAAGCAGGTAGAAGTGCCGCCAGTGGTCAGTGTCGATGACGTCGCCGATCAGCACATGGCCGAGAAGGACCACATAGGCGGTGACGAGGTAGGGATGCCATGGGCGGTCCCTCAGGAGCAGCCTGAAGCCGAAGCTGAGCGTGCAGGCGATCATCGTCACATAGGCCGTGAAGCCGATCCAGCCGTAGGCCATCAGCGTCTTCAGCAAGACGTTGTGCGGGTCCTCGCCGAAGATGACGCCGAATTGCTCCGGACCGATTCCCAGCGGTCTCGACAGCGCCAGCGCGAAACCAAGTCGGTGGCGCTGGAAACGGCCGAACTCCGCAACGTCGTAGCTCTGTTCGAGATGTGCCCGCGTCTGGAAGAGATGGGCAACCTGCGGGATCTGCAGCGCCAGCAGCAGGCCGCCGGCGATCGCAAGTATCGCAACGATCGAAAGCACCAGAATGCGCAGGCGAAAGGCTCCGGTGCGTTCCTTGAGGAGCATGAGGAAGACGAGAAGCACGACCGAGAAGGCCAGCAGCGCCCAGGCTGCGCGCGAGAACGACAGGAACACGCCGAGCGTCAGCACGAGGAGCGCGGCGAGCCGCGGGCCGGCGAGCCTGAGCCGGCGTGTCAGGATCCCGTGCACGAGATATACGGCGGGAAGAACGAGGTAGGGGCCGAAGACGTTCGGGTCCTGGAAGGCGCCCATGGCGCGGCCGTAGCGGGTGAACATCTCGCCGTGCGGGATCATCCCGAAATAGCCGAGGATGCCGAGGAGCGCGGTGACGACGGCACCGCCGACATAGCCGAGATAGATGAGGCGCAGCCGGCTGGGCCTATCCTCCACGACCGCGGCGACGAAGACCGCCGACAGGCTGAGGAAGCCGGAAACGGCCATGTAGAGCGGCGCCTTGCCGATCGTTCCCATCGTCGTGACCGAGAGCAGCCCGCCGACCATGAACAGCACGAGCAGCGCGAGCAGGATCATGACCCGCCGCGAGATGCGCAGGCCGAAGATGCTCCAGGTGCCGATGAGAACCGCCATGAATAGGTCGTAGGGGGCCGGTTCGTGGATGACGAAGCCGGACAGGAAGATACCGAGCATCAGCATGAACGAGGCGATCAGCGAGATCGCCGCGCGCTGCGGCGCGAAGACGGCCGGGGCGTGGATGTCGACGGCGCTCAATAGGCGTTTTCCGAGCTGAAGAGCCTGAACGGCGTCAGGAACAGGATCTTGAGATCGAAGAGCAGCGACCAGTTCTCGATGTAGAAGAGGTCGAACGAGGTGCGCTGGCGGATCTTCTCCTCGGTGTCCGTCTCGCCCCTCCAGCCGTTGATCTGTGCCCAGCCTGTAACCCCCGGCTTGACGCGGTGGCGGGCGAAATAGCCGTCCACCACCTCGACGTAGAGGCGGTTGTTGGCCTGCGCATGGGGAGCGTGCGGGCGCGGCCCGACGAGGGAGAGATCGCCCCTGAGGACGTTGAAGAGCTGCGGAAGCTCGTCGATCGATGTCTTCCGGATGAAACGGCCGACGGGCGTCACCCGGGCATCGCCCTTCGTGACGAGCGCCCGTGCGGCCGGGTCGCACTTGTCCGTGAACATCGAGCGGAACTTGTAGACCTCGATCTCCTCGTTGTTGAAGCCGTGACGCTTCTGGCGAAAGATGACGGGACCGGGAGACGTGACCTTCACCGCGACGGCCGCGCCGAGCATGACCGGCCAGAGCAGCGCCAGCGCGACGAGGCTGAAGACGACGTCGAAGACGCGCTTGGCCACCGAATCCCAGTCCGTGATGGGGCGGTCGAGCAGGTCGAGCATCGGCACGCTGCCGATGTAGGAATAGGATCGCGTGCGGAAGCGAAGCTTGTTGGCATGCGCGGCGAGCCTGATGTCGATCGGAAGCACCCACAGCGTCTTGAGCATTTCCAGCACGCGTGCCTCGGCATTGATCGGCAGCGAGATTATGAGCATGTCGACGCGTGCCAGCCGGACGAACGAGACGAGGTTGCCGACGCTGCCGAGCTTGGGATAACCGGCAACGATCTGCGGCGAGCGCTCCCCGGTGCGATCGTCGAAGATGCCGCAGATGCGGATGTCGTTGGCCGGCTGGCGTTCCAGTGCACGGATCAGGTCCCGGGCGTCCGGCCCGCCGCCGACGATCACGGCGCGACGCTCCATGCGGCCGTTTCGCGCCCATTTGCGGATGCCTATGGCGACGAATGTACGGCAGGCGACGAGGAAGATCGCTCCGCCGGCGAACCAGCACGCGAACCAGACGCGCGAATAGGTCTCGCCCAGCTTCAGGAAGAAGGCCGCCGCCGCAAGCGCGCCGAACGCGGCGATCCAGGCGACGAGGGCGCGCGGAAGCGTGCCTGCCGCCGATCGCAGCGCAGGCACCATGTAGGCGTCCGCCAGCTGCAGGGCCGCGACGGCCAGGGCGGAACCGGCCAGTATGGCGAGCGCATAGTGCGGGCTCCCGGTCAGCGGCATGTCCAGATAGGCGAAGAAGACCAGGAAGCCCGTCAGCGCGAAACCGGAGAACTCGAAGAGGCGGAGCATCCCCGTGATGATCGAGGGCGAATAGCTGTCGTCGCGCAACAGCAGTGCCGTCCGGCGGGCGAGGGGGTTCAGCCCGGAAGCGGTCTCCGCGTCGCGCCCGTCCGGGGCCCCGGTCTGCGCGCCCGCACTGCGGGCGGGGCGGGGGAGATCTGCCTCTTCGAAGTCCTTGTCTCGGTGGGGCCTGTTCATCTGATCGCCAACCTCTGCTGACGACCAGCTACCACATGGCCCCTAAGAAACACTTGATAGCGCGGAGCCGGCGGCCCCGGCAGGTGTGCCATTGAGGCACGCCCGATAGGCGGCGAGCACCGATCCGGCCATCGTCTCCACGGAAAACCTGGCCCGGCAGGCTTCCTCGCCCGGCATCGCGCCTTCCAGCCAGCCGGGCTGGCGAAGCGACTTCTCCATGATCTCGGCGAGCCGCCCGGCCTCGCCGGGCGGCACCAGCGCCGGGCAGTCCGTGCCGAGTACCTCCGGAATTCCGCCGACATGCGAGGCGATGAGGGATTTCCCGGCAGCCAGCGCCTCCAGCACGATGTAGGGCATCGCCTCGGCGCGCGAGGGCACGCACATGACGCGTCCGAGGGCGAAGGCCTCGCGCGCAGCCATTGCCGGTCGCATCGAAATTCGGTCCGCAAGGCCGAGACCCGCGATCTTCGCCTGGTAGCCCGTCTTGCCGGGGCCGTCGCCGACCATCACGGCCGAGACAGGTCTCTCGGCCCGGTCGTTCACCTCTGCGATCGCGTCGATGAACACGTCGGGCCCCTTCAGGTCCCGCATGGTGCCGACGAACAGGAAATCCGCGGCAGCGGCATCGAGCGCGACCGGTGCGAATTCTTCCTCGTTGACGCCGTTGTAGACGAGGCGGCTCGCCGCCCGGGGCACGCCCACCTTGGCGGCATAGGTGCGCCGCTCGTAGTCGCTGACGAATATCAGCGCGTCGGTCCAGCGCTCGAGCAGGCGCTCGGCGCCGAAATAGATGCGGCCGGACGTGCTTCCGGAGGGATAGTGGAGGCTGCCGCCATGCGGCGAGTAGAGCCGGACGGGCCGCCCGTTCCTGCGCGGCAGCAGCGTGCCGACGAGGCGGGCCACGACGCCGCCCTTGGCGCCGTGGCCATGGATGACCGAAGGCGCGAGGGCGCGCACCCTCGGGATGGATTTCCTCAGGACGGCCAGATCACCCGGCCCGACGGATCGCGGGATCGGCAGGCGGGTCACGCCCAGCGAGAGGTGAGGGCGCACCGCCTCGAGAAGCTCGTCCTCGAATGCGCCGCCGGTTTCGCTGTCGCACAGGAAGCCGACGTGATGTCCTGCGCTGGCATGCTGCACCGCGAGGTCGCGGACGTGGCGGAAGACCCCGCCGGCCGGCTCGCGGAAGCAGTGAAGGATCCTCAGGCGCTCAGCGTCGTCCATTCGTCGCGAAGGCGCTAGAACAGGCGTTCACGCACGTCGATCGTGTCGCCCGCCATGACCGGATCGGTGAGCGGCACGTCGCCCGTGATCGCCCTGCCGTTGATCTTGCGCGTGATCCGAACGCTCTTCTCGTTCGCCCGCGGCGAAAAGCCGCCGGCCGCGGCGATCGCGTTCTGGGCGCTCATGCCGGGAACGTAGCTGTACTGCCCGGGCTGGCCGACTTCGCCCATGATGTAGATCGAACGGTACTGGTCGACCTGCACCGAGACGTCCGGATCCTTCACGAAGCCGTTGCGCAGCTTCGCGGCGATGGTCTTCTCGAGCTGCGAAACGGTCTTGCCGCGCGCCGCCACCGCGCCGACCAGCGGAAACGACACGTAGCCGGACTGGTCGACGTTGTAGGTTCCCGTCAGCCCAGCCTGGTCGAAGACGGTGACGCGCAGCCTGTCGCCCGAGTCGAGGCGATAGGGGGCGATGCTCGACGTGTGGAAAGAATCGGGCGCCGGCTGGTAGGTCGAGCAGGCAGCAAGCGCAAGAAAGGCGAGAAGAGCGCTCGCGATGCACAAGATCTTCGAAGTGGCTCTGAGCATGTCCCGATCGCTCCGGTGAATTCGCGTTGTCTCATCTTTTGGCCCAGCAGGGTTAATTCACGGTAAATCGAATTCCCGCGGTCGCTCGGGTGCGGCGCGCGAAGGCAGGTCGCCCGGCATTCTTAACTCTTGCGATACCATCTTTGTTTACGGTCGGATCGCCACGCCTGGAGATACGCATATGACCGGTACGCGATCCTACGCCAACGATGCGGACATCGACCTGAAGCGCCTCTTCGTCGCCATTTGGGAGAGGCGCCGGGTCGTGCTCCTGGCAGTCCTGCTTGCGGGACTTTCCGCCTTCGCCGTGAGCTCACTGATGCATCCGCTCTACAAGGCCGACACGCGCATCCTGATCCAGGCGCGCAACGGCCTCACCGGCACCGCCGATGGCGGCCAGTCGGGAAGCGACCAGGCGATACTCGACGAGCAGGGCGTCAAGAGCCAGGTGCAGGTGATCGAATCCGCCGACCTGATCCAGCAGGTGATCGGAAAGCTTCACCTCGCCGACCGGACCGAGTTCGGCGCCGGCGGCCCGTCGATGGTCGGCCGCGTTCTTTCCGCGCTGCATCTTGCCGGGAGCCCGGAGGCGGGCCCCTCGCGGCAGGACGTCCTCGACAGGTTCACCAGCAAGCTCAACGTCTATCAGGTCGCCAGTTCGCGCGTCATCGTAATAGAATTCTCGTCCAGGGACCCGAAGCTGGCGGCCGAGGTCTCCAATACCCTCGCGAACGTCTACCTGCTGCGCCAGAGCGGTCTGAAGCTTTCGGACGACAGCCAGGCGGCCGCCTGGCTTCAGCCGGAGATCGCCAGGCTTCGCAAGCGCGTCGACGCAGCGGAATCGAAGGTCGCCGACTATCGCGCCAAGGCCGGCCTGCTGAGCGTCGGCAACAACGACACGCTCGCCAGCCGGGAACTCGGCGACACGGCGACGGAGCTGAGCAAGGTCCGCTCGCAGCGGGCCGACGCCGAAGCCCGTGCGTCCAACGTGCGTGACGCCCTGAAGAACGGACGCGGCGTGGATACGCTCGCCAACGTGGTCGACTCTCCACTGATCCAGCAGCTGCGCCAGCAGGAGGTGGCCGCCCAGGCACAGCTCGCCGACCTCGCCACCTCGCTCGGCAGCCGCCATCCGCGCATCCGCGCCGTGAAGTCGCAGATCGCCGAACTGGACCGTCGCATCAAGGCGGAGAGCCACAAGGTGCTGGCAAGCCTCGAGAACGAAGCCAGCATCGCCAGGCTTCGCGAGCAGGAACTTGTCCGCCAGATGAACGAACTGAAGCAGAATTCCGGCCGCGCCGGCGAGCAGCAGGTGAAGTTGCAGGCACTCCAGCGCGAGGCGACCGCCGACAGGGACCTGCTCAACAGGTATCTCGCCCGGTACCGGGCGGCGAGTTCGCGCAATTCGCCGGACGCCCTGCCGGCAGACGCCCGCATCATCTCCAATGCCGTCGTCCCGGCGAAGCCGTATTTCCCCAAGACCGTGCCGATCGTCGTCGTGGCGATGCTCGCGACCTTCCTCGTCGCATCGGTCTGGATCATGCTGGCCGAGCTCTTCAGCGGTCGGGCGCTGCGCCCGGTGGACGCGTCTCCGGCGATAGGCGAGCCTGAAGTGCAGCAGCGCAGCCAGGTCCTGGCGCCGGTCTCCCGGACCGTCGCCTCCTTTGCCGCGATCCGCCTGTCGCCGAGCCGTGACGGCGCTGCACGGCGCTTCGAAGAGATGCCGGCCGGACACGACGGGACCGTGGCTTCCTCCACGGATGAAGCGGATGCCGCGGCAGGGGCCGAACGCCCCGTCGATGCGCAAGTTTCGCAGGATCCGGCCGCGCCCGCCGCTGCGGCGGTTGCCGCTGCCGGGACCGCCGGCGGGGAAGCGTCGGCCGGCGACGACGGCCGGGACTTTTCCATCGCCGCCGCGGCCGCCTATCTCATGGACCGCGAACGGGCGATGGCGGTCTGCATCTCCCCCGAAGGCGACGAAGGGTCCGCGGCCTCCGTCATCCTGGCGCGCCTTCTGGCGGAAGAGGGAATGCGCGTCGTGCTCGTGGACATGACGCCCACTGGCGGCCCGACCCTCCTGATGTCGAAGCACGACGGTCAGCCGGGCATGACGGATCTCCTGACGCGGAAGGTCGGCTTTTCGGAAGCGATTCACGGCGACCGCATTTCGCCGGCGCACTTCATGCCGCGCGGCACTTCCGATCCGCAGCAAGCGATGCGGGCCGGCGAACGCCTGCCGATGGTGCTGGACGGCCTGCGCGACGCCTATCAGGTGGTTCTCGTGGAGTGCGGCAGGGCCGGGGTCTCCGAGGTCCGCAGGCTGGTGCGCAACGCCACGGACTTCGAGCTGATCGTCACCGCGGTCGAGCCCGCCGGGGAAGGCATCGTCGAGACGCTTTCGGAGTTCGGCGACGCAGGTTTCGGCAACCCGATCGTCATGATGCCGGGCCTTTCCGAGCCCCGGAATGCCAGCGACACCCACGCCGCCTGATCGTCTCCGGGCGAGTAAATGTCGGGACGGGGCAGCCCTGACGAGGCGTTCAGCCGTCCGCGCCCCTCTATCTGACGGTCACGGCGCGGATGCTGCTCGCCAGGCGGAGGGCGTGCCGGTTGTGCTTGACGAACCGCTTGGTAGCCACTGTCGCACGGTAGGCGGAGGCATAGGCCCATCCCCTTGGCGTCAGCGGCAGGACGACGTCGTAGTGCGGCGTCTCCACATCGCACCACGACCGCTTGTAGCGCTGGTCGCCGATGCCGAAATCGAAGATGGCGGTGTCCTCTTTGCAGGCCTTCTCGATCATCAGGTGAAACAACAGCTCACCCGGTGACGCATCGGGGCAGTCCTGCTTGTCGATCGACGCGAACTGGCAGATCAGGTGATCGCCCTTGCGGGAGAGGCCGGCGACCGCGCATAGGCGCCCCCCGGCGCCGCCGAGGCGGATGGCGTGGAGCTGCAGCAGGTGCCGGTCGCCGCGCGGAAGCTGGCGGGCAAGGTTGCGGAAGAGCGCCCGGGTGTTCTCCGGCGCAAAGACGTCCGGAAGGCCCTGAGCCCTCAGCCGCTCGCCCTTCTGTGCGAAGAAGACATCTAGAAAGGCAAGGGCCTCGTCCGGCGTGCCGGCGACGACATGCTCCCAGCCGCCGGCCGCTTCGAGCCTTCTCGTGGAGGCGCGGAACTTCTTGCGCTTGCGCTTCCCGTTGGTGCGGGAGAGCAGTTCGTCGAAGGTGCAGCCGAGCGTGATCTGGAAAGCCTCGTTCTGGTTCCGCACATGCGGCAGCCCGCAGAACGGATGGCGCCGGCCGCGCCACTCGAAGGGCAACTTGTCGAGGACGATGCAGTCGATCTCCGGAGCCTGGGACCGCATCTCTTCCCTGAAGGCGAGGCCGGCGTCGGGCTCGTCGAAGAAACTGCGGCCGGCTTCGGCGAAGATGCCGTTGTTGACGTTGCTGAAGGGGCTCCCGATGTGCCGCGCAACGCGAACGCCATGCTGGCGCACGATTTCGAGCGGCAGCATGAACGCCGCTTCGCCGTCGACCCGGCCGACCGCTATGGCGAGCCGCGGATCGTTGGCCTCGACCCAGCTGCGGCACCAGTCGTAGGTCTGGTGAACCGGGCAGCACTCGACCGCCTCCATGCTGCGCCAGAGCAGCTGGATGTCTTCCATTGCACGATGAACGTTCACGACGAGCGTGCCCTGCCGGCGCACCGGCTGCGCGGCCGCGAAACCCGTCGGCGGGGACGCGGATCGCGTTCCGTTCTCCTGTTCGCCAACCCTGTTGGCTACGATGGTTTCCATGTGCCGGCTCTGGAAGTGACTTCGTGGGTCAAGTCATTGCCATGATATGCTGAACAATCGGTTTTGGTCTCGCGAGCCGCGCCCGGGAGAGCCCGCAGGCGGTGGAAATCTGCCCGACTGGTTAACGCTGGGTTAGGAATTCGGGTCGTCGCGCCGGCGCGGAGGGCGTTCCATCCAGCTGATGACGAACATCGCCGGAGCGACCCAAAGGATGCCCGTCAGCAGGAAATAGAGGAGCTGCTGCCACCAGGCGGTACCGGCGAGCCGGTAGGTGGCGATCGTCATCGCGAAGAAGGCGTAGAAGATCACAAGGCCTACTATGATGAAGCTGCCAACCAGTCTTTTCACGCGCACAGGCATGTGGGTCGCTCGTCCGTGCTGTTCGCCATTTGCTGCGCCGGAAGGCGACCGCCGCGACGGCATGCCGCAAATTGCCGGCTCCGGCTTGTTTTCCGGATCACCATGGGGCATGTCACGGCGAAAGGCAAAGGGCAAGGCCATGACATCATTGAATACCGCTGCCGAATTCGGCAATCCGGAGCGGACGCGGGCATACGCGGACCGCCGCTGGGTGCAGGTCTGGCTGGCGGTCGTCATGTTCGCGATCTTCTCGCTCGTCATCGTCGGCGGCGCCACGCGACTGACCCATTCGGGGCTGTCGATTACCCAGTGGAAGCCGATCCACGGCGTCATCCCGCCGCTCGATCACGCCGAATGGCAGCAGGAGTTCAATCTCTACAAGCGCATTCCCGAATACCAGAAGCTCAACCAGGGCATGACGCTTTCCGAGTTCAAGGGCATCTTCTGGTGGGAGTGGGCGCACAGGCTGCTGGCGAGAAGCGTCGGCCTGCTGTTCGCCCTGCCGTTCTTTGCATTCTGGATCGCCGGAAAGCTCGAGAACCGGCTCAAGCTCCCGCTGCTCGGCATCCTTCTCCTCGGCGGGCTGCAGGGGGCTATCGGCTGGTGGATGGTCTCGTCCGGACTCGCCGTTCGCACCGACGTCAGCCAGTATAGACTGGCGACCCACCTGACGCTGGCCTGCGTCATCTTCTCGGCAATCGCGTGGGTGATGCGCGGCCTCGCACCGCGTTCCGGGCCGCCCGCGCCCCGCGCGCTCGCCGGCCTCGGCGCCCTGATGGTTCTGCTCGTCCTCTTCCAGATCTATCTCGGCGGACTGGTAGCCGGCCTCGATGCCGGCCTGTCCTACAACACCTGGCCGCTGATGGACGGCGCGATCGTTCCCGGCAACATGTTCCCGATCCATCCGATCTGGCACAACTTCTTCGAGAACCCCAAGCTCGTGCAGTTCATGCACCGCATGAACGCCTACCTCGTGTGGGCGCTGGCGCTCGTCCAGATGTTCGCCACGCTGCGGCTCGCCCCCGGCACGGCGCATGCGCGTCGTGCGACGCTGTTCTTCGCCATCGTCACCGTGCAGGCGGCCCTCGGGATCACGACGCTGCTCCTGCAGGTGCCGATCGGCTGGGCGCTCGTCCACCAGGGCTGGGCGATCGTCGTGCTGGCCTTCGTCGTGATGCACTGGCGCGGGCTTGTCGGGGAGTATCCGCTGCCGGACGGGCAGGAACGCGGCCGGCAGGCGGCCGCCTAGCCGCGCTTCACCCCGCCAGCATCAGGTCCATGTTCTGGACCGCGGCGCCGGAGGCTCCCTTGCCGAGGTTGTCGAGCAGCGCCACGAGGTTGGCGTGGCCCGTGCCCGGTGTCCCGAAGACGAACAGGCGCATCCGGTCCGTGCCGTTCAGCGTCGTCGGATCGAGGCGGGCGATCTCGCGGCTTTCGGCGAGCGGCACGACCTCTACGACCGACTGTCCCGCATAGTGCTCGGCGAGAACGCCGTGGACGTCCTCCAGGGAGGGGGCGCCGGCGAGATCCTCGAGATAGAGCGGCATCTGCACGATCATGCCCTGCGCGAAGCGCCCGACCGACGGCGAGAAGACCGGCGTGCGGGCGAGCAGGCCGTGGGTCTTCATCTCCGGGATGTGCTTGTGCTTCAGGGGCAGGCCGTAGACGAAATGCGGCGCGGCGATGGCGTCCTCGCGCGAGGGATCCTCCATCTGGGCGATCATCTGCTTGCCGCCGCCGGTATAGCCGGAGATCGCGTTGAAGGTCACGGGATAATCGTCCGGGATGATCCTGCGCGCCCTCAGCGGCCGCGCCAGCCCGACCGCACCGGTCGGGTAGCATCCGGGATTGGCCACCGTCCGGGCGGCGCGGATCCGGTCCGCCTGACCCTCGTCCATCTCGGCGAAGCCGTAGACCCAGTCCGGATCGACCCGGTGCGCGGTGCTGGTGTCGATGATGCGGACCGAATTGTTGCCCGCCAGCATCGCCACCGCCTCGCGCGAGGCGTCGTCCGGCAGGCACAGGATCGCGACGTCCGCGGCGTTCAGGAGTTCTTCACGCCTGGCCGGATCGCGACGCTCCGCCTGCGGGATGGAGAGAACCTCGACGTCGGTGCGCCCGCCAAGCCGGGAGCGGATCTGCAGGCCCGTCGTACCATGCTCCCCGTCGATGAAGATCTTCGGCTTCATTGCCCGCTCCCTGGTCAGGATTTCAATCGTTTGCGGCGGGTTCCGGACTCCCGGTCCGAGCTTGCGGATTCGATCTGTCAGCTTCTGTCCGCAAGCCGCTGCGCGCGCAGGCCGAGCATATACATCGCCACCGTCGCACCGGCAATGGCGGTCACGTCCGCATGGTCGTAGGCTGGTGCCACCTCGACGACGTCCGCGCCGCGAATGTCGAGGCGGCCGAGCCGGCGCAAGATCGACAGGATCTTCGCCGTCGAAGGGCCGCCGGCCACCGGCGTCCCGGTTCCGGGTGCGAATGCGGGGTCGAGGCAATCGATGTCGAACGTCACGTAGACCGGGTGGCCCGCGGTGCGCTTCTCGATGGCGTCGGCAAGTTCGAGGCTGCTCATCTCCTCCACCTCGTGGCCGTGGACAAGCTTGATTCCGAAGTCTTCCGGCGCATGGGTCCGAATGCCGACCTGGATGGAGAGGTCCGGATCGATGATGCCGTCGCGAACGGCGCGGGCGACGAAGGATCCGTGGTCGATGCGCTTGCCGTCGTCGTCCCAGGTGTCCTGGTGGGCGTCGAACTGCACGAGGGCGAGCGGGCCGTGCAGCGCCGCGTGGGCCTTGAGCAGCGGCCACGTCACGTAGTGGTCGCCCCCGAGCGAAAGCAGGAAGGCTCCCGATTTCAGGATCTTCGCCGCCTCGCGCTCGATCGTCGCCGGAGTCTTCTGATGATTGCCGTAGTCGAGCAGGCAATCGCCGTAGTCGATGACAGCCATCGCGGCGAAGAGATCGCGGCCGAAGGGATATTGCGGGTCGTTGTCGAAGATCGCCGAAGCGCGCCGGATGGCCTGGGGTCCGAACCGGGCACCCGGACGATTGGAAACCGCGGCGTCGAAGGGGATGCCCCAGACCACGCAGTCCGCCCCCTTGAGCGACTTGGTGAACCTGCGCCGCATGAACGACAGCGCGCCGGCGTAGGTCGGATCGCTCGCCGCCGAGGTCAGCGTGCGCGCCGTGAAGGCGTGATCGATGGATTTCGACGGCATCGGCCTCTCCCTTGCTCGCGCCGCACCCTAGAGGAACGGCTCCGGTGAAGGAAGCCGCGCCTCTTCAGGCGCTGGCCGAAATCGGCTCCGCGACCTTCTCCAGGGATTTCCGGGCGGCATCGATGCCGATGTAGTACTCGGTCGCCGCGGCGACCAGCATCAGGGCGCTGGCGAAGGCGTAGCCGTAGAAGACGTGCCACGGATGCTGGCCGGAGCCGATGAGCACGCCGAACAGCCAGGGAGCCACGATCCCGCCGGCGGCCGTGCCGATCGAATAGAAGACTGCGATTGCCAGCGCCCGCGTCTCCAGCGGAAAGATCTCGCTGACCGTCAGGTAGGCCGAGCTCGCCGCCGCCGAGGCGAAGAAGAAGATCACCGACCAGAGCGCGGTGAGCGAGAAGGCGCCGAGCGTGCCGGCGGCGAAGAGATATCCCGTCACTGCGAGCAGGATCGCCGATACGCCGTAGGTCGCGCTGATCATCGTTCGCCGGCCCAGAGTGTCGAATAGCCGGCCGAGGATCAGGACACCGAGGAAATTGCCTATCGCGAAGGGCACGAGATAGAGCCCGGTGTGGTCCGACGGCACATGGTAGAAGTTCGACAGGACAAGCGCGTAGGTGAAGAAGATCGCGTTGTAGAGGAACGCCTGCGAGCCCATGAGCACGAGCCCCAGGATCGAGCGCTTCCGGTGCTTCCCGAACATCGTCCGCAGGATGATCCCGAAGCCGAAGGACGGGCGCGGATGAATGACGATCCTTTCGGAATCCCGGACGGGCTCGAGTTCCTTGCCCGTGCGACCGCGCACGCGTTCCTCGATTTCCTCGATCGCCTTTTCGGCCTCTTCGCGCTTGTCGTGGGTGATCAGCCAGCGAGGGCTCTCCGGCAGGTGCCGGCGCATGAGCAGGATGATCAGGCCAAGCGCGGCTCCGATGCCGAAACCGAGGCGCCATCCGACATCGACGGGGAATATGGACGGGTCGAGCAGGACGATGGTCGACAGCGCGCCGACGGCCGCACCGAGCCAGTACGAACCGTTGACGAGCAGCGCGATCTGCCCGCGCACGCGCGCCGGCATCATCTCGTCGATGGTCGAGTTGATCGCCGAATACTCGCCGCCGATGCCGAACCCGGTGATGAACCTGAAGACGAGAAAGCTCCAAAGGTTCCACGAAAAGGCGGTGAGCAGCGCGCCGACGAAATAGACCGCAAGGGTAATGAAGAAGAAGGGCCGCCGCCCGAACCGGTCGGTCAGGTAACCGAAAACGAGTGCGCCGAGGACCGCGCCGGTGATGTAGAACGACGCGATCATGCCGATCTCGGCACTGGTCAGGTGCAGGCTCTGGGGTTCCTGGAGCACGCTGCTGATGGCGCCCTTCAGGGTGACTTCAAGCCCATCGAGCACCCATGTGATCCCGAGGGCGATCAGGACCATCCAGTGGAAACCCGACCAGGGAAGCCGGTCCATTCGAGCAGGTATGTCGGTCTTCAGGGCCGCCATCGGCAATGTCTCCCGTGTGCGCCCGCGCCGCGGCCGGCGGGGTGGCAGGGAAACCGGTGGAAGAAGCGGTTTGTTCCGGCGGAAGCCGGGAAAATCCCCCTCGATCCGTCAGGAAGGCTGACGGCCGCGCGCGCCCGCGCTCAGTTGATCAGGCTGATGACCGAGCCGGCCGTGAGCACAACGCAGACGACGAGGAGGATGCCGTAGAGACGCGGTTTGTCGAACAGCACCGGAAAGGCCGCGCTCCAGGCGCAGATGGTGGCCGCCAATGCGAAGAGAAAAGTCGACTTGTCATGCCAGAATATGCCGACGGCCATCAGTGCCCCGAGGATGAGGCTGCCGAAGACCACCATGAGCATGACGGCGAAATGCTCGGAATCCATGAAGATCATTCCCGTTGTCGCGTCACACGCGGCGCGACCAGATTCGCTCGCCGCCTGCGCGGCACACGATACGGCTTTTGCCGCCTGCCGCAAGACGCGTTGCGCAAACCGGCGCCGCGAAAGGAACGCGGGTGCCGGTTCAGGCAGGTTGCACGAAACCGTCGAGCACGCGCTTCTGGCCGGCCTTGTCGAAGTTCACCGTGAGCTTGTTGCCGTCGATGGCGGCGACGTTGCCGTTTCCGAACTTCAGGTGGAAGACACGATCGCCGACCGAAAAGGCCGACGGCGTGTCGGTGGCCGACTTGGCGACCAGTTCGCCGTCGATCGTCCGCCCGCGAGGCCCGGTTTCGCCGTATGCGATCCGTTCAACGGCATGGCCGGAGCGGGTACCCCAGTTGGTTCGCGTCGCCTCGTTGCGGTTGGCCTGCGCACGCTTCCAGCCGGGCGTCTGGTAACTGTTGTCGAAAGGCGCGGCGTTGTCGAAGCGGGAGGCGCCATAAGGACCTCCGGAGGTCGACCGGCTGCCATGGCCGTAGCCGGGCGCACCGACGCCGTATCCGCCATAGCTCATGTCCTGCTCGGCGATTTCGACATGCGCTTCCGGCAGTTCGTCGAGGAAGCGCGAGGGCAGGGTGGACTGCCAGAGCCCGTGGATCCGCCGGTTCGACACGAACCAGAGGTGGGCCCGCTTCTTCGCCCGCGTCAGGCCGACATAGGCGAGGCGGCGCTCCTCCTCGAGGCCGGCGCGCCCGCCTTCATCGAGCGCCCTCTGGTGCGGAAACAGCCCTTCCTCCCAGCCCGGCAGGAACACGGTCTCGAACTCCAGCCCCTTGGCGGAATGCAGCGTCATGATGTTGACGGCATCCATCTCCTCGTTCCGGTCGGCGTCCATCACGAGGGCGATATGCTCGAGGAATCCCGGCAGTGACTCGAATTCCTCCATGGAACGGATCAGTTCCTTCAGGTTGTCGAGCCGCCCCGGAGCTTCGGCCGACCGGTCGTTCTGCCACATTTCGGTATAGCCGGATTCTTCGAGGACCTGCTCGGCCAGCTCGGTGTGCGGCGTGGAGTCCAGCAGGTCCGACCAGCGCCGGAAGTTTTCCACGACGTCGCCGAGGCTCTTGCGCGGCTTGGGCTTCAGCTCCTCCGTCATCACCAGGTCGGCAGCCGCCTGCAGCATGGGGATGTCGCGCGAGCGGGCATAGTCGTGAAGCTGGCGGACCGTGGCGTCGCCGAGGCCGCGCTTCGGGGTATTGACGATGCGTTCGAATGCCAGGTCGTCGGCCGGCTGGCAGACGACGCGCATGTATGCCATGGCGTCGCGGATTTCGAGCCGTTCGTAGAAGCGGGGCCCGCCGATGACGCGATAGTTGAGGCCGAGAGTGACGAAGCGGTCCTCGAATTCGCGCATCTGGAACGAGGCGCGCACGAGGATGGCGACGTCGTTGAGGGCATGCCCTGTCCGCTGCAGCTGCTCGATTTCCTCGCCGATGGCCCGGGCCTCCTCCTCGGAGTCCCATGCGGCGTGAACCTGGACCTTGGCGTCGTCGGGATGTTCGCTCTCGGTGAAGAGCGTCTTGCCGAGCCGGCCCTCGTTGTTGGATATGAGATGCCCGGCTGCGCCGAGGATGTGGGCGGTCGAACGGTAGTTCCGCTCGAGCCGGATCACCCTTGCTCCCGGAAAATCCTTCTCGAAGCGCAGGATATTGTCGACTTCGGCCCCGCGCCAGCCGTAGATCGACTGGTCGTCGTCGCCGACGCAGCAGATGTTGACGGGCGACGGCTCTCCGCGCTCGGCCTGCGGCCGCTGCGCCAGTAGCCTCAGCCAGAGATACTGGGCCGTGTTCGTGTCCTGGTACTCGTCGACCAGAATGTACCGGAACCTGGCATGGTAGTCCTTCAGCACATCCGGATTCTCGCGGAAGATGCGGATCGGATGCATCAGCAGGTCGCCGAAGTCGCAGGCGTTCAGGGTCCGCAGGCGTGCCTGGTAGGCGGCGTAGAGCTCGCGTCCCTTGCCGTTCGCGAAGGCGCGCGCGTCGCCCTCGGGTATTTCGGACGGAGCGAGGCCCCTGTTCTTCCAGCCGTCGATCATCTGTGCGAACTGGCGGGCCGGCCATCGCTTGTCGTCGAGACCTTCCGCCTGGATCAGCTGCTTGATCAGGCGGACGACGTCGTCGGTGTCGAGAATGCTGAAGTCGGAGCGCAGGCCGGCGAGCTCCGCATGGCGGCGGAGCAGTTTGACGCCGATCGAGTGGAAGGTGCCGAGCCACGGCATGCCTTCCACCGCGTGGCCGACCAGAACGCCGATCCGCTCCTTCATCTCGCGTGCTGCCTTGTTGGTGAAGGTCACCGCGAGGATCTGCGAGGGGAAGGCCCGGCCGGTCGCCAGGATGTGGGCGATGCGGGTTGTCAGCACCCGCGTCTTGCCGGTGCCCGCGCCCGCCAGCACCAGCACCGGGCCGTCCAGCGTCTCGATCGCCTCCGCCTGCTCGGGGTTGAGGCCCTCGAGGTAGGGGGCCGGCGCCCGTGCGGCGTTGCGCGCAGCCATCGCGCGTGCGGCGATGCCGCCGCCTGCGTCGGGACGCCCGGGCCGTGGCGTCTCATCCCCGAAAAAAGGGATATTGTCGTCTTCAGGAGCCATGGCATTCAATGTAGTGATTCGGGGGCGAAAGGCCAGCGAGGCCAGACCCGGACTCGCCGCTTGTCCTCCCCGTCGTTCTGCGCCCATCAAACATAGAAGAACGGCGACACCGTGGTGCCGCCGTTCCGCCGTCCAGGGAGGGGGACGGGAGTGGCCTCCTCTGCACGGACCTCCGGGAGGTCGTGTGGACTGACTTGCAGGAGCTACTGGGTTGTTCCGCCAGTGCCCGCCGCACCGCCGGTGCCTGCCGCACCGCCCGTGCCCATCGAGCCGCTGGCGCCGCCGGTCGCGCCCATGGAGCCGCTGCCGCCCGACGACTTGGACGCGTTCTCCTCGTCCATCTTCGTCTGCAGGTTCTTGAAGGCCGGCGCCTTCTTGAGCTGGTCTGACGTCATGTCCGTGACGAGCTTGACGTCGGCGCTGTTCGGCTTGCGCTGGATGTTGATGCGATCGAACGCGACGGCGACGTTTTTCTGGCCGATGCCGAGGAAGCCGCCCACGCCGATCACGGCCGCCTTGATGCCGCCGGTCTTTTCGAAGACGAGATCGGAGATGTCGCCGATCGACTTGTCGTTCGTGTTGTAGACGCTCTGGCCGATGTAGGTGCTTGCGAGAACCTCGCTGTCCTTCTGCTCGGGCACGATCTTTTCACCGTTGTCCGAACTCGAGGCCGAGCTGTCGGCCGGCGCCTTGGTCATGTCGCCGGAAGCCTTGTTGTCCGTGCTGGCGGCCGTGCCGTCATCCTTGGTGGCCGCTCCGCTGCCCGAATCGGAGGCCGCTCCGCTGTCGTTCGCAGCCGCACCGCTGCTGGAGCCGGATGCCGCACTGTTGTCGTTCGTGGCTGCGCCGGCGTCTGCGCCGCCGGACTTCATGGTTCCGCCGGAAGACGCGCCGCTGTCGCTCGAGGCGCCGCCGGTATCCGCGGCGCTGCTGTCGGCCTTGGGCTTCTGCGTCGTCTGGGTCGTGGTGGAATCGGAACTCTGTGCGGCGGCCGAGCCGACATAGCCCGCCACCGGGAGCGCCGCCGCGCCGACGAACAGCGCGCCTGCGGCGACCGATCTCAAGAGATTCTTTTTCATGACTGTGTGCCTCCGTAGCTTGTTGTCCGGACCTGCGCGCATTGGTCGCTGCCCGCTGGTAAATCCTGAACGCGGAAGCAGAAATTTGGTTCGTCGGGATTTTTTCACTTCAGTATGACAACCTGAAACATCCGGGGGCCGCCTCCGGCCGCTGGCGCACGGCAGCGACGGCCGGCCTGCTTCCCCGGGATGCCTTGAACTCTTCGCCCGTTCCTGTAGTGAGACGCGCAGGAGCCCGCAGGGCGCGCGGGCGCGACCAATCGTCGTCTGACTCGCAGCCTGCGCACCGCTATGATTCCCGCGTCGGCCGGCTCGCATTGACGACGGGGGCTGCCCGACCGGTCGCCGGCTCGGTCCGGCCGCCACCGGCACGGAGGAACAGTCGACAGATGGTGCACGAAATGACGCGCCCGGCGGACAGGCCGATGGCCGGCTATGGCGTCTATGGCCTGATCCTCGGCGTCGGCGCGCTCTTCTGGTGGCTTTCGGAGTTTCACGTCACCCGCGTGCCGTTCATCGGCCCCTGGGACTTTTCCTGGCTCTGGTACCTGGCGGCGACGCTCGCCGTGTTCTGGTACCTGCGCGGCCTGTTGCGCACCGAAAGGCGCGAGCGTCCGGCGACGTGGCGCAGCGTGGCCTATCTGGGCGGCCTCGGCGCGATCTATTTCGTCCTGCAGACCCATTTCGACTACCTGGCCCAGCACATGTTCTTTCTGAACCGGGCCCAGCACATCATCATGCACCATCTCGGGCCCTTCCTGATCGCGCTCTCATGGCCGGGCGCCGTGCTGGCGGAAGGCATGCCGCCGCTTCTGGTCCGGGCGAGCAGGTCGGCCCCGGTGCGGGGCGTGCTTCGGGTGCTGCAGCAACCCTTGCTGGCCGCCGTCCTTTTCGTCGGCCTGATCATCCTCTGGCTGCTGCCGACCGTGCATTTCCGCGCCATGATCGACCCGCGCCTCTATGCCGTGATGAACTGGTCGATGGTGCTGGACGGAATCCTGTTCTGGTGCCTCGTGCTCGATCCGCGCCCGTCGCCACCGGCGATGTGCTCCTTTCCGGTCCGCATCGTGATGGTGGTGCTGATCATGTTTCCACAGATCGCCACGGGTGCGCTCATAGCCTTTGCCAGCCGCGACATCTATTCGTTCTACGCATGGTGCGGTCGCATCTATCCGTCCATCGGGGCGCTCGACGACCAGCAGTACGGCGGATTGATCATATGGATACCCGCCGCGATGATGAGCGTCGTCGCGCTGCTGGTGGTCATCAACATGCTGCGCCTGGCCGAAGAGCGTGCCGGCGACGAAAGGGAGGAAGTGAATGACGATGAGTCCGGGGGCATTGTGGTTTCTTCGCGCGCGTGGACGGGAGACGCGCCGCGCCGCAGGAATTGAACCGTCCGTCCGGGCGCGGCGCGCGCTTCCGGCGGTCGCCCTCGCCCTCGCGCTGTGCGCTCCCGCCGGCGCCGGCCTGCGCTGCCGGGAGTGGCGTCAGGGTCGTCGGGCCGTGGATGCGGTTCATCATCGCCGCCCGCCCCGCAGCCGGCTATTTCACGCTGAAGAACGACACGGACGGGACGAAGGTCCTGACGAGCGCCGCTTCTCCGGCATGCGGCATGGTCATGCTGCACCGGTCGATGAGCAAGGACGGCTCCAACGCCATGGTCGAGGTCGGCTCGGTCAGCGTCGCGCCCCACGCCTCGCTGGAGTTCGCTCCCGGCGGCTACCACCTCATGTGCATGTCGCCCGCCGCGGACATGCGCGGCCGCAAGAGCGTCCCCGTGGTCCTCAAGTTCAAGGATGGCAGCACGGTGCGGGCGGACTTCGAGGTCAGGGGCGCCGGCGGCAAGTAATTCCAGAGTGATCCCGGCTTCGCTTATCAAAAGTTGATGACAGTTTCGTCGCCGCGGCCTATTCCGGGAACCGGGAAGGAAACGGCAATGGTTTTGATGTCCGAAAAGGCGATGACCGTGCTTTGCAACAGGTGCGACGTGTCTGTCAGCATAGTGGACATGACGAGCGATCAGTCGCGCGTCGAATGCCCGGTATGCGGTGCGGATTTCGGCACCTGGGGAAAGGTGCGCCAGGAAATGCTCGCTCGCATTGCCCAGCCCTACAGGGACCGGGACAGCTGGCGCACCGTAGAGCGCTAGTGGTCCGACCCAGACAGATGGTGCAATCTGTCTGGAAAAGTCGGCCTGCGAGCCAGGGATCTGGTGGGCGATTCCCCCCTTGGCGCCCTTCCAGCCTTCCAGCGCGGTCAGACGAGGCTGTCGAACCACGCGAGCGGGCCGGAATCTGCATGCCCGTTCAGCAACTGCCTGAGGTCCGCGGCATAGCCGTCGACCTTCGGGTCGTTGTCGTGCAGCGTCGTGAAGAGCAGCCTGATGTTGCCCTTGCGGTCGAAGACGTAGACCGCTGAACTGTGCGTGACCTTGTAGTCGGAAGGGTTCTTCGACGGTTTGACCGAATAGGCGACGCGGTAGCGCTTGGCGAGCGAGGCGAGCTGGTCGGGCGTGCCGCGCAAGCCGTCGACCTGAGGCGCGAACGCCTTCGCATACTGCTTGAGGACGGGCAGCGTGTCGCGGTCGGGGTCGACCGTCACGAAGAGCACGCGCACGTCGTCTGCCGATTTGCCGAGCTTCTGGAGCACCTGCACCGTATTGGCGAGCGTCAGCGGGCAGACGTCGGGGCAGAACGTGTAGCCGAAATAGAGAAGCACCACCTTCCCCTTGTAGTCGCCGGCATTGACCGTCTTGCCGTCCTCGGCGCGCGTCATCGTGAATTTCAGGTCGGGGAGGGCGCTGCCCGTCAGGTTCGTCCCGTGCCAGTGCGGCTTCTGCTGGCATCCGCCGACTGCGCCGAGCAGGACGACTCCCAAGAAAAGCGCCGCGATTCGGGCGAGGAAGACAACCGCGCGGCGTCGGGCGTCGCCGTCCATAGCGGGCGGGGTGGTGCGGCTTGTGCGTATCATCGGAATCCGGTCGTCAGTCCTTTTCTCGGTCGGGGTGGCCCCCAGCGGTGTCGGTAACCCGTTGCCGCCCGCCGGGCAAGGCGCTCCCCCGTCGCTTTCGAAGCAATCACTTGCCTTTCCGTCAGGCTAGCGCAGGCGCCGGTGACCAGCACGGGTTCATATTGACGCACGAATTGACACACGAATTGACGCATGAAACGCGCGGCCTGCGCCTTGCCCCGGTGCCCGAGGCGTTCAGATTCGGTTCATGTCGGTCCGAATAAACTGTTTTTCAGGCGCTTCCGTATATGATGAATGTCGTGAATGTCTGTATTCTCGGCACGGAGATCGCAGTCGAACATCTCGCGCGGCCTGGAAGACGGTTGCCGCCACGGAGTTTCTTGAATGGCATTTTGGAAGCAGGCCGCCCTCTGCGTCGTTCTGCTGCTCGCCGCGTTCGTCGGATGGGTGCGCTACGACCCCGGCGCCGTGGCCACGCTGAAGGGTTACGGCGTCGACAGCCCGCTCCTCGCCGCGCTCGCGCCGGGAAAGACGGCGGGCGAGGGCTCCGCCGGGGCGGGGCGGCGAGGAGGCGTGGCGGCGTCGCGGCGCACCGCGCTGGTGGTCGCGAAGAAAGTGGGTCACGCGACGCTCAACAACCGTGTGAAGGCGATCGGCAGCGGAGTGGCGATCCGCACGGCGACGATAACCCCGACGGATTCGGGGACCGTGAGGACGGTCGACGTGAAGGCCGGCGATCACCTGGACGCCGGCGAGGTCATCGCGACGCTCAATTCGCAGGCGCAGCGCATCGCCGCCGACCGGGCGCGGCTGACGCTGAAGGACGCAGAGAAGAAGCTGAGCCGATATCGCGAGCTCAAGAGCTCGGCCGCCGTCACGACCGTTCAGATCTCCGACCAGGAATCGGAAGTCGAGAGCGACAGGCTGGCTCTCAAGCAGGCCGAGTACGATCTCGGAAAGCGCAGCATCCGGGCTCCGATCTCTGGCGTGATCGGCATCGTCGCCATCAATGTGGGCGACTACGTGACGTCGCAGACCAAGATCGCGACCATCGACGATCGGTCGAGGATCCTCATCGATTTCCAGGTGCCGGAACGGTTTTCCGGGGCGATCGCCATCGGCGCCGAGGTGGACGCCTCGGCGAGCGCCTTCCCGGGACGCCTGTTCAAGGGCCATGTCAGCGCCATCGACAACCGGATCGATCCCGACAGCCGGACGCTGCGGGTGCGGGCGGAACTGCCGAACCGGGACGATCTGCTGAGGGCCGGCATGTCCTTCCTCGTCACCCTGAAGTTTCCCGGTGACAGGTATCCGGCCGTCGACCCGCTCGCGGTCCAGTGGGACTCCAGCGGCGCCTATGTCTGGAAGATTCGTGACGGCAAGGCCGAGCGCGTCCAGGTAAAGGTCGTCCAGCGCAACCCGCAGAACATCCTCGTCAACGGCAAGCTCGCCGCCGGAGACCAGGTGGTGACCCAGGGCGTGCAGGTCCTCCGTTCCGGCTCGCAGGTCCGAATCGCCGACAGCGGCGGCGCCGACGCAGAGCCCCCGGTCCAAATGCCATCCGGCGAACACGGAGCGAATGCCACCGGCGCCGGGCGCGCGCCGGCGGCGGAGCAGGCGGACGCACGTCGCGCCGCCACCCTCTGAATGAAATATCGAATGGCAGGGCGACCGGCGCCATGAACGACAGGCAGGACGATCCGGACCGGACCGGCGAAGACGAGCCGCCCATCGGCGAGGCGGCCGGAGAGGCACGCGTCCCGCCGGCCGGCGGGCGCGACGACGGTGCGTCAGGCCCGACCGCGGACGAGGCTGTGGACGGCGAGGCCATTCGGGCCGAGCCGTCGATTGCCGAGCAGATGAAGGAGGCCGCCCGCCACGGCGGACTGACGGCTCTCGTCGTGCGGCGGCCGATCCTGGCCTTCGTCTTCAGCACGCTGATCGTGGTGGCAGGCCTTGCCGCTTATTTCGGCGTCGACGTCCGGGAACTGCCCGACGTCGACCGGCCGGTCATCACCGTGCGCACACAATACGACGGTGCCGCGCCCGAGACGATGGACCGGGAGGTCACGCAGACGATCGAGGGCGCGGTGGCACGCGTCGCCGGCGTCGACTCGATCTCCTCGTCCTCGTCGCTCGGACGAAGCGATGTGACCGTGGAGTTCACGCAGGACACCAACCTCAACGTCGCCGCCGCTGACACGCGCGATTCGATAAGCCGCGTGCGCAACGACCTGCCGGACGGCATCGACGAACCGCGCATCATCAAGGCCGACGCGAACGCCCAGGCCGTCATGCGCCTCGCCGTGACCTCGGACACGATTCCCGTCGAGGACCTGACCGTGCTCGTCGACGACGTGATCTCGGACCGGCTCGCGGCCGTACCCGGGGTGGCCGACGTGCAGGTCTACGGCGACAAGGCCAAGGTCTTCCGTATCGACGTCGACCAGAACCGGCTCGCAAGTCGCGGTCTCACGGTCGCCGACCTCACGAAGGCGCTGTCGACGGCCGCCTTCGATGTGCCGGCCGGCACCCTGACCAGCAACACCCAGGACCTTGTCGTGCGCGCGACGGCGGAACTGCAGTCGCCGGCGGACTTCGAGAAGCTGGTCATCGCCAGGAACGTTCGCCTCGGCGACGTGGCCACCGTGACGCTCGGGCCGCAGACGGGCACCACGGCCCTGCGGGCCAACGGACACACCGGCGTCGGGCTCGGCATCGTCCGGCAGGCCGCCTCCAACACGCTGGAGATATCGAAGGGCGTCTACAAGGCGGTCGCGGAATTGCGGCCGATCCTGCCGAAGGGCGTCAGCATCCGCGTGACGAGCGACGATTCCGTCTTCATCAACGGCGCCATCCACGAGGTGGTCCGCTCCCTGCTGATCGCGGTGATCGCCGTCGTCGTCATCATATATCTCTTCCTGCTCGACTGGCGCGCGACCCTCATTCCCTCGCTCAGCCTCCCCGTCGCCCTCGTCGGCACGGTGGCGGCGATCTATCTCGCCGGCTTCTCGATCAACATCCTGACCTTGCTCGCCATCGTCCTGGCGACGGGGCTTGTCGTCGACGACGCCATCGTCGTCCTGGAGAACATCGTCCGTCGCCGCGGCCAGGGGCTCGGGCCGCGTGCCGCCGCGGTGCTCGCCACGCAGGAGGTCTTCTTCGCCGTGGTCGCGACGACTGCGACGCTCGCAGCCGTCTTCGTGCCGCTTTCGTTCTTGCCCGGCCAGGCCGGCGGGCTGTTCCGGGAATTCGGCTTCACGCTTGCCTTTTCAGTCGTTCTCTCGGCCTTCGTCGCGCTGACGCTCTGTCCGATGCTCGCGTCGCGCATGCTGACCGAGCACAGCCATCACCATGACGGAGCCATAGCCCGGTTCGGCGCCCGCGCCGCCGGCCTCTATCGCCGGTGCCTCCACTGGACGCTGCAGGCGCCGTTCGTCGTCGTCATGGTCGTGCTCGCCTTTTCGGCCGTCGCCTTCCTCATGTATGGCTCGATCCGGCAGGAACTGACGCCGCGCGAGGACAGGGCGGTCGCGCTCATGCGGGTTCGCGCTCCGCAGGGCGTGAGCCTCCAGTACACGCAGAGCCAGATGAAGCGGATCGAGGACGGCGTCCAGCCGTTGGTCAGGGACGGCGAGATCCGGAACATCTTCTCGATCAGCGGCTTCCGCAACACCTCCAACAGCGGCTTCATGGTCTTCACCCTCGCCCCCTGGGGCGAGCGATCCCGGTCCCAGGACCAGATTGTCAAGGACATACAGTCCGTCGCCAACAAGGTGCCCTCCGTCAGGGCCTTCGCGATCCAGCCCAACAGCCTCGGCATCAGGGGAGCGGGGAACGGCCTGCAGTTCGCCGTTGTCGGCAACGACTACGACCAGCTCTCGAAGGAAGCCACGGGCATCATGCAGGCGATGGAGAAGGACCCGCGCTTCGGCCAGGTCCGGCTCGACTACGAGACGACGCAGCCCCAGCTTTCCGTTTCGATCGATCGCGAGAAGGCATCCGATCTCGGCATCGACATCACCGGCCTCGGAAACGCCCTCCAGGCGATGGTCGACCAGCGCAAGGTCGGGACGGTCTTCGTCAAGGGCAAGTCCTATGACGTCGATCTCGTCTCCAGCACCACGCCGATCAACGACCCGACGGACATGGAGAACATCTTCGTCAGGACCGGCGACGGCCGGATGGTGCCGATGTCGTCGATCGCCACGCTCAAGGAGACCGCCATCGCGCCGGATCTCAGCCGCGAGGACCAGCTGCGCGCCGTCGGCGTAACCGCGAGCCTGACTCCTGCTCTCGCCCTGGGCGACGCCTACCAGAAGGTCCAGGCACTGGCGGCCGGTCGCCTGAAGGCCGGGGACCACATCATACCGCTGGCGGAAGCCAGGACGCTGCGGGAGAACTCGCACGGCGTCGCGGTCACCTTCGCCTTCGCCATCGCCATCATCTTCCTCGTGCTGTCGGCGCAGTTCGAGAGCTTCCTGTCGGCGATCATCGTCATGGCGACCGTGCCCGTCGGCCTTGCCTGCGCCATCTACGCGCTGGTTCTCACCGGCGGCAGCATCAACGTCTACAGCCAGATCGGGCTCGTGCTCCTCGTCGGCATCATGGCCAAGAACGGAATCCTGATCGTCGAGTTCGCCAACCAGCTGCGCGACCGCGGCTATTCCGTGCGCAGGGCCATCGAGGAGTCGGCGAACATCCGGCTGAGGCCCGTCCTGATGACCATGATCGCCACCATCCTCGGCGGCATGCCGCTTGTGCTGGCGAGCGGCGCCGGCGCGGAGGCGCGCGCCGCTCTCGGCTGGGTCATCGTCGGCGGGCTGGGGCTGGCGGCGCTGTCGACGCTGTTTCTGACGCCGGTGGCGTACCTGCTGCTGGCCGGCTTCTCGAAGCCCAAGGCGAACGAGGAGGCCCGCCTGCAGCGGGAACTCGCCGCCGCCGCCTCCATCGACAGCGTCAAGGGCGCTCCGGCGGAATAGGCGAAGGGGAGATCGATCCTCCTCCGGGAACGCGGCAAAGGCGCGGGGCCATGCGACAAATTGGCGAAAACCCCGACAGCTCCTCGCTATGACATTTGATTTGTAGGCAAAAGATGCAATAACCGGCCAAAATGCCGCAGCCTCCAGAGCTGATCCCGGAACCCACAACGAAGCGAAACGCGTAGTCCATGTCGACAGAAGCCGCAGCCGAACCGACCGCATCAGAAAAGGCTGCGGACGAGGTTGCGGCCGAGCCGGCCGAGCGGGAGGTCAGCCTCGCGGTCCTGACCTGCCTGGCCCTCATCGTCGGCGTCGTCGCCGGCCTTGGCGCGATTTTCTTCAAGATGCTGATCGCGATCATCACGAACTTCGCGTTCTACGGCGAGATTTCCGCGCATTACGACCCGAACGCCTATGGCCCCGCGAGCCCGTGGGGGCCGTTCATCATCGCCGTCCCGGTCATCGGCGGACTCATCGTCGTCTTCCTCGTGCGCAGCTTCGCGCCGGAGGCCAAGGGCCACGGCGTGCCGGAGGTGATGTACGCCATCTACCACCAGGCCGGGAACGTCCGCGGCATCGTCGCCGTCGTCAAGTCGCTGGCCTCGGCGATCGCCATAGGCACGGGCGCATCCATCGGCCGCGAGGGTCCGATCATCCAGATCGGGGCGTCCTTCGGGTCGACCTTCGCCCGCAAGCTGCGGCTGATCAGGTCCCAGAAGATCATCCTGCTCTCGGCGGGCGCGGGCGCAGGCATCGCCGCCACGTTCAACACGCCGCTCGGGGGCGTTCTCTTCGCCAGCGAGGTGCTGCTGCCGGAAATCTCGACGCGCAGCTTCCTGCCCGTCGTCGTGGCGACGGCCACCTCGACCTACGGCTACCGCATGGTGATGGGCGCGGAGTTGGCCTTCTCGGTTCCGTTCCTCAGGGGAATGGAGCACGTCCAGACCGTCAATGCCGCCGAGATCGCGCTGTCCGCCATCATCGGCCTCGTCCTCGGCGTCGCCGCATGGGCATTCGTCAAGCTCCTTGCCTTCATGGAGGACCTGTTCGAGGGGCTGCCGGTCAGTCCCTATCTCCAGAGCATCATCGGCATGTCCGTGGTCGGCCTTGCCGGCTACCTCTTCATGCTGGCCAGCGGGCACTACCAGGTGCTCGGCGTCGGCTACGCGACCATCCAGTTCATCATCGACTGCTGCCGCGACGGCAACACCCTCGGCATCACGCTGCTGGTGACCCTGTTCTTCGGCAAGCTTCTCGCGACCTGCGTCAGCCTCGGCTCCGGCTCTTCCGGGGGGATCTTCTCGCCCTCGCTCTTCATGGGAGCCGCCCTCGGTGCGGCGATCGCCTCGGCGGCGAGCATCCTCTTTCCCCATCTCGACATCTCTGTGCCGACCTACGCGATGATCGGCATGGCCGCGATGGTCGGCGCCGCCACCAGTGCGGCGATGACGGCGATCGTGATGATCTTCGAGATGACCCGCGACTACAACATGATCCTGCCGCTGACGCTTGCCTGCGCGATCGCGCTCGGCATCCGCCGCGCCATGGTGACGAGCGACATCTACACGATCAAGCTCCGCGGCCGCGGAACGCCGATTCCCACGGACAGGACGACCAACATGTTCCTCGTCCAGCCCGTGACCGAGGTGGTGAACCGGAATTTCAAGGTGCTGCCGCAGGAAATGACCGTGGCGGACGCGATCAGCCAGATCGACCCGGAAACAACGAAGGTGCTCGTCAGCGACGGCCAGCGCCTCGCCGGCTTCATCCGCTTCGGCACGATCCGCTACCGGATGGAGAAGGTGGCCAACCAGCGCCTCGGGGACCTGTCCATCAACGAGTTCATCATCGCCACCGAACGCAGCAACCTCAACGACGTGATCAGCCGGATGAACCGGCGCGGCCGCTCCTATGCGATAGTCATCAAGGGGAACCGCGGCGTCCCGCGGCCGGACGAGGTGGTGGGCATCATCGACCGCGAGGAAATAGCCCAGGCGGTGATCCGCAACCACTACGGCTGAGCAAAACCGTCGGCAGGCTCTCCTATCTCGCCCGCAGGGCGATGCCCTTGCCCGCGGCCGCCGGCACCGGCAGGACGCGATGGGCTTCCATCATCTCCTCGATCCCGGCCATGACGTCGGGCGGGAACGGCGCCACGCGGGGGCCGCTCATGTCGACATGCAGGTAGAGCGCCTCGCATGTCGCGGCTGTCCAGCCGTCGGCGTGGTCGAGGGTCTGGAAGATGCGCAGGCGCTTCTCGTCGTGCTCGAGCAGCTGGAAGCCGACGCTGACCAGGGCATCGGGGCGGAGTTCGCGCAGATAGGCGACATGGATTTCCGCCGTGTACAGGCTGAGGTCGCGCGCCTCGCGGTAGGCCGCGCCGCAACCGAGCAGGTCGAAGGCATGGTCCGAGCCGCGATCGAAGAGGACGTTGTAGTAGGCCATGTTCAGATGGCCGTTGTAGTCGATCCACTCCGGCTCCAGCCGCGCCTGCGGAGCCCTGACCGGTGCCTCGAAACCCATGCGTCCTCCTGCGACGACCTGCCCGTGCACCAACTGCAAGGTGGACAAGTGCCTTGGACTCGGCACATTAACGCGTCACAAGATCCGAGCAAGATCCGCGGGAGTACGACATGGCGCTTTCGGACATCAGGCCGGGCGTTCGCAACGAAGAGGGCATCAAGGCCGCCGTCGGCATACTGAAGCAGCGTTTCGGCGATCGCTTCCAGACCGGGCAGGCACTTCGCGAGCAGCACGCCCATACGACGAGCTACATACCATGCCAGCCGCCGGACGCCGTGGTCTATCCGGAATCCGGCACAGAGGTCGGCGAGATCGTGCGGGTCTGCGCGCAGCACCGCGTTCCCGTCATTCCGTTCGGCGTCGGCAGTTCGCTGGAAGGCCATGTGAATGCGCCCTCCGGCGGAATCTCGCTCGACACCAGCCGCATGAACCGCGTGATCGAGGTCAATCAGGAGGATCTGGACTGCACGGTGGAGCCCGGTGTCACCCGCGAGGACCTCAACACCTACCTGCGCGACACCGGCCTGTTCTTCCCGATAGATCCCGGCGCAAACGCGACGATCGGCGGAATGGCGTCGACGCGGGCGTCCGGCACCAATGCCGTGCGCTACGGCACCATGCGCGACAACGTCATTGCCGTCACCGCCGTTACTGCGAGCGGCGAGGAGGTGCGCACCGCCCACCGCGCCCGCAAGACCTCCGCCGGCTACGACCTGACGCGGCTCTTCGTTGGTTCTGAAGGTACACTCGGCGTGCTGACTTCGATCACGCTGCGCCTCCAGGGCATCCCGCAGACGATCGCCGGCGGGGTCTGCGCCTTTCCGACGCTGGAGGCGGCCTGCAACACCGTGATCGCGACGATCCAGCTCGGAATTCCCGTCGCCCGGATCGAGTTGCTGGACGAACTCCAGATGAGGGCCTGCAACGCCTATTCGGGCCTCGACTATGCCGAATCGCCGACGCTCTTCGTCGAGTTCCACGGCACCGACGAGACCGTCCCGATCCAGTCCCGCATGTTCGGCGAGATCGCCGCCGAGTTCGAGGGCGGCGAATTCCTGTGGACGGCGGACGCGCAGGAGCGGTCGAAGCTCTGGAAGGCCCGCCACAATGCCTATTTCGCCTCGATGCGCCTCCGGCCCGGCTGCAACGGGCTTTCGACCGACGTCTGCGTGCCGATCTCGAGGCTGGCTGAGTGCATCGCGGGTACCCAGGCCGACATCGCTGATCTCGGCCTCGTTGCTCCGATCGTCGGCCATGCGGGCGACGGAAACTTCCACGTGCTGGCGCTGATGGACATGAGCGACCCGGAAGAGATAGCGCGGGTGGAGGAATTCACCCGCCGGCTCAATGCCCGCGCTCTGTCGATGGACGGCACCTGCACGGGCGAGCACGGCATAGGGCAGGGCAAGCAGGCCTTCCTTGCACAGGAACTCGGCAGCGCTGTCGGCCTGATGCGGCAGGTGAAGAAGGCGCTCGACCCGCTCGGCATCATGAATCCGGGGAAGATCTTCGCTTCGGAGCATTGAAGCGCCGGTCCCGCAAAGAGCCGCATGTCAACTCGTTGCAATCGATGTTACAAAATGTGCGCCCGCGGTAGATTCGGAGGACCTGAACACTGACCCGCCTTTTTGTTGTCGTCGGGGGCATTGTAGTCCTGTTGCTGTTCGCGGCTCTGATCGGTCCTTACTTCATCAACTGGACCAATTACCGCCAGGACTTCGAGCGTGAGGCGAGCCGCGTTCTCGGGCAGAAGGTCGAGGTGCTCGGGTCGGCCGAGGCCCGGCTGCTGCCGTTTCCCTCGGTGACCTTCAACGACGTTCGCGTCGAGAGCGCCAAGACCGGCGAGACCATGATGACGGTCGCCCATTTCTCGATGGACGCGGAACTCGCGCCGTTCCTGCGCGGCGAGATCCTGATCTTCGACATGCGCATCGACGGCCCCAGGGGAACGGTGCGTCTCTTGCCCGACGGCTCCCTCGACTGGTCCCTGCGCAAGAGCGACGACCTGCCCGCCAAGTCGGTCGTGCTCGAGAACGTGGAGATCACGAAAGGCGCGATCGATCTCGTGGACGAGCAGCACGACCGCACGCAGGAGATTCGGAAGCTGAATGCCAGGCTTTCCGCCGACAGCCTCGCCGGCCCGTGGCACGTCGAGGGCACCGGCGCCTTGAACGGTCACACCGGCGCGTTCTCCTTCTCGACCGGGACGGCTGGACCGGACGGGAAACTTCGCATGCGCGCGCGGCTGCTGCCGGACGAGGAGCCGGTTTCGATCGAAACGGAGGGCGACGCCGGGTTCGACGGTCACAAGCCGCGATACCAGGGGCAGTTCACGCTTCAGGTTCTCGACCTCGCGGCGATCTCCGGGCACCGGACGATCGCGAAGTCCCGCGAACCGCAGCAGCCGGCAGTCGCGCGTGCCACCGGAAAGTTCGCGCTCGACAACGCCCGGCTCCGGGTGTCGGACTACCGGCTGGAGATCGGCCCGACCGAGGATCCCTACGTCGTGACCGGGGACGCGACCATCGATACGGGCAAGACGCCGAACTTCATGCTCACCGCCACCGGCCAGCAGATCGACATCGACCGGCTCAACGGCCGCGGCAACGCCTTGAACGGCAAGGCTGGTGAAGGCGGCAAGGGCGATCGCCCGCCGCCGGCCCTGACCCCGCCCCAGCGCCTGGCCATCCTCCATCGCATCGGCGATCTCATCCCGATTCCGCCCATGCCCGGCAAGGCCAGCATCAAGCTGCCCGCAGTCGTCGCCGGCGACACGACCGTCCGCGACGTGGAAATCGAGGCGGAGCCCGACGCCCGGAGCTGGAAGATCGACCGGTTCCAGGGCAAGTTTCCGGGTCGCACCCAGGTCGAGGCGAAAGGAAACCTGACGCTCGGGAGCCGGTTCGGCTTCTCCGGCCATCTCCTCGTCGCCTCGAAGCAGCCCTCCGGCCTCGCGGACTGGCTGACCGGCAAGGTAGATCCGCAGATCAGGCTCCTCGCCGGCGCCGGACTTTCGGCCAACGTGACCCTGACCTCTGACGTTCAGCGGTTCGAGAACCTGGAGCTGGCGGTCGGGCCATCCACGATCAGGGGCGGCTTCGAGCGGACCGTGCCGCCGACGGGCCGCGCCGATGTGGCGATGGACCTCAGCGGCGACGACATCGACCTCGACGCGGTCAAGGCGCTGGCCGGTCTCTTCACCGGCAGGAAGAACGGGCTCAGCATTGCCGACGAGAACGTCACCGCAAAGCTCGAGGCCGACCGGTTCGAGGCCTTCGGTGCGCAGGCGAGCGGCGTCGACACCGCATTCGGCTACAACGACGGCACTCTGACGATCGGTCACCTGAAGATCGCCAGCCTCGCCGGCGCCACGCTGTCGCTCAACGGCAGCCTGCACGATCTCGCCGCGGATCCGGCAGGCAACCTGCACGCCGAGATCCATGCCCGGGACCTGAAGCCGCTCCTGACGTTCGCCCAGGTGGTCGGCGGCTCCAACATGGCCCTGGATCACCTGTCCGGCGCGGCTGCCGCCTTCGAGGGAACCAGCATGAAGGTCGACGCGACGCTCCAGTCGCCCGGCCTGAAGATCCGGGCCGAGGGCAAGGCCGGGGGCAGCGACATCACGCTCAACCTGAAGCGTGCGCGCCTCGACGGGGCCCCCGGCACCGTGCCTCTCACCGTCGAACTGACCGCCGAGAACAATTCCGTCAACAAGCTGCTGCGGCAGCTGGGATTGCAGCCCCTTCCGATCGATGCGCCGGGGCCCGGCCTGCTGTCCATGCGGCTCGACGGCACGCCCGCGGAAGGGGCGCAACTTGCCGTCAGCCTGTCGGGTGCCGATACGGAACTGGATGCCAACGGAAAGCTGGCGCTCCCGGCGGGATCGCGGCTGACCGGCAAGCTGGCCCTCCGGCTGAAGTCCGCCGATCTTTCACCCTACCTGATCATGAACGGGATCGGGCTGCCCGAGAGGCCGTCGGGGCTTCCGGTCGACCTTCGCGGCGCGCTGTCGCTCGGAAAGCAAGACGCCGAACTCTCGCAGATCGAGGGTTCGGTGGGCGACAACGCGGTGACGGGCGACCTTTCCCTGACGCGCGGCGGAAGGCCCTCGGTCGATGGAAACCTCTCCGTCGGGGAGATCGATGCCGGCTGGCTTGCACGGCTGGTCCTCGGGCCGGGCGCGGTCAACGACGGGCGGGGAGACTGGAGCACCGGCGACTTCGCGCCACCGCAGGATTTCGGGCTCGATGTCGATGTCGCGCTCTCGGCCGACCATGCCTATCTCGGTCTCGGCCGCCCGGCCCGCGGGTTCAGGAGCGATGTGACGTTGAAGGGAGGCACGCTGAACGTCGGCAACGTGAAGGCCGCATGGCTCGGAGGCCACCTGGAGGGCAATCTCAAGCTGGCGGATTCGAGCTCTTCCGGGCTGCTGACGACGCAGATCTCGCTGGTCGGCGCGGATCTCGCCCGGGTTTTCTCTCCTGACGGCAAGTCCGCGCCGGCCGTCGGCACCCTCGGATTCTCGGGATCCTTCGAGGGCTCGGGCAAGAGCGCCCGCGCGCTGGTGAATGCGCTTGCGGGATCGGGCGCGATCACCGTCAAGAACCTCGCGATCAGGAACATCCGCACGAACGGCTTTTCCGAGATCGTCAAGGCGGTGGACGGCAGTGGCAAGGACTTCAAGATTTCGGCCGCTTCGGTGGAGAAGATCGCACGAAAGGCCGTCGAGGGCGGCCAGTTCCGGGCGGGAGACATCTCCGTTCCCGTCAGCGTCACCGGCGGCAAACTCCGGGTTTCCGACGTCGACCTCAGCGATCAGGCCGCCTCGGTGAGCGCGGATGCGACCATCGACCTGGCGCAGCGCACCCTGGACGCAACCCTCGTCATGGCCTTCAAGCCAGGGGAGGACGCGATCAACGGCGGCGGCACGCCCGCCGTCACGCTGAATTTTTCCGGACCGCTGGCAGACCCCCGCGAAACGATGGACGCCACGGAACTCAGCAACTATCTCTCGCTCCGGGCCTATGACATCCGGCGCCGGAAGGTCGAACTCATACAGGCCGGGGTTCTGGAGAAGCAGCGCCTGCGGCGGCAGATCGATCTCGAGAGGTTCAAGGCGGCCGAACGCCGCCGCGATGCCGCCATCATGATCGAGGAACGGCGTCGGCGCGATGCCGCACTCGCCGCCCGGCGGGCAGCCGCGCAAGCCGAGGCCAAGCGTAAGGCGGACGAGGCGGCGGCACGCGAAAAGGCCCAGGCCCAGGCTGCTGGAAACGGCAACGAGCCGCAGCCGGGCGGCCCCGTTGCGCCTTCTCCTCCATCCGATCCGGCCGCCGCGCCGCCCGCCGCCAGCGGCAGCAGCGGGAGCAGCGGCGCCGGGGCTCGACGGCCGGCCGCGCCGGCGCCGCAGAAGAAGCGGCCGCCTCTGAACTTCCATCTGCCCGGCGTGAACGAGCCGCTGAACTGAGCCCGGCAGGTCGCGGCGTTCCGGCTGCCCGCGGCGGGACCGCCGGGCTTGTTGCGGTGCGGAAAATTCCCGTTCCGCCCACGGATTTTACCTTGCATTAATAAGCAGGGTTATTATATAGACGCCCATGTCCAAGAACAGTGCCTCCACCAGTGTCACGGGCTTCGGTTTCCTGCTCGGCGACACATCCCGTATCCTGCGCAGGCGCTTCGAGCAGCGCGCACAGGAATACTCCCTGACTTCGGCGCAGTGGCGGGCCATCGGCCAGCTCTCGCGCGCCGACGGGCTGACGCAGGTGGCGCTGGCGAACAGGCTCGAGATAGAGCCGATGACGGTGTGTCGCCTGATCGACCGCATGGAGGCTGCAGGCTTCGTCCGCCGCATGCCGAACCCCGAGGACAAGCGCGCCAAGCTTGTCTGCCTGACCGAACAGTCGCGCTCTCTCCTCGCAGACATGCGCGATATCGCAATGGACGTCTACGAAGAGGCGTTTGCCGGGTTCAGCGATGAGGAGCGCTTCGTCCTGATCGAGGGCCTCAATCGAATCAACGCGAATCTTTCGAAACGGGTTCGCAAGCGTGAGGAAGAAGCCGCATGAACATTCGTGCAAGGGTAAAGCGGGGCGAGGGGGTCGCCGTCGGTGAGGCGCCGTCCGCAGAAGCGCCGCAGAAGGACAACGTCGCGCCGCTGAAGCCCGTGGAGCCCTCTGTCGGCGACGGCGCTTCCAGGAAGAAGCGCCGCGGGAGCCGCCTCGTGCTGATGGCATCGGTGCCGCTCGTCGTTCTTGTCGCCGGCGGCTACGTCTGGCTGACGGGCGGCCGTTATGTCGCGACCGAGAATGCCTATGTCGAGCAGACGCGCGTCGCGGTTTCCGCCGACCTCGCCGGAAAGATCGCCGACGTCATGGTTCGCGAAAACCAGCACGTCAAGGCCGGCGACGTCCTCTTCCGTATCGACCCCGACACCTACAGGATCGCCCTGGATTCGGCGAACGCGGCGCTTGCCCAGGCCCGACTCAAGGTCGAGCAACTGCAGGCCGACTACCGCACGGCCGTCGCCAAGCTCGATGCCGCCCAGTCGACCGCCGCCATCCGCCATCGCGCGCTCAAGCGGTCGACGGACCTCTCGCGGAAGGGCTTTGCGACATCGGCCGATCTCGACCAGGCACAGCTTGCCGTGACCCAGGCGGACAACGAGGTTGCGCTCGCCAAACAGGCGGTCGACTCCGCCGTGGCCGCTCTCGACGGCGATCCGAAGCGCCCCGTCGACAAGCAGCCGGCCGTGCTGGCGGCTCTCGCCGACAGGGCGAAGGCCGAACTCGACCTCAAGCGTACCACCGTGCGCGCGCCTGTCGCGGGCGTGGTCAGCCAGATCGACAAGCTGAACAAGGGCCAATACGTCAGCGAAGGCACGCAGATGCTTTCCGTCGTGGAGAACGGCGACACCTGGATCCAGGCGAACTTCAAGGAAACCCAGCTCGCCGACATGGCGCCCGGCCAGAAGGTGGACGTCGGCGTCGACGCCTATCCGGATCTCCATCTGAAGGGCACCGTCGGCTCGGTCGGCGCGGCGACCGGATCGGAGTTTTCCCTGATCCCGGCCCAGAACGCGACGGGCAACTGGGTCAAGGTGGTCCAGCGCATCCCCGTGCGCATCCGGATCGACAGCGACGGCACGAAGGTGCTTCGCTCCGGCATGAGCGCAAGCGTCAGCGTCGACACCGGCAAGACCCGTCTGCAGCGGATGTTCTGAAGGCAGGACGTATCAAATGAGTAGCGCAGCGGCAGCCGACCGGGAATTCCGCCCGGTCGCCAACAAGGGTGCGATCACCGTTTCGGTGATGCTCGCGACGATCATGCAGGTGCTCGACACCACGATCGCCAACGTCGCATTGCCCCACATGCAGGGCAGCCTGAACGCCGCGCAGGACACGATCACCTGGGTGCTGACGTCCTATATCGTCGCTGCGGCGATCATGACGCCCGTCACGGGCTGGCTGGCGGACCGGATTGGCCGCAAGCAGCTGTTCATGTTGTCGATCGCCGGATTCACGATTGCCTCGCTGGCTTGCGGCATCGCCACGAGCCTGCCCGAGATGGTCGCCTACCGTTTGTTCCAGGGCATCTGCGGAGCAGCGCTCGTCCCGCTGTCGCAGGCGGTTCTCCTCGACATCAATCCCCGGGAGCAGCACGGTTCTGCAATGGCCATGTGGGGAGCCGGCATCATGGTCGCCCCGATCATCGGCCCGACGCTCGGCGGCTATCTCACGGAAAGCTTCAACTGGCGGTGGGTGTTCTTCGTCAACCTTCCGGTCGGGATCCTCGCATTCGCCGGCATACTCCTGTTCCTGCCCGGCAGCGAGACCAGCAGGAGACGCTTCGACATCTTCGGCTTCGCCATGCTTTCCCTCGCGATCGGCGCGCTGCAGATGATGCTGGACCGCGGCCAGCAACTCGACTGGTTCGCCTCCTTCGAGGTCTGGATCGAACTGGGCCTGACCATCTCCGGCCTGTGGATATTCGTGACCCACTCCCTGACGGCGGAGAAGTCCTTCATCGACATCGCGATCTTCCGCGACCGCAATTTCTCGATGGGGCTGGTCTTCATCTTCATCGTCGGCATCGTGCTCCTCGCCAGCCTGGCCTTGCTGCCACCGATGCTTCAGGACCTGATGGGCTACCCGGTGGTGCTGACCGGCATCGTCATGGCGCCCCGCGGTGTCGGGACCATGATCTCCATGCTCCTTGTCGGGAGGCTCGTGCGGTTCGTGGACGCGCGCCTGCTGGTCTTCACCGGCCTGATGCTGACCAGCACGTCGCTCTACATGATGACGGACTTCACGCCGAACATGACGGACTGGCCGGTCATCGCCTCGGGCGTCGTCCAGGGCCTCGGCCTCGGGCTCGTCTTCGTTCCGCTGACAACGCTTTCCTTCGCCACGCTGGAACCGCGCTTCCGCGGCGACGGCACCAGCCTTTTCAGCCTGATGCGCAACGTCGGCTCGAGTATCGGGATCTCGATCGTCGCGACGCTGCTTGCCCAGATGGTGCAGGTCAACCACCAGGAGATCGGGGCGCACCTGACCGCGTTCAACCAGAATGTCGTCAGCCAGGCACCGGGGCTCCTGAGCGGTGACCCGATGACGCTCGCCATGATCAACGGTGAGGTGACGCGCCAGGCCGCCATGATCGGCTACATCGACGACTTCAAGCTGATGATGTTCATCACGCTGGCGGCCATGCCGATCATCCTGCTCCTGCGTTCGCCGAAGCGCGGCGCCGGCGCCGCACCTGCCGCCGCGGCGGCGATGGAATAGCCGGAATAGGCCGCTATTCAGCAGCCTGCGATGCGGACCGCCTGCCGAGCCAGGCCGCGCAGTCGGCGAGCGCCCGGGCGCTGACGGCGCGCTTCTTTGCCAGCGCCTTGTCCTTTCCCCGAAAGCGCTTGACCCCCTCCGGCTTCCGGATGGCGCCGGCTTCCAGCGGCGGGAAAAGCCCGAAATTGATGTTCATGGGCTGGAAGGAACGGCGGCCGGGCTCCTCGTCGGAAAGCAGGTGCCCGCCGGTGATGTGCCCGAGCAGTGCGCCGAAGGCGGTGGTCGCCGGCGGCAGGTCGACCGGCTCGCCGAGTCTCTCGGCGGCGGCGAAGCGGCCGGCGAGAAGGCCGATCGCGGCACTCTCGACATAGCCCTCGCAGCCCGTGATCTGGCCGGCGAAGCGCAGCCCGGGCCGGGAGTTGAGGGAAAGTGTCGGATCGAGCAGGGCAGGCGAGTTGATGTAGGTGTTGCGGTGCAGGCCGCCGAGCCGCGCGAACTCCGCGTCGGCGAGCCCCGGGATCATCCGGAAGATGTCCTTCTGCGCGCCGTATTTGAGCTTCGTCTGGAAGCCGACCATGTTGAACAGCGTGCCGAGCGCATTGTCCTGGCGAAGCTGCACCACGGCGTACGGCTTCTCGTCCGGCTTGTGGGCATTTGTCAGCCCCATGGGCTTCATCGGGCCGTGGCGAAGGGTTTCGCGTCCGCGCTCGGCCATCACCTCGATCGGCAGGCAGCCGTCGAAATAGGGAACATCCTCCCACTCCTTGAACTCCGTCTTCTCGCCGCAGATCAGCGCGTCGACGAAGGAATTGTACTCTGCCTCCGTCATGGGGCAGTTGATGTAGTCCTTGCCCGTGCCGCCAGGTCCCACCTTGTCGTATCGCGACTGGTGCCAGCACACCGACATGTCGATCGTGTCGGCATGGACGATGGGAGCGATGGCGTCGAAAAAGGCGAGCGCGTCCTCGCCCGTCTCGCTGCGGATCGCAGACGCGAGCGACGGGGCGGTGAGCGGGCCGGTGGCGATGATGGCGAGATCCCACTCGGCAGGCGGCAGGCCGGTGACCTCGCCGCGTTCCACCGTGATCAGCGGATGAGACCGGACAAGCTCGGTGACGGCCGCGGAGAACCCGTCGCGGTCAACCGCCAGCGCTCCCCCGGCGGGCACCTGGTGCGCGTCTCCGCATCGCATGATCAGCGACCCGGACAGCCGCATCTCCGCATGGAGAATTCCGACTGCGTTCGTCTCGGCATCGTCGGAGCGAAAGGAGTTGGAGCAGACCAGTTCGGCGAGACCCTCCGTCTTGTGCGCATCGGTCCGCCGGACCGGCCGCATCTCGTGGAGTATGACCGGAACGCCGGCCTCGGCGACCTGCCATGCGGCCTCCGAGCCGGCAAGGCCGCCGCCTACGACGTGTACCGGGCGCAGATGGCGCCGGCTTAGGGATTTCTCGTTCATGGCCGCTCTCTATCACGCGGGATGAGGCAGTTCCAACAATCTACCGCGCACGCGGTGCCGGGTGGCAAAAAAAGACCGGCGTCGGGAGGCCGGCGCCGGTGTTGTCGGATGGGCAAGCCGCTCCCGGCGGCTTCGTGAACTACCTGTACGCGCGTTTGGCGATCTCGCGGATGTCGTAGCGGGTGAGGCCGATGTCGTCGAGCGTCTGGTTTGAGAGGCGGTTCAACTGGTTCATCGTCCTCCGGGCATCGAGCCAGCCGCGAAAGTTACGTCCGATCTTCATGACACTGGGTTCCGGTGGGACAAGGGTTTCGACTCCCGCGGACGGGAGCCTTGTCCTGCGGATTACGCCTCTGCCCGAGCCCGCGATATTGCGTTCGCGCCATGCCCGGAGATTTTCGCGACATGCCGGCAAGGCACCCGGCGCACGCAAAGGAAAACGCCCGTCGGCACGGGGCCGGCGGGCGTTGAAGGGCGGGATTCGGGGAGGAGGGGCAAGTCCCGCCCGGCTGTCGCGTCCTGTGGGAGGATCAGGTGCGACGCCGTGGTTTTACTCTCAGAGTACCGCGCGGCGGGCGATGCTGCCGATCTCGCCGCGGGCGATGCCGAGGTCGGACAGCTCGCGGTCCGACATGCGGCTCAGTTCGTCGACGGTCTGGCGATACTTGCGCCAGGCGGTGTAGGATCTCTTGATGTTCATGGTTCTCTCGCTTTCTTCCGATCAGGGCTGCCCTTGCAGCCGGTTGAATTCTTTCCGTTCGCTTTGTTGACCTGAAGATAGGAGCACCGGTCGTGCTTGTGCAGCGCAAAAAAGACAAACGCGCTATTCGCTCAGTGCATGGATAGGGCCATCGCCGGCTTCCGTCCCACGGCGAACGCAATGCTGCGATGCACCCCTGCAAGGCAGGCTGGCAAGGCGGCAAAGAAAACGCCCGCCAGAGGTCCTGGCGGGCGTCTTGTTCTTCCGATCCGCTCACCCCAAGCCGTATTGCGGGAGGTGGGCTTTGGCGCTTCCGTGTTTCAGTTGCTGCCGTAGCGGGCGACCAGCGGAATGTTGCTGCGCAGGACGCCGATGTCACGCAGTTCGTGATCCGACATGCGGCTCAGTTCATTGACCGTCTGGCGATAACGCCGCCATGCGCGAAGGCTCTTCGTAACACTCATCTTTCCGTCTCACTTTGGTTGTTCGCGAGGTGCGCCGCTCGGGAACCGGGTGGGGCATCCGTGATTTCGTTGACGCCCATGAAATAGGCATTCTGCCCAAATTTTTGCACTGCAAAACGTGCATCCTGGATATGCACACAGTGCATGCCCCGGAGGGCTTCGCACGGGTTTGGCGTTACGGAAGATTTACCTTTGGATGCAGTGGCGCCCTGCGGAGCGCCAAAAAAACGACGCCCGCCGGGGGAGGAGATCCGGCGGGCGCCATTATGAGGACCAGCGATCGGGAGGAGGAGGACCGCCGGTCAACATCGCACGGCCAATGGGAGGAGGAGGTCGGCCGTACGAATTCCGTGACTTCTCAGATCGACTTCCGGGCCACAGATCGGATCTCGTTGCGCGAAACGCCGATGTCGTTCAACTTGCGCTCGGAAAGGCCGCCCAGTGCGTTGCAGGTTTCCCTGTACCTTCTCCAGGCGCTGTAGCTCTTGATCAGGTTCATGTCAGGCCTCTTTCGTGGCGTGGTGCAGCCTTGTTCGCTGCGACAGCCGGAATGTAGGTTTGCCCTCGCGGCTTGTGCAGTGCAATATATTCATGCGAGCCATGCAAGCCGCACAGGGCTGCCCATGAAATCTCTGGTGCGATGCAGCAATGCCACGATTCCCTCCCGGCGATCGGCCACCCGGCAGGACGACGCGTCCGCCGCGCGCCGAAGGTCCGGTTCCCGCGAGACGTGTCGCAAGCCCGCCACGGGCCGCGAATCGGCGTCATTTTTCCTTTGATCGCGCAGGATCGGGTGCTATAGAGGCGCCGCGCTCAGGAACGCCTTGCGCGGGCCGAAGCCGTCGTGGATTTCTGAGCGGGTATGGTGGAATTGGTAGACACGCCAGATTTAGGTTCTGGTGCCGCAAGGCGTGGGAGTTCAAGTCTCTCTACCCGCACCAGAAGCCGGCGTCGGCTCCGGACAGGCGCGGAGCAATCTGGCAAGGCCACTCCCGGCAATTGATTCCGGCGCAGTGCTCATGGAAACGACACCGGACGGTTGAGCGCCGCCGCGACGAAACGAAGGTTTGAACATGCAGGTCACAGAAACCCTGTCCGAAGGCTTGAAGCGCGAGATCAAGGTCGTGATCCCGGCCAAGGACATGGAAGGCAAGATGAACGAGCGTCTGGCCGACGCCAAGGATCGCGTGCGCATCAACGGGTTCCGCCCGGGCAAGGTGCCGATCGCGCACCTGAAGAAGATGTACGGCAAGTCGATCATGGCCGAACTCGTCAACGAGATCATCCGCGACAAGCCGAGCGAGATCCTGACCGAGCGCGGCGAGAAGGCGGCGACCCAGCCCGAGGTCACGATGACCGAGGACGAGGCGGAAGCCAACGAGATCCTCGACGCAAGGGCCGATTTCGAATTCTCGCTTGCCTACGAGGTCATTCCTCCGATCGAGCTGAAGGACAACGGCCGCGATCGAGGTGACGCGTCCGGTCGTTCGACGTTCCGGACGAGGAGGTCGAGGACCAGGTCCGGCGCATTGCCGACAATGCCAAGAGCTTCGAGACGAAGGAGGGCAAGCCGCCGAGATGGGCGACCGCCTGACGCTCGACTTCGTCGGCAAGATCGACGGAGAGGAATTCGAGGGCGGCAAGGCCGAGGACGCCCAGCTCGTGCTCGGTTCCAAGAGCTTCATCCCGGGCTTCGAGGACCAGCTCGTCGGCGCCGAGCGCAGGCGACGAAAGGACCGTGACGGTCACATTCCCGGAGGACTACGGCGAAGCGTCGCTCGCCGGCAAGGAAGCCACCTTCGACGTCAAGGTAAAGGAAGTGGCGAGCGCGCCGGAAGTCGAGATCGACGACGAACTGGCAACCAAGCTCGGCGTCGAATCGGCCGACAAGCTGCGCGAGATCGTCCGCGGCCAGATCGAGAGCCAGTACGGCCAGATGACGCGGCAGAAGGTCAAGCGGCAGATCCTCGACCAGCTTGACGAGATGTACAAGTTCGAGACGCCTTCCAGGCTCGTCGAGGCCGAGTTCGAGAACATCTGGCGCCAGGTCAACACGGACCTCGAACAGGCCGGCAAGACCTTCGAGGACGAGGACACGACCGAGGAGAAGGCGCGCGAGGACTACCGCAAGCTGGCCGAACGCCGTGTCCGCCTCGGCCTCGTGCTTTCCGAGATCGGCGAGAACGCCGGCATCGAGGTCACCGAGGAGGAACTGCAGCGCGCCCTCTACGAGCAGGTCCGCCAGTTCCCGGGCCAGGAGCAGCAGATCTACGAATACTTCCAGAAGACGCCGGGAGCCGTCGCTTCGCTGCGCGCTCCGATCTTCGAGGAGAAGACGATCGATCACCTGCTGGGCCAGACGTCTCCGTCACGGACAAGAAGGTCACGCAAGGAAGAGCTGATGGCCGAGGACGAGGAGGTCGCTTCGCCCGGCGCCGCTTCCGAGGAGAAGCCTGCGAAGAAGGCGTCCGCCAAGAAGCCGGCGGCCGAAAAGAAGCCGGCGGCCGAAGAAGCCGGCAGCCAAGAAGGCCGCGAAGAAGGCGGCCGGGGAAGACGACGCGGCCGGGTGATCCCGTCCCGGCATCCGACGAACGGGCGGCGCGGCCGCCCGTCGCGGCGCATGCGAAAGCCTCCGGCCGTCGCCGGAGGCTTTTTTCTTGTCGGCCGGCCGGTCAGTCGAGCCGGGCGAGCCGCAGCAGGTCGTCGTCGGTCAGGGGATGGATGAAGGTATCCGATCTGCCCGACGGGCCGGAAGCCGACGCCGCTGATAGAGGGGCAGGGCGGCCCGATGGTCGAGGGTGTTGGTGTTCACCGTCAGCCGCGACGGTTTCGCTGCCCAGGCCGTCGAAACGGCTTGCGTAAGGAACCATTTGCCGATTCCACGGCCCTGCGCATGCGGCATGAGGCCGAAATACGCAAGGTCCATCGTCGCCTCGTCCTCGCGGCAGAGCTCGAAGAAGCCGGCCGGCGCGCCGTCCACGTAGAGGACGCTGATCGAGGTCGCCTCGCTGTGGACGATGCCCGAGAGCGCCTCGTCGTCCAGCCGCAGCCGATAGACCCAGTGCCAGGGGCGGCCCGGTGCGGTACTGCAGGTAGCGGTAGAAATGCAGCGGTATGTTGCGCGCGCGCATGACGCCGCCTGCACGTTCATCGGCAGCGGGAAAGTGCACCTGCGGCGGCGCGGTCATCTCGAGAAAGGTGACGGTCGTCTGGAGCGGCTTCTGTCTGTGGCGGTTCGTCACTCGCTGTCCCTCGGATCGTCGGCCGGGCCAACTTCGACGGGCGTGTCGGGCAGGCTGCCCCACTCGGACCAGGAGCCGTCGTAGAGCGTGTTGCGCTCGTGGGAAAGCGATTGCAGCGCCAGCGTGATGACGGCCGCGGTGACGCCGGAGCCGCACGTGGTCGCGACCGGCCGGTCGAGGTCCAGCCCCGCGCTCGCGAACACCTCCCGCAGCTCCGGCAGGCTCTTCAGGCGGCCGTTGTCCGACAGCGAGAAGGTCGGAACGTTGCGCGCTCCGGGCATGTGTCCGGACCGCATGCCCGGCCCGGGGTTCCGGCTCGTCGCCGGAGAAGCGGCCGGGGCTGCGCGCATCGGCGATCTGGGTGCTCGCCGTCCTCGATGATCCCGCGCATGTCCGCGAGCGTCGACACGGCCGCCGCGTCGAAGTCGGGCGCGAAAATGTCGCCGGGCGCCGGCGCGACCGTCTCGGCCGTGACCGGCCGGCCTTCCGCCTTCCAGTTGTCGAAGCCGCCGTCGAGGATCGTCACGTCCCTGCGCGCCCATCGTCCTGAGCATCCACCACACGCGCGGCGCGGTGAACATGCCGAGCCCGTCATAGACCACGATGGTGTCGCGCTCGCTCAGCCCGAGGCGGCCGGCGTGGTCGGCGAAGACCTCAGGCGAGGGCAGGGCATGGGGCAGGCTCGACGCCGGATCGACGACCGCGTCCTGGTCGAAGAAGACGGCGCCCGGGATGTGGCCCGCCTCGTATTCCCTCCGCGCGTCGCGCCCCTGCGCCGGCAGGTACCAGGAGGCGTCGACGATCTTGATGCCGCGTCTCGAGATTGGCGGCGAGCCAATCGGGCTCGACGACGAAGCGGCTGCGGTTCTCGCTCATTGATGAATGTCCCTCCGGCTGGCTCAGGCGGCGTCCGGGGCGGGGCCGAAACGGATGCGGAAGCGCCGGTTCTCCTTGCCCTTCTTCTCGATCTTTCCGATGTGGATCTCGCCGACCTCGCCCGTCGCGGCGACATGCGTCCCGCCGCAGGGCTGGCTGTCGACGGACGAATCCTCGCCGATGCACACCAGCCGGATCGCGGCCCGCTCCGCGCGGCGGGCGCACGTTCTTGGACTTCACCAGCCCGGGATTGGCGTCGAGTTCCTCCTCGGCGATCCATTGGGTGAAGACGGGTGATCGGCCCTCGACCAGCTCCATCAGGCGGCGGCTGACCTCGGCCTTGTCGATCGTCTCGCTCATGTCGAAGTCGACCCGGCTCTCCGCCTCGCCGACTGCGGCGCCGGTGATCGGGAAGGGGCAGATGACGCTGAGGAGATGGCAGGCGGTATGCATGCGCATCAGCTTGTAGCGTCGCGGCCAGTCGATCGTCAGCGACAGGAGTTCGCCGATCTCGGGCAGCGGAGCGCCGGCGTCCGGCACATGGATGATCTCGTCCTTCGTTTCGCCGGTCACCGTGGCGGCGACCGGAATGCGGCTGCCGTCCGGCCGCTCGAAATGGCCGGTGTCGCCGGGCTGTCCTCCCGACGTCGCGTAGAAGCAGGTGCGATCGAGGATGACGCCGCCGCGATCACTTATGCCGACGACCGTTGCCTCGCAGGAATCGAGGTAGGCGTCGTCGCGAAACAGGATCGCGGTGGCCGGTTTCGTCTCAGGAGTTCGACGGGCTCAAAGGGTATCTCCATGTCGGGTGCCTTTTCGATCCATTCCGGGACGGGCAGGTCCTTGGACCTGAGGAAGTCCGGGTTGAAGAGCTTCGACTGGTAGCGGTTGCCGTAGTCGCAGAGCACGGTCACGATCGTGTGGCCCGGACCCATCTCGCGGGCCATCCGGATCGCGCCGGCAACGTTGATGCCGGAGGAGCCCCCGAGGCAGAGCCCTTCTTCCTCGGATCAGGTCGAAGATCAGCGGGAGCGCCTCGGAATCCGGGATACGGCACGAGAAGTCGGGCTCGAAACCTTCGAGATTTGCCGGTGATCCGGCCTTGTCCGATGCCTTCGGTGATCGGAGCTGCCTTCCGACTTGAACTCGCCGGTCGTGTAGTACGAGAAAAGGGCGGCTCCCTCCGGATCGGCGAGTCCGATCCTTACGCCGCCGTTCCTGGCCCGCAGCCCTTCGGCGACGCCCGCCAGCGTCCCGCCCGAGCCGACAGAGCAGATGAAGCCATCCACCTTGCCGTCGGTCTGCTCCCAGATCTCCGGCGCGGTCGTCTCCACATGGGCCTGGCGGTTCGATACGTTGTCGAACTGGTTCGCCCAGATTGCGCCGTTCGGCTCGGTCCGCGCCATCTGCTCGGCGAGCCGGCCGGAAACCTTCACGTAATTGTTCGGATTGCGGTAGGGGACCGCCGGCACCTCCACCAGTTCGGCTCCGTATAGCCGCAGAGCGTCCTTTTTCTCCTTGCTCTGGGTCTCCGGGATGACGATGACGGTCCGGTAGCCGAGCGCCGATGCGACCAGCGCCAGCCCGATCCCGGTGTTGCCGGCCGTTCCCTCGACGATCACGCCGCCCGGCCGTAGAAGCCCGCGTCTTTCGGCGTCACGCACGATGAAGAGCGCGGCCCGGTCCTTCACCGACTGGCCGGGATTGAGGAACTCGGCCTTGCCGAGAATGGTGCAGCCGGTCTCCTCCGAGGCGCGCTTGAGCCTGATCAGGGGCGTGTTGCCGATCGCATCGAGTACGGAAGGCAGGAAGGCCATGGATGAAATCCCTTTTTGTCCGACACAGTATGGCCCGGTTTTTCCCTCCACAAGACAGAAATGGCAAGGAATCCGGTTCGCAATTTCGGCGGTCCGGGCGAACCGCGTGGCGCCGGCGGCGAGCGGCGGCGTCTGCGGACTGATCCGCATCGTCCCGGTCGACGTATCCAGCAACATGAACGCTGCGGAAGCCGGTTTGCGGCCGGCGGCCGCAGAGGGTATCTAGGGGATGGCACGCGCATTGAAAGATGCGGGTGAAGGAAGGCGACGACTGGTTCAAATGGTACGCGAGCATATCGACACGATCGACTCCCTCATGGCCCGCTACGTGGCGGGGTCCTTGCCGACGCCTGCGCGGATCCTGGTCGAATCGCATCTCCAGCTGAAGGCGGACAATCGCGGCTACGTGCATGAGCTCGAGGCCCTGGCGGGGGATGTGCTTTCGCAGTTCGAGCCCGCCGCGATCTCGAGCGCCGACAGGAAGCGCATGCTGGATGCCGTTTATTCCGCGCCTGCGCCCGAAGCGCCTGCCGCTTCAGGGTTTGCCCGCGAGAGCGGCTCCGTCTTTCCCCGGCCACTGAGGAATTTCGTCGGCTTCGACGCGGACAAGGTCCCGTGGCGGACCAAATTGCCGGGCTTCCGGGAATACGACGTCGGGGAGCTGGAAGGCTGTCACGTCACGCTTTTCTGGATCAAGCCCGGCCGCACGATTCCCGCACACACCCATCAGGGCTGCGAGATATCGCTGGTGCTGGACGGCGACTTCTCCGACGCCTCCGGCTGCTACGGGCGCGGCGACATTTCGGTTGCGGACGACACGGTGGACCATCGGCCGATAGCCGGGAAGGACCGCCCGTGCATCGGTTTTGCGGTCACCGACGCGCCACTGAAGTTCACCGGGCCTCTCGGCCAGTTCCTGCGCGATCTGGTCGGCTGATTTTTGCCGCTGTTTGCCTATAGGACGATCGGCATCCGTCCCTCGCCCGGGGCGCAGGCCACCTTCAGTTCGCGGGAGCAAGAATGACCGAGTACGTCGCCAGACCGGCCCACGGAGCGGCGTGGGTGACCGGCGCCAGCTCGGGCATCGGGCGCGCCGTCGCGCGCAGGCTCTGCGCCGAAGGCTTTACCGTGTTCGCCACGGCGCGCAGCGCCGGCAAGCTGGCTGATCTTGCAGCCGAGGCGGGCTCCTTCGGGGGACGCATAGTGGCGATGCCGGGCGACGTGACGGACGCAGACGACATGGCGCGCATCGTCGATACGATCGAGCGGCAGCACGGAGCACTCGCGCTGGCGATTTTCAACGCCGGCGTCTTCCTTCCCGTCTATGGCGAAGCGCTGGAAGTCGGAGATTTCGAGCGGAGCTTCGCGGTCAATCTGGGCGGCGTGGTCAACGGCATGGTTCCCGCGGTCGAGGCCATGAAGCGCGGCAATCGCGGCCAGATCGCCTTCGTCGCGTCCGTGACCGGCTATGGCGGCCTGCCCACCGGTGCGGCCTACGGAGCCACCAAGGCGGCGCTCATCAACATGGCCGAAAGCCTGAAATTCGACTTCGACAAGCTCGGAATCCGCATCCAGGTGGTCAATCCGGGCTTCGTCGACACGCCGGCGACGCAGCGCAACGAGTTCCCTATGCCGGACCTCGTGCCGGTCGACGACGCGTCGACCCTCATCGTCGACGGATTGAAGCGGGGCGGGTTCGAGATCGCCTTCCCGAAGCGGTTCGTGACGCTCCTGAAGCTGCTTCGGTTCCTGCCCTACCGGGCCTATTTCGCCGTCCTCAATCGCAGGACCGGCTGGAAGAAGCGGCCGCTGAAGGTCGAGCTCGAAGAGACCGGCCTGGTCGAGCGAACCGGTTGAGGCGGCACCGCGGGGCGGTCCCGGCTATCGGCCGGCGCGGCCGGGATCCGAGGACGGGCGCGCGTCATTCGTAGACCACCTGCCGCACGTCGATGTTCTGTCCGCGGAAGCCCGCCTCGCAATAATGCAGGTAGAATTCCCACATCCGCCGGAACCGCTCGTCGAAGCCCAGCGGTCCGATCGTCTCCCACGCATTCCGGAAGCGGGTCCGCCACTCCGCAAGCGTGCACGCGTAGTCCGCGCCGAAGGCGCGGTGTGCCGTCATTCCAAGCCCGGAGCGGCCGGCGAATTCGCGCAGGTGCTCCAGGGTCGGCAGCATGCCTCCGGGAAATACGTAGCGCTGGATGAAGTCCGGGTTTGACCGGTACCCCTCGAAGGACTGCGGGCTGATCGTGATGACCTGAAGGCCGGCGCGGCCGCCTGCCTTGAGGCAACGCCGCAGCATGTCGAAGAACGTCGTCCAGTATTTCTGGCCGACGGCCTCGAACATCTCGATCGAGATGATGCGGTCGTAGCTGCCGGTCTCGTCGCGATAGTCCTGGAACCGGATGTCCGTCAGGTCGTCTAGACCTGCCAGTGCCAGCCGCCGGCGGGCAAAGTCGAATTGCTCCCGGCTGATCGTCAGTCCCGTGACGTGACAGCCGAGCTCGCGCGCGGCGAATTCGGCGAAACCGCCCCAGCCGCAGCCGATCTCGAGCACTCGGTCGCCGCGACGGAGGCCGGTCGCCTCGGCGAGTGCGCGGTATTTTGCCGTCTGAGCGCTCGCGAGGTCGTTCGCGCCGCCCTCGTAGAGCGCCGACGAATAGGACATCGTCTCGTCGAGCCACTGCTCGTAGAACGCATTTCCGAGGTCGTAGTGCGCCGAAATGTTCTTCCGCGAGCCGGCCCTGCTGTTGCTGTTCAGCCAGTGGCGGAGGAGTTCGATCAGGCGCAGGAGGCCTCGCGCCCGGCCGGTGAACTCCCGGAACATGTCGCGGTTCGCCAGGAACAGCTCGAGAAAGGCCGTGACGTCGGGGCTGTCCCAGTCGCCCGCCATGTAGGACTCGGCTACGCCAACGGTGCCGCCCGTGACGGCGCGCTGCGGCAGGTTCCAGTTGTGCAGGACGACGGCCGCCTCCGGCCCGGCGCGCTCGCCGTCGATCCGGAATCGGCGCCCCTCCGGCGTTCGGAAGACGAGCGAACCCCGTTGCAGGCGCACCGCGGCCCGAAGCACGATCTGCGCACGCGCCGGCAGCCCCCGCACGTGGCGGGCGACGTTGTCGGGCGACATCGGCTCTACGGAACCGGAGGCGTCCTGCCAGGTGGCGGCCTGGCCGGTCATCGGGATCCTGTCCCCGTGAAGGCGTATGCGGGCGATTTGATCAACGGGCATGGCTCGCTGGGTTGTCCTTCTTGAAACTGACTGCGGAAGGCGGCGTTGGCCGGGGAATGTATTTCATCCCCTTCAGCCAGAGGCGCAGAGCCTCGAAGTGGATTCCGGCGATGGTCTTCCATGTCGGCGCCATCGTGCGGACGAGCAGTGCGGCGAGCCGGGGCGTGGTGAGCGGCACCCTGCCGGCGGAGTAGGTGGTCGACAGGAGCGGGCCGTCCTCGTCCGTCACGAGGATCCGCCAGCGCATCTCGTCGCGGGGCGGCACCATGCGGAAATGGTACCGCATCGCCATCGGGATGAACGGCGAGACGTGGAAGACCTTGCCGCAACTCTGCCGGATGCCGGCAGGCGAGACCTCCGTCGCGTCGACGGGGCAGACATAGGTGTGCCGGTCGCCGAAGGTGTTGCGCACCTCGTAGATCAGTGCCAGCACGCGGCCGTCCGCTGCATAGGCATGGTAGACGGAGAGCGGATTGAAGACGTAGCCGAACATTCGCGGATAGCAGGCGAGCGTCACCCTTGCCGGCGCTTCCTCCAGGCCGGCCCGCTGCAGCAGCGAAAGCGCATAGGCCTTGATGCTGGCGAACTCTCCGTCGACATGGTCGCTCTCCCGAAAACTCACGATGTTCGCCCGGTTCACCGAGAAGAGCCGGCTCATGCGGTCCGCCTCGTCGAGCCGGTCGAGGTCGATGAGCAGCGAGAAGACGCGGTAGGTGAAGCGATGCCGCGTCGGCTTCAGTCGCGCATGCATCACCTTGCCCGCATAGAGCGACGCTGCCGCGAGGGGCGGCTTCCAGGCCGCGGGCGCCGGACTGTCGGCTTCCGGCGGAACCGGCTGGAAGGTCATGGTGTCTCACTCCGCCTGCTGGAGTGCCGGAGCCGGTTCGCCTGTCCGGCGTCGCCTCCACGGCACGATCCCGCCCAGCGCCTCCGCGGCGGCGAGCCCAGAAGACAGCCCGTCCTCGTGAAAGCCGTAGCCGGTCCATGCGCCGGCGAACCACGTGCCGAGCCGACCCTGTATCAGGGGGAGGCGCTCCTGCATCTCCATCGCCTTGCCTCCAAACTGGGGGTGGTCATAGGAGAATTCGCCCAGCACAGTCTCCCGCGCCGGCTCGCGGTCCGGATTGAGCGTGACGAAGAGCGGGTGATTGACGTCGATCCCCTGAAGGCGGTTCATCCAGTAGGTCACCGCCACGTCGGCGCTTCCGTCGTCGCGGCTGGAGCGCAGGTAGTTCCACGATGCCCAGGCGCGGCGCCGCCTCGGCATCAGGTTGTCGTCGCGATGCAGGACGACGCGGTTGGCGCGGTAGGGGATCGCCGAGAGCACCTCGCGCTCTTCGGGACTCGGATCGTCCAGCATGGCCAGCGCCTGGTCGGAATGCGCCGCGATGACGATGCGGTCATAGATCTCCTCGCGGCCCGAGGCGTCCAGGATGTGGACCTTCCCGTCATGGCGGCGGACCGACAGCACCCCGCAATCGAGGCGGATGCGCCCCTCGAGCGGTGCGAGAAGCTTCTCCAGGTAGTTGCGGCTGCCGCCGGTCACTGTCCTCCAGGCGCGGTGGCGCGCGTGGACCAGCCGGTGGTTGTCGAAGAAATGGACCAGCCGCTCGGCAGGGAACTCCATCATCGAGCGCGCGGGCGTCGACCAGATGGCGGCCGCCATCGGCAGGAGGTAGTTGTTCGCAAAGCCCGGCGAGAAGCCGCGCCAGTCGAGATAGTCGCCGACCGACATGCCCGCCAGTCGTCCCGCTGCCCTGTCCGCAAGGCACAGCCGGTTGAACCGCAGCACGTCCCGAAGCATGAGGAGGAAGGAAGGCCTGAACAGGTTTCGCTTCTGCGCGAAGACGCTCGCGAGACTGTCTCCGCACCATTCGAGCCGGCCGTGATCGAGGGACAGCGAAAAGCTCATGTCGCTTTCGTGCGTGGCGACGCCGAGATGGGCGAAAAGCGCCGTGAGGTCGGGATAGTTCGCCTCGTTGTAGACGATGAAGCCCGTGTCGACCGCAACGGGCACGCCGTCATGGTCGACGTCGACGGTCGCCGTGTGGCCGCCCGGCCTGTCCTGGCTTTCGTAGAGCGTGACGTCGTGGACGGGGTTGAGCGCCCAGGCGGCCGAACTGCCGGAGATGCCGGATCCGACGACGGCGACCCTGAGGGGCGGAAACGCCGGGTTCTTGAATTGCACGTTCATGCGGCGTCCTTGATCCTGTCATAGGCGGCGAGCGCCCTCTGCCGGGCACTCTTGTGCTCGACGATCGGTTCCGGATAGGATTTTCCGAGTTCGATGCCGGCTTCCTCCAGTACCTTTTGCGGTGCGGCCCAGGGCTTGTGGATGTGCTTGGCCGGCAGCTTTTCCAGTTCGGGCACGAAGCGGCGTACATAGTCACCGCGCGGATCGAACTTCTCGCCCTGCAGGATGGGGTTGAAGATGCGGAAATAGGGTGCGGCATCGGCGCCCGAGCCGGCGACCCACTGCCAGTTCGCCGCGTTCGATGCCGGGTCGGCGTCGACCAGCGTGTCCCAGAACCAGGCCTCGCCCTCGCGCCAGTCCAGGAGCAGGTGCTTGGTCAGGAACGAGGCGACGACCATGCGCACGCGATTGTGCATCCAGCCGGTCTGCCAGAGCTGGCGCATGCCCGCATCGACGATCGGATAGCCGGTCCGTCCCTGCTGCCATGCCTTCAGCGCAGCCCTGTCGACGGTCCAGTCGAAGCCGTCGAACCGCGAATTGTAATTTTCCTGCCTCATCTGCGGAAAGTGGTAGAGCAGGTGATGGCAGAACTCGCGCCAGACGATTTCCTTGCGGAAGGTCGTCCGGTCCTGCCGGGCGATGTCGTCGGGAAGGTTTCGCGTCGCGTGCCAGACCTGGTAGGGCGAGATTTCGCCGAGCGCCAAATGGGGAGACAGGCCTGAAGTCCCCTCCGGATCGGCGGGGTCGTCCCGGCGCCGGCCGTAGCCCTTCAGCCCGTCCTCGACGAAACGCGCGAGGCGGTCGAGGGCCGCCGCCTCTCCGGGCGTCCATGTCCGGGCGATCCCGCCCGACCAGTCCGGTTCCCGCGGCAGCAGGCCCCAATCTTCGAGCCGCTCGCTCTCCGGAAAGGATCGCGGCGCCGGCAACCGCCCCGGGGCCGGAAGCGGCTCCCGCGGATCCTGCCCGCCTTCTATCGCCCGCCAGAACGGAGTGTAGACCTTGTAGGGACCTCCCGAGGTCGTTTCCAGCCGGGCCGGCTCGTGCAGCAGTCGTCCGGCAAAGCTGTGCACCTCGATCCCGCGGCCGGAAAAGCTCTCCTTGGTCGCCCGGTCGACGCCGACGCCCGCCGGATCGTAGCGACGGTTCCAGTGGATGGCGAAGGCGCCGGTTTCCCCGACCACGTCGTCGAGCACGTCGGCAGCGCGGCCACGACGCAGCACCAGCCGCGAGCCGAGCCCGGCGATGTCCTCCGCGAGGGACGCGAGGGAATGATGAAGCCACCAGCGCTGCGCGCCGCCGAAGGCACGAGTGCCTGCGCTCTGCTCGTCCAGGATGAAGAGGGGAATCACCGGCGCGCCGGTCTCGCCTGCGAGGTGAAGCGCTGGGTTGTCGGCAAGGCGCAGGTCGTCTCGAAACCAGACGAGGACGGGTTGCTGATCTTTCCTCTGCTTGCTGGACATCGAGCGATTTATTCCGATTTCGATAGAATTGGCCTTGTCTTGTGCTTTCGGTACGCAGGCCGGAAGCGCGCGGATCAGGGGATTCGGCAAGGGGGAGAAGTTTTCCGGCGGACGACCGCGCAAAGCGTTGAGATTGATGATACACCTTTATGGTGTATTCTTTCTGGACCATGCGCGAAAATGGAGAGGTACGATGGAAAGGCGCAGTGACGCGGTGCAGGATGTGGAGATCGGTCTCGAACTGAACCGGGCGCTCGTGACCAGGAACGGCGATGCGGCTGCGACCGCCTTGGCGGACTATGTGCGCGCGCACCACATGCGGATATCCGAGGAGGCATGGCGCTTCCTCGAATACGCGGTGAAGTCCCAGTGGACGGACGAAGAGACCGGGTAGGTCCCGCGATTCGCCTTTCGCTGCCGAAGCGAGCGCGGCCGGAATACTCTGCCCGGCCGGTGCGGTTTCCTGATCGGAGGCAGCTATTTCGGCTATTGCCGAAGCAGCCGATTTTTCTGCATTTGATTTTGTTGCGACTTTCGTTCAACTTGTGGCGGCTTCGCGCGGCGCGGGAGGAAAATGTGCCGCCGTGAAGTGATCATTGGAGGAGACAATCTTTGGTATCTGAAATCGAGAACCGCCCGCAGCCAGCGGGCGAGACTGCTAAACTTGCGTCCTGGGTAGTGCCGTTCTTCGTCCTTGCGGCGATCGGCTTCATAGGCGCGGGACTTATCTTCGTGTTCACCACAATATTCTGAGGCCTTCGCCGGCGACAAGCTGCTAGGCTCGTGAATACATGGTTCCGGCGAACCTGATGCTGCGCCGGAGACGGTGATCTATGCGCCGGCTGCGACCCGCCGCTGCTGCTTCGGCGCCTTCGTTCTGCCGTGCCTGAAGGCTTTTGTTTGCTGCGCGAGATCGTCGAAGGTGTTGGGCAGAACCTCGTAGGCGCGCGACATTCCGCCCCCGCAACCTGCGAGAGATGCCAGCAGCAGCATGGTGATGATGGTCCTTGCCATCGGGCCTGACTCCGGTTCGACGACCGGCGCCGCTCGTCTTGCGCCGCCGCCAGGGGAAAGCGGCCAATGCCCGGATTGGTTCCGGAGCTTATCTGGTCGCCGTCCGCAGGGTTGCTTCGCTGCGGCCGCGAGAGCGAAATGAGGTCCGGCGCCGTTTTATATGCCCCGCTCCGCCGGACCTCCGCCCCGTTCCCCGTCACGGAACGGGAGACACATGATCACAGCCGGGATGGCCTGGATTTGATCGAGATCAACCGTGCCGAGTATATGAGCTGTCTTTCGCGAAAATCGCGAAGATTTCTGCTTCTCCTGCCGGGACCTGTCGCCGGTGCGGCGCCTTTCGGAGCCGATGAACCGCGTCGCGGGCATTCCCATCTGGTGGACAGGATCATCCACGATTTACGGTTGCTGTCTTGTTGACACACTCCGCATAGGTAGCGCAATCTGTCTGGCGCGGGTTCAGGGATGAACCCGTTCCGGGCCAGGACCCCGCCCGCTGCCGGAGCAACCCCTTCGAGGGCAGCGGGCGGTCGCCGGCATCGGCTTCCGGCCATAGCTTCGGCAGGCGAAGCGGACGTGGCGGTGCTTGCGGCCTACTGCAAATGACATAGTGCGACTAGGCATTATTGCGGGCATGTCTTCCCGCCCGACGGCAGTATTGTCTGTCATGGAGCGGGACATTCAGATGAAAACCGGGTTTCTTGACAAGGCACGTGCCTTCGCAGAATTCGCAGAGCCGAGATATGTGGAGACGGTTGGCGTCGGAACCACCGAAGGCTGGCACGAGAGGGAAGTTGCGGCCGGACTGCTTTGGCGGGCCGTCTTCCATTTCAAGATGCTCGATGGAAACGCGATCGACCTCGCCGATGTCGAGGCAGAGGTGAACAGCCTGCTGCAGCGCTGAAACGGCGGCGCCGGCGGTTCCCGGCGTCCTTGATCGGCAGAATGCCCGCCGCATGCTCCGGGACGCCGCCGGTCGTTTCGAGATTTCTTCCGCCCTTTGCTGGAAGACCCTGCCTTTGCTGCGTCATTGCCGCGGAAAGGCGTCGAGCAGCAACGGCTGCCGGCGAAGATTGACCGGATGCAGATGGAAGCCGGACAGGAGAGGTGTCGAAAAGGCTACCCCCGCGAACCCGGTCCGTCGCGAATTTCCATCGGTTTCAAAATCTTGATCAGGAATAGTGGCTCCCCGGGCCGGATTCGAACCAGCGACCGATCGATTAACAGTCGAGTGCTCTACCACTGAGCTACCGGGGAACGGCTGCCTGCGACAGCGATGCCGCGCTATACCAAACCAGATTCAGTTTTGCCAAGCGCTTTTCAAAAAAAAACCCTGATCTCTTGTGAGGTCTGGCATTCTCGACCATCTGCGGATGGCTGCGGCCTTCGCATGGAGCCGCCAAGCGCGCCCAGCTTCCAGGCAGAGCGAGTTGTTATGGAAACCCGACGAGGCAACAGGATCTTCGCGTTCGAGCCCGCAAACCGGCGGCTCTCGATCGCAGGCCGCCACTTCAGGCTGCCGCGCAGCCGGACCGGTCGCATCGGGCTCGGCTCCCTGCTCGTGCTCGGAGGGATATTTTCCTTCCTGCCGGTGCTGGGTCTCTGGATGCTGCCGCTCGGCTTCCTTGTTCTTTCGCAGGACCTTCCGTTCGTGCGCCGCTGGCGACGGCGCGCGACGATCTGGCTTTCCCGCAGGCGGCGCAAGAACGGCAATGGCGACTGACGGCGGCCCCTGCGCCTGCCGGCAGCGGGGACGGGAATCGCCGGTCCGGAGAGAGGTGCCGGGCGTCGCCGCGCCAGAGCATTTCCGGCAAGAACAGAATCGCCTTCAATGCTCCATCTCGCTACTCATACGCAATTGCGGACGCAAAACCGTTTCACCCTTCTGCTGAAAGCTCACATCTAGGCGAGGGCGGAAAGGTGGCGCCGGGCGGCGTACAGGGCGATCGCAGCCGCATTGGACACGTTGAGGGACTTGATCGGCCCCGGCATGTCGAGCCTTGCTAGCCGGTCGACCGTAGCGCGGGTCTTCTGCCTCATTCCCTTGCCCTCGGAGCCGAGAACCAGTGCGATGCGCACCCCCGAGAGCGCCTCCTCGAGCGGCTCCGGCACCTCGGAATCGAGCCCGACTGTCTGGAAGCCCAGTCCTCGCAGTTCCTCGATCGCCTCCGCGAGGTTCGTCACCTGTATGTAGGGGATGCGTTCGAGCGCCCCGGACGCAGACTTGGCGAGTACGCCGGATTCCTGCGGGCTGTGCCGCATCGTGGTGATCACTGCACCCGCGTCGAAGGCGACCGCCGAGCGCATGAGGGCGCCGACATTGTGCGGGTCGGTGACCTGGTCGAGAACGAGGAGGAGCGAGCTTTTCCCGAGCGAATCGAGCCTGCGCACCGGCAGAGGCTCTGCTTCTACCATCACCCCCTGGTGGATGGCGTCGCCCCCGAGCTCGCGGTCGATCTGCTTCGGCGATGCGATTTCGACCGGGAAGGGCAGGGCGTCCGTCTGCTCCAGGCCGATCCGCGCCAGCGCGTTCCGCGTCGCCATCATCCGCAGGATGCGCCGGTCCGGATTGTCGAGGGCCGCGCGCACGGTGTGCAGTCCGTAGAGATGCACGTGGTCGGGCTGCAGCGGCCGGCCGGCCGGAGACGGCGGCCTGGCGGCACGGGTCGCGTCCCTGTGGACGCGCCGCAGCTTGGCGTAATGGGTGTCCTTGCGGCTGCGATCCTGGTTTGGCGGCTTTGTCATGGCAGCGTTTATAGCTGCTTGCGCGGCCGGGGCAAACGCCGCCATACGCGAATTTGGCGCCCGGCGCCGCAGGAACCCGCCGGACCACGGGGAATTCGTCCGGCAGGCGTGTTGACACGAGCGGGGAGGCTCGGCATAACGCCCGCGCAGATCGGGAAGGGCGTTTGTCAGCATGTCTCCGATCAGCGCAAGTTGGGCGTTGGCCTCGCTGTTGAGGAGGGGTGTCCGAGTGGTTAAAGGAGACGGACTGTAAATCCGTTGGCTAAGCCTACGCTGGTTCGAATCCAGCCCCCTCCACCACCAATTGCTGGCCGGCCAGCTTGCAGCATGCGGGTATAGCTCAATGGTAGAGCAGCAGCCTTCCAAGCTGAATACGCGGGTTCGATTCCCGCTACCCGCTCCAGCAAAAATCCAAACATTTCAATAGCGTATTTGTAATGTCGACGGCCTGCCAAGCGGGCTGTTTGAGGCATGCCATTTGAATATTGTTCCCGCCCTTCGGAGTGTGCCGACGCCGCTCTGCGTTCGCAGCGGTGCTCCATGAGGGAAATTCTCGGGTTATCGGAACGGACCTCATGCTCGGATACCCGAGGCAACATAATCCGCGAGTTTGTTCAAACACTTATCTTACCGAATTTGCGGCTGACGGGGGAGGGGTCCGCAACGTCGCCGGTCTTCCCGTCCGCCGCACCGCCGATCGATGGGTGGGCAGGGGATGGCGGTTGTTGGCCGGTCCTGCGACCGGCACTTGCCGGCAAGCCTGCGGTTCCGGGGACGCCCCGGGACGCTCAAGGGGAAAGCCCGGGAGGAACTGGGATCTCCCGGCGCAGGCGCACTTCCGACGAAAGCCGTGCGCTCCGTGCTCGTGCTGGCTGCAGGTCGTCCGATTCTGGGCGGCGCCGCCGCCGCGCCTCTTCGGAAGGAAAGGCTTGAAACCTGCTGCAAAGGCCATTATGCGAGCGTGATCTTCGAAGGCCGGCAGCAAGCCGCCGGGTGACAGTCAAGCGCGAGACAGGAAAAGGCGATGGCAAAAGGAAAGTTCGAACGCACGAAGCCGCACGTGAACATCGGGACGATCGGTCACGTGGACCACGGGAAGACGACGCTGACTGCGGCGATCACGAAGTACTTCGGCGATTTCCGTGCGTATGACCAGATTGACGCGGCTCCGGAGGAGAAGGCTCGCGGGATCACGATCTCGACGGCGCACGTTGAGTACGAGACGGACGCGCGCCACTACGCGCACGTCGACTGCCCCGGCCACGCGGATTACGTGAAGAACATGATCACGGGCGCTGCGCAGATGGACGGGGCGATCCTTGTCGTTTCGGCGGCCGACGGCCCGATGCCGCAGACGCGCGAGCACATCCTTCTTGCCCGCCAGGTCGGCGTTCCGGCGATTGTTGTCTATCTGAACAAGTGCGACCAGGTCGATGACGAGGAGCTTCTGGAGCTTGTCGAGCTCGAGGTTCGCGAGCTTCTTTCGTCCTACGAGTTCCCCGGCGACGACATTCCGATCGTCAAGGGTTCTGCGCTTGCTGCGCTTGAAGACAGCGACAAGAAGCTTGGCGAGGAGTCGATCCGCGAGCTGATGAAGGCCGTCGACGACTACATCCCGACGCCGGAGCGTCCGATCGACCAGCCGTTCCTGATGCCGATCGAGGACGTTTTCTCGATCTCCGGCCGCGGCACGGTTGTGACGGGCCGCGTCGAGCGCGGCGTGATCAAGGTCGGCGAGGAAGTCGAGATCGTCGGCATCCGGCCGACGTCGAAGACGACGGTGACCGGCGTGGAGATGTTCCGCAAGCTTCTCGACCAGGGCCAGGCGGGCGACAACATCGGCGCGCTTCTGCGCGGCGTCGACCGGGACGGCGTGGAGCGCGGCCAGATCCTGTGCAAGCCGGGTTCGGTGACGCCGCACACGAAGTTCAAGGCCGAGGCCTACATCCTGACGAAGGAAGAGGGCGGGCGGCACACGCCGTTCTTCACCAACTACCGTCCGCAGTTCTACTTCCGCACGACCGACGTGACGGGCGTGGTGACGCTGCCGGAAGGCACGGAGATGGTGATGCCGGGCGACAACGTCACGGTGGACGTGCAGCTGATCGTGCCGATCGCGATGGAAGAGAAGCTGCGCTTCGCCATCCGCGAAGGCGGCCGCACCGTCGGCGCCGGCATCGTCGCCTCGATCATCGAGTAATGATCGCGGCGCCGGTGGCGAAAGCTGCCGACGCATGAAAGATGCCGAAGGGCGCGCGAGCGCGCTTCGGCTGCGGCGCCGGCATCGTCGCCTCGATCATCGAGTGACGATCGCGGCGCCGGTGGCGAAAGCTGCCGAGCCGGGAAGGTCTTCGGGGAGCGCCAGCGCTTTCCCCATGCCGCGACGATGGCGGGAGGACCATGCACGGAGAGGGTGCGCCGGTCGGCGCGCTTTCCCGGCGGCCGCCGGGCGACGGAGCCCGGCTGTTCGCGACGTATCGGCTATTGTCTGCCATCGGGCGATGGATTAGACAGGGCCTGCACTAGGGGTATAGCTCAGTTGGTAGAGCGGCGGTCTCCAAAACCGCAGGTCGCAGGTTCGAGCCCTGCTGCCCCTGCCATTCCTTTCAGTGTACAGCCCGGAGACACAGGCGGCCAGGCCGTGTCGGGAGCCGTCGCGACCGTCTCGGGCCGCACGCATCCGGGCGGCGTGAGACCGGACTGCATGAAGATGACTTCTTGCGGCATCCGTCGCAGCCGCGAGGAACCGGCTCCTCGTCCTGGCCGTGGGCCAGAGCTCGCAACCAGGGGCGGCGAGATCGCAGCCACGGTGAGGGGGAGGCTTCGGCCTGGTCACCGCGACGGGGCAAGGAGGCGCGGGCCGTCTTCGAGGCGGCGCCGGCGCGCCCCCCGGACGCCCGAATGCCGGCCGGGACCGAATTGACAAGTTCCCGAAGGCTCACATCTGGCGCGGCTGACCGGTGCGCGCCTGCTGCCGTCCGGCCACAAGGTAGGACGCGGCGACGATGGCGCCGAGCGTGGCCAGATAGGCGAGCACCTGGATTCCCATGGGACGGTCGACGTAGCCGACCAGCACATGGAGCAGCAGCCCGAGCGTGCTCCCCTGCGAGAGGATGCCGGCCGTGTTCCAGATATCGTAGCCCACCGGGGGAAGAAGCCCGGTCTGGACGAGAAGGCTGGCAGCCTGGGCGGCGAGGCCCGCCGCGATCAGCATGAGAAGCGCGCCGGTCACCTTGAACACATATCTCAGCGGAATCCGCAGCAATCCGAAATACAGCACGATTCCCAGCATGGCCGCGCCTGCTGCGCCAAGAACGCCGCCTTCGAGCATGCCGCCCGCCGTGCCGTCCGCGGCGATGCCGTAGAGGAAGAGGGCAGTTTCAGAGCCTTCCCGGAGAACCGCCATGGCGCAGATGACGGCGAGGGCGGAAAGCGGCTTCGCTCCTTCCTGGACCTCCCTGCCCACGGCGCGCGTCTGCCCGGCGAGCTCCGAGCCGTGCGCGCCCATCCATGCATGGTGCCAGCCGATCATGACGACCGCCACGACGAGCGCCGTAGCCTTCAGGTATTCGTTGCCCATGCCGCCGGCCATGCTGCCGATCTCGCCTGCGAAGGCCGCCAGGAGCGCGGCGCCCGCAATTCCTGCCAGCATGCCGAGCGCGACGGCGCGGCCGCGGCCCGCAATTCCCCGGCTCGCAGCCATGACGATCGAAACGATCAGCGCTGCTTCGAGGCTTTCGCGGAAGACGATGACGAGGGCGGCAATCATGAGGCGACCTATTTCGCCACGATCTTGCCGCGCGCCGTCGACTCGTGAAGCTCGCCGACGAAGCTGTAGGTGCCGGGATCGAGGGGGCCGACAAAAACCGTTGCGGTCTGGCCGCCCGAAATCGTCTTCTCGACGTGAAGGTCCGAACTGTCGAATTCTTCGGCGGTCTTGTCCGCATTCGTGATCGCGAGCCTGATCCGCATGCCTGCGGGAACTTCGACGGTCTCGGGCGAAAACTTGTGGTTCCGGATCGTCAGGGAGGCGCCGCCGTCGGCAAAAGACGCCGTTCCCCAAAGAAGCGCGGTGGCCAGGATCCCGGCCGTGAACAAGCGGGGCATTTGCTGTACCTTCCCTTTGCGATGCGAGTTCTGGCTCCGCTCATCGCAAAGCTGATAAGATCAGTCAAGTTAATCGAGCTAGATTGGAATCGTTCAAGAAAGCGACCGGCGGGCGAAACGCGGGCACCGGAGCGCCCGCCGGCTTCGCTTGCCCGGCCTGCCCGTCTTGGCGTCAGGAGGGGACGCGTACCTCGCCTGGCGAACGTTCGAAGGCCGTTCAGGCGAAGCCGGGGAAGTAGTCGACCTTGATCCGCGAGCGGGAAACCCCGAGGTCGCGCAGCGACCGGCGGAACCGCGTCACCATTGCGTGCGGTCCGGAAATGTAGAACGTGCGCTCCCGGAAGTCCGGCACCTCGCGCCGGATGAGGTCCTCGTCGATGAAGCCGCGATGCTCGGCAGGCACGCGCTCGTCTCCGTCGGCCACCGCATAGACGGTGCGAAGACCGATCTCCCGCCGCGCCCGCTCGAAGACGTCCGCATAGGCGATCTCGTCGACCCGGTTGTTGCCGTAGATGAAGACGATCGGACGCCTCTCGTCGCGGTCGATCATGTCCTGCACCATGCTCCTGAACGGCGTCACCCCGATGCCGCCGGCGATGAAGGCGAGCTTCTCCTCTCGCGAGGCGGGAAGCGTGAACGTGCCGGCGAGCTGGGAGCCGTAGATGATGTCGCCGGGCTTCATGCGCGCCAGCGCCCGCTTGTAGGCGCTGGGGTTGCGGTAGAACTTCACTCCGAGGCGCACTTCCCCCTCGCTTGGCGCCGACGCGATGGTGAATGGGCGGCGATTGCCGCGGTCGTCGGGATGGCGCACCGGAAGGGTCCAGTCGAGGTACTGGCCGGGACGGAAGTTGATCCGGCGATCGGCTTCGAAGACGAAGTCGTAGCTGCCGGCCGCGACCTTCTCGATGCGTTGCAGCGTCAGCTTGAAACGGCCCTTGGGGCTTACGGCGAAGGCGAAGGCATTGCCGACGAGAAGCGCCAGTTCCGGCGAAAGATAGAAGCTGCCGAGATGAACCGCTGGAGCGGACAGAGCGCCGACGAGCGCCCCGTAGGCAATGCGCGGCCATTTCGCGTGCGGCGCCGTCAGCGGCTCAGTCAGCATGGCGAAGCCGGCGAAGAGCAGCGGCGAATAGACGACCGAGAACTTCAGCGTCTCGGTGAACATGCCGGGCGGGGCCGTTACGAGCACGACGCACAGATTGGCAAGGACATAGGCGCCCACCATGTCGAAGCGCCGCACCTTCCGCACGACCAGAAGGCCGCCCGCCAGGACGCTCAGCACCAGGAGAAGGTTGCCGTCGACCCACCAGGTCGCGGGCTGCGCGACGAGGTATCCGGAGGCGACGACGCCGACGGCGACCGGATTGAAGATATGCTTGCGGCCGACCGCGAAGAGGAACTTCGACACGATGGCCGCGACGGAAGCCACGACGAGCCCGATGACGCCGGCCGTGTCCGATGCAGCGACAGGCGGCATCAGGAGCACGATGATCAGGGCCGTGATGTGCACCAACTCGGTGTTGACCGGCACCCGGTAGATAAGCGTGAACGCCTTGTTCGTCAGCCAGCACACGGCAACGACGACCACGGTGGAGAAGGCGAGGTCGGTCGCGTTCGTCGTCGTCAGTCCGGTGAGCCCGCCGATGAATGCCACGGCCGCCAGTCCGGCGACGTAGTAGAGGACGAGGCGGTACATGGTGATGTGGTTGAGAAGGCGGTCGATCGGATTTTTCATGACAGTTCGTATGCCCTGAAACCAGTTGTCAACGTTGCGATGCCGTCGGCATCGATCATGTAGCCTTCGAGGCCGGGCTGTTCCTCTATGAAGAGGATGCCCTCGGCCCCCATGGCGAACGCCGCGGTGGCGAACCGGTCCGCTTCCAGTACGTCCGCCCCTATGACCGTCAGGCTGACGACCGTGTCGAGGGAATGCCCGGCGTTGGTCGGGTCGTAGATGTGATCGCCGCGCGCATAGGATCCCGAGGTCGCCATGCCCTGGTCGGCGATCCGGACAACCTTCACGATTTCCCGGTCGTTGAAGGGGTTGCGGATGCCGATTCGCCACTCCTCGCCGTCCTCGTTCCGGCCGGCCGCCTGGATGTCTCCGCCGGCCTCGATGCAGAAGTTGGCCGCGCCCCAGTCAAGGAGACAGTCGGCGGCGTTGCGAATCGCCCAGCCCTTGACGATGCCCGACGGGTCCAGCCGGCCGTCCGGACGGCGGATGTCGAAGAAGCCGCCGGTCGCCTCCTTCGTTTCGCGGGCGAGTTCCAGCACCTCCTGCATCTCGGCGCTGAGCTCGGATGGCCCGAGCTCGCCCCGGTCGTGGCGCGAAAGCTCGCTTTCGGGCTTGAACGGGCTGAAGCGCAGGTCGACCTCGGTGAAGTAATCGAGCACCGCGTCCATCATCGCCCGGGGCACCCCGTCGACGATCTCCACCGTTATCGGCATGCCCATGATGAGCCTCGTCTTTCGCATCATCTGACGGGGCGAGCCCGCTCCAGCGCGGTCTGCAGGGAGCGCAGGAAGGCCATGCTGCTCAGCGTGGCGCCCGAGACGAGGTTGACCCGCGCACTCTGCGCCGTGATGACCTCGCTCTGGAGCCGGGGGAGGGCCCGGCTGTTGATGATGCGGCTCGTGCGGTAGTCGGTCGGATGTTTCAGGACGTCGACGCGTACGATCTGGCCGTGCGCGATCCGCGCAGCGACCTGCACGCGTCCGTAGTAGGCGCTGAACGTGCTGCCCCTGTAGGTTCCGTCATTGTAGCGGCCCGATCGCGCCGAGGCGGCCGACAGGTTCGACGTCGGCGCCGCTGCGCTGTACGTCAGGCTCTGGTAGGGTGGAGCCGCGTATGCCGGAGCGCCGGAGAGGCTTGTCGAGAGCCCGGCGAGGGAGAGCAGGAACAGCGGGGTCTTTCCGGGTGGTCTCATGATGTGATTCACCTGCGTGATCTTCGTCTTCGATGCAGGGCAGACTAGGGCAGGCAACTGACGGTAAACTGAATTTGCGCGCCGTGGGGCCTTCAGCCTGCCGTCATCATCGGTGCATAGTCTGGGACGAATCTGGAGAAGCCATGCGTATTCTGTTCATCGAGGACGACCCGACGCTGGGGCAGGCCGTCAGGGAGCACATCGCCTCCCTCGGATACGGCGTCGACTGGCTCAAGACCCTGCAGGAGGCCCGGGATGCGCTCGCCACGGTCGACTACGAACTCATCGTGCTCGACCTCGGCCTGCCGGACGGCAAGGGCCTAGATTTCCTGAAGGAGCTGAGGCGGGGTGGTTCCGCCGCGCCGGTCATCATCGCCACCGCCATGGACCAGATCGCCTGGCGGATCGAGGGGCTGAACAGCGGTGCCGACGACTACATCGTCAAGCCGTTCGACCTCAGCGAGCTGACGGCACGCATTGCCTCGGTGCTGCGCCGCTACGGCGGGAACCCCAACCCGCTCCTGAAGGTCGGCGACATCGCGGTGGACATCGCCCAGCGCTACGTCAGCCGCGACGGCCGGCGTATCGATCTGACGGCGCGGGAATGGGCCATCCTCGAGCGCCTCTTGCGCCGGCCGAACGCAATCGTGGCAAAGAGCGAGATCGAGGATTCCCTCTATGAATTCGGCGCGGAAATCGAGAGCAATGCGGTCGAGGTCTATGTGAGCCGGCTGAGAAAGAAGCTCGGCCGCGACGCCATCTGCACTGTGCGCGGTGCGGGTTATCGCGTCGGGGGATAGGAGACGGGACGGATTGAACCTGCACTTTCTGAAACGCAATCACGGGTCGATCACGACGAGAACTCGTGCTGTTGCTGACCATCGGCACCACGCTTCTGTGGTGTGCGGCCGTCGGCTATGCGACCTATACATCCTACCAGGAGCTGAACGAAGCCTTCGATGTGGCGCTGCGCGAGACGGCCTACCGGCTCCTGCCGCTTGCCGAGGATGATTTTCTCGGCCGCGAGGGCGACGACAAGCGGGCGATCCAGCGCCTCATGAGCGACAGCCAGTCCTATATCAGCTATCAGCTGCGCAATGCGTCCGGCGAGATCCTGCTGCGGGCGCGGGACGCGCCCTCGGTGCCCTATGATCCGAATCCCTCGCCGGGCTTCTCGACGGTCGGGCATTTCCGCCTGTTCAGCCAGTCGGATCCGGCGACCGGATTGACGGTCACCGTGGCCGAAACCATGCACAACCGCCTCGAGGCCGTGCTCGGCAGCGTCAAGGCGCTGCTCTGGCCGCTGCTGGCGCTGATCCCGATGAATATCTTCGCGATCTGGTTCGGCGTGCGCAGCGCCATGGCGCCGGTCAGGCGGCTGAGCGGCGATATTGCAGCGCGCGGCAGCGAAAATCTCGCGCCGATCGACGTCTCCGGCCAGCCGCGCGAGCTGAAGCCGATCGCCGACGCGGTCGCCCGCCTGGTCGAAAGACTGCGCGTCGCACTCGATGCCGAGCGCGCCTTCTCCGCCAACAGCGCCCACGAACTGCGCACGCCGATCGCCGGTGCGCTCGCGCAGACCCAGCGCCTGATCGCCGAGCTCGACGACGCCGACGACCGCAGGCGCGCCCGCGACGTGGAGGCCACGCTGAAGAGGCTTTCGCGGCTTTCGGAGAAGCTGCTCCAGCTCTCCCGCGTCGACGCCGGAATCAGCCTGCGCGACGAGGCAACCGATCTGCTGCCCGTCCTCGACGTCGTCGTCGCCGATGCGTCCGCGCGCCTCCCGCACGGCAGGAGCATTTCCTATACGAGACCGCCCGATGCCGGCCTTGTGGCGCGGATGGACGTCGATGCGTTCGCCATGGCCGTGCGGAACCTCCTCGACAACGCGGCGATCCACGGAACCGGCCCGATCGAGATCAGCCTTGATCCCCCGGCGGTCGTGCGCGTCGTGAACGAGGGGCCGATCGTGCCGGCCCCTGTCCTCGCCGGCCTCACCCAGCGCTTCGCGCGGGGCCGCACGGATGTGGCCGGCTCCGGCCTCGGACTGGCCATCGTGGAGACCATCATGGAGCAGTCGGGGGGTCGTCTGCGGCTTCTTTCGCCGGCTTCCGGGCGCTCCTCGGGCTTCGAGGCCCGGCTGGAGCTGCAGCCCGTGGCAGGCGCGGGTGCAGCGATTGCGGCGGTCCGCGAAGACCCCGTCGCACTGAAGAGCACGGAGGTCGAGGCTTAGGTGTTCCACCTTCTCAATCTGCCCTCCGTCCACCACATGATCCACCTCTACGGGCTCTGGGTGGTCTTCGCGATGGTCTCGCTGGAAAGCGCCGGTGTGCCCATTCCCGGGGAGACCGCACTGGTGACCGCCGCCGTCTACGCCGGTGCGACCCACCACCTTCAGATCGTCGAAGTGCTCGCGGTCGCGGGGAGCGCGGCGATCCTGGGCGACAATGTCGGCTATACGGTGGGCCGGACGCTCGGCCTCAGGCTTCTGGAGAGGCACGGCCCGCGCGTGCACCTCACCGAGGGAAGGCTGATGATCGGCCAGTACCTGTTTCTCCGCCATGGCGGGAAGATCGTCTTCTTCGGGAGGTTCCTGGCTTTCCTGAGGACTTTCGCGGCGCTGCTCGCCGGCGCCAACCGCATGGACTGGCGGCGCTTCTTCATCATGAACGGGGCTGGCGGGATCGTCTGGGCGACGCTGTTCGGCGGCGGCGCTTATTTCTTCGGCGATCGCTTGCGCGCCGTCTCCGGTCCGGTCAGCGCGGCGGTGCTCGGGCTCGTCGTCCTGGGTGTGATTGCCTTTGCTTTCCTGTTCCGCAGGTTCGAGCGCCAGCTGGAGGAACGGGCCCGCGCTGCGCTCGCCTGAGCGGCGGCGGGGTTCAGGCCCTGTCGCGCTTGGTGATGCTCGCGACGATCCCGCGGAACCCGAAGGGGAGGCGGAAGTGGTGGATGGCAGTCTCGTCGCGGCCGAAGGGGCTCTCGCGGAAGAACGCGGCGAAGCTCGGGCCGTCGAACATCTGGAACGTCTCCGGTCCGGCGAACTGCAGCCTGCGCATCCTCGAATAGTCGGTCGCGTAGACCGAGATCGTGCCTCCGTGACGAAGCACCCGGCGCGCCTCCGCGAGCGCGTGCCCGGTCGGCGACATGAAGTATGCGACGTTGACCGCCAGGATCCTGTCCACAGAAGCGTCGTCCAGCGGCAGGGACTCGAACGTCCCCTGCAGAAGCCTGACGCGGCCTTCCGCGATGGCGCGCCGGTTGTGGAAGGCGGCCTGTTCCAGCATGGCGGAAGACCGGTCGATGCCGGTGACCGAGCCGGAGCAGGCCAGCCTCGAGAGCTTGTGCAGGGCGCGCCCGGGACCAAAGCCGAGTTCCAGGACGTCGTCCGTCGGCTGGACGGCGAGGAGATCGATCGCCAGCCGGTTCGGAACGTGGTTGATTATGCCCATCGCCAGCCCGGTGAGGCTGCCCCAGAGGCCGCTCGGGTGCCCGAACTGGGCTGCCAGGCGGTCGATGCCCGTTCTTCCGCCCGCGGTTTCGTCCACATACGTGTCGTTGGCCACCTGATCCCCCTTTTTCGATTCTTCCTGGGAGCAGAGCCTCGGGGGTGGTCCTGACGGCAGTCTGACGGAACGCAAAGCATTACCGATCTTTAATGTGGGCCGCCGGCAGCCGCGCCCGGGAGCGGCGCTTGCCATGAAGACCGCTGTTGGTGTATCTTCGACAAGGTTCACGCGCATTCCGGCGCGTTATTTTTGCGAACCGGCCGTTCCCCTCTTGTGGTTTCGGGAATCGGTCTTTATGTAGAACCAAAATCGGACACGCGGTGCGTGAGGCTGGTCATGCGGCTTTACGCGCCGTAAATGCGTGGGCAGTAGATGGCATCAAAGACAAATCCCTTGACGTTTCTGCAGCAGGTGCGGGCCGAGACGTCGAAAGTGACGTGGCCGACCCGGCGCGAGACGACGATTTCGACGCTGATGGTTATCGTTATGGTCATCATCACGGCACTGTTCTTTTTCGCAGTTGACCAGTTTCTCGGATGGGCCATGGGCTTCATCCTGAGTGTTGGCCAGTGAACCGCGGGGTGAGGCTATGACGGCGCGCTGGTATATCGTCCACGCCTATTCGAACTTCGAGAAGAAGGTCGCCGAATCCATCGAGGAAAAGGCGAAGGCCAAGGGTCTGGACCATCTCTTCGAGAAGATCCTCGTCCCGACCGAGAAGGTGGTGGAGGTGCGTCGTGGCCGAAAGGTCGATGCGGAGCGCAAGTTCTTTCCGGGCTATGTCCTGGTGCGTGCCGACCTGACCGACGAGGCCTATCACCTGATCAAGAACACGCCGAAGGTCACCGGGTTCCTCGGTTCCGACCAGAGGCCGGTGCCGATTCCGGATTCGGAGGCCGAGCGCATCCTCATGCAGGTGCAGGAAGGCGTCGAGCGGCCGAAGCCGTCGATCTCCTTCGAGATCGGCGAGCAGGTCCGGGTTTCCGACGGGCCGTTCGCATCGTTCAACGGCACCGTGCAGGAAGTCGACGAGGAGCGTTCGCGCCTCAAGGTCGAGGTCTCGATCTTCGGCCGCGCGACGCCGGTCGAACTCGAATACGGGCAGGTCGAGAAGGTCTAGCCCGTCTGATCTGCCTCGCTCCGCGGGAGTGGAACGGGGCAGGCGGGATTTCGTTCCCGCGAACCGCGTGGAAGGCGAGGCGGCTTTAGCCGGCCGGCCGACCCGGACCACGCAACCGCAGCCGCCGGAAGCGTCCGGCAATCGGGGCCTCGAGAGGCCCGCAGTGAAAGGCAGAGAGCAAAATGGCTAAGAAAGTTGCAGGCCAGCTCAAGCTGCAGGTGTCCGCCGGGTCGGCCAATCCGTCCCCGCCGATCGGACCTGCTCTTGGTCAGCGCGGCATAAACATCATGGAATTCTGCAAGGCGTTCAACGCCGCGACGCAGGAAATGGAAAAGGGAATGCCGATTCCCTGCATCATCACCTATTACCAGGACAAGTCCTTCACCTTCCAGATGAAGCAGCCGCCGGTGACGTACTTCCTCAAGAAGGAAGCGAAGCTGAAATCCGGCTCCAAGACCCCCGGCAGGTCGTCGATCGGTTCGATCGGTCGCGACAAGATCCGCGCCATCGCCGAGGCGAAGATGAAGGACCTCAATGCCGCCGACGTCGAGGCCGCGATGAGGATGATCGAAGGCTCCGCCCGCTCGATGGGCCTGGAAGTGAAGGCTTGAGGGCATGGCCAAGGTTGCAAAGAGAATTCAGAAGGTCCGCGAGGGCATCGATCCGGTCAAGCTCTATGGCCTCGGCGAGGCCGTCACGCTGATCAAGGAGCGCGCAGTCGCCAAGTTCGACGAAACGATCGAGGTGGCGATGAACCTCGGCGTCGATCCGCGCCACGCCGACCAGATGGTGCGCGGCGTCGTCAATCTGCCGAACGGGACCGGCCGTAACGTCCGCGTCGCCGTCTTCGCGCGGAACGAGAAGGCCGAGGAAGCCCGTGCTGCCGGGGCCGACATCGTCGGAGCCGAGGATCTCGTGGAAACCGTGCAGAACGGCACGATCGACTTCGATCGCTGCGTCGCCACGCCGGATATGATGCCGCTCGTCGGGCGGCTCGGCAAGGTGCTCGGCCCGCGCGGCATGATGCCGAACCCCAAGGTCGGCACCGTGACGATGGATGTCGCCGGCGCCGTCAAGGCTTCCAAGGGCGGTGCCGTCGAGTTTCGCGTGGAGAAGGCCGGCATCGTGCATGCCGGCGTCGGCAAGGCGTCGTTCGATTCGAAGGCGATCGAGGAGAACATCCGTGCCTTCACCGACGCGGTGATCAAGGCCAAGCCGAGCGGGGCCAAGGGCAACTACGTCAAGCGCGTCGCCATTTCCTCGACCATGGGGCCCGGCCTCAAGATCGACCCGGCAACGCTGAGCGTGGCCTGAAGCAGTAGATCAGACATCGGCCGTTACGCGCTGATTGAACAAGATTTCCGGCCTTCCGGCCGGAAGTTCCCGGGGTTTTGATATCCCGGGATTTCCTGTCCGAGATTGCAGGTGGTTCGCCTTAATCACTTTGCCTGCATGAGACGGGTTGGATCCGGATTTGCCGCACCTGCGGCCTGTTCGGTTCGAACGTCGATTGCCTTGTGCCGCGTCCGGCCCGCCGGACGAGCGCGAGGGGACAGGTCCTCGAGCGTCGCTTGCGGATCGGGAACGATCCCTGGCGGCAAAGGCAAACCGGCAGGCTCTGCTGTGCGAGCGGACCTGCCAACTGGAGATGGACAGTGGAAAGAGCGGAAAAGCGCGAATTCGTCACTGAGCTGAACCAGGTGTTCAAGGACACCGGTTCCCTCGTCGTGGCCCACTATTCCGGTCTGACGGTTGCGCAAATGAACGACCTCCGGTCGAAAATGCGCGTAGCCGGCGGAACCGTCAAAGTCGCGAAGAACCGTCTTGCCAGGATCGCTCTTCAGGGCACGGAGTTGGAAGGGATCGCCGATCTCTTCCAGGGTCAGACGCTCATCGCCTACAGCGATGATCCGGTGACTGCTCCGAAAGTCGCCGTCGAGTTCGCCAAGGGCAACAACAAGCTTGTTGTCCTCGGTGGTGCGATGGGGGCGACCAACCTCGATGCCGAAGGTGTGAAGGCTCTCGCCTCGCTGCCTTCGCTCGACGAGCTGCGTGCGAAGCTGGTCGGAATGATCCAGACCCCGGCAACGCGCATCGCTCAGGTCGTCAATGCGCCGGCAGGCCAGCTTGCCCGCGTGTTCAACGCCTATGCCCAGAAGGACGAAGCCGCATAAGGCGGAACTTCACTGCAATTCTTGAAACCAGTTCGAACCGAACGAAGGAATGTGAAAAATGACTGATCTCGCAAAGATCGTTGAAGACCTTTCGAACCTGACCGTCCTGGAGGCCGCCGAGCTCTCCAAGATGCTCGAAGAGAAGTGGGGCGTCTCCGCTGCCGCTCCGGTGGCCGTCGCCGCCGCCGGCGGTGCGGCCGCTCCGGCCGAGGCCGCGGAAGAGAAGACCGAGTTCGACGTCGTTCTCGCCGAAGCCGGCGCCAACAAGATCAACGTCATCAAGGAAGTCCGCTCGATCACCGGTCTCGGCCTGAAGGAGGCCAAGGACCTCGTCGAGTTGGCTCCCAAGGCGGTCAAGGAAGCCATCTCCAAGGGTGAAGCCGAGGAGATCAAGAAGAAGCTGGAAGACGCCGGCGCGAAGGTCGAGCTCAAGTAGGCCCGAATTCGGAGGGGCGGGCAAGCCCGTCCCTCCAGCCCGGTCTTTTGCTGCCGGACGCATTACCCAAGGGTCGCCGGACCGGCCCTTGGGTAATGGGTTCTCCGAAAGACCCGTTTTTCGACGGTCCCGACTGGCCAGCGGCGACCGTGCGGTGCAGGCCCGATGCAAGATGACAAGGAGCGACGATGGCTCAGACCCTTTCCTTTAATGGTCGCAGGCGCGTACGCAAGTTTTTTGGTAAGATACCCGAAGTCGCGGAGATGCCGAACCTCATCGAGGTTCAGAAGGCATCCTACGACCAGTTCCTCATGGTCGAGGAGCCGGAGGGCGGTCGTCCCGACGAGGGGCTGCAGGCTGTCTTCAAGTCAGTGTTCCCCATCCAGGACTTTTCCGGCGCCTCCATGCTGGAATTCGTCTCCTACGAGTTCGAGCATCCGAAGTTCGACGTCGAGGAATGCCGGCAGCGCGACCTGACCTACGCCGCGCCGCTCAAGGTGACGCTGCGCCTCATCGTCTTCGACATCGACGAGGACACCGGTGCAAAGTCGATCAAGGACATCAAGGAGCAGAACGTCTACATGGGCGACATGCCGCTCATGACCGACAACGGCACCTTCATCGTCAACGGCACGGAGCGCGTCATCGTTTCGCAGATGCACCGCTCGCCGGGCGTCTTCTTCGATCACGACAAGGGCAAGAGCCACTCCTCCGGCAAGCTGCTCTTCGCCGCTCGCGTCATCCCCTATCGCGGGTCGTGGCTCGACATAGAGTTCGACGCCAAGGACATCGTTCATGCGCGCATCGACCGCCGCCGCAAGATCCCGGCGACGTCGCTCCTGATGGCGCTCGGCATGGACGGCGAGGAGATCCTCGACACTTTCTATACGAGCTCCGTCTACCAGCGGGAAGGCGACGGCTGGCGGATCCCGTTCCGCCCGGAAGTCTGGAAGGGCGCCAAGGCGCTGAGCGACCTCGTCGACGCCGACTCGGGCGAAGTCGTGGTCGAGATCGGCAAGAAGCTGACGCCGCGCCTGCTGCGGCAGCTGACCGAAAAGGGCCTCAAGGCCCTGAAGGCGACCGACGACGACCTCTACGGCAACTACCTTGCCCAGGACATGGTCAATCCCGAAACCGGCGAGATCTTTCTCGAGGCGGGTGACGAACTCGACGAGAAGACCCTTCCGGTCATCATCGAGGCGGGCTTCGACGAGATACCGATCCTCGACATCGACCACGTCAACGTCGGCAGCTACATCCGCAACACGCTCTCCGCCGACAAGAACGAGGGCCGCCAGGACGCGCTGTTCGACATCTACCGGGTGATGCGTCCGGGCGAGCCGCCGACGATGGAGACGGCCGAGGCGATGTTCAATTCGCTGTTCTTCGACGCCGAGCGCTACGACCTGTCGGCCGTCGGCCGCGTCAAGATGAACATGCGCCTGGACCTCGACGCGGAGGATACGGTCCGTACCCTGCGCAAGGAGGATATCGTTGCTGTCGTGAAGACGCTGGTAGAGCTGCGCGACGGCAAGGGCGAGATCGACGACATCGACAATCTCGGCAACCGCCGTGTCCGCTCCGTCGGCGAGCTCATGGAGAACCAGTACCGCCTCGGCCTGCTGCGCATGGAGCGCGCGATCAAGGAGCGCATGTCCTCGATCGAGATCGACACCGTCATGCCGCAGGACCTGATCAACGCCAAGCCGGCCGCCGCCGCGGTGCGCGAGTTCTTCGGTTCGTCCCAGCTCTCGCAGTTCATGGACCAGGTGAACCCGCTGTCGGAAATCACGCACAAGCGTCGTCTTTCGGCCCTCGGCCCCGGCGGCCTTACGCGTGAGCGCGCCGGCTTCGAGGTGCGCGACGTGCACCCGACCCACTACGGCCGCATCTGTCCGATCGAGACGCCGGAAGGCCCGAACATCGGCCTGATCAACTCGCTCGCTACCTTCGCGCGCGTCAACAAGTATGGCTTCATCGAGAGTCCCGTACCGCCGCGTCGTCGATGGCAAGGTCTCCCGCGAGGTGGTCTACCTCTCTGCGATGGAAGAGGCGAAGTACCACGTCGCCCAGGCCAACGTGGCCCTCAACGAGGACGCTTCCTTCCAGGAGGAGTTCGTCGTCTGCCGCCACAACGGCGACGTCATGCTTGCCCCGCGCGAGACCATCGACCTGATGGACGTGTCGCCGAAGCAGCTCGTCTCCGTCGCCGCGGCGCTCATTCCGTTCCTCGAGAACGATGACGCCAACCGCGCGCTGATGGGCTCGAACATGCAGCGTCAGGCCGTGCCGCTGGTGCGGGCCGAGGCACCGTTCGTCGGCACGGGCATGGAGCCGGTCGTCGCCCGCGACTCCGGCGCGGCCATCGCCGCACGGCGCACGGGTGTCGTCGACCAGGTCGATGCGACGCGTATCGTCATCCGCGCCACGGAGGAGACCGACGCCTCCCGGTCCGGCGTCGACATCTACCGGCTGATGAAGTTCCAGCGCTCGAACCAGAACACCTGCGTGAACCAGCGTCCGCTGGTGACCGTCGGCGACCGGATCGAGAAGGGCGACATCATAGCCGATGGTCCGTCGACCGATCTCGGCGACCTGGCGCTCGGCCGCAATGCGCTCGTCGCCTTCATGCCTTGGAACGGCTACAACTACGAGGATTCGATCCTTCTCTCCGAGCGCATCGTGCGCGACGACGTCTTTACCTCGATCCACATCGACGAATTCGAGGTCATGGCGCGCGACACCAAGCTCGGCCCGGAGGAAATCACGCGCGACATTCCGAACGTTTCGGAAGAAGCACTGAAGAACCTCGACGAGGCGGGCATCGTCTACATCGGCGCCGAGGTTCAGCCCGGCGACATCCTTGTCGGCAAGATCACGCCGAAGGGCGAGAGCCCGATGACGCCGGAGGAGAAGCTGCTCCGCGCGATCTTCGGCGAGAAGGCCTCCGACGTGCGCGACACGTCGATGCGCATGCCGCCTGGGACCTTCGGCACGGTCGTCGAGGTGCGCGTCTTCAACCGCCACGGTGTGGAGAAGGACGAGCGCGCGATGGCGATCGAGCGCGAGGAAATCGAGCGTCTCGCGAAGGACCGCGACGACGAGCAGGCGATCCTCGATCGCAACGTCTACGGCCGTCTCGCCGAAATGCTGGACGGCAAGACGGCGATCGCCGGCCCGAAGGGCTTCAAGAAGGGCGCTGCCCTCGACGAGGCCGTCATGGCCGAGCATCCGCGCTCGCAGTGGTGGATGTTCGCCGTCGAGGACGAGAAGCTCCAGGGCGAGATCGAGGCGCTGCGGGCCCAGTACGACGAGTCCAAGTCACGCCTCGAACAGCGCTTCATGGACAAGGTCGAGAAGGTCCAGCGCGGCGACGAGATGCCGCCCGGCGTCATGAAGATGGTCAAGGTCTTCGTCGCCGTGAAGCGCAAGATCCAGCCCGGCGACAAGATGGCCGGCCGCCACGGCAACAAGGGCGTGGTCTCGCGCATCCTGCCGATCGAGGACATGCCGTTCCTCGAGGACGGCACCCATGTCGACGTCGTCCTGAACCCGCTTGGCGTGCCGTCGCGCATGAATGTCGGCCAGATCCTCGAGACCCACCTCGGGTGGGCCTGCGCGGGCATGGGCAACAGGATCGGCCAGCTTCTCGACGCCTACGGCGAGACGGGCGACCTGTCGCCGGTGCGCTCGGTGATCGACGACGTGCTGGGGTCCGGCGCGAAGGGCGAGGCCATCGGCGAATACGACGACGAGTCCGTCCTGCGCATGGCCGAGCAGTCCCGCCGCGGCGTTTCGATCGCGACGCCGGTCTTCGACGGTGCTTCGGAGCCGGACGTCACGGACATGCTCGAGAAGGCGGGCCTCAACGGGACCGGGCAGTCGACGCTCTACGACGGCCGTACCGGAGAGCAGTTCGACCGTCAGGTGACGGTGGGCTACATGTACATGCTGAAGCTCAACCACCTGGTGGACGACAAGATCCACGCCCGTTCGATCGGCCCGTATTCGCTCGTCACCCAGCAACCGCTTGGCGGCAAGGCGCAGTTCGGTGGCCAGCGCTTCGGCGAAATGGAGGTGTGGGCCCTTGAAGCCTATGGCGCGGCCTATACCCTTCAGGAGATGCTGACCGTGAAATCGGACGACGTCGCAGGGCGTACCAAGGTGTACGAGGCGATCGTCCGCGGCGACGATACCTTCGAGGCCGGCATCCCGGAGAGCTTCAACGTGCTCGTCAAGGAAATGCGCTCGCTGGGGCTCAATGTCGAACTGGAGAACACCAGGATCGAGGAAGAGATGCCGCCGCTCGACAGTCTCCCGGACGCAGCGGAATAGGATCGAATCGGGCGCGCGCCCGGAGGCGCGCGCCCGTCCCGGCTCGGGCCCGCGAGGAGCCCCCCGGGACGCATGGCCGCGCCGGACGCGGCTCGACTGATTTTACAAGCGGCCGTGCCGCCGGCCGGAAACCGGCACGGACCGCCAGCCAAGGGTTCCCACGGAGCCCGCATAGGAGATAGGCATGAACCAAGAGGTCATGAATCTTTTCAACCCTCAGGCGCCTGCGCAAACGTTCGACTCGATCCGCATCTCGATTGCGAGCCCGGAGAAGATACTCTCCTGGTCCTATGGCGAGATCAAGAAGCCGGAGACCATCAACTACCGCACGTTCAAGCCGGAGCGCGACGGCCTGTTCTGCGCGCGCATCTTCGGCCCGATCAAGGACTACGAGTGCCTCTGCGGCAAGTACAAGCGGATGAAGTACAAGGGCATCATCTGCGAGAAGTGCGGCGTCGAGGTAACGCTTTCGCGCGTTCGTCGCGAGCGCATGGGCCACATCGAACTCGCCGCTCCGGTTGCGCACATCTGGTTCCTCAAGTCCCTGCCGAGCCGCATCGGCACGCTGCTCGACATGACGCTGAAGGACATCGAGCGCGTTCTCTATTTCGAGAACTACATCGTCACCGAGCCGGGCCTGACCTCACTCAAGGAGAACCAGCTCCTTTCGGAAGAGGAGTACATGATCGCCGTCGACGAATTCGGCGAGGACTCCTTTACGGCGATGATCGGCGCGGAGGCCATCTACGAGATGCTCGCCGCGATGGATCTGGAGAAGATCGCCGGCGACCTGCGCGCCGAAATGGCCGAGACGACGTCCGACCTCAAGCAGAAGAAGATCCTGAAGCGCCTGAAGATCGTCGAGAATTTCCTCGAGTTCGGGCAACCGGCCCGAGTGGATGATCATGAAGGTCGTTCCGGTGATCCCGCCCGATCTGCGGCCGCTCGTGCCGCTCGACGGCGGACGCTTCGCCACGTCCGACCTCAACGATCTCTACAGGCGCGTCATCAACCGCAACAACCGCCTGAAGCGCCTGATCGAGCTTCGGGCGCCGGGCATCATCATCCGCAACGAGAAGCGGATGCTGCAGGAGTCCGTCGACGCTCTGTTCGACAACGGACGGCGCGGCCGCGTCATCACCGGCGCCAACAAGCGCCCGCTGAAGTCGCTGTCCGACATGCTGAAGGGCAAGCAGGGACGCTTCCGCCAGAACCTCCTCGGCAAGCGCGTCGACTATTCCGGCCGCTCGGTGATCGTCACCGGTCCCGAGCTGAAGCTGCACCAGTGCGGCCTTCCGAAGAAGATGGCGCTCGAGCTCTTCAAGCCCTTCATCTACGCCCGTCTCGACGCCAAGGGCTATTCCTCCACCGTCAAGCAGGCGAAGAAGCTCGTCGAGAAGGAGAAGCCGGAGGTCTGGGACATCCTCGACGAGGTCATCCGCGAGCATCCGGTGCTGCTCAACCGCGCTCCGACGCTGCACCGCCTCGGCATCCAGGCCTTCGAGCCGGTGCTGGTCGAAGGCAAGGCAATCCAGCTTCATCCGCTTGTCTGCACGGCCTTCAACGCCGACTTCGACGGCGACCAGATGGCGGTCCACGTGCCGCTTTCGCTGGAAGCCCAGCTCGAGGCGCGCGTGCTGATGATGTCGACCAACAACATCCTGCATCCGGCGAACGGCGCACCGATCATCGTTCCGTCGCAGGACATGGTGCTCGGCCTCTACTACCTTTCCATCATGAACGAGAACGAGCCGGGCGAGGGCATGGTCTTCGCCGACATGGGCGAGCTGCATCACGCGCTCGAGACCAAGGCCGTCACGCTTCACGCCAAGATCAAGGGCCGCTTCAAGACGGTCGACGCCGACGGCAACCCGGTCTCCCAGATCCACGAGACCACGCCCGGGCGCATGATCATGGGCGAACTCCTGCCGAAGAACGCAAAGGTCCCGTACGACGTCTGCAACCAGGAAATGACCAAGAAGAACATCTCCAAGATGATCGACACGGTCTACCGGCACTGCGGCCAGAAGGAGACGGTGATCTTCTGCGACCGCATCATGCAGCTCGGTTTCGGCCATGCCTGCCGCGCCGGAATTTCCTTCGGCAAGGACGACATGGTGATCCCGGATTCCAAGGCGAGGATCGTCGGCGACACCGAGGCGCTCGTTAAGGAGTACGAGCAGCAGTACAATGACGGCCTGATCACCCAGGGCGAGAAGTACAACAAGGTCGTCGACGCCTGGGGCAAGGCCACCGAGAAGGTGGCGGACGAGATGATGGCCCGCATCAAGGCGGTCGAGTTCGATCCGGAGACGGGCCGGCAGAAGCCGATGAACTCGATCTACATGATGAGCCATTCCGGTGCCCGCGGTTCGCCGAACCAGATGCGCCAGCTCGGCGGCATGCGCGGCCTGATGGCGAAGCCTTCGGGCGAGATCATCGAGACGCCGATCATCTCGAACTTCAAGGAAGGCCTGACCGTGAACGAGTACTTCAACTCGACGCACGGCGCCCGGAAGGGTCTGGCCGACACCGCCCTGAAGACCGCGAACTCGGGCTACCTGACCCGGCGTCTCGTCGACGTCGCGCAGGACTGCATCGTCACCCACGAGGACTGCGGCACCGACACGGGCCTGACCATGACGGCCATCGTCGACGCCGGTCAGGTGGTCGCCTCACTCGGGCAGCGCGTGCTCGGCCGTACCGCGCTCGACGACATCAACCATCCGACGACGGGCGAGCTCATCGTTCCCGCCGGGAAGATGATCGAGGAGCCCCACGTCGTGGCGATCGAGGAAGCCGGCATCCAGTCCGTGCGGATCCGTTCGGCGCTCACCTGCGAGATCCAGACCGGGGTCTGCGGCGTGTGCTACGGCCGCGACCTGGCCCGCGGCACGCCGGTCAATATCGGCGAGGCCGTCGGTGTCATCGCCGCCCAGTCGATCGGCGAGCCGGGGACCCAGCTCACCATGCGGACCTTCCACCTCGGCGGCACCGCCACCGTGGTCGACCAGTCGTTCCTCGAGGCCTCCTACGAGGGCAAGGTGCAGATCCGTAACCGCAACGTTCTGCGGAACTCCGAAGGTCACCTCGTGGCGATGGGCCGCAACATGGCCGTCCAGATCCTCGACGAGAAGGGCAACGAGCGCTCGTCTCAGCGCGTCGCTTATGGCTCGAAGCTCTTCGTGGATGACGGCGACACGGTCAAGCGCGGCCAGCGCCTGGCCGAGTGGGATCCCTACACCCGCCCGATGCTCACGGAACTCGAGGGCACGGTCGAGTTCGAGGACGTCGTCGACGGCCTGTCGGTCCTCGAGGCGACGGACGAATCGACCGGCATCACCAAGCGCCAGGTCATCGACTGGCGGTCGACGCCGCGCGGCGCCGACCTCAAGCCGGCGATCGTGGTGAAGGACAAGGACGGCAAGGTCGCCAAGCTGTCGCGTGGCGGCGAGGCCCGCTTCATGCTTTCCGTGGATGCGATCCTGTCGGTCGAGCCGGGCGCCAAGGTCAGCCAGGGCGACGTTCTTGCACGTATTCCGCTGGAAAGCGCGAAGACGAAGGACATCACCGGCGGTCTGCCCCGAGTGGCCGAGCTGTTCGAGGCCCGTCGTCCGAAGGACCATGCCGTCATCGCCGAGATCGACGGCACGATCAGGTTCGGGCGGGACTACAAGAACAAGCGCCGCATCATGATCGAACCGTCCGAGGAGGGCGTCAGCCCGGTCGAGTACCTGATCCCGAAGGGCAAGCCCTTCCACCTTCAGGACGGCGACTACATCGAGAAGGGCGACTACATTCTCGACGGCAACCCGGCTCCCCACGACATCCTTGCGATCAAGGGCGTCGAGGCGCTGGCTTCCTACCTCGTCAACGAGATCCAGGAGGTCTACCGGCTGCAGGGCGTGGTCATCAACGACAAGCACATCGAGGTGATCGTTCGCCAGATGCTGCAGAAGGTCGAGATCACGGACGCGGGCGATTCCGCCTACATCGTGGGCGACAACGTCGACCGCATCGAGCTGGACAACGTCAACGAGAAGCTGGTCGAGGAAGGCAAGAAGCCGGCTTCCGGCGATCCGGTCCTGCTCGGCATCACCAAGGCGTCGCTGCAGACCCCGTCCTTCATCTCCGCCGCCTCGTTCCAGGAGACGACGAAAGTGCTGACGGAAGCCGCTGTCGCCGGAAAGATGGACACCCTCCAGGGTCTCAAGGAAAACGTCATCGTGGGCCGGCTGATCCCGGCCGGCACGGGCGGCACGATGAGCCAGATCAGGCGCATCGCCACCCATCGCGACGACCTCATCCTCGAGGAGCGCCGCAAGTCCTCCGGAGCGGAGACGGCAGCACCGATGCTGGCCGACATGGCCGGCCAGGAAGCCCAGAACGTCTCAGCGGGCGAATAGCGCCCCGCTCGGCGCGCCCTGCCACGCACTGCATTCGAGCCGTCCCGGGAGACCGGGGCGGCTTTTCGTTTCGGCCGAATTGAAGAGAGGATCGGGTCATGGGCCTGATTTCACTGCTTGGTTTCGCCGGCGCGCTGGTGATCGCAGCCGGCGCACCGGGCCCGAGCGTCGCCGCGCTCGTCTCGCGCGTGCTGGCACGCGGGGTGCGAGACGTGCTGCCCTTCGTGCTTGCGATGTGGATCGGCGAGTGCGTGTGGATCTCGCTGGCGGTCTTCGGGCTGAGCGCAATCGCTCACGCCTTCGAAGCCCTTTTCATGATCATCAGGTGTGCGGGTGTCGCCTATCTGCTCTTCCTCGCCTGGAAGATGTGGTTCGCGCCGGCGGTTGACGAGGGGGAAGGGGAGGCGATGCCTCCCTCCTCGCCGATTCGCATGTTTCTCGCGGGAATCGGGGTGACCCTCGGCAATCCGAAGATCATGGTCTTCTACATGGCCCTGCTGCCGGCACTGGTCGATCTGCGCCACATGGGCGCCACCGGCTGGGCGGAGCTGATGGCGACGGCCGTCTGCGTGCTGTTCGTCGTGGACATGAGCTGGATCGCACTCGCCGCCCGCGCGCGACGGTTCCTCAACAGCCGGCGCGCCCGCAGGATCGTCAACCGGTCGAGCGCCGCGATCATGGCCGGCGCCGCCGTCGCACTGGCCGCCCGCGGCTAGCGGTCGAACGTGATGATGGCGACTTCGCCCTCCAGCGCCCCCTGGAAGGCGGAGGCGTGGGGTTCCTCGTCGGGAATCTCGTCGACCGAGCCGATCTGGTCCAGTTCGGCCTGCTCATAGCCCTCCTGCGCCAGGGCGTTGAGGGCTTCGCGAACGGCGCTGTCGTCGTCCGCGGCGGCGAGCAGGATGTGGACGTCGATTCCCGAATCATCCCTGGCACGGTGTACCCGCCCGGTGATGATGAAGATCAGCGGCGCGCTGCTGCCGTTGTCGTTGACCGGATCGACGATTTTCATGGCATCATCCTCGCGGATTCCGTTCATTTGGCGACCACGCGATCATCGCTGGCCTTGCCGCGCCAAACGCTCTTCTGAAGCAATTGTTCGCAGCTCGCAACGGACGGAGGGGAAAAAAGCCTGCGGCGAAAGAAAATTGCGCCGTGCCGGCTGCGGTACGCGCGGAAGGCCGGGGAAGGGGAATTCTTTGCCGCAAGCCCTTGACGCAGAGCGGCCAAGTCAGTACATCGCCGAGCACCAGAGCCAATGTGAGGCTGGCTGGTTCGGAACGACGCGTTCTGGAGTTCGCCTCAAACAAGGTTCTCGACTGCACGCTGATTGAAAAATGCTGCATGCATGACGCGACATACGCGTCCTCTGTTACCGCGGGGCCATTCGCTGAAATAGCGGATTGGGCCCTCGTTTTGCGCATGGATATGGGCTTGCGTCGTCGCCTGAAAGGGCACCGGTTTTGCCCGGCAGGGCATGAGAGAACAGTTTTGCAAGGGATGGTACGATGCCTACCGTAAATCAGTTGATCCGCAAGCCGCGCCAGGCGCCGGTCAAGCGCAACAAGGTCCCGGCTCTGGAGCAGAACCCGCAGAAGCGCGGGGTGTGCACGCGCGTCTATACGACGACGCCGAAGAAGCCGAACTCCGCCCTGCGGAAGGTTGCCAAGATCCGCCTGACCAACGGTTTCGAGGTGATCGGCTACATTCCCGGCGAGGGTCACAATCTGCAGGAGCACTCCGTGGTCATGATCCGCGGCGGCCGCGTCAAGGACCTTCCGGGCGTGCGCTACCACATCATCCGCGGCGTGCTCGACACGCAGGGCGTCAAGAACCGCAAGCAGCGCCGCTCCAAATACGGCGCCAAGCGTCCGAAGTAAGGTCATCCCTTCCGCTCCGGGCGCTTCTTTTTGTCCGGGCGGGACTGGCTAGAAGACAACAGTTGAGAGACGAACAATATGTCCCGACGCCACAGTGCAGAAAAGCGTGAAATCAACCCGGATCCGAAATTCGGTGATCTGGTCATCACGAAATTCATGAACGCCATCATGTACGACGGCAAGAAGTCGGTCGCCGAGACCATCGTCTACGGCGCGTTCGACATCGTCGAGCAGAAGACCAAGCAGGAGCCGGTCGGCACCTTCCATCAGGCGCTCGACAACATCGCCCCGCATGTCGAGGTCCGTTCGCGTCGCGTCGGCGGTGCGACCTACCAGGTTCCCGTGGACGTCCGTCCCGAGCGCCGCCAGGCTCTCGCCATCCGCTGGCTCATAAACGCCGCCCGCAACCGCAACGAGACCACCATGATCGAGCGCCTGTCCGGCGAACTCATGGATGCTGCCAACAACCGTGGCAGCGCGGTCAAGAAGCGCGAGGACACGCACAAGATGGCAGAAGCCAATCGCGCGTTCTCGCACTACCGCTGGTAACGGCGACCACCGAATTCCGAAAGGCACGACAATGGCCCGCGAATACGCAATCGAAGACTACCGAAACTTCGGCATCATGGCGCACATCGACGCCGGCAAGACGACGACGACGGAACGTGTCCTCTTCTATACCGGCCGCTCGCACAAGATCGGGGAAGTCCACGACGGCGCGGCCACGATGGACTGGATGGAGCAGGAGCAGGAGCGCGGCATCACGATCACGTCCGCTGCGACCACGACCTTCTGGAAGGGTCGCGACGGCAAGACGCGGCGCTTCAACATCATCGACACGCCCGGTCACGTCGACTTCACCATCGAGGTGGAGCGTTCGCTGCGCGTGCTCGACGGCGCCATTGCGCTCCTCGATGCCAATGCGGGTGTCGAGCCGCAGACCGAGACGGTCTGGCGCCAGGCGGACAAGTACGAAGTCCCGCGGATGATCTTCTGCAACAAGATGGACAAGATCGGCGCCGACTTCTTCCGCTCGGTCGAGATGGTCGGGTCCCGCCTCGGTGCGACGCCGGCCGTCATGCAGCTGCCGATCGGCGCCGAGAGCGATTTCAAGGGCGTCGTCGATCTCATCGAGATGAACGCCCTCATCTGGCGCGACGAATCGCTCGGCGCCCAGTGGGACATCGTCGAGATCCCGGAAGACCTGAAGGCCCAGGCCGAGGAATACCGCGAGAAGCTGATCGAGACCGCCGTCGAGGTAGACGAAGCCGCGATGGAGCGTTATCTCGAAGGCGAGATGCCCGACAACGACGAGCTTCGCAGCCTGATCCGCAGGGGCACGATCGCCAACGCATTCTATCCGATGTTCTGCGGTTCCGCGTTCAAGAACAAGGGCGTGCAGCCCTTGCTTGATGCCGTCGTTGACTTCCTGCCGTCGCCGATCGACATCGCGGCGATCAAGGGCGTGGACGTCAAGTCGGGAGAGCCGACCAAGCGCAAGGCGAACGACAGCGAGCCCGTGTCGCTGCTTGCCTTCAAGATCATGAACGACCCGTTCGTCGGTTCGCTGACCTTCTGCCGTCTCTACTCGGGCAAGCTGGAGAAGGGCTCGTCGCTGTTGAACACGGTCAAGGAGAAGCGTGAGCGTATCGGCCGCATGCTTCAGATGCACTCCAATTCGCGCGAGGACATCGACGTCGCCTATGCCGGTGACATCGTGGCGCTTGCCGGCCTCAAGGAGACGACGACGGGCGATACGCTGTGCGATCCGCTCTCGCCGGTCATCCTCGAGCGCATGGAGTTCCCGGATCCGGTGATCCAGATCGCGATCGAGCCGAAGACGAAGGGCGACCAGGAAAAGATGGGCCTCGCGCTCAACCGCCTGGCGGCCGAGGATCCGTCGTTCCGCGTCAAGACCGATGAGGAGTCGGGACAGACGATCATCGCCGGCATGGGCGAGCTTCACCTCGACATTCTGGTCGATCGCATGAAGCGTGAGTTCAAGGTCGAGGCGAATGTCGGTGCGCCGCAGGTCGCCTATCGCGAGACCATCACCCGGGCCCACGAAGAAGACTACACGCACAAGAAGCAGTCCGGCGGTTCGGGCCAGTTCGCGCGCGTCAAGATCGTGTTCGAGCCGAACCCGGAAGGCGAGGAATTCGAGTTCGTCTCGAAGATCGTCGGCGGCTCGGTGCCGAAGGAATACATCCCGGGCGTCCAGAAGGGCATCGAGAGCGTGCTGTCTTCAGGTCCGCTCGCCGGGTTCCCCATGCTGGGCGTCAAGGCGACGCTCGTCGACGGCGCCTATCACGACGTCGATTCGTCGGTCCTCGCCTTCGAGATCGCAGGCCGCGCCTGCTTCCGCGAGGCGGCAAAGAAGGCCGGAGCCCAGCTCCTCGAGCCGATCATGAAGGTCGAGGTCGTGACCCCGGAAGACTATGTCGGCGATGTGATCGGCGACCTGAATTCGCGGCGCGGGCAGATCCAGGGACAGGAGCAGCGCGGCATTGCGATCGTCGTCAATGCGCATGTCCCGCTGGCAAACATGTTCAAGTATGTCGACAACCTGCGCTCCATGAGCCAGGGCCGCGCGCAGTACACCATGCAGTTCGATCACTATGCGCCGGTTCCCTCGAACGTCGCGCAGGAGATCCAGGCGAAATACGCCTGACCCATAGCTAGCGAACCGAAGCAAGAACGGTAGTTCGTCCCCAGCGGACCAGAGATAACGGAGAGCCGAAAATGGCAAAAGGAAAGTTCGAACGCACGAAGCCGCACGTGAACATCGGGACGATCGGTCACGTGGACCACGGGAAGACGACGCTGACTGCGGCGATCACGAAGTACTTCGGCGATTTCCGTGCGTATGACCAGATTGACGCGGCTCCGGAGGAGAAGGCTCGCGGGATCACGATCTCGACGGCGCACGTTGAGTACGAGACGGACGCGCGCCACTACGCGCACGTCGACTGCCCCGGCCACGCGGATTACGTGAAGAACATGATCACGGGCGCTGCGCAGATGGACGGGGCGATCCTTGTCGTTTCGGCGGCCGACGGCCCGATGCCGCAGACGCGCGAGCACATCCTTCTTGCCCGCCAGGTCGGCGTTCCGGCGATCGTCGTCTATCTGAACAAGTGCGACCAGGTCGACGACGAGGAGCTTCTGGAGCTTGTCGAGCTCGAGGTTCGCGAGCTTCTTTCGTCCTACGAGTTCCCCGGCGACGACATTCCGATCGTCAAGGGTTCTGCGCTTGCTGCGCTTGAAGACAGCGACAAGAAGCTTGGCGAGGAGTCGATCCGCGAGCTGATGAAGGCCGTCGACGACTACATCCCGACGCCGGAGCGTCCGATCGACCAGCCGTTCCTGATGCCGATCGAGGACGTTTTCTCGATCTCGGGCCGCGGCACGGTTGTGACGGGCCGCGTCGAGCGCGGCGTGATCAAGGTCGGCGAGGAAGTCGAGATCGTCGGCATCCGGCCGACGTCGAAGACGACGGTGACCGGCGTGGAGATGTTCCGCAAGCTTCTCGACCAGGGCCAGGCGGGCGACAACATCGGCGCGCTTCTGCGCGGCGTCGACCGGGACGGCGTGGAGCGCGGCCAGATCCTGTGCAAGCCGGGTTCGGTGACGCCGCACACGAAGTTCAAGGCCGAGGCCTACATCCTGACGAAGGAAGAGGGCGGCCGGCACACGCCGTTCTTCACCAACTACCGTCCGCAGTTCTACTTCCGCACGACGGACGTGACGGGCGTGGTGACGCTGCCGGAAGGCACGGAGATGGTGATGCCGGGCGACAACGTGACGGTGGACGTGCAGCTGATCGTGCCGATCGCGATGGAAGAGAAGCTGCGCTTCGCCATCCGCGAAGGCGGCCGCACCGTCGGCGCCGGCATCGTCGCCTCGATCATCGAGTAACAACAAGAGCCAGAGTGTCGGGCGCGCCGCCGGAACACGCGGCGCGCCTTGCAACGCCAACAAGGACAAGTCGAATGAACGGCCAGAATATCCGCATCCGCCTCAAGGCGTTCGATCACCGGATCCTCGATGCCTCCACGCGCGAGATCGTGTCGACGGCCAAGCGGACCGGGGCAAGCGTGCGCGGTCCGGTGCCGCTGCCGACGCGGATCGAGAAGTTCACGGTCAACCGGTCGCCGCACATCGACAAGAAGAGCCGCGAGCAGTTCGAGATGCGCACGCACAAGCGGCTTCTCGACATCGTCGACCCGACGCCGCAGACGGTCGATGCGCTGATGAAGCTCGATCTCGCCGCCGGCGTCGACGTCGAGATCAAACTTTAAGAGCCGGTCGCGAAGCGACGATCCTGTCCGCCCCTGGCGGGCAGCGGCTCCTCTGAAAGGAATGAACCAATGCGTTCAGGTGTGATTGCACAGAAAGTGGGAATGACGCGGGTCTACAACGACGCCGGCGAGCATGTCCCCGTCACGGTTCTGCGGCTGCAGAACTGCCAGGTCGTCGCGCCAGCGGACCGAGGAGAAGAACGGCTACACCGCCGTTCAGCTCGGCGCCGGCGCGCGCAAGGTGAAGAATACGCCGAAGGCGATGCGCGGCCACTTCGCGACCGCCAGCGTCGAGCCGAAGGCGAAGGTCGTCGAGTTCCGCGTCTCCGCCGACAACCTGATCGACGTCGGCGCGGAGATCACCGCCGGCCACTTCGTCCAGGGCCAGCTCGTCGACGTCACCGGCACGACGATCGGCAAGGGCTTCGCCGGCGCCATGAAGCGCCACAATTTCGGCGGCCTTCGCGCCACGCACGGCGTGTCGATCTCCCACCGCTCGCACGGCTCGACCGGTTCCAACCAGGATCCGGGCAAGGTCTGGAAGGGCAAGAAGATGGCCGGTCACATGGGCCAGACCCGCGTGACCACGCAGAACCTCGAGGTCGTCTCGACCGACGAGGAGCGCGGCCTGATCCTGATCAAGGGCGCCGTCCCGGGCTCGAAGGGCTCCTGGATCCTCGTGCGCGACGCCGTCAAGTCACCGATTCCGGAAAACGCGCCGCGTCCGGCCGCCGTCAAGGCGAAGGACGGGCAGGCGGCTCCGGCAGAAGCTTCGAACGAGGGAGCCGAATAATGGATCTCACCGTCACCACGCTCGAGGGCAAGGACGCCGGCAAGGTCTCCCTTTCCGATGCGATCTTCGGCCTCGAGCCGCGCGAGGACATCCTCGCCCGCGTCGTGCGCTGGCAGCTGGCGAAGAAGCAGCAGGGCACGCCACAAGTCGCTCGACCGCGCCGGAGATCGCCCGCACCGGCGCGAAGATGTACCGGCAGAAGGGCACCGGCCGCGCCCGCCATTCGTCCGCGCGCGTCCCGCAGTTCCGCGGCGGCGGCAAGGCGCACGGCCCGGTCGTGCGCAGCCACGAGCACGACCTTCCGAAGAAGGTGCGCGCGCTCGGCCTGCGCCACGCGCTGTCGGCCAAGCTTCGCTCGCAGGACCTGATCGTCGTCGACGACCTCGCGGCTGCCGAAGGAGCCAAGACGAAGGCGCTGTCCGGATCCCTCGACAAGCTCGGCCTGTCGAACGCCCTGTTCATCGGCGGCTGCCGAGCTCGACGGCAACTTCCGGCTCGCGGCCAAGAACATCCCGAACATCGACGTCCTGCCGGTCCAGGGCATCAACGTCTACGACATCCTGCGCCGCGGCAAGCTCGTCCTGTCGAAGGCCGCGATCGAAGCTCTGGAGGAGCGGTTCAAATGACGGATCTTCGCCACTACGACGTGATCGTCTCGCCGGTGATCACCGAGAAGTCGACCATGGTCTCCGAGCACAACCAGGTGATGTTCAACGTCGCCCGCAAGGCGACGAAGCCCGAGATCAAGGCCGCCGTCGAGGCGCTCTTCGGCGTCAAGGTCACGGGCGTCAACACGCTCGTCCGCAAGGGCAAGCTGAAGCGCTTCAAGGGCGTCACCGGCCGCCAGTCGGACGTCAAGAAGGCTGTCGTGACGCTGGCCGAAGGCCAGTCGATCGACGTCTCGACCGGACTTTGATGGACAAGGCCCACGCGGGTAGAGACCCAAAGGGAACAGAAAAATGGCATTGAAAAGCTACAACCCGACGAGCCCGAGCCAGCGCCAGCTTGTCATCGTCGAGCGCTCCGGCCTCCACAAGGGCAAGCCGGTCAAGGCGCTGACGCAGGGCCTGTCGTCGAAGGGCGGCCGCAACAATCTCGGCCGCATCACGGCGCGCTACCAGGGCGGTGGCCACAAGCGCACCTACCGCATCGTCGACTTCAAGCGCCGCAAGTTCGGCGTCGAAGGCACGGTGGAGCGACTGGAATACGATCCGAACCGTTCCGCCTTCATCGCTCTGGTGAATTATGCCGACGGCGAGCAGGCCTACATCCTTGCACCGCAGCGCCTGGCTGCCGGCGACAAGGTGCTTGCATCGGACAAGGCGATCGACGTGAAGCCCGGCAACACCATGCCGCTGCAGTCGATGCCGGTCGGCACGATCGTCCACAACGTCGAGATGAAGCCCGCCAAGGGCGGCCAGATGGCCCGTTCGGCAGGCACCTACGCCCAGCTCGTCGGCCGCGACCAGGGCATGGCGATCCTCAGGCTGAGCTCCGGCGAACAGCGCCTCGTCTCGGGCCTGTGCCTGGCGACCGTTGGCGCGGTGTCCAATCCGGACCATTCGAACATCAACGACGGCAAGGCCGGCCGCACGCGCTGGCGCGGCAAGCGCCCGCATGTGCGCGGCGTCGTCATGAACCCGGTCGATCACCCGCACGGCGGCGGCGAGGGCCGCACCTCGGGCGGCCGTCACCCGGTCACGCCGTGGGGCAAGCCGACCAAGGGCAAGCGGACGCGCTCCAACAAGGCGACCGACAAGTTCATCATGCGCTCGCGTCACCAGCGCAAGAAGTAAGAGAAAGGTAGTCAGCAGTGGCTCGTTCAGTTTGGAAAGGACCGTTCGTCGACGGCTATCTTCTCAAGAAGGCTGAGAAGGTGCGCGAAGGCGGCCGGAATGAGGTCATCAAGATGTGGAGCCGTCGCTCCACCATCCTGCCGCAGTTCGTCGGCCTGACCTTCGGCGTCTACAACGGCAACAAGCACATTCCCGTGTCCGTCAACGAGGACATGGTCGGGCACAAGTTCGGCGAGTTCGCTCCGACCCGGACCTATTACGGCCACGGCGCGGACAAGAAAGCGAAGAGGAAGTAACGATGGGCAAGGCCAAAGCCGAACGCCGGCTGAAGGACAACGAAGCGCAGGCGGTCGCCCGCACGCTTCGCGTCAGCCCGCAGAAGCTCAATCTCGTCGCCGCGATGATCCGCGGCAAGAAGGTCGACCGGGCCCTGGCCGAGCTGGAATTCTCGCGCAAGCGCATTGCCGGCACCGTCAGGAAGACGCTGGAGTCCGCGATCGCCAATGCCGAGAACAATCACGATCTCGACGTCGACTCGCTCGTCGTGGCCGAGGCATTCGTCGGCAAGTCGATCGTCATGAAGCGCTTCCATGCCCGCGGTCGCGGCCGCGCGTCTCGCGTCGAGAAGCCGTTCTCGCACCTGACGATCGTCGTGCGGGAAGTCGAAGAAACAGGGAAGGCCGCGTAATGGGACAGAAGATTAATCCGATCGGCCTGCGGCTCGGCATCAACCGGACCTGGGATTCCCGCTGGTTCGCCGACAACGCCGAGTACGGGCAGTTGCTGCACGAGGACCTGAAGATCCGCGAGTATCTGATGGACCAGCTGAAGCAGGCTGCGGTGTCCAAGGTCGTCATCGAACGCCCGCACAAGAAGTGCCGCGTCACGATCCACTCGGCGCGCCCGGGCCTGATCATCGGCAAGAAGGGCGCCGACATCGAGAAGCTGCGCCGCAAGCTCACCGAGATGACGAAGTCGGAGACCCATCTGAACATCGTCGAGGTTCGCAAGCCCGAGACCGACGCCGCGCTCGTCGCGCAGTCCATTGCCCAGCAGCTCGAGCGCCGCGTGGCGTTCCGCAGGGCCATGAAGCGCGCCGTCCAGTCGGCGATGCGCCTCGGCGCTGAAGGCATCCGCATCACCTCGGCCGGCCGCCTCGGCGGCGCCGAGATCGCGCGGACCGAGTGGTATCGCGAGGGTCGTGTGCCGCTGCACACGCTGCGCGCCGACATCGATTACGGCACGGCCGAGGCGCACACGGCCTACGGCATCTGCGGAATCAAGGTTTGGATCTTCAAGGGCGAGATCCTTGAGCACGATCCGATGGCGTCGGAACGCCGCGCCACCGAGGGCGACCAGCAGGGCGGCGGCCGTCGCCGCGAGAACGCCTAGCTAGCGCCCGAGGCAGACAAGTTCGAGGAATTGGAAAATGTTGCAGCCAAAGCGTACGAAGTACCGCAAGCAGTTCAAGGGCCGCATCCATGGCGTGGCCAAGGGCGGCTACGATCTCGCCTTCGGGGCGTACGGGCTCAAGGCCCAGGAGCCTGATCGCGTCAACGCGCGCCAGATCGAAGCGGCCCGTCGTGCGATCACCCGTCACATGAAGCGCGCCGGCCGTGTGTGGATCCGCATCTTCCCGGACGTTCCGGTCACCTCGAAGCCGACCGAAGTGCGCATGGGCAAGGGCAAGGGGTCGGTCGACTACTGGGCCTGCAAGGTCAAGCCGGGCCGCATCATGTTCGAGATCGACGGCGTGCCGGAAGACTTGGCGCGCGAGGCGCTGCGTCTTGGCGCGGCGAAGCTGTCGGTCAAGACCCGTTTCGTTCAGCGCATCGCCGAATGACGGGCGGGATCAGGAGTTAGAGCCATGAAAGCTACAGACGTCCGCTCGAAGACGATCGACGAACTGAACGACGAGCTCGCCAAGCTGAAGAAGGAGCAGTTCAACCTGCGCTTCCAGAGGGCTACCGGCCAGCTCGAGAAGACCGCGCGCGTGCGCGAAGTCCGTCGTGACATCGCCCGCGTCAAGACAATCGCCCGCCAGAAGGCGGCAGAAGCCAAGGCTTAGAGGAATAAGACAATGCCGAAACGCATTCTGCAGGGCACCGTCGTCAGCGACAAGAACGACAAGACCGTCGTCGTCAGGGTGGAGCGCCGTTTTGCGCACCCGCTGATGCAGAAGACCGTGCGCCGTTCGAAGAAGTACAAGGCGCACGACGAGAGCAACCAGTTCAAGGTCGGCGACGTCGTCTCTATCCAGGAGTGCGCGCCGATTTCCAAGGACAAGTGCTGGACCGTCGTCTCCACGGCGGCGGCGAACTGAACGAACAAGGGCAGGGCAGGGTGTTCGCCACCCGGCCTCAAGGATAAAGAAGGCGGCCTGACATGATTCAGATGCAAACAAACCTCGACGTCGCGGACAACTCCGGCGCCCGTCGTGTCATGTGCATCAAGGTGCTGGGCGGTTCGAAGCGGAAATACGCTTCCATCGGCGACGTCATCGTCGTTTCCGTGAAGGAAGCCATTCCGCGCGGCCGCGTGAAGAAGGGCGACGTGATGAAGGCGGTGATCGTGCGGACCGCCAAGGATATCCGTCGTTCCGACGGCAGCGTCATCCGTTTCGACAAGAACGCGGCCGTTCTCGTCGACAACAAGAAAGAGCCGATCGGCACCCGCATCTTCGGACCGGTTCCGCGCGAGCTTCGCGCCAAGAGCCACATGAAGATCATCTCGCTGGCTCCCGAAGTGCTTTAAGGAGCGAAACCGATGCAGAAGATCCGCAAAGGCGACAAGGTCGTCGTCCTGGCCGGCAAGGACAAGGGCCGCTCCGGTGAAGTCCTCAAGGTCATGCCCAAGGAGAACCGCGCGGTTGTCCAGGGGTTGAATATCATCCAGCGCCACCAGCGCCAGACGCAGAGCCAGGAAGGCGGCATCCTGAGGAAGGAAGCGCCGATCCACCTGTCGAACCTGGCCGTCGCCGACCCGAAGGACGGCAAGCCGACCCGTGTCGGCTTCAAGGTGGACGGCGAGCGCAAGGTGCGCGTCGCAAAGCGTTCGGGAGAAGTGATCGATGGCTGACACGAACTACGAGCCGCGGCTCAAGGCCGAATTCAACACTCGCATCCGCAAGGCGTTGAAGGAGCAGTTCTCCTATCCCAACGAGATGCAGATTCCGCGCCTGGAAAAGATCGTCGTCAACATGGGCGTCGGCGAAGCTACGGCTGACTCCAAGAAGCCGGCGGCCGCAGCCGCCGACCTCGCGGCGATCTCCGGCCAGAAGGCCGTGGTCACCCATGCCCGCAAGTCGATTGCAGGCTTCAAGGTGCGCGAAGGCATGCCGATCGGCGCCAAGGTGACGCTGCGCGGCAACCGCATGTATGAGTTCATGGACCGCCTGATCAACGTCGCGCTCCCGCGCGTCCGCGACTTCCGCGGCCTGAACCCGAAGAGCTTTGACGGCCGTGGCAATTTCGCCATGGGCATCAAGGAACACATCGTGTTCCCGGAGATCAACTACGACAAGGTCGATCAGATCTGGGGCATGGACGTCATCGTTTGCACGACGGCAGACACGGACGACGAAGCACGGGCTCTTCTGAAAGAGTTCAATTTCCCGTTCCGCCAGTAACCGTAACGGCAAGCGTAGAGAAGGATTTCTGAGACATGGCGAAGACAAGCGCAGTCGAGAAGAACAAGCGCCGCCGCAGACTGGTCGCCCGCGACGCCGGCAAGCGCGCCGCCCTGAAGGCGGTCATCCAGGATCAGTCGATGCCGATCGAGGAGCGCTTCCGCGCCACCCTCAAGCTGGCGGAAATGCCGCGCAACGGCTCCAAGACGCGTATCCGCAACCGTTGCGAGGTATCGGGCCGTCCGCGCGGCTATTATCGCAAGCTGAAGATGTCGCGTATCGCTCTTCGCGAACTGGGCTCGCTCGGCAAGGTGCCGGGCGTGGTCAAGTCGAGCTGGTAAGGAGACGGGCTCATGGCAATGACTGATCCTCTGGGCGATATGCTCACCCGTATCCGCAACGGCGCCGCCCGTCGCAAGACGTCGGTCACGACGCCAGCCTCGAAGCTGCGCGCCCGCGTCCTCGACGTGCTGCAGTCCGAAGGCTACATCCGCGGCTACTCCGAGGTCGAGTTCGACAATGGGAAGTCCGAACTCAGCATCGAGCTCAAGTACTACGAGGGCGCCTCGGTGATCCGCGAGATCGCCCGCGTGTCCAAGCCGGGCCGCCGGGTCTATGTCTCGGTGAAGTCCATTCCGCAGGTCGCCAACGGACTTGGCATCACCATCCTTTCGACACCGAAGGGCGTGATGGCCGACCACGAGGCGCGTGAACAGAATGTTGGTGGCGAGGTGCTCTGCAGCATCTTCTGAGGTGTCGCAGCTCGCACGAAACAGACAGGGTTTGAACAATGTCTCGTATCGGTAAGAAGCCCGTTCAGGTTCCCGCAGGCGTGACCGCATCGGTCGACGGCCAGAAGGTGACCGCGAAGGGCCCGAAGGGCGAACTCAATTTCGTCGTCAACGACGAAGTGCTCGTCAAGTTGGAAGAAAATGCCGTCGTCGTGACGCCGGTTGATCAGTCCAAGGATGCTCGGTCCAAGTGGGGCATGTCCCGCACGATGATCCAGAACATCCTGACTGGCGTGAAGGACGGTTTCGAGCGCAAGCTCGAGATCAACGGCGTCGGCTACCGTGCGGCCATGCAGGGCAAGAACCTGCAACTGGCGCTCGGCTTCAGCCACGACGTGGTCTACCAGACGCCGGAAGGCATCTCGATCGCATGCCCGAAGCCGACGGAGATCGTGGTCTCCGGCATCGACAAGCAGAAGGTCGGCCAGGTCGCCTCGGAAATCCGCGGCTATCGCGGCCCCGAGCCCTACAAGGGCAAGGGCGTCAAGTACGCCGAGGAGCGGATTGTCCGCAAAGAAGGCAAGAAGAAGTAAGGGCTCAGCGAAATGGCTAGCAGGAAAGAAACCGTTCAGCGCCGCGCCTCGCGCGTGCGCCGTCAGATCAAGTCGGTGGCCAACAGCCGTCCGCGCCTGTCGGTTCATCGCTCGTCGAAGAACATCTATGCGCAGGTCATCGACGACGTGGCCGGCAAGACGATTGCCTCCGCCTCCACGCTCGACACCGATCTGCGCAGTTCGCTCAAGACCGGCGCCGATACGGCCGCGGCGAGTGCCGTCGGAAAGCTCCTCGCGGAGCGGGCCTCGAAGGCCGGCGTCAAGGACGTCGTCTTCGATCGCGGCGCCTTCATCTATCACGGCCGCATCAAGGCTCTCGCCGAAGCAGCCCGCGAAGGCGGACTGAACTTCTGATCTGAAACGCCGATTGGACCCGGAAAAGAACAAGGACAAGGACAATGGCAAGAGATGCACGCCGTGACAATCGCGGCCATCGCGACGAGCGCGACAGTGAGTTCGTCGACAAGCTCGTTCACATCAACCGCGTCGCCAAGGTGGTCAAGGGCGGCCGGCGCTTCGGCTTCGCCGCCCTCGTGGTGGTCGGCGACCAGAAGGGCCGGGTCGGTTTCGGCCACGGCAAGGCGCGCGAGGTGCCGGAAGCAATCCGCAAGGCGACCGAGAGCGCCAAGCGCGACATGATCTTCGTGCCGCTGCGCTCGGGCCGTACGCTGCATCACGACGTGCATGGGCGCCACGGCGCCGGCAAGGTCCTGCTGCGCGCCGCCAAGCCCGGTACCGGCATCATCGCCGGCGGCCCGATGCGCGCCGTCTTCGAGACGCTCGGCATGCAGGACGTCGTCGCCAAGTCGACCGGGTCGTCGAACCCGTACAACATGGTGCGCGCCACCTTCGATGCTCTGAAGAGCCAGATGCACCCGAAGGACGTCGCCGCACAGCGCGGTATCAAGTATTCGACGCTTCAGGCGCGCCGCGCGAGCGCCGCCCATGGCGCGTCGGTCGAAGACTGATCCGGACAAGGGAGCCAGAACAATGGCTGAGAACAAGAAGGGCAAGACGATCACCGTCGAGCAGATTGGCAGCCCGATCCGACGTCCGGATGTTCAGCGCAGGACGCTGATCGGTCTGGGCCTCAACAAGATGCACCGTCGCCGTACCCTCGAGGACACGCCGTCCGTGCGTGGCATGATCCGTTCGGTCGGCCACCTGGTTCGCGTCGTCGAAGAGAACTGAGCCGGGAGAACTCGATCATGAAACTGAATGAAATCCGCGATCGCGATGGCGCGACAAAAGCGCGCAAGCGCGTCGGCCGTGGCATCGGCTCCGGCTCCGGCAAGACCGGTGGGCGCGGCGTAAAGGGCCAGAAGTCCCGTTCGGGCGTCGCCATCAAGGGCTTCGAGGGCGGCCAGATGCCGATCTACCGTCGCCTGCCGAAGCGTGGCTTCACGAACATCTTCGCTTCCGACTTCAACGTCGTCTCGGTCGGCCGCCTGCAGACGGCCGTCGACGCCGGGAAGCTCGATGCCTCGAAGACCGTCGACGCGGCGGCGCTGAAGCAGGCCGGCGTCATCCGCCGGGTGCGGGACGGCGTCCGTGTGCTTTCGGACGGCGAACTGAAGGCGAAGCTGACCCTGGAGGTTGCGGGCGCTTCGAAGGCCGCGGTCGAGAAGATCGAGAAGGCCGGCGGATCGATCAAGCTGCTCGAGGCGGCTGCCGAGGCCGCGGAATAGGATAGGAACCGACCGCCCGGCAGGCAATGCCGGGCGGGTCTTCCCGTCTCGGGGGCCGGCCCGGAGTCGCGTTGCGGTCCGCTCGGCGATCGCTTAGAAGAGGCGGGACGGAACGGCGCCGGCGTCGATCCGGTCCCGGATTTGCGTTTTCGGCAAGAGACAAATACGACCCACCGTAAATCGACTGAATCGGCCCTGATGGTGGTCAGCAGGTCCGGCGGGTCACGCGGAGAATTGCATGGCGTCTGCAGCGGAACAACTCGCAGCCAATCTCAACTTTTCAGCCTTTGCGAAGGCCGAGGATCTCAAGAAGCGCATCTGGTTCACGCTCGGTGCGCTTCTGGTGTATCGTCTCGGCACCTACATCCCGCTGCCGGGGCTCGATCCGGCCGCCTTCGCCCGCGCGTTCAATTCGCAGAGCGGCGGCATCCTGGGAATGTTCAACATGTTCTCGGGCGGCGCGGTGCAGCGTATGGCGATCTTCGCCCTCGGCATCATGCCCTACATCTCCGCCTCGATCATCATCCAGTTGATGACCTCGGTCGTGCCGTCGCTCGAGCAGCTGAAGAAGGAAGGCGAGCAGGGGCGCATGGTGATCAACCAGTACACCCGCTACGGCACCGTCATCCTCGCCCTGATGCAGGCCTACGGCATAGCGATCGGCCTCGAATCGGGCAACGGCATCGTCCCGAACCCGGGCGTGTTCTTCATCATCACGACGGTGATCACGCTGGTCGGCGGCACCATGTTCCTGATGTGGCTCGGCGAGCAGATCACCTCGCGCGGCATCGGCAACGGCATTTCTCTCATCATCTTCGCCGGTATCGTCGCGCGGCTTCCGAGCGCGGTGGCCGGAACGCTTGAACTCGGCCGCACGGGCGCGCTGTCGACGACGGTCGTCATCGGCGTGCTGATTGTCGCCGTGGTCGTCATCGGCGTCATCGTGTTCTTCGAGCGCGCGCAGCGCCGGCTGCTGATCCAGTACCCCAAGCGCCAGGTCGGCAACCGCATGTTCCAGGGCGACACCTCGCACCTGCCGCTGAAGCTCAACACCTCGGGCGTCATTCCGCCGATCTTCGCATCGTCGCTCCTGCTGCTGCCGGCCACGCTCGCCGGGTTCTCGCAGAAGACGGCGCTTCCGGACTGGGTCACGACGATCCTGGCCTCCCTCGGCCACGGCCAGCCGCTCTACATGATCTTTTACGCGTCCATGATCATCTTCTTCTCGTTTTTCTACACGGCCGTGGTCTTCAACCCGGCCGATACGGCGGACAACCTGAAGAAGCACGGCGGCTTCATACCGGGCATCCGGCCGGGCGACCGCACCGCTGAATACATCGACTACGTTCTCACGCGCGTCACGGCGGTCGGGGCCATCTATCTGGTCCTGGTCTGCCTGCTGCCGGAGTTCCTGATTTCCGAAACAGGCGTGCCTTTCTATCTCGGCGGCACGTCGCTGCTGATCGTCGTCAGCGTCACGCTCGACACGGTCGCGCAGATCCAGGGGCATCTCATTGCCCAGCAGTATGAGGGGCTGATCAAGAAGTCGAAGCTTCGAGGAGGAAAGCGGGGAAGATGAGACTTATTCTGTTGGGGCCGCCCGGCGCCGGAAAGGGGACCCAGGCGCAGCGGCTCGTGGAGAGGCACGGAATACCGCAGCTCTCGACCGGAGACATGCTGCGGGCGGCGATCGCGGCGGGAACCGAGGTCGGCATGAAGGCGAAAGCCGTCATGGACGCCGGCAACCTCGTTTCCGACGACATCGTCAACGCCATCGTCGCCGAGCGCATCGACCAGCCGGACTGCGCGGCCGGCTTCATCCTCGACGGCTATCCCCGAACCCTGGTTCAGGCGGATGCGACCGAGGAGATGCTCGCGGCGCGGGGCCTCGGCCTTTCGTGCGTCATCGAGATCAAGGTCGACGACGAAGTGCTCACCGAGCGGATATCCGGGCGCTACACCTGCGCGAAGTGCGGGACGGGCTATCACGACGCGAACCTGAAGCCGAAGGTCGATGGCGTCTGCGACAAGTGCGGCTCGACCGAGTTCAAGCGCCGGCCGGACGACAATCCCGAGACGGTGCGGACACGGCTTCAGGCCTATTACAAGGAAACCTCTCCGCTGCTCGGCTACTACCACGCCAAGGGTCTCCTGAGATCGGTCGACGGCATGGCGGACATCGACGCGGTCACGGAAGAAATCGAGTCCGTGCTCGCTGAGGTCTGAAAGGCAAATAAAGCCGGCGGAACGGTTGACGAACGCCATCCGATTCCGCTATAGCCCGCGCCAATTCGCGACATTAAAGCGATCGGCGCGGACTTCGCTAAAGACGGAGGTCCGGGACTGGTCGCATTTGGCGTGTCCCAGGCAGAATTTGAACAAGGCGGCCGGACAGGTCGTCGAAACAGCTGGGCCGGTGAGCGGCTCGCAAGGCAAGGAGAACAGACGTGGCCCGTATTGCTGGCGTCAACATTCCGACGAACAAGCGCCTCGTCATCGCGCTGCGCTACATCCACGGCATCGGTCCGACCTATGCCCGCCAGATCGCGGAAAAGTGTGGCATTCCCGAGTCGCGCCGCGTCAACGAACTGTCGGATGCCGAAGTCATCCAGGTTCGCGAAGCGATCGACCGCGACTATCGCGTCGAGGGCGACCTTCGCCGCGAGACCTCGATGAACATCAAGCGTCTGATGGACCTCGGCTGCTACCGCGGCCTGCGCCATCGCCGCAACCTGCCGGTCCGCGGCCAGCGCACGCACACCAATGCCCGCACCCGCAAGGGTCCGGCAAAGGCGATCGCCGGCAAGAAGAAGTAATTACCGGGCGACCCGGTTCCGGGCTGGCGCGCCGCGCCGGCCCTTCGCATGGAAATGGGGCAGGGCAATGCATATATGCATCCTGTCCTGGTGGAGCCGCTGGCGTTACGGCGGTGTCGAGATCTAGGAAGGCAAGAGATGGCCAAGGAAGCCGCCCGCGTTCGCCGTCGCGAACGCAAGAATATTTCGTCGGGTGTTGCCCACGTAAATTCGTCGTTCAACAACACGATGATCACCATCACCGACGCCCAGGGCAATGCTATTGCCTGGTCGTCGGCCGGTGCCAAGGGCTTCAAGGGTTCGCGCAAGTCGACCCCGTTCGCAGCCCAGATCGCCGCCGAGGACTGTGCCCGCAAGGCACAGGAGCACGGTATGCGGTCGCTCGAAGTGGAAGTCTGCGGTCCCGGTTCGGGCCGCGAGTCGGCACTGCGTGCACTGCAGGCGGCTGGTTTCACGATCACCTCGATCCGTGACGTCACGCCGATCCCGCACAATGGCTGCCGTCCGCGCAAGAAGCGCCGCGTGTAATCATCGGGTCAGGAATTCAGCCGAAAGAGCGGCGCGCCGCTCCTCTGGGCTCCTTACAATTCGGCCGTCACGATTGGATGGTGGCGGCGAAGGAAGGTAGACAGACATGATCCAGAAAAACTGGCAGGAACTCATCAAGCCGAACAAGGTGGAATTCACCTCGTCGAGCCGCACCAAGGCGACTGTCGTCGCCGAGCCGCTCGAGCGCGGCTTCGGCCTGACGCTCGGCAATGCGCTGCGCCGGGTGCTTCTTTCGTCGCTGCGCGGCGCCGCCGTGACGGCGGTTCAGATCGACGGCGTGCTGCATGAGTTCTCCTCGATCCCCGGCGTGCGCGAGGACGTGACCGACATCGTCCTCAACATCAAGGAAATCGCCATCAAGATGGATGGCGACGAGCCGAAGCGGATGGTCGTGCGCAAGTCCGGCCCGGGCGTGGTGACGGCAGGCGACATCCAGACCGTGGGCGACGTCGAGATCCTGAACCCCGACCATGTGCTGTGCACGCTGGACGAGGGTGCGGAAATCCGCATGGAGTTCACGGTCAACAACGGCAAGGGCTACGTGCCGGCCGAGCGCAACCGCGCCGACGACGCGCCGATCGGCATGATTCCCGTCGACAGCCTGTACTCGCCGGTCAAGAAGGTCTCCTACAAGGTCGAGAACACCCGCGAGGGCCAGGTTCTGGACTACGACAAGCTGACGCTGTCGATCGAGACCGACGGCTCGGTTTCGGGCGAGGACGCGGTGGCTTTTGCTGCGCGCATTCTCCAGGACCAGCTCGGCGTCTTCGTGAATTTCGAGGAGCCGCAGAAGGAGGTCCAGGAGGACCACGTCACGGAGCTGTCGTTCAACCCGGCGCTGCTCAAGAAGGTGGACGAGCTGGAGCTCTCCGTTCGTTCCGCAAACTGCCTGAAGAACGACAACATCGTCTATATCGGCGACCTGATCCAGAAGACCGAGGCGGAGATGCTGCGCACCCCGAACTTCGGCCGCAAGTCGCTGAACGAGATCAAGGAAGTGCTCGCCTCAATGGGCCTTCATCTCGGCATGGAAGTTCCCGCCTGGCCGCCCGAGAACATCGACGACCTGGCCAAGCGCTACGAAGATCAATACTAGCCAGACTGCGGGCCGTGCCCGCAAGTGAAGGAGAAACCCCATGCGCCACGGCAAATCGGGCCGCAAGCTGAACCGGACGGCAAGCCATCGCAAGGCGATGTTCGCCAACATGGCCGCTTCGCTGATCGAGCACGAGCAGATCACGACGACGCTCCCGAAGGCCAAGGAAATCCGGCCGATCGTCGAGAAGCTCGTAACCCTCGGCAAGCGCGGCGACCTGCATGCACGCCGCCAGGCGATCTCGCAGGTTCGTGACGCAGTCGTCGTCAAGAAGCTCTTCGACACGATCGCCGCGCGCTATGCCGATCGTCACGGCGGATACATCCGCATCATGAAGGCGGGCTTCCGCCAGGGCGACAACGCCCCGATGGCGGTGGTCGAGTTCGTCGATCGCGACGTCGACGCAAAGGGTGCGGCCGACCGTGCGCGCCTCGAGGCCGAGGAAGACCGGAGCGAAGCGGCATAAGTCCGTAGCCATCCTTGCCGAATGAAACGAGCCGGGCCCGCAGGCCCGGCTTTTTTCGTTCGGCGGACCTCCTATGTAAGGGTCATTAACACCCACTTGCGGAGGGAGCGATGGCATTGGATGAACGGGGAACGGTTCTCGTCAGCGGCGTTTCCGGCTTCATCGGACGGCATATCGCGCGGGAGTTCCTGGAGCACGGTTATCCGGTGCGGGGCACGCTCCGGTCGCTCGACAAGGCAGATTCAGTGCGCGCATGCCTGGCCGGCCACGTCGACGTCGGCGGCCTCGACTTCGCCGAAGCCGACCTGATGTCCGACGAGGGCTGGACCGAAGTCCTTTCTGGGGTTCGCCACGTGGTGCATTCTGCCTCGCCCTTTCCGCTCAGCCAGCCGAAGGATCCGAACGTCCTGGTGAGACCTGCCGTCGACGGTACGATGCGCGTTCTTCAGGCCGCGACGGCGGCGGGGGCGGAATCCTTCGTCCAGACCTCGTCGATCGCGGCGATCACGCCGGGGCACGGCGGGCGGGTGTGCACCGCCGACGACTGGGCGGACCTCGGAAGCCGGTCCGCGACGCCCTACGTGCTTTCCAAGACCCTTGCCGAACGCACCGCGCGGGATTCCGTTGCCGGCGGGACGGGGAGCCTGCGCTACATGTCGGTCAATCCCGGCTTCGTGCTCGGCCCGCTCCTCGACGCGAGCGCCGGCACGTCGGCCGACGTGGTCTCCATGATGCTGACGGGAAAGTATCCCGCGGTTCCGCGTGTTCAGTTCTCCATCGTCGACGTTCGCGACGTGGCGGCCGCGCACCGCCTTGCCGTAGAGAAGGGCAAGCCCGGCGGCCGGTATGTCGCCACATCCGGTTCGCTCTGGATGCGCGAGATGGCACAGGTCCTCCGCCGTGCGCTCGGCGAACGCGCGCGCAAGGTACCGCGGAGCGAACTGCCGGACTTCTTGGTCAGGGTGCTCGGCGTCTTCGACCGCTCCGTTCGCACGATACTGCCCGATCTCGGGGTTCCCGTCAGGGTCGATGCGTCACGAACGAGCGAGGAACTCGGCATCGCATTCCGCCCGGCGGAGGAGGCGGTCGTGGCGATGGCAGAGAGCCTGGTGGCATTCGGTCGCGCGTGAGGCGAAGCGCCGGGTCGCGTGCCCCCCTTCACGCTTCTGCCCCGTTTCGTCTATAGCTTCGCTCGCCGAATTTCAGGGTCGAGGCAAGAAAGGGAATCATTGATGACAGAGCGCAGCATTCTTGTGCGGACGACGATCGCTCTTGCGCTCGTCCTGGGCGCCGCCCCCGGCCACGTCGCCGTTGCCAGGGCCGCGGGCTCGCAGGATGCGGGCATCGTCAGGAAGCTCGGCGATCTGCTCGGCGGTGACGGCAACACTCCCCGGCCTGCCGACAATCCATCCGTGCAGCGCGTCCTCCCCGAGAGCCGCGCGCAGATGCAGCTGTCCTTCGCGCCCCTGGTGAAGAAGACGGCGCCCGCGGTCGTCAACGTCTACGCGACCCGCATGATCCGCCAGCGGACCCCGTTCGACGGCGATCCGTTCTTCCAGCGCTTCTTCGGTCAGCAGTTTCCCGGCCGTTCGCGCAAGGAATCGTCGCTCGGTTCCGGCGTGATCGTCGACAAGAACGGCCTGATCGTCACGAACTATCACGTGATACAGGACGCCGACACCATCAAGGTCGCGCTCGACGACGGCCGCGAGTTTCACTGCAGCGTCGTGCTCAAGGACAAGAAGGTCGATCTCGCCGTTCTGAGGATCAAGGGCGACGGGACCTTCCCGACCCTTGCCATCGGTAATTCCGACACGGTCGAGGTCGGTGACCTGGCGCTGGCCATCGGCAATCCGTTCGGCGTCGGGCAGACCGTGACGAGCGGCATCATCTCCGGGCTCGCGCGCACGCCGGTTCGTTCCGGATCGGGCTTCGGCTTCTTCATCCAGACGGACGCGGCAATCAACCCGGGCAATTCCGGCGGCGCGCTGGTCGGCGTCGACGGAAAGCTGATCGGCATCAATTCGGAGATCTACAGCAGGTCCGGCGGCTCGAACGGCATCGGCTTCGCGATCCCGGCCAACCTCGTGCGCACCTTCGTCAACGCGGCGGAATCCGGCGAGAAGCGGTTCGAGATGCCCTATGTCGGAGCGACCTTCGAACCGGTGACCGCCAGCATAGCCGAGGCTCTCGGCATGCCGCGCTCACGCGGAGCGCTCGTCAATTCCGTGGTCAAGGGCGGGCCGGCACAGAGAGCCGGCCTCAAGGTCGGGGACGTGATCACGTCGCTCAACGGCCAGCCGGTGCAGCATCCGGACGCCCTCGGATACCGGCTGGCGACTGCGGGCATCGGCAAGACGGCCAATCTCGTCGTCGTGAACCAGAACCGCAAGCGCACCGTCACGATCAAGCTCGAGCGCGCGCCGGAAACGGTGCCGGCGGACAAGCACGTGATCGGCGGAAACACGCCGTTCACCGGGGCGACGGTCGCCAATCTCTCCCCCCGCGTCGCGCAGGATCTCGGCATGCAGACGACTGCGACCGGCGTGGTCGTCACCGACGTGAAGGACGGCTCGCTCGCCGGACGATTCGGGCTCAAGCAGCAGGACATCATCGTGGACGTGAACGGGCAGAAGATCGGCTCCGTTTCGGATCTCGTCTCGGTCCTGCAGCAGAACCCCGGCGCATGGCGCTTCGACGTCAATCGCGACGGTCAGATCCTGACGCAGTTCGTGCGCTGATGGCGGACCTGTTCTCGCACGGCACAGATCGGGATGCCGGCGCCGCGCGGCCGCTGGCGGACCGGCTGCGGCCGAAGACGCTCGGCGAGGTGACCGGCCAGCCGCACCTGACTGGCGAGAACGGGACGCTGACGCGGATGATCGCATCAGGCAGCCTCGGCTCGATGATATTCTGGGGACCGCCGGGAACGGGAAAGACGACGGTGGCGCGCCTGCTCGCCGGCGAGACGGACCTCGCCTTCGAGCAGATCTCGGCGATCTTTTCCGGCGTCGCCGATCTCAAGAAGGTCTTCGAGGCGGCCCGCGCGCGCCGGATGTCGGGGCGCCAGACGCTGCTCTTCGTCGACGAGATACACCGCTTCAACCGCGCCCAGCAGGACAGCTTCCTCCCGGTCATGGAAGACGGCACCGTCGTGCTGGTCGGGGCGACGACCGAGAACCCCTCCTTCGAACTGAACGCCGCCCTCCTGTCGCGGGCACGCGTCCTGACGTTTCGCCTCCATGACGCGGAGAGCCTCGGGGAACTGCTGAAGCGGGCGGAGGCGCTTCTGGACAAGCGCCTGCCAGTCGATGAGGAAGCGCGAGCCAGCCTCCTGCGCATGGCCGACGGAGACGGTCGCGCCGTCCTCACCCTCGCCGAGGAAATCTGGCGCGCCGCGCGCGAGAACGAGACCTTCTCCGCCGACCGCTTGCAGGAGATCGTCCAGCGCCGGGCGCCGGTCTACGACAAGGCGCAGGACGGTCACTACAATCTCATTTCCGCGCTGCACAAATCGGTGCGGGGCTCCGATCCGGATGCCGCACTCTATTATCTGGCGCGGATGCTGGACGCCGGCGAAGACCCGCTCTTTCTCGGCCGCCGGCTGGTGCGCATGGCGTCCGAGGACATCGGCCTCGCCGATCCGCAGGCCCTGGCCGTCGCCAATGCCGCCAAGGACGCCTACGACTATCTGGGGTCGCCGGAGGGCGAACTGGCGCTCGCGCAGGCCTGCGTGTATCTGGCGACCGCGCCGAAGTCGAATGCCGTCTACACCGCCTACAAGGCCGCCATGCGGGCGGCGAAGGAAAACGGCTCCCTGCTGCCGCCGCGGCATATCCTCAACGCACCCACGAAGCTGATGAAGGGCGAGGGATACGGAGCCGGCTATCTCTACGACCACGACCAGCCGGACGCCTTTTCCGGGCAGGACTACTTCCCGGAGAAGATGGGACGCCAGACCTTCTACGACCCGCCCGACCGCGGTTTCGAGCGCGAGATCCGCAGGCGCCTGGACTACTGGACGAAGTTGAGAAGCGAGCGCGGCGGAAATTCCTGAAGCCGCCGCTCTGCATCGGTGCGGCAAGGGCAGGGCTTGCAATGCTGTCCAAAGCCAATAGAAGCTTCCCGCATGCATATACTACTCGTGGCTCTCGGCGGCGCGATCGGCGCTTCTTTCAGACATCTGGTCGGCATCCTGACGCTCAGGATCTTCGGTTCGGGCTTTCCCTGGGGAACGATCACCGTCAACATCGTCGGATCGTTCGTCATGGGCATCATCGTCGAGCTCGTGGCGCGCAAGTTCAGCGCATCGATGGAGTGGCGACTGTTCCTGATGACGGGGATGCTCGGAGGCTTCACCACTTTCTCCTCCTTCTCGCTCGACACCGTGTTTCTCTGGGAGCGCGGCGAAGCCGCCATCGCATTCGGCTACGTGGTCGCGAGCGTGGTGCTGTCCGTGGCCGCGCTCTTCGCCGGGCTGGCGCTCGTGCGCAGCTTCGTCTGAGGAAACCTCCACAGGGGACAAAATGCGATGGCTGGCGTGGAACAGAAGACGGTGGAGGGCGACGAGGCAGGAATGCGCCTCGACCGCTGGTTCAAGCTGCACTACCCGGGCCTCGGCTTCGGGCAGTTGCAGAAGCTGCTCCGCTCCGGCCAGGTCAGGGTCGACGGCGGCCGCGTGAAGTCGGATACGCGCGTGCAGCCGGGACAGACGGTCCGCGTGCCGCCGCTCGCCGTCGATGGCGCAGGCGCATCCGGCGGACCGATCAGCGGCAAGACGCTGAGGAACGCCGGCGACGCCGACCTGCTGTCGAAGATGCTGCTCTACGAGGACAGGAAGGTCTTCGTGCTGGACAAGCCGGCCGGACTGGCGGTGCAGGGCGGCTCTGGCGTGACGCGCAGCGTCGACAGCATGCTCGAGGCCTGGCGCAATGCGAGGGGCGAGAAGCCGCGGCTGGTGCATCGCCTCGACAGGGACACCTCCGGCGTCCTGGTCGTCGCGCGCACCCGCGGTGCCGCGCAGGCGCTCACCTCGGCCTTCCGCGAGCGCGACACGAAGAAGATCTACTGGGCGCTGGTCAGGGGCGTGCCGCGCAGGCGCGAGGGCCGCATCTCGACATGGCTGGTCAAGGAGCCGACGCCCGACGGCGACCGGATGCGCGTATGCAAGCACGGTGAGCCGGGCGCCGACCATGCCGTGTCCAACTACCGCATCGTCGAGCAGGCCGGGCAGGGGCTCGCCTGGCTCGAAATGGAGCCCTATACGGGCCGCACCCACCAGTTGCGGGTGCACGCCGCCCATATCGGCCATCCGATCATCGGCGATCCGAAATATTTCGAGGCGGACCAGAACTGGGAGTTCCCGGGCGGCATCCAGAAGCGGCTGCACCTGCACGCCCGGCGCATCTCCATTCCCAATCCGGACGGCGGCCGGCTGGTGGTGACCGCCCCGCTGCCGCCCCATATGGTGCAGAGCTGGAACCTGCTGGGCTTCGACGAAGCGGCCGGCGAGGAGAATGCCGAATGAAGCTGGTGCTCTTCGATTGCGACGGGACCCTGGTCGACAGCGCCGGCGTGATCCATGACTGCATGGCGCGCAGCTTCGAGGAATTCGGCCATCCGGCGCCGACGGTCGAGGAAACGAAATCGATCATCGGCCTGACCCTCGACAAGGCGATCGCGCGGCTGCTCGCGCGCGAAGTGGACGCGGAAGTCACGGCGATGACGGCGCGCTACAAGGCGCATTTCGTGGCGATCCGCACCGGGGGCGGGTTGCACGAGCCGATGTTCGACGGCATCGCGGGGCTCGTTGCCGGTCTCGCCGCGCGGGAGGACGTGATACTCGGTATCGTGACCGGCAAGTCGCGGCGCGGCCTCGGCGCGGTCCTGAAGCTCCACGGGCTGGAGCGGACGTTCTTCACACTCCGCACGGCCGACGACTGCCCGTCCAAGCCTCATCCGGCAATGGTGCTGGAATGCTGCGGGGAGGCGGGTCTTGACCCCTCCGACACCATCGTCGTCGGCGATGCCGTCTTCGACATGCAGATGGCGAGGACAGCCGGCGCGGTGGGCATCGGCGTGGCCTGGGGCTACTCGACGGGCGCCGCCCTGTGCGAAGCAGGCGCCCGGGCGGTGATCGACAGGCCGGGCGACCTTCTCGAATGGATCGGAACGCCGGAAACGGCAGGAGCGTGAGATGCGCGACATTTTCGAAAATCTTCACGACGACCCGAACGACGACCCGATGCGGCGGGCGCAGAAACTGATGCAGAAGCCGTTGCCGAAGCGCTTTTACGAGACCGTTGCAGTGGAAGCCGGAGACGGCGGCTACGAGGTCCGGCTCGACGGCCGGCCGATGCGCACGCCGGCGAAGCAAGCCTTCCGCCTGCCGAGTCGCGCACTCGCGGAGGCCGTGGCGGCCGAGTGGGACGCACAGAAGGACCTCATCGATCCGTCGGTCATGCCCCTGACCAGGCTCGCCAACACGGCGCTCGACGGCGTTGCGCAGGATCCGCAGGCCGTCGCCGAGGACATCGTGCGCTTTTCCGGCTCGGATATGCTCTGCTACCGCGCCGGGGAGCCCCGCGAACTGGTGGCGCGGCAGGCCGAGGCATGGGACCCGCTGATCGACTGGGCCCGTTCGGCGCTCGGCGCGCGCTTCGTCCTGGCGGAAGGCGTGATGCATGTCGAACAGCCGCGCGAGGCATTGGCCGTCTTCTCCTCCCATGTCGGCCGCTTCCGTACGCCGCTCGAACTGGCCGCGCTTCACACCATGGCGACGCTTACGGGCTCTGCCATCCTGGCGATGGCGGTTGCGATGAACGCCGTCCCGCCCGAGGACGCGTGGCAGGCGGCGCATGTCGACGAGGACTGGAACATCGAGCTCTGGGGCGTGGACGCCGAGGCGGCGGACCGTCGCGCGAAGCGTTGGGCCGAAATGAAGGCGGCCGCCGACACGCTCTTCGCCCTTTAGGGCATGGCGGATTTCGCCGGGCATGGTATGCCGGCGGGGCGACGGTGGCGATCGGAGGAGAGCAATGAAGGACGTCCTGGAGGAACTCAAGGAGCGGCGCGCGCAAGCCCGCCTCGGCGGCGGCGAGAAGCGCATCGCCGCCCAGCACGGTCGCGGCAAGCTGACGGCGCGCGAGCGCATCGAGGCATTCCTCGACGAGGGATCCTTCGAGGAATTCGACATGTTCGTCACCCATCGCTCGACGGACTTCGGCATGGAGGACACCCGCTACTACGGCGACGGCGTCGTCACCGGATGGGGCACCGTCAACGGCCGCGCCGTCTATGTCTTCGCCAAGGACTTCACCGTCTTCGGCGGCTCGCTCTCCGAGGCCCATGCCGAGAAGATCATGAAGGTGCAGGACATGGCGCTCAGGAACCGCGCGCCGATCGTCGGCATCTACGACGCGGGCGGCGCGCGCATCCAGGAGGGCGTCGCGGCGCTCGGCGGCTATGCCGAGGTATTCCAGCGCAACGTCCTCGCCTCCGGAGTCATTCCGCAGATCTCGGTGATCATGGGCCCTTGCGCCGGCGGCGACGTCTATTCTCCGGCGATGACGGATTTCATCTTCATGGTCCGCGACACCTCCTACATGTTCGTCACCGGCCCAGACGTCGTGAAGACCGTGACCAACGAGACGGTGACGTCCGAGGAACTGGGCGGCGCGACCGTCCACACGACGAAGTCCTCGATCGCCGACGGCGCCTACGAGAACGACGTGGAGGCGCTCCTGCAGATGCGCCGTCTCGTCGATCTCCTGCCGCAGTCGAACACCTCCGACCTGCCGGAGGTCGAATGTTTCCAGCCGGCGACGGAGGAGGACAACTCGCTCGACACCCTGGTTCCGAAGAACGCCAACAAGCCGTACGACATCAAGGAACTGATCCTGAAGACCGTCGACGAGGGCGATTTCTTCGAGATCCAGGAAAGCTTCGCCAGGAACATCGTCGTTGGCTTCGGTCGGATGGAGGGGCGCACGGTCGGCTTCGTCGCCAACCAGCCGATGGTCCTGGCCGGAGTGCTCGACTCGGACGCGAGCCGGAAGGCAGCGCGCTTCGTGCGCTTCTGCGACTGCTTCGGCATTCCTATCGTCACCTTCGTCGACGTTCCGGGCTTCCTGCCTGGTACCGCGCAGGAATATGGCGGCCTGATCAAGCATGGCGCGAAGCTGCTCTTTGCCTATGCGGAGGCGACCGTCCCCAAGGTGACCGTGATCACCCGGAAGGCCTTCGGCGGCGCCTACGACGTCATGGCGTCGAAGCATCTGCGCGGCGACATCAACTACGCCTGGCCCACGGCGCAGATCGCGGTCATGGGAGCCAAGGGCGCCGTGGAGATCATCTTCCGCAAGGACATCGAAGACGCCGACAGGATCGCCGCGCACACCAGGATGTACGAGGATCGCTTCCTGTCTCCCTTCGTCGCGGCCGAGCGCGGCTACGTCGACGAGGTGATCATGCCGCATTCGACGCGGAGGCGCGTGGCTCGCGCGCTGCGCCTCCTGCGCCGCAAGAGCCTCGACAATCCCTGGAAGAAGCACGACAACATACCGCTCTGAGGCCTGCCGGCCGGCGCGGCCTCCTCGAAAGGAGCGGGCGCGCGCCCCGCCAAGGCGCAGGGGGCCCTTTTCGCGAAGCGGAGCCGGTGAAATGTCCGGCTGTCCCGAGGGGACCTGGAAGGCCTCGCTCCTGACGAAGCGGGCAGTAGCGACAAGCAGGCGACACGTACGGAAGGTTGTCGGCAGGCATTGCCTCCGGGTGTCGCGCGACTATCTCGGTTGGCGGAGGAGGCGTTCGCCCTTCCTCGGGGAATTCGGATCGGACCCATGGACAAAGCCATCAAGCACGGCCAGCCGGCTGCCTTCGAGGCGCCGCCTGTCACGGAGACGGAGAAGAACGCGATCATCGCCGGCGTGCTGATCGCCATGCTGCTTGCCGCGCTCGACCAGACGATCGTGGCCCCCGCGTTGCCGACGATCGGCGCCGCGCTCGGCAATGCCGACTACCTGCCGTGGATCGTCACGGCATATCTCCTCACTGCGACCGCCATGGCGCCGCTCTACGGCAAGATCTCGGACATCTACGGCCGCCGGCCGACGATCTACGGCGCCATCGTGATCTTCCTCGCCGGCTCCGTGGTCAGTGCGCTGTCGCCGAACATGTTCGTCCTGATCGCTGGGCGCGCCATCCAGGGCCTCGGGGGCGGCGGCCTGATCGCGCTGGCGCAGACCGTCATCGGCGACCTCGTCCCGCCGCGCGAGCGGGCACGCTACGCCGCCTGGATCTCGGGCACCTGGGCGGTGGCCAGCATCGCCGGTCCGCTCCTCGGCGGCTATTTCGCCGATCACCTGAGCTGGTCGCTGATCTTCTGGATAAACCTGCCGCTCGGTGCCGTCGCGATGGTGGTCCTCAACAACCCGCTGAAGAAGCTTGCCGTCGTCGCAAGGGAACACCGGATCGATGTCGCCGGAGCTCTGCTGCTCATCCTCGCGACCTCGCTGCTTCTTCTCGGCCTCAACTGGGGCGGCTCCACCTTTCCGTGGCTTTCGGCGGCGGTTCTCGGAGTCTTCGCGCTTTCGGCCATCTTCTGGTTCTTCTTTGCGCTGCGCATCGCGCAGGCGGGAGAACCGCTCGTCTCGCTCGAAATCCTGCGCAACGGCATCGTGCTGATGGCGACGATGTCGATGTTCCTCTCACAGGCTGCCTCGATCGGCCTGTCGGTCTACCTGCCGATCTATCTGCAGCACTATATAGGCCTGTCGGTCAGCAACTCCGGCATGGCGCTGCTCGGATTGCTCCTCGGCACGGTCGCCGGCGCCACGATGAGCGGCCGGCTGGTGGCGCGTGTCGTGCACTACAAGCGCATAGCGGTGGTCGGATCCGCAATCGCCGTCGTGGCCCTTGCCGTTCTGGCCTGGCTGGCCGAGGGAGCCTCGCTCGTCACGGTGGAGGTGCTTGCCGCAGCCGCCGGCATGGGAACCGGCATGACGTTCCCGATCGCGACCATCTCAGTACAGAATGCAGTGGAACGCGCTCATCTCGGCGTTGCGACAGGCGTGCTCACGTTCCTGCGCTCTCTCGGCGGCGCTCTGGGCGTTGCGGTACTCGGCGCCATCGCCTTGTCTTTCGGCCTGCCTCTCGGCCGGCAGGGCGGGGCGGCGGTCGGCTCGATCGAAGCCGCGTATCCCTTTGTCGCGATGTTTGCGGTCGCCTCCGCGATCATGATGCTGTCCTTCGTCTGCCTGGTGGCGATGCGCGAGAAGCCGCTCCAGGGCAGGGCCGAGCGCGAGGCGCCGCCGCCCGTCGTAGAGTGACCCAGCGGAACGTCCCGGCCCGCCGAAGCAGGGTCGCGCTCAGTGCACGCCGAGCCGCTCGGCGTGCCAGCGAAGATGGTCGTCCATGAAGGTCGAGATGAAGAAATAGGAGTGGTCGTAGTTCTCCTGCATCCGCAGGGTGAGGGGAATGCCGGCCTTCTCGCATGCCTCTGCCAGAAGCCATGGCCTCAGCCCCTCGTCGAGGAAGCCGTCGCCCGTTCCCTGGTCGACCAGGAATCCGGGAAAGCGCGCCCCGTCCTCGATCAGGCAGGTCGCATCGTGCCGCCGCAGTGCGGCCTCGTCCCGGCCGAGCAGCTTCTCCAGCGCCGGCCGGGACCAGCCGGCCGTCGTCGGCTGCACGATGGGCGCGAAGGCGGAGCAGCTCGCGAACCGGTCCGGATGTCTCAGCGCCAGGGTAAGCGCGCCGTGGCCGCCCATGGAGTGCCCGAAGACGGACTGCCGCTTCATGTCGGCGGCGAAATGGCTGGCGACGAGCCGGGGCAGTTCGTCGACGACATAGCTTTCCATCCGGTAGTTGCGCGACCATGGTTCCTCCGTCGCGTCGACGTAGAACCCGGCTCCGCTCCCGAACTGCCAGTTGTCCGGCTCGTCCGGCACGCCTTCGCCGCGCGGGCTCGTGTCCGGACAGACGACGATGAGGCCAAGCTCGGCGGCGAGGCGCCGGTACTCACCCTTCTCGGTTGCGTTGGCGTGGGTGCAGGTCAGTCCGGAGAGGTACCAGAGCACCGGGCAAAGGCCTTGCTTCGCCTGCGGCGGAACGAAGACCGCGAAGGTCATGTCGCAATCGCAGGCCTCCGACGTATGGGCATAGACGCCCTGCGTGCCGCCGAAGGCCTTCGCCTGGGAAAGGATCTTCATCCGTCGTCTCCTGCGCAAGCTCGTGTCGTGGTTCGCGCCCGCCGGCAGAGCCTGTCGAAGGTCTCGAGAAACTGCGAGCGATCGCGCTGCGAGAAGGGTGCGTTGTATCCCTTGCTTTCGCCGGTCTCGCGCAGGTGGGCGCCGAGATCGCGCATGGCCGTCGCCATGCCGATATTGGCTTCGTCGAATTTCCGTCCGGAAGGTCCGGTCACCAGCGCTCCGGCCGCCACGCAGCGGCCCGCGAGCGGAACGTCCGCAGTCACGACGATGTCGGAAGGCCCGGCCCGCTCCGCGATCCAGTCGTCGGCTGCGTCGAACGAGGCAGAGACGGTGACGATGTGGACCATCGGGTCCCGGGAAGGCCTGAGGCCGGAATTGGCGACCAGCGTCACCTCCAGCCCGTGGCGGTCCGCGACCTTCAGTATCTCGGCCTTGACCGGGCAGGCGTCGGCATCGACATAGATCATGTCAGTAAAGCACCACGCTCCTGATGCTCTCTCCCGAATGCATCAGCTCGAACCCCTTGTTGATGTCCTCCAGGGGCATCGTGTGCGTGATCATCGGGTCGATCTCGATCTTGCCCTCCATGTACCAGTCGACGATCCTCGGTACGTCCGTGCGCCCGCGCGCGCCGCCGAAGGCCGTGCCCTTCCATGTGCGGCCGGTCACAAGCTGGAAGGGACGGGTCGAGATCTCCTGGCCGGCACCGGCGACGCCGATGATGATCGACTGGCCCCAGCCGCGATGGGCCGATTCGAGGGCCTGGCGCATGACCTTGACGTTTCCGGTGCAGTCGAACGTGTAGTCCGCCCCGCCGATCTGGTCGGCACCTCGCTTGGTCATGTTGACCAGGTGCGCGACGACGTCGCCGTCGATTTCAGTCGGATTGACGAAGTGAGTCATGCCGAAGCGCTCGCCCCACTCCTTCTTCCCGTTGTTGATGTCGACGCCGATGATCATGTCCGCGCCCGCCAGGCGCAGGCCCTGGATCACGTTGAGCCCGATGCCGCCGAGGCCGAAGACGACTGCCGTCGCGCCGATCTCGACCTTCGCTGTATTGATGACGGCGCCGACGCCCGTCGTGACGCCGCAACCGATGTAGCAGATCTTGTCGAACGGCGCGTCCGGATGGACCTTGGCGACGGCGATCTCCGGCAGCACCGTGAAGTTCGCGAAGGTCGAGCAGCCCATGTAGTGAAAGATCCTGTCCTTGCCGATCGAGAAGCGCGACGTTCCGTCCGGCATCAGGCCCTGGCCCTGCGTCGCGCGGATCGCCGTGCACAGGTTGGTCTTGCGCGAGAGGCAGGACGGGCACTCGCGACACTCCGGAGTATACAGCGGAATGACGTGGTCTCCCTTCCTGAGCGACGTCACCCCCGGCCCCACGTCGACGACGACGCCAGCGCCCTCGTGGCCGAGGATCGCCGGAAAGATGCCCTCCGGGTCGGCGCCCGACAGCGTGAAGTCGTCCGTGTGGCAGATGCCGGTCGCCTTCACCTCGATCAGCACTTCGCCTTCCTTCGGGCCGTCGAGCTGGACGGTCATGACCTCCAGCGGCTTTCCGGCTCCGGTGGCGACTGCGGCGCGTACGTCCATTGATAACTCCTGGCAAAATCCGTTCGGGTATGGGTTCGGGCATGGGCCGCCTCGCGGGCGCGTCGGAGGCTGCCACGTTCGGGGCCGCGGGCTAGGTCTTCAGGCTTTGTGATACCCGCCGCAGTTCCGCATCGATCGACGCAATCAGCTTCTGCGCCTCGGCCTGGTTCTCCTTCAGCCGTGTGAGCTGCATCTCCAGCAGGTGCATCTCGGAATGAACCTGGTTGTCCTGCGGGGCATCGCCGACGCCGTTGAGCAGCCAGGTGGGCGAAACGCCCATGACGCCGGCGAGCATGGTGAGCCGGTTCGCTCTCGGCTCCGAGCGGTCGCTTTCCCATGCGGCGACGGTCTCGCTCTTGACGCCGAGACGCCGCGCAAGCTGCGAGGTCGTCAGGTTCAGCGCATCGCGGGCGCGCGAGATCCGGCCGCCCAGCGTGTCTGTGTCGGCCTCTTCGTGAAAGACCGAGCCGGTCGAGGTGGCAGTACTGGTCATTGAGTCCCTCCGAGTTGCATTCTTTCCGTGCGGTAGGTCGAAACCGCCGCTCGTGGACTTCTCCAATGAATAGATGTTCGGGGCGCCGCTGACCACCCACAAGCGACATGGGCCGCTCTTCCTGCGCATGTCGCGGACAAAGATGGATTGTATTGTGCGGCAAGGTCTGTAGCTTTGCGCGGCACACGAACCCGGACATCCATCTCATGGCGATCCTCCAGAGCGACAGGCGCGCGGCCGCCAGCGGCTACCTCGAAGGCATCGCCATGATGACGTGCGGCGTCATGCTGCTGCCCGCCATGGACACGATCGCCCGCTATCTCTCGACCGTTCAGGACATGGCTCCCGGCCAGATCACCTTCTACCGCTTCCTCTTCCAGCTCCTCTTGACCCTGCCGGCGGTCCTCGCCATCGGCGGCTTTCGTGCGCTGCGCCCCAGGCGGCTGTGGCTGAACCTGCTGCGCGGCTGCCTGCTCGGCGGCGCGAGCCTCTTCTTCTTCACCGCGCTCAAGTACATGCCGGTCGCCGACTCCATCGCCATCTTCTTCGTCGAGCCGTTCATACTGACGGCGCTTTCCGCGCTGGTTCTCAAGGAACGCGTCGGCTGGCGCCGCTGGAGCGCGATCGCCACGGGCTTCGTGGGCGCGGTGATCGTCATCAACCCGAGCTTTGCCCGCTTCGGGCCCGTGGCGCTCCTGCCGCTGGTTACGGCGACGCTCTTTGCCGGTTACATGCTGATGAACCGCGCCCTTGGAAAGGTCGACACCGCCCTGGTCATGCAATACGTCGCGGGGGCCGGCGGCAGCCTTTTCCTCGGCGCCGTGCTTCTGTGCGGCGGGGAACTGGCAGGGGTCGCCAATCTGGAGCCCTCCCTGCCGCGGTCCGCGCTCGCCTGGTGCCTGCTGCTGGTGCTCGGGACGATCGCGGCCTACGGGCACCTGATCGTCGTCAAGGCCTTCCAGCGGGCCCCTGCATCCCTCCTCGCGCCGTTCCAGTACCTGGAGATCGTGTCCGCCGCTCTGCTGGGCTGGGCCGTCTTCTCCGAGTTCCCGGATGCCTCCAAGCTTCTCGGAATCGCGATCATCGTCGGGTCGGGGCTATTCATCGTCTGGCGTGAGCGACAGCTTCAGGAATTGGGCGGCGCCTGAGCGGCGAGCGGGCCGCTCATGCTTTCGTCACGTTGTTCGCCCCGGAAAAATGTGGCTTAAGGGGGGAAAGACACCCGGGAGGGCCACTGCGTGTTCAAGAAGATACTGATTGCCAACCGCGGCGAGATCGCCTGCCGCGTCATGAAGTCCGCGCGCCGGATGGGCATCGCCACCGTCGCGGTCTATTCGGACGCCGATGCCGGCGCCCTGCACGTGCAGATGGCAGACGAGGCCGTGCATATCGGCCCGGCTCCCGCTTCGGAAAGCTATCTCGTCATAGAAAAGATCATCGCGGCCTGCAGGCAGACGGGCGCAGAGGCGGTTCATCCCGGCTATGGCTTTCTCTCGGAACGCGCCGCGTTCTGCGAGGCGCTCGATGCCGAAGGCATCGTCTTCATCGGGCCGCGCCCGAAGGCCATCAAGGCGATGGGCGACAAGATCGAATTCGAAGAAATTCGCCAGCGAGGCGAGCGTCAACACCGTGCCCGGCTTCCTCGGCGTGATCGAGAACGCCGACCACGCGGAGGAAATCGCCGCCGGGATCGGCTACCCGGTCATGATCAAGGCGTCGGCCGGCGGCGGCGGCAAGGGCATGCGCATCGCCTGGGACAAGGCCGAGGTGCGCGACGGCTTCGAGCGTGCCAGCTCGGAGGCGAGGAGTTCCTTCGGCGACGACCGCGTCTTCATCGAAAAGTTCGTCGTGGAGCCTCGGCATATCGAGATCCAGGTGCTCGCCGACGCCCACGGCAACGCCATCTACCTCGGCGAGCGCGAGTGCTCGATCCAGCGGCGCAACCAGAAGGTCGTGGAGGAGGCGCCGTCGCCCTTTCTCGACGAGGCCACCCGCCGGCAGATGGGCGAGCAGGCGGTCGCGCTGGCGAAGGCGGTCGAATACCAGAGCGCGGGCACCGTCGAGTTCATCGTCGACAAGGACCGCAACTTCTATTTCCTGGAAATGAACACGCGCCTGCAGGTCGAGCACCCCGTGACCGAGCTCGTGACCGGCGTCGACCTCGTCGAGCAGATGATCAGGGTTGCCGCCGGCGAGAAGCTCGCGCTCGCTCAGGACGAGGTCAGGCTCGACGGCTGGGCGATAGAGAGCCGGCTTTACGCGGAGGATCCCTTCCGCAACTTTCTTCCCTCCATCGGCCGCCTGACGCGCTATCGGCCGCCGGAAGAGGGCCCTCGCGGCAATGCGGTCGTGCGCAACGACACCGGCGTCTTCGAGGGCGCCGAGATCACCATGTTCTACGATCCGATGATCGCCAAGCTCTGCACCTGGGCACCGGACAGGATTGCCGCGGTCGATGCGATGGGCGAGGCGCTCGATGCCTTCGTGGTCGACGGCATCAACCACAACATGCCGTTCCTGGCGGCCCTCATGCGCCATCCGCGCTGGCGCGAGGGGCGGCTGTCCACCGCTTTCATCGCCGAGGAATATCCGGACGGATTTTCGCCGGAAGTGCCCGGCGAGGCGGAAGTCAGGACGATCGCCGCCGTGGCGCTCACGGCCGAGCTGCTGCGCAAGGACCGTCTGGACAGGTTCGGCGATCGCGTGGCCCCGCATTCGGGCGAGACGAGGCGCGACTGGGTGGTGCGTGTCGGCGATGCCTACGTGCCGGTGCGGCTGACGGACGGCTATCCGGGGACGCCGGTCGAGATCGACCTCTCCGTCGAGGGCGCCGAACCCGTGACGGTCACTTCCGGCTGGCGGCCCGGCGAGGCGGTCTGGCAAGGCCGGGTCGGCGACAGGTCCGTCACCGCCCAGTTGCGCCCCGTGGCGAACGGGCTGCGCATCGACTGGCAGGGCCTTTCCGCGGTGGCGCGCGTCTATACGCCGCGCCTCGCCGAACTCGACCGGCTGATGCCGGTGAAGCTGCCGCCGGACACGTCGAGGATGCTTCTCTGCCCGATGCCGGGGCTCGTGGTGTCGATCGGCGTATCCGAAGGGCAGGAAGTCAAGGCGGGCGAGACGCTGGCCGTCATAGAGGCGATGAAGATGGAGAACGTGCTCAAGGCGGAGCGTGATGTCGTGATCGAGAGGATCCTGGCCGAGCCCGGCGCGAGCCTCGCCGTCGACGCCGTCATCATGGAATTCGCCTGACGGGACCGGCCCCGGCGGAGCAGGAAATGTTAAGGCCTCGGCTCTAGCTTGCATCGGCAACGGGGCCTGCGCTCCGGCGAGCGGGACGGGCGATGTCGACACTGATCATGGCAGGATCGTTGCTGGGGCTCAATCTCGGGCTCCTGTGGCTGCTGATCGCTCTGCCCCTCGGGCGCCGCAGCATCGTCGTTCGCCGGCGGTTCCCGATCGGTTGCGAAACGCTTTGGCAGGCGATCGACCCCATGGGCTCCAGCGCCGACTGGTACAGCCGGGTCCTGTCGAGCCGGCCGGAGGAGGGTCGACCCGGGATCGTCGAGCAGACCTACGACCAGATGGACAGGAAGGGGCAGCCGGTCCGCAGGCAGATCGAGGTCGTCTACGACAGGCCAGGGGCGGCCGGGGCCCGCGGCTTTGCCGCGCGCGTGACGGACGACAGCGCCCTGGACATTTCTTTCTGGTCCGCCTTCGAGGAGAAGCGCAAGGTCGAGCCCGATGGCGCGGGCTGCCGCCTGACCGTCGTCCAGACCGACCGGTACAGGGGCCTCGCATTCCTGATCTTCCGGTGGTTTCTCCTGCGCCGCGAGCTCGACGCGCTGGCGAACTGGGTCAGGACGGGCGAGGGGCGCGCGCGCGGCTGGATCGAGCGCCCGCCGACCCAGTTCGGCCTTGCGCTGCTGTCGATCCTCGCTCTTTGGCCGTTCTTCGGCCTGACCGCTTCCGGGTTCTTCCTTTCGGCGACCCTGACGATCGTCATCGTGCTCCACGAACTCGGCCACATGCTTGCCTACCGCGCCTGCGGGCATCGCTCGGCGCGCATGATCATCATTCCGCTGCTCGGCGGGGTCGCCATCGGCGGCAGGCCATACGACAGCCTCTTCGAGGTCGCCTTCTGCGCGCTCATGGGCGCCGGCACGTCGGCGTTCGTCGTTGCCGGGGCGATGACGCTCTACCCCTCCGTGGCCACGACGCGGCTGGCGGAAATGCTGCTCGCCTTCGTGCTGATCGGGGGCGGGTTCAATCTTCTGAATCTCGCGCCAGTCGCCCGCTTCGACGGCGGCCACGTGCTCAGGCAGGTTATGCGCGGCCCGCGGCAACTTGCGGCCGGCAGCTTCGCCGCCTCGCTGATGCTTCTCTATGTCGGCTGGAGGGTCGGCGCCCCGCACTGGACTCTCGTCTTCGCCCTGGCCGTCCTCGCGCTGATGAGCCTCTCTCTCACCACCCGCTCGGTGCGCCCCCGCAGCGAGCTCGACGTCATGACGGTTCCCGAACGCGTCTTCGTGGCTGCCGGATTCGCGGCCGCCGTCTTCGTGCACGGCACGGCGGTCATCTTTGCCGTGCAGCATCTCGGGGCGTGATTCTGGGAAGGGCTCGCAAGTGGTACGCCCCAAACACGCGGTACCCGTCCGTATGGAAAGGTCAGCCCGCAAGCTATTGATGTGCTGGGCGATTTTCCCTGCCAGATGGCACCATCCGTCAGTATCGCGCCTCTAGGCTGATTCAACCTGCATCGTCGGGCCGAAGATCTCCTCGAACGCGCTCCGCAGCAGGATGTCGACCTCCGCCATGCTGACGAGCAGGCCCAGATCCTCAAGGCTGGTGACGCCGTACTCCCTGATCCCGCAGGGCACGATGCCGGAGAAATGCTCCAGCTCCGGCGCGACGTTGATGGCCAGCCCGTGGAAGCTGACCCAGCGGCGCAGCCGGATGCCGAGGGCGGCGATCTTGTCCTCGGCCGACGCGCCGCCGTCGTGCGGCGGCCGCTCCGGCCTCGCCACCCATACGCCGACGCGGTCCTCGCGGCGCTCGCCCCTGACGTTCATCGCGGCAAGCGTGCGGATGATCACGCCCTCCAGCGCGGAAACGAAGCCCCGCACGTCCTGGCGGCGTCGCTTGAGGTCGAGCATCACGTATGCGACGCGTTGTCCAGGCCCGTGATAGGTATATTCGCCGCCGCGCCCCGTTCTGTGCACGGGGAAGCGCCCCGGCGCGACGAGATCCTCTGCCCGGGCGCTCGTCCCGGCCGTGTAGACGGGCGGGTGCTCCACCAGCCACACGAGCTCGTCGGCCCGGCCTTCGGCGATGGCGGCTGCCTCCTCCTCCATGAAGCGGACGGCTTCCGCGTAATCCGTCAGCCCGGGGGAAATCAGCCAGCGCACAGGCGGCGAATCGCCCGTCGGATGGAAGCCGATGTCGATTTCTCCGCGCTCCATGTCCCTGCTCCTTCGTCAGGTCAGCATTTGCCAGCCCGCCGCGGAAACTGCAAGATCGCCCGCCCGAGGGCAGGTTCACGCATATCGCGCGAGGCGTCAAAAAACTGTCGGCGCGGCCTTGTGTGCCCGCAGCCCTTTTGCTACATGCAGCGCGCCGGTCAGCCGGCTTCTACCACGTGCGGTCGTGGCGGAATTGGTAGACGCGCAGCGTTGAGGTCGCTGTGGGGCAACCCGTGGAAGTTCGAGTCTTCTCGACCGCACCATCTGATTTCCGAAATACTGAAATAACTGTGCTTCTTGCGATTTTCTCCGCGCCGAAGAGCAGGGCTGCGGGCGTTGTGCGGTCTTCAGAAGTTCCGACGATTGGATTGCCCGGCGGGGTCCGACGGGTACGCAGGCCCGCGTCTCAGATCGGTGGGATCAGTCCGCGCAGTATCGCCGTCGCGACGGCCTGCGTGTTGGTGACGACGTTCAGCTTGTGGCGGGCGTTCGTCATGAAGAAGCGCACGGTCCGTTCGGATACGCCGAGGATCATCGAGATTTCCCAGTAGCTCTTGCCGGCGGCCGACCACCTGAGGACCTCGGCCTCCCGCCCGGTCAGTTCCGGCTTCGCCGCCTCGTCGCCTGCACCGGCCGGTCCCTGCATCAAGGCATGGAAAAGGGCCGCGAGCGACTGGATGTCCCTGAGAACGGCCCTGCGGTAGGCGGGCCACTCCCTTTCATCGAGGGAAGCGCTGATCGAGAACACCGCCTGGCTGCGTCCGCGCGTGAGCTGCGGAAAGGTCAGCCCGTGTTGCGGTATCCCGCACGAGCGGGCCGCGTCGAAGACGACTTCGCTCCCCGGATGAGCCTTTCGGACCGACGTCCAGTCCACCGGCACGATGCTGCGCAGCCCTTCGTGCAGGACGGCATCATGCCTGTAGAGGGCGCGCGAATGGTAGAGATCGACCCAATCCTGGCCATAAGTGTGGTGCGCGCGGCGAAGGTGCAGCGCCCCAGTGCCGGGATAAATGTCGAAATAGCTCGCATGCGCCAGGCCGTAGCGCTCGACGAGCTGCCGCAGGAACGAGCCGGGATCGATCAACTCTTCGTCCTCGACGAGGTTCAGAATGTCGAAATAGGCATCTTTATCGATCACCAAAGTCCCCCTCGGAATCGCAGCCCGGCAATTTCGTTCACTTATTCCTGCTTGTCCAGAGTATTCACCCACCACTTCCGGCTGAAGCGCCCGCGGTCGAAGGCGGCGTTGGCTCCCCCGCGGACCTAGGCGGGCGCGGAGGCCTCGACGACGGCGAGCGTCGCCATGTTGACCACCCCGCGGGATGTCACCGAAGGCGACAGGATGTGCGCCGGCATCGCACTGCCGAGCAGGATCGGTCCGACATGCAGCCCGTCCATCATCGACTTGACGACGCCGAGCGTGATGTTGGCGGCATCGAGGTTCGGAAACACCAGCAGGTTCGCCTCGCCCGTCAGGGTGCTGTCCGGCATGACCCTCTGGCGCAGGAGCTCGGAGATGGCCGAATCGCCGTGCATCTCCCCGTCGGCTTCGAGTTCCGGGTCGAGCCGGCGCACCAGTTGCGTCGCCTTGCGCATCTTGAACGCGCTCTCGGAATCGCGCGAGCCGAAGTTCGAGTGCGACACCAGCGCCGCCCTCGGCGTGATGCCGAAGCGCCGGATCTCCCTGGCCGCCATGATCGTGGTCTCGGCGATCTCCTCCGCCGTCGGGTTGAGCGAGACGTAGGTGTCGGCGAAGAAGGTCGCGCCGCGCTGCGAAATGAGCAGGCTCATCGCGGAGAAATCGAGCGCGCCCTCGCGCTTGCCGATGATCTGCGCCACGTCGCGCAGGTGGCGGTCGTATCGGCCCTCGACGCCGCAGATGAGGGCGTCGGCCTCTCCGCGCTTGACAGACAGGGCGCCGATGACGGTCGGATTGGTGCGCACGATCGTGCGCGCGGCCTCGGGAATGACGCCGAGCCGGCCGACGAGCGAGAAGTAAAGATCCACGTATTCGCGGAAGCGCGGGTCGTCCTCCGGGTTCGTCACGGCGAAATCGACACCGGGCCGGATCTTCAGGCCGTAGCGCTTGAGGCGATTCTCGATGATGGCCGGCCGTCCGATGAGGATCGGCTGTGCGATGCCTTCCTCGAGCAGGACCTGCGCGGCGCGCAGCACGCGCTCGTCCTCCCCCTCGGCGAAGACGACGCGCTTCCGTTCCGCCGCCTTCGCCGAGGAAAACAGCGGCTTCATGATCAGGCCGGAGCGGAACACGAAGCGGTTGAGCTGGTCGACATAGGCTTCCATGTCGGTGATGGGCCGCTTGGCGACGCCCGATTCCTCGGCTGCCCGCGCGACGGCCGGGGCGATCCTCAGGATGAGCCGCGGGTCGAAGGGCGAGGGGATCAGGTAGTCGGGACCGAAAACCGGCGTCTCGCCGGAATAGGCCCGCGCGGCCACTTCCGAGGGTTCCTCGCGCGCCAGCGCCGCGATAGCCCGCACCGCCGCCCGCTTCATGTCCTCGTTGATCGTCGTCGCGACGCAGTCGAGAGCGCCGCGGAAGATGTAGGGAAAGCAAAGGACGTTGTTGACCTGGTTCGGATAGTCGGACCGGCCGGTGCAGATCATCGCGTCCGGCCGCGCCTCGCGGGCAAGATCCGGCATGATCTCCGGAACCGGATTGGCCAGCGCCATGATCAGCGGCCGCTCTGCCATCTGCGCAAGGAATTCCGGCTTCAGCACCCCCGCCGCCGAAAGGCCGAGAAAGACGTCGGCGCCGGGTATCGAATTCGCCCAGCTGCCGCTTGTCCGACTTCTGCGCGAAGACCGACTTCCAGGGGTCCATCAGCACTTCGCGGCCTTCGTAGACGAGCCCCTCGATGTCGTGCACCCAGATGTTCTCGCGCTGCGCACCGAGCTCGACGAGCAGGTTCAGGCAGGCGAGGGCCGCCGCGCCCGCGCCCGAGGCGACGATCTTGGCGTTGCGGATCGACTTGCCGGCCAGCTCGAGTCCGTTCAGAACCGCGGCCGCGACGATGATCGCCGTGCCGTGCTGGTCGTCGTGAAAGACGGGAATGTCGAGCCTGTCGCGCAGCTGCTGCTCCACCTCGAAGCATTCCGGCGCCTTGATGTCCTCCAGGTTGATGCCGCCGAAAGTAGGCTCCAGCGCTCCGATGACCGTCACCATCTCGTCGACGGTCGCGGCGTTCACCTCGATGTCGAACACGTCGATGTTGGCGAACTTCTTGAAGAGGACCGCCTTTCCCTCCATCACCGGCTTCGAGGCGAGCGGACCGATGTTCCCGAGGCCGAGCACCGCGGAACCGTTCGAGACGACGCCGACGAGATTCGCCCGGGACGTGTAGTCCGCGGCCATTTCCGGATTGTCGCGAATGGCGAGGCACGGTGCCGCCACCCCGGGCGAATAGGCGAGCGCCAGGTCGCGCTGGTTTCCGAGCGGCTTCGTCGCCTGTATCTCCAGCTTCCCGGGACGCGGATAGCGATGGAAGAAAAGGGCGCTCTCGTTCAGATCGCCGCTCGCCGGCTTTGGCTTCGACATCGAGACGGCTCTCGCCGGTTCTTTCTTCTGGTCGTTCACTTGGACGCTCCCTGCCTATCGTGCGCCCGCGGCAGCCCGCACGGATCGCTCGGCCGCCCGCGGCGCTCTTGAGCGAGGGATAGAGTGGATCACCGCGAAAATCGAGGGATATCGGCTCGTTCTGCGGCTGTCGGGCCTCGAAGGACCGGCAATTCCGGGCGCTGTCATCCTGCTGCAACACGACTCGCGCTAGACGGGACCGTGGATCCACGGAGGGCGGGTCATGGCAGCTGTACCGGAAGTCAGGCGGGTCAGGACGCTGTTCCTGTCCGATATCCATCTCGGGTCGAAGGCCGCCAAGGCCGATTTTCTCCTGGACTTTCTGCGCTGGCACGACGCCGAAACCATCGTGCTCGTCGGTGACATCGTCGACGGCTGGCGGCTCAAGCGAAGCTGGTACTGGCCGCAGTCGTGCAGCGACGTCGTCCAGAAACTGCTTCGCAAGGCCCGCAAGGGCGCCCGCGTCGTCTATGTCCCCGGCAACCACGACGAGTTCCTGCGCGATTTCCCGGGCACGCATTTCGGCGGAATAGAAGTCGCCCGCCAGCACATCCACGAGGCGGCCGACGGTCGCCGCTACCTCGTGCTCCATGGCGACGAGTTCGACGTGGTCGTCCGCAATGCGCGCATCCTCGCCTATCTGGGCGACTGGGCCTACGATGCGGCGATCGCGATCAATATCGGCCTCAACACCGTGAGACGCCGGATCGGCATGCCCTACTGGTCGTTCTCGGCCTGGGCCAAGCAGCGCGTCAAGCAGGCGGTGAACTTCATCGGCGAGTTCCAGCGCGTCGTCGTCGAGGAGGCTCGCCGGCATGACGTCGATGGTGTCGTATGCGGCCACATCCACCATGCGGTCATGACCGAAATGAACGGCATCCGCTACATCAACACCGGCGACTGGGTGGAAAGCTGCACCGCGATAGCCGAGGATTTCAACGGCCGGATGGAGCTGATCGTCTGGCAGCAGAAGGGCGGCGCGATGCCGGGCGCCGCGACCGCGGGCGCCGGGCGCGTTCTGGCGGCCGCCGCCCGAGCGGCCTGAAACAGCGGCGAATTGCGCGTGGACACGTCGCTTTTCGAGCGGTGACACGGAACCGGCAAGCAGCTATGTGTGCGGGAATGACAACGCAGCCGGCTTCTTCGACATCGCGAATCAACCAGCCCGCCGGGCCCGGCGGCCACGAAGTGCCGGCCGGGCTCCGGACCGAGGAGAACGACGGCCACGTGCGCGTGATCCTCGAGGGCGACTGGCGCCATCCCTCCGTGGCCGGCGCCGACAGGCAGATGCACGAGCTCGGCGTGCGAGACGGGAGAGGGCCTTTCGTCATCGACATGTCGGCGATCCACCATATCGACACGGCCGGCGCCTGGCTCATCAGGCGGCTTCAGGGCGAACTGGCGAAGGCCGGCGCCGAGGTGGCGATCGAAGGCGCCGACAGCGAGGAACTCGTGCTGCTCGACGCCGTGCCGGAGACGCTGCCGGAACCCGCGTTCGAAGAAGGAATTGCCCTTCCGGGGATCTTCTCGCGAATCTTCTCGCCGGTCGGCGAAACGATGTTCGGGTTGTGGAACGACGTCGTCGCGTCGATGTACATCCTCGGTTCGGCCGTGCGCGGGGCACAGCTGAAATTCAATCGCGCCAGCGGGGCGTCGCCGGCCGCCATCGTCTCCCAGATGGACCACATGGGCGTGCGCGCGGTTCCCATCATTGCGCTGATGTCGTTCCTGATCGGCGCCATCATCACCCAGCAGAGCGCCTTCCAGCTGCGATATTTCGGGGCGGAGATCTTCGTCGTCGATCTCGTAGGCATCCTTCAGCTGCGCGAGGTGGGGGTGCTGCTGACGGCGATCATGATCGCCGGCCGTTCGGGCAGCGCCATCACCGCCGAGATCGGCTCCATGAAGATGCGCGAGGAGATCGACGCTCTCAAGGTGATGGGGCTGAACCCCATCGGCGTGCTCGTATTCCCGCGCCTCGTTGCACTGGTGATCGTCCTCCCGCTGCTGACCGTGATCGCCGATTTTTCCGCGCTCTTCGGTGCGGGCGTCGTCGCCTGGAGCTATTCGCAGATCACGCCCGACGTGTTCCTGACCCGCCTGCAGGGCGCGATCGACATGTCCACGGTGATCTCGGGCATGCTGAAGGCACCCTTCATGGCCCTCATCATCGGCATCGTCGCGGCGGTCGAGGGCCTCAAGGTAGGCGGCAGCGCCGAATCGCTCGGACAGCACGTGACAGCCTCCGTCGTGAAGGCGATTTTCGTCGTCATCCTCGTCGATGGGCTGTTCGCCATGTTCTATGCGGCCATCAACTACTGACAGAATGGCAACAAGCCGTCGAAAAGTTGCAATTCTTTCCGCCGGGAAATTCCGATCCCGGCCCATGTCTGCTATCGCACGGTTCCGGTTTTGAACTGAAGATCAGGGCGTTGTCTTGTCCGAAGCATTCGACCAGCACGAAACGGGGACGCAACCGCATGCGCCGGTACTCCAGGCGCGCGACGTCTGCGTGTCTTTCGGACCGCACAAGGTGCTCGAGCACCTGGACCTCGACATCTACCGCGGCGAGATCCTCGGTTTCGTAGGTGCCTCGGGAACGGGCAAGTCCGTGCTTATGCGCACGATCCTGAGACTGCTGCCGCGCCAGTCCGGCGAGATCCGCATCCTCGGCGTGGACTATGACCGCGCCGGCGAGGAGGAGCGCATCGCGCTCGACATGCAGCTCGGCGTGCTCTTCCAGCATGGCGCCCTGTTCTCGGCCCTGACCGTGAAGGAGAACATCCAGGTTCCCATGCGCGAATACCTGCGGCTGCCCCAGTCGCTGATGGACGAGCTCGCGCTGCTGAAGATCGATCTCGTGGGCCTCTCGCCGGAAGCCGCCGACAAGTATCCCTCGGAGCTTTCGGGAGGCATGATCAAGCGCGCCGCGCTCGCGCGCGCCCTGGCGCTCGATCCGGCGCTGCTCTTCCTGGACGAGCCGACCTCGGGCCTCGACCCGATCGGCGCGGCGGAATTCGACGATCTGATCGCCAAGCTGCGCGACACGCTCGGATTGACGGTCTACATGGTCACTCACGATCTCGACAGCCTTTTTTCCGTGTGCGACCGGATCGCCGTGCTCGGACAACGCAAGGTTCTTGTCGAAGGCAGCATCGAGAAGATGCTTTCTTTTGACGACCCCTGGGTCAGCGCCTACTTTCGCGGAAAGCGGGCGCGACTCATTCCTCATTCCCGCAAGCAGCAGCACGACGACCGCTGATGCTGCCCAACCCAGACTGATGATCGGACCTGGATGGAAACGAGAGCGAACTACGCCATAGTCGGATTCTTCACCGTCCTCGTGATCGCGGCCGCCTTCGGCTTCGTCTACTGGATGGCGAATTACGGCCGCACGGGGCAGATGGCGCCCTTGCTGGTGCGCATCCCCGGTTCGGCCAATGGGCTGAGCGTCGGCTCGCCGGTGCGCTTCAACGGCATTCAGGTCGGCACGGTCCGCGGGTTGACCATCGACAAGGCCAATCCCAATTTCGTGGTTGCCCGCACCGAGGTCCGCACCGATGCCCCGGTCTACAAGACCACCAAGGCGATCCTCGAGATCCAGGGGCTGACGGGATCCGCCTACATCGAGCTTTCCGGAGGGGCGATCGAGGGCAAGAACCTCCTGCAGATGACGATGGAGACCGGGCAGCCGGCCACGCTGGAGGCGGCGCCCTCGAGCGTCACGAACATCCTGTCGACCGCCGACAAGATCCTGAGCAAGGTGAACGGCATCGTCGACCAGCTCAACGGCTTCACCAAGGACGCTCGCGGGCCGCTGACGAGCACCATCGAGAACACGCAGAAGTTCTCTCAGGCGCTCGCCGACAATTCCGACGGAATCGACAAGTTCCTGGCGGCGGTATCCTCGCTGTCCGATACGATCCACAACCTATCCGGCCGCCTCAACTCGACGCTCGCCAGCGTCCAGAAGCTCGTCGACGCGGTCGATCCCAACCAGGTCAGGGACATCGTCTCCAACGTCGACGAGGCGACGAAGCAGGTGGCCACTGCTTCCGCCGGCCTCGACAAGACGCTGCAGGCATTCAGGCAGACCGCCGACACCTATCGCACCGTCGGCGAGAATGCGCAAAAGACCCTCGATCGCGTCGACACCCTCGTCGCCCAGCTCGATCCGAAGAAGGTCGCGAAGACGGTCGATGACATCAGCGTTGCGAGCGCGGAGGCCAGGAAGTCGCTGGCCGGCGTGCAGAGCCTCGTCGACGCAGTCGATCCGGGCAAGGTGAGGAACATCGTCTCGAACGTCGACACGGCGAGCGGCCAGGTGGCCACGGCATCCGCTGGCCTCGACCAGACGCTGAAGGCCTTCAGGCAGACCGCCGACACTTATCGCACCGTCGGGGAGAAGGCGCAGAAGACGCTGGACCGCGTCGATGCGCTTGCCGCCCAGCTCGATCCGAAGAAGGTCGGGCAGACCGTGGACAACATCACCGAGGCAAGCGGCGAGGCGCGCAAGTCGCTGGCGCAGATCGCAAAGGTGACCGAACAGTTCGACAAGCACACCGACGACATCGACCAGACGCTGTCCAACATCAGCGACATGGCGAAGAAGCTCAACGCTGCGTCCTCCCGCGTCGACAGCGTGCTGGCCAAGGTCAACGGGTTCCTCGGAGACGGCAACGCCTCGTCGGTCCTGGCCGATGCGAAGGAAACGCTGAAGTCGTTCAGGCAGGTCGCGGACAACCTCAACAGCCGCATCGGCCCGATCGCCGGCAACATCCAGCAGTTTTCCGGCCAGGGATTGAAGGACATCGAGGCCCTCGTCGGCCAGATGCGCCGCGCCGTCGGACAGATCCAGAACAGCCTGTCGTCGCTCGAGCAGAACCCGCAGCGCCTGATCTTCGGCGGCAACGACGTCAAGCAATATTCGCCGGGGGCCGGCGGCCGGCCACGGCGTTGAACGGCACCCGGGAAGAGGAACGAGGCCCTGCCCGCCAGGGGCGGCCGCACGAACAGGAATGGAAGGGGCAGGCATGACGAAATCGATGTGCGGTCGGATCATCCTCATGTTTGCCGTCACGTCGGCGCTTGCGGGCTGCGCCGGTTTCCCGTTCGGCAGGACACCGCCGGATACTTTCGAACTGTCGGCCCCATCCACTCCCTCGGGGCACAGCGCGTCCCGCCGGCAGCTCCTGGTGCCGACGCCGAACGCACTGAAGGCGCTGGCCAGCAATCAGGTCGTCGTGCGGACGTCGCCCTCGGCGATACAGTATCTCTCCAATTCCCAGTGGAGCGACAACCTGCCGGACATCGTCCAGGCCCGGCTGATCCAGGCGTTCGAGGACACCGGCCGTCTCAACGGCGTCGGGCGGCCGGGGGACGGCCTCGCCATCGACTTCAGGGTGTTGACGGACATCCGGGCGTTCAGCGTCTCGACGGCCGGTGCGCCCCTTGCGACCGTGGACATCTCCGTGCGGATCCTCAACGACCGCAACGGCGTCGTGCGCGCCCACAAGGACTTCAGCGCCAGCGTTCCGGTGAACGGCAGCGGCAATGCGGCGTTCGTCTCCGCCCTGAACGTGGCGTTCGATCACGTCGTCAAGGACATCGTCGGCTGGACGCTCAAGGTCGTCTGACCGCCCGCAATTTGCCATCCGCCGAATCGGAAAAGCCTGCGCCGGAACTGCCGGCGCAGGCTTCTTGCTTTGGCGTTCCCGGCAATATGCCGGAAGGGTTCAGGCTGCCTCGCGCTCGCGTTCCTCGACGGGCGTGAGGGTGCTGCGGCGGACTTCCGCGTCGGTAAGGACGCCGCCGGCCCTCAGCAGCGCCGCGAACCGGCCATTGCTCTGGCTGAGCTCGTTGAAGCTGCCCGTCTCCACGATGCGCCCGCCGTCCACGAAGATGACCTTGTCGGCCTCGCGCACGGTCGAGAGGCGGTGAGCGATGATGAAGGTCGTGCGGCCGGCGCGCAGCGAGTTCGATCGCCGTCTTCACGCGGGCCTCCGTCTCGACGTCCAGCGCACTCGTCGCCTCGTCCAGCACCAGGATCGGAGCGTTCTTCAGGATGGCACGCGCAATGGCGATCCGCTGGCGCTCGCCGCCCGAAAGCTTGCCGCCGCGCTCGCCGACCGCCGTGTCGAACCCTGAGCATTTCGACCGGATGAAGTCGGCCGCGGCCGCGGCCCCTGCCGCCTCCTGCACTTCGTCGTCAGAAGCGTTCTCCCGGCCGAGGCGGATGTTGTCCGCGATCGAGCGGTTGAGCAGGCCGGCATCCTGGAACACGGTGGCAATGGAGTTGCGAAGGGACTTGCGGGTGACCGTCGCGATATCGACCCCGTCGATGAGGATGCGGCCGTTGTCGGGGTCGAAAACGCGCTGCAGCAGGTTCATCAGTGTGGTCTTGCCTGCGCCGGTCGGGCCGACGATGGCGATCGTCTCTCCGGCTTTCGCTTCGAAGTCGATGTCGGAGACGCCGTTGGCCGTTCCGTCGAAGGAGAACGAAACATCCTCGAAGCGGATGTTTCCGCGCACGTTCGACAGGTCGCTCGCGCCCTCGGGCTCCTTGCGTTCGGCGACCGCGTCCTCCAGGGCGTAGAACTCCTCCAGCTTGGCGCGGGCGTCGAAGATCTGGTTGACGAACTGGCTGAGCTGGTCGAGGCGGCTGATCAGCAGGTTGGCGAAGCCGATGAAGGCCACGACCTCGCCGACCCGGAGCGAGCCCTGGCTGACCAGCAGCGCTCCTACGATCAGGATGACCATCATCGACAACGTCGAGGCCATGCGATGCATGCCGGTCGCGAGCGCCCACCAGTCGAGGACCGGGAACTGCGCGGACAGCAGGCTGCGCGTGTAGTCGCGGAGCTGGTGCGTCTCCTGCTCGATGCGGTTGTAGCTGTGCAGGACGGAGACGTTGCTGATCGAGTCGCTGACGTGGGCGAAGACGCGGTGATGGTGCTGCTCCACGGACGCCTGGCCGGACTTGGTCTTCTTGATGACCAGTCGGCTCGTCATGAAGTAGACGATCCCGAGCACCACGAGGATCGAGGACAGCCGGTAGTCCATGGAGAACGCCGTGGGGATGAGCAGCCCGATGGCGACGGCGGTCGAAAGGTGCTGCCGCATGAATTCGAGCCAGAGGCTCGACAGGGCCTCCGTGGCGCGAAGCAGCGTATGCAGCGCGTTCGACGTGCCGCGCCTGCTGTGCCATGAGAGCGGCATCGAGATGACGCGGCTGAAGGAGTTGGTGAGGACCTCCACCCGCCGGCGGTGCGCGAGCCTGTCGGCCTCCCGGGCAACCGCGACGAACGCCACGGTCGAGAAGACGCCGAGCGTCGCCCACATGACGAGGTTCGCGAACAGGTCGCCATTGCCGGACATCGCGTCGATGATGCGGCCGAAAAGCACCGGTTCGGCGATCATGACGGCGGCGAGAAGGACGTTGGCGAACGTAACGAGCGCGACGCGCGTCTTGTGAGCCGCCAGATATTTCAGGGCTCGAATGTAGACTTGAAGTAACGACACTGGGATTCCCCACAGCCAGAATTGACAAACGGAGCACACGGCTGCCTCGCTCCATGCGCCGAAATATAAAGGTTGTTCGGGGGGAATGTTCCGCAAAATCAGACAATTCTGAGAATCACGATGATACGATCCGTGAGTTTTCGGGACATTCGGACCGCCGGCCGCAACCCTCCGCAGCCGCGACTTCCCGGAACGGGCCCCGACTGCTTTGCGTGTTTTGACGAAGTAAAAAATCGTAATCTTCTGTGATTTTGGCAAGTAGCGGAATTGTTTTCGATATTTGCCGGCTGCGCTTCTCCTTTGTCGCCCAAGCCGGAACCCGTCGTGATCGCCGGCGACAAGGGCGGGCCGTCCGCCCGGGCGCCCTTTGCCCGCCCGGAATCGATCGCCGTTGATGTGATTCCGTAACGCATTGTGAATGGCGCCTGACGCCGTTCAGGCCGCGGGCGGTGGCGCTGGCGTAGCGGGGCTGAAGCGGCCGCGCTCGCTGGCGACGATCTCGCCCAGATAATCGACCACGGTGCGGATGCGAGCCAGGTGCCGGACGCTCTCGTGAACCACGGTCCAGTAGGTTCGGTGGACCTTCATATCCGGCAGGATGGCGACGAAGTCCGGGGAATTTGCGGCGATGTAGTCGTGCAGTATGCCGACGCCGGCGCCGGCGCGCACGGCCTCCGTCTGCCCGAGGGCGCTCGATATCTCGAGGGAGGCGTGCCAGTTCCGGCTGAACTCGGAGACGAAGTTCAGGGAAGCGGAGAAGACGAGGTCTCCGACATAGCTGACCAGCCGGTGGGCCTTCAGGTCCTCCGTCCGGGCCGGCGTGCCGTGGCTGGCCACATATGCCGGCGAGGCGTAGAGACCGAGCGTGTAGTCGACCAGGCGCTTGCAGGTGAGCCGGCCTTCGACCGGGCGCTCGATGGTGATGGCGATGTCCGCCTCGCGCTGCGACAGGGAGAAGGCGTGTGGCACCGGCACGAGCTGGATCTTCAGGTGCGGATGGCGGTCCGCAAGCGCGCCGAGCCGCGAGGCGAGGAATGCCACGCCGAAGCCGTCGGGCGTCCCGATGCGGACGGTTCCGGAGATGGAGCGGTCCACCATGCCGACCTTCGACTGGGCATCGAGCATCTCCGCTTCCATTCGCTCCGCCGACAGGAGGAAGGCTTCTCCCTCGCGCGTCAGCGAACAGCCGTTCGTACGGCGGTCGATGAGCCTCGTCTCGATCGCCTCCTCCAGGGCGGAGATGCGTCGCGACACGGTTGCATGGTTCATGCCCAGCCGGCGCCCGGCACCAAGCAGTTGCCCTGTCCGCGCCACCGCGAGAAAGATACGTATGTCGTCCCAGTTCACGCCGTCTGTCCGTTGCCGAGGCGGTCTCACAGCATTCCTAGAACGCCGGGACGGCCATGGCAATTTTCTCGGTCGCCGGCGGCGGGAACCGGGAGGAAGGCGACAGCCGCGGCGCGGAGGGCGGCCACGCCCGAAGGACCGCGTGCATTTGCGGAGACCGGGATCGTTGAACTGGCCGGCCTGATCGCATAGGACGTCTCATGACCGGCCCGGGGCCGCAGGATGCGTCCGGCCGGTCGTTCCTTGATGGCGGTCGCGGAGGACCCGGCAGATGGACGGTGAAGTCGACAGGCTTGCGCGCCGGTTGTGCGCCGACCCGCGGATCGCGACCGGGACCCTTCGGCGCATGCTGAAGGATATCGACGACGAGATCCGGGCCGTTCTGGCGTCCGGCGAGCACTTGCCTCGTGCCATCTCCAGCGTGAGGGAAGTGGTGGCGCGCGCCTGCCTGCTTCGCCGGGAGATCGAACGAAACCCCGCCGGCGAGACGCCGTCGTCGCACAGTTGAGAAGACCCCGGATGCGCCGGCCGTCCGGCTATCTTTCCAGGACGGCGAGAAGCGAGGACGTGTCCCAGCGATTGCCGCCCATTGCCTGCACCTCGGCGTAAAACTGGTCGACAAGGGCCGCGACGGGCACCCGCGCGCCGTTGTTGCGTGCTTCGTTGAGGACGATCGAAAGGTCCTTGCGCATCCAGTCGACGGCGAAGCCGTGGTCGTATTCGCCATTCGCCATCGTCGCCCAGCGGTTCTCCATCTGCCACGACCCGGCCGCCCCCTTCGAGATGACGGAAACCACCTTCTCGATGTCCAGCCCGGCCTTCTTGCCGAAATGCAGGCCCTCGGCGAGCCCCTGGACCAGCCCGGCGATGCATATCTGGTTGATCATCTTCGTCAGCTGGCCGGCGCCGGCGGGGCCCATCAGCCCGACCATGCGCGCATAGCAGTCGATCACCGGCTTTGCCGCATCGAACGTCTCCTGCTCTCCGCCGACCATGACGGTGAGCACGCCGTTCTCGGCGCCCGCCTGACCGCCGGAAACCGGGGCGTCGAGAAAGCCGCTGCCCCGCTCGCGCGCCGCGGCATCGAGCTCGCGGGCGATCTCGGCCGACGCCGTCGTGTTGTCGACGAAGATCGCGCCCTTCTTCAGGCCCTCGAACGCGCCGTCTTCGGCAAGCGTGACGGAGCGGAGGTCGTCGTCGTTGCCCACGCACGTGAAGACGAAATCCGCCCCTTCGGCTGCTTCGGCCGGCGTCGCCGCCGCGTGGCCACCAAATTCGGAAACCCATTTCTCGGCCTTGGACCGCGTGCGGTTGAACACCCGCACCTCGTGATCGCCGCGTGTCCTCAGGTGTCCGGCCATCGGGTAGCCCATCACGCCCAGGCCGATAAATGCCACGGTTGCCATCGCACATGTCCTTCTGCAAAGTTCGTTTCCAACGCGCCTCTGGGGACATAAAGCAATGCGGCGGCTGCTCAAAGGTCTTGTCCGGCTAATTTTCGTGGTCGTGCCGCTGGTCCTGCTGGCCGCCGGGCTCGGTATCGTCTGGCTGTCGCGGTCGTTGCCAGCGACCTCGGGCACCGTTCGCATCGCGGGGCTGGCGGGGCAGGTGACGATCACCCGCGACGCCAACGGCGTGCCGCACGTCGACGGCGCGACGCGCGACGACGTCTACGCCGGCCTCGGCTTCGCCCAGGCACAGGACCGGATGTGGCAGATGGAGCTGAACCGCATGGCCGGGCAGGGGCGCCTGTCGGAGATCTTCGGCAAGCCGACCGTGCCGACAGACATCTGGCTGCGCACGATGGACCTCTACGGCGCGGCAAGAGACTCGCTGAAGGCCATGGACCCGCGCGCAAGGAAGGCGATCGATGCCTATTCCCGCGGTGTAAATGCCTGGCTCGACCAGGCGCCGCCGTTCTTCGCCTCCCGGCTGCCGCCGGAATTCGTCATTCTCGGGCACGATCCGGAACCCTGGACTGCGGCCGATACGCTGGTGACCATCAAAATGATGTCGGTCCAGCTTTCCGAGAACCTCGGCGAAGAGATCAACCGCCTCGCGCTCGCCCGGCAGGGGCTCGACGGGCCCGAGATCGACGATCTGCTTCCACCTCTCGACAGCGATCACCCGCCGGCACTGCCGGACCTGCGAAAGCTGCTCGGCTTCAGCGCACGGCCGGATCTTCGGGAAGCCGCCGGCAGGGAGCGGGCCGGCCTCGACCGCCTCGCCGTGCGGCCGGGCTCGGGCGCATCCAACAACTGGGTTGTCTCGGGCAGCCGCACGAGCAGCGGCAAGCCGATCCTCGCCAACGATCCGCATCTGGGCCTCACCGCGCCTTCCATCTGGTATCTGGCGGACCTGCGCGTCGAGAAGGAATTCGACAGGCCCCGCAACATGACCGGCGTCACCCTGCCGGGCGCGCCGTTCGTGCTCCTCGGGCGCAGCACGTCGCTGGCATGGGGTTTCACCAATACCGGCGCCGACGTTCAGGACATTTTCGTCGAGAAGGTCGATCCCGACGATCCGCAGCGGTACCTGACGCCGTCCGGCTGGGCGAAATTCGGCGAGAAGACCGAGACGATCCATGTGAGCGGCGGCGACAACGTGATCTTCACCCGCCGCTGGACACGGCACGGTCCCGTGCTTCCCGCAACCTATCGCCGCCTCGGGGAGCTGCTGCCCCGCGGCACCGTCGCCGCGCTCGCCTGGACCGGGCTCGCCCACGACGACACGACGGGAAACGTCGGCTACGATATGTGGAATTTCCGGACCGTCGCCGACTTCCAGAACGGCATGAAGGATTTCATCACGCCAGTGCAGTCGATGGTGGTGGCCGACACCGGCGGCTCGATCGGCCTGATAGCGCCCGGCCGCGTGCCGGTGCGCGATCCGGAGAACAAGGTGATGGGGCGTGCGCCGGTCCCCGGCTGGAACCCGCTCTACGACTGGAAGGGCTTCATCCCCTTTTCCGCCTTGCCCAGGCAGACAAATCCGGCGCGGGGCGCCATCGGTACGGCCAACACCAAGATCGTCGGTCCCGACTATCCGCACTTTCTCACCTTCGACTGGGATGAGCCCTATCGGCAGGAACGCATCGACAGCCTCATCGTCGACGCCCCGGGCAAGCAGACGATGGAGACCTCGCGAAAGGCGCAGGGAGACGTCTATTCGATGGCTTTCGCCGAGATCAGGCCGAGGATGCTGAAGCTCGTCGCCGGCCGCGATCAGGCCGACGCGGACGTCTTGGCGGGCCTTGAGCATTGGGACGACCGCATGGTGGCGAACTCCGCGGAGCCGCTGATCTTCATGGCCTGGATACGACAGGCGATGAAGGACATCTATTCCGACGACCTGGGACCGGCCTTCAGGCCGTGGTTCAGGATCCGCGTCCGCGCCCTCGAAAGGGCGCTCGGCGACCATCCGGCGCGCGACTGGTGTGACGACCGCAAGACGGATGCGGTCGAGGATTGCGGCGCGATCCTGGCCCGGGCCCTGTCCGAATCCCTCCGCGACCTTTCGAGACGATACGGGGACGACCGTTCGAACTGGCAATGGGGACGGATCCACGTGGCGGAGGGCCGGCATCGGCCCTTTTCCGAGGTGCCCGTCCTGCGACGGATATTCGACGTCGAGGTTCCGAGCCCGGGCGGGCCCTTCACGCTCGACCGCGGCGTCAGCGATGTCGAGAGCGACGCCGATCCCTTCGGCAACACCCATGCTGCGAGCTACCGCGGGATCTTCGATCTGGCCGATCTCGACAAATCCACCTACATCCAGACGACGGGCCAGTCCGGGAATGTCTTTTCACGCCATTACAGCGACTTCGCCAGGCCATGGGCGGAAGTCCGTTCGATCACGATCCCGACCGATCCGGCCGCCTATTCCTCACGCAACGCCGGTGTCTGGCACCTCGACCCGCCGCAATGACCTCCTCGGCGAAGGCGGTGCCTATCGCCGCCGCGCCGCGAAGAGATGCCCTGAGATCGGCGCTCCTTCCTCGTGGCGCACCGTGATCGGCTCGGCGCACGAGTGCATCGAATCCCGAAGCAGAGAGGCAGTCGCGCACGTAGCCTTCGGCATGGGCGAAGCGCTGGTGCGGCCCGACCATGAAGGATCGGCCGGCGAAAGTCGTCTCCGGCAGCGTCTCGCTGGAGAAGAGGAAGAGGCCGCCGGTGCCGGAGCACCTCGCCGCGCCGGCGAAGAATTCCTCCAGATGGCCCACATAGGGCAGCACGTCCGTCGCGACGATCAGGTCCCAGGGCGCCTCTTCGATGTCGTTGAGAAATTCCACGATCTCGCCGACATAGAGTTCGTCGTAGACGTCGCGCTGGTGCGCCATCTCGATCATGTTCTCGGAGAGATCGATGCCGGTGACGTGCCCGCACATGTCGCCGAGCGCTCCGCCCGTCAGCCCGGTGCCGCAGCCGAGATCGAGCGCTCGCGCGAAGTGTCCCGCTTCCATCGCCTGCAGGTGCTGCCGGACGAGCAGGGGAACGCAGTAGCCGAGCTGCTCGACCAGCACGTCGTCGAAGACCTCCGCGTTCTGGTCGAAAAGCGTCGCGACATAGGCGTCCGGAGCCTTGCCCGGCGTCGCGCCGCGTCCCATGCTTGCCAGCCGCACGGCGGCGCCGCCGTGGTCGTCGCGGTCGAGTTCGAGCACCTTGGCATAGGCGGCCGCCGCGCCGTCGAAGTCCCCGGCCTTCTCGAGCGCAAGCGCGCGATTGTAGGCCTCGGCCAGGGCCTCTTCGTCGATCGGGGATGTGCCGCTCATGCGTCGCCGGTGCGCCTCGGTTTCGGAAGGCCGCGTCATAGACCGTCGGTCGGCCTGCCGCAATGGTCATCCGTGCGCCAGCCGGCGCCTGCCGGCTTCGCCGCGGTCAATGCAGCATGAATTCGCCGTCGAGGGAACGCCACTCGCTGGCGCTGACAAGCCGCTTGTGGCTGTAGCGGACCGAGTGAAGGACGCCGTCGAGGGTTTCCCTCCAGAACTTGAGGAACCCGTGCATTTCCGGGAAGTCCGGTGCGAGGTCGTATTCCTGCCAGATATAGCTTTGCAGCAGCGCCGGATAATCCGGCAGCCGGTAGAGGATGTGAGCTGTCGTCAGGCCGTAGCCTTGCAGCTGCAGTTCCAGTTCACGTCGACTTTTTTTCATTCGAACCTCGTGCAGGTTGTTCCCGACACGCCAAGTCTGCACGTGAAATCGCTGTCCGTCTATTGCGATTAGCTGAAACTTGCACTAAATACCTAACGAAAACAGGATGTTAGCAGCATATATGCGATGCTGCTAACAGTCTCGCCCGCCTCTCACTGGACAAGAACAGGCTTCGTGCAGGAAAGGCCGGTGACACGGACGTCCGCTTCGCCAACCCTGATGCCGAGCGCTGTCAGCACGTTGTAGAGCGCCGTGTCGAGCGGTGTCGCGGCTGACGCAAGGGTCGATGCAAGCGCCTGCTCGACCAGTTTCGGCGAAGCGATTCGCAGTCCCCCGGCCTGGACGCCGAGTTTCAGGTTGCCGATCAGCGAGGAAACGAGCGACGCGGCGTAGGATCGCGTGGAGACCGTCTGTGTCGTGCCGTCGCGAATGTCGTTGGCGGAAAAGGACAGGTTGTCCGCCTCCGGGTTCGTGATGGCGGCATGTGCGCTGCCGTCGATATGGACACCGAGCAGCTTCAGGTCGACGAGCCGGGCGGGGTCGATGGGCCCCGTGCCGTCGAGCGCACCGAGATCATTGCCGGCAAGGGAGCCGATCCACGCCTCCGCGACGCCCGGCCGCGCCTCGATGTCGACCTCTCCGTCATCAGGTGCCGAGCCGGTGCACAGGATGTTGCTGATCCTGGCGGATGCATTGGCGATTTCCACGTAGATCGGCAGGTCGATGAGGTTGCCGGAAAGTGTGCCCGAGCCGCCGATCGATGCCTCGATCCTGAGACGCGTCTGGGCAGTGTGCACGAGGGTACCGGTGTCGCCGATTGCAAACCAGGCACTTTTGACGGCAGGTTCCCCGACGAGCAGGGACACTGAAAGACTGGCGATGCCCGGAAGGCCGGCGTTGACTGCCAGCTCTATCTGGTGGTCTCCGTTGGCGACCGCGCCGGCCGCCGAGAGCAGGTCGAGAACGCCGGCCTTCGCCGAAAGCGCCGCGGGACCGCCGGGTCCGAGCGAAGCGACGTCGCCGAGGTCGAAAAGCGAGGCGAGCGTCAGTTTCCCGCCGTCGCCGGAACCTGTCTCGTCGGAGATGCGCTCGAGCAGGGCCCGTGTCTGCGCCGACAGCCCTTTCGTATCGGCCAGCAGTTCGACGAAGCGACCGATCGACAGCTTCGACTGCAGTATCTCGTTGTAGTCGTCTGCCTCGAGATTCAGCCGCGTTGCCGCCGTGTCGAGAAACGAGAACACATCGACGTCGGCGTTCAGCAGCGAACGGTAGTCCATGACGTCGAGATCGAGACTGGCGCCGAGAAGCTTGCCGAGCACGGCGTTGAGAATACCCCCGTGGAGGCTCGCCAGCCTCGAGCCGATCGAGAAGGCCGCAACTCCGTTCGTTTCTGCCACGGCCTCGGTGGAAATTATTGGCGGCGTGGTGAACAGGCGCGCGAAGGCGAGGTCGGCGCGCCGGCTCAGCCGGACGCGCACCGCATTGACAGGCGATCCTCCGGCGACGAAGCGCTGCGCAGGCAGCAGGGACCCGCTCGGCCGGTAGTTGCCGAGCGTGTATGTCATCTCGCCTTCGCCGTTCCCCGGCAGGGTCGAACCGCCGGCGAGCTCGTTCTCGATCCGCAGTTGGAACCGGAGACCGTTGTTGGCGAGATAGCGCTCGATCGCTGTCCGCGCCGCGCCGAGGCTGGAGGCAGCAGATATCGCCGCCAGGTCGGTGTCGTTCTGGGCGACCCGCTTCTGGAAGCCGAGATAGCCCCAGTCGACCCCGAGTGCGAGCGACCCCACCAGGAGAGGAAGGCACACCGCCGCCATGATCGCGACGTTGCCGCTGCGGCTGCAGGAAATTCCGCGAAGGTTCCGTCTCCGGCGCGCGCAGAGGATCTTCCTCATCATACGCCTCCTATCCGGATCGTCGCGAAGCGGCGGATCTGCCGCGAGGGAAGGGGAAACGAGAACAGGTCCCAGATGGGCAGCTTGTCGGCATCGTAGCTGACCGAGACCACGAACTGGTCGGGCGCTTCCGGATCCGCCTCCACGTCGACCTTCAGGTTCTGCCGGTCGATCAGCGGATTGTCGAAAGTGGCTTGCGAAACATATTCCCGCGCAAGCGTCGATCGCTCGTCCGTCGTCAGGCCGGCGACCGAGTATCGCGCGGCGTCCGCGGCGATCTGCTCGACCGAAAGGGCGGCTCCGAAGTAAATCCCGTAGGCCGTCATGGTGAAGAGTACGACCAGGAAGAGTGGAGCCAGAATGGCGAACTCGACGGCAGAGGCGCCGCTTCTGTCTTGCGCAATGCACGTGCGATACATCATTTCCCGCTTTCCCGTCCTTCAGGATTGATGCGAGAGGGTGGTCCCGGACAATCAAACAAAAAGTAAATGAGAACAGGGTCTTATGAAGCAAAACGAGCAACGCGTAGTACAATTTGAAATTGCGTGAAAATTAAGCTATACCCGCATAAGTTACCAATGTGCCGGATGATACATCTTCTGGCGGCACTGGCTGGGGAAGAGGCCGTTTGAACGGCTGGGAGGTACGGCGCGAGCGGTTTGCGCGATGTGCAATTGGTTTCCGAAATGGCAGGAATTTTTGTTCGGCAGCCGCCGCAGTACGTCCTTGCGGCCCTGCGAAGGGGCACGAAGGACAGGAAAGGGAAGGCAGTGCACATCAATTCGGTGCTCAACACATTCACGATCTTGAAGGCGTTTCTCGGACGCGAGCGGTCCATGACGCTCAAGGCGATCAGCCAGCATGCGCGCATGCCGCCCAGCAAGGCGCACCGCTACCTCCACAGCCTGATCACCTGCGGCATGGTCTCCCAGGATTTCGCAACGGGCCGATATGCCCTGGGGCCGATGGCCGTCGAGTACGGACTCGTCGGGCTGGCGAAGATCGATCCGGTGCGCCGGACCTGCCAGGCCGCAGTCGGCCTCGCCGCCGAACTGGACGTTGCAGCAGCCGTTGCCGTCTTCTCCCTCGCGGGACCGGTGTTCGTGACCTATGAAGAGCCGATGTCGGGCATACGCTGCCACGTCTCCATCGGTGCGAGCGCCTCGATGGTCTCCAGCTCGACAGGGCATGTCTTCCTCGCCTACCTCGAGCGAGACAGGATGCTCGAACATGTCCGTTCCACGGCTGCCCTGGACACCCTGAGGGGGGTGGATCTGGACGGGCTGATCCATCGGGTGCGGAATGCCGGATACGCCACGGAAAGCGCCGCCTTCGGCCGGCCGGTCTACGGGCTTTCGGCGCCGGTCTTCAACGCGCTCGGCGAGATTTGCGCGGCGCTGACCCTCTTCAGCTATCGCGCAGATCTTCTCGACCCCGCGAACCGGTCGATCCGCATGCTGCTGGAGGAGACCCGCCGGCTTTCCCTCGCCGGCGGCGAGGCCTTGCGCGCGCCGGACCCGGGCCTTGCAGGCGCGGCTGGCCGCCCGGCCGCCGTTTGATCGCGGCGACGGCTACCGCACGAGGTGACGCGTGATCCGCGCCTCTATCCAGGCCAGGATGTTCCGCATCACCTCCACGACGACGAGATAGAAGATCGCCGCCCATATGTAGCTCTGGAAGTCGAACGTGCGCGAGAAGGCGTATCGCGTCTGGCCCATCAGGTCGAGGACGGTGACGATCGCGACGATCGCCGAACCCTTGACCATCAGTATGACCTCGTTGCCGTAAGGCCTCAGGGCGACGATCAGCGCCTGCGGCAGAATGATCTTCCGGAACGACTGCGCCTTGCTGAGACCGAGCGCGGCCGCGCCTTCGTGCTGTCCCCGCGGCACGCTTTCGATGGCGCCTCGCAGGATCTCCGCCTGGTAGGCGGCCGTGTTGAGCGTGAAGGCGAATAGCGCGCAGTTCCAGGCATCCCTGAAGAAGACCCAGAGCCCCACGGCCTCCAGCTGCTTGTGGAAGGTGCCGAAACCGTAATAGATGAGGAAGAGCTGCGCGATCAGCGGTGTGCCGCGGAAGAAATAGACATAGGCAAATGCGAGCCGACGCAGGACGGGTTTCCCGGACATGCGCGCCATCGCGACAGGCAGCGACAGCATCGCTCCGAGGCAGATCGAGATGACGACGAGCGTGAGGGTCGTCTCGAGGCCCGAAACGTAGCGCGGACCGTACTTGGCCACGAATTCCGGGTTCCAGGCGCCGACAAGGTAGATGACGAGCCCGGCACCTGCGACCGCCCAGAAGGTAAGGAGACACGCTCCCGGCGATCCTGGCGCGTGTCCACGGCCGCGGCGGCGGGGCCGGCGGAGCCTGGGGCGGTATCAGCGCCTCGGTGATCGTCATCGCACCGTCTCCGCCTTCTTCGTCCATTGCTCGATCCGGACGATGACGATGGAGGAGAGCATGGCCAGCGCCAGGTAGAGCAGGCATGCGACGCCGAAGAAAAGAAACGCGTCCTTGGTGACGCGCGCCGCCACGCCCGTCTGGCGCAGGATGTCCGACAGTCCGATGACCGACACGAGCGCGGTGTCCTTGAGCAGCACCATCCAGAGATTGCCGAGGCCGGGCAGGGCGATGCGGATCAGTTGCGGCACGATGATCTTGCGAAGGGTCTGGCTGCGGTGGAGGCCGAGCGAGTCGCCCGCCTCGTACTGGCCCTAGGGGATGGCCTTGAAGGCAGAAAGGAAAACCTCGGAAGCGTAGGTAGAGAAGACCACTCCGAGCGCGATCAGCCCGGCGACGAAGGTGTTGATCTCGATATCAGCGGTGACGACAGCAGCTTGAGCACCTGCCGGAGGCCGATCTGGATGCCGTAGTAGACCAGGAACAGGGTCAGCAGTTCCGGCAGGCCGCGAAAGATGGTCGTGTAGATGTCGGCCGAAAGCCGCAGCGAGTACTCGCGGCTTTCCTTGGCGAGCGCGACCAGGAAGCCGATGACGAGGCCGAAGGGCAGTGTCGCCAGCGAAAGCGTCGTGGTCACCAGCATGCCGAGTGGCGATCTCGTCGCCGTAGCCCGCCTTGCCGAACCCGAGCAGCGTCAGGGTCGAAGTCATGTGCTCCCGCTTCTTGTCAGTGGCTCCGTTGGCCGTTCGCTGACCGCGATAACAGCATCTGCCGCCGCCTGCGTCCACCGCAATTCAGGCTTTCCCCGTGGCCTGGGCGAGGGGCTGGCCCTGTGCCGACGCGAACGGCGCGTCCACCCGAGGATGAACGCGCCGTTCTCGATCGTGACGCGATTGCCCGGCTCAGCTGCCGTTGGAATCGTCGCCGTAGACGTCGAAGTCGAAATACTTGTCGTTGATCTTCTTGTAGGTGCCGTTCTTGCGGATCGCCGCGATCGCGTCGTTGAACATCTTCTTCAGGTCGGTGTCGCCCTTGCGCAGGCCGATGCCGGCGCCGACGCCATTGATCTTCGGATCGATCTTCAGCGTCCCGAGCAGCTTGCAGCAGGATCCGTTGTCCGACTTCAGCCATTGCGACAGCACGACGACGTCGTCGATGACGGCGTCAAGCCGGCCGTTGGCGAGATCGAGCTTGTACTCGTCGGCCGTCGGGTAGAGCTTCAGCTGCGCATCCGGCAGGTGGGCCTGCGCGTAGTTGGCGTGCGTCGTGGCCGACTGTGCGCCCAGGACCTTGCCGTCAAGCGCCTTGTCGAGCGCCTGCCTGTCGAGCATCTTGCCGTTCGTCGGGACCTTGAGTTCCGCAGTCCTTCGGCACGGCGATTGCCGGCGGCGTGTTGTAGTACTTGTTGGTGAAGGCGATCTTCTTCTCGCGCTCCGGCGTGATCGACATCGAGGCGATGATCGCGTCGAACTTGCCGGCGAGCAGCGCAGGGATCATGCCGTCCCAGTCCTGCGTGACGAATTCGCACTTGACCTTCATCTGGTCGCAGAGCGCCTTGGCGATATCGATGTCGAAGCCGACGAGCGAGCCGTCCGGCTTCAGCTCGTTGAAGGGCGGATAGGCCCCTTCGGTGCCGATCTTGACGACTTTCCAGTCCTTGGCGTTCGCCGCCGTTCCCATGCCGAAGGCGAGAACCGCCGCCGAAAGCGCCACGGTCAGGTATTTGGAGATCCTCATGCTGTCCTCTCTCGTTCTTGCGGCCTGCAGCTTGTTCGTCGCCGCTCCCATGGCCGTCGGGCAATCGTTGGCCCGAAGAAGCCGGATATTCCCATTGTTTTCGCACAAAAGGCAACCCGAAATGGCGTGGCGGGTGCCTCTGCTCGCCTCGCGGAAGACCGGCCGGCCAGGTTCCGGGCGTTCACCTCCCGGCCCCCAGGAGCCGCTCCGCTTCGGCGAGGTCCTCCGGCGCGTTGACGTTGAAGAAGGGATCGATGCCGCCCGAAAGGGGAAAGTCGACGACTTGCACCGTGCAGCGGTCCATCCAGGCCCGCATCGAGAAATCCGCCGTTTCCTTCAGCCAGGTACTCGAAGCGCGCCCGCAATTTCCACCGGCCACAGGGCGAAGACCGGGTGAATGCGCCCGCAGCTCGCGGCAATCGCGACGTCCGATGGCGAGGCGAGCGCCCCCGACAGCCGGGCCACGAGATCCCCGGGAAGGAACGGCGCGTCCACCGGCGCCGTGACGACGTGACTTGCCGAAGGGACCGCTTCTGCGTGCCGCAACGCCGCAAGCACACCCGCAAGCGGACCCGCATGGCCGGGCAACGTATCGGCGACGACGGGCACGCCAAGGCGGCGGTGGACGTCGGAGGAAGCGTTGGCATTGACGACGAGATGCCCGACCTGGGGGCCCAGGCGGCCGGCGACCCTCTCGACGAGCGGGCGCCCGCCGAGCTCCATCGACGCCTTGTCGCGCCGCATTCGAGTCGATCGCCCGCCCGCCAGTATGCAGCCGACGATGCGGCCCGCGGAGATATCGTCCATTGCCCGTCTCTTCCGGTCCATCGGGAATGGCAGCGAGTGCACGAACAGGCTCTGTCTGTCCATATGTCGCCGGAGATCCGGCGTGGCGGAAGCCGCGCATGGCTGTCGATCGGCCGCCTCGGCCGTCCTGCGCAGGGTTGCCGCCCCGCATCGGCCGGGCAGGGCGGTTTACATGAGTGTCGAATTCGTTAGGCTTGGGTCTACATGAAAGATCGGCCGCAATTCGCGGCCGCCATTGGCCGGCCGTGCGCGCCACGGAGGAAATCCGGCCCGATCGTAGAAACAGGACAAATCAAGCTAGAGAGGCGAGCATGAGCAAACCCGAAAACGGTGATGTCGTACGCGTGCACTACACGGGCAGACTGACGGACGGAACCGAATTCGACTCCTCGGCCGGCCGCGAGCCGCTGCAGTTCGAGATCGGCTCAGGCCAGATCATCGAGGGCCTCGACCGTCAGATCGCCGACATGGAAGAGGGTGCCAAGCAGACCGTGACGATCCCCGCCGCCGAGGCGTATGGCGAGCGCCGGCCGGAACAGGTCCAGGAAATTCCCCGTTCCGCCATTCCGGCGGAGATCGAGCCAACGGCCGGCATGCAGCTCCAGGCGACGACCCAGTCCGGCCAGCCGGTTCCGATCGTCGTCGTGGACGTAAGTGAAGAGACGGTGACCGTCGACGCGAACCATCCGCTCGCCGGACGCGACCTGGTTTTCGACGTCGAACTCGTCGAGATCATCAAGGCCGCCTGACGCGGCCCTCGTCCGGGACTGAATCAGGACGCGGGGCGATCGCGCCTGCCGCGCGGTCAGTCCCGCGCCTCCAGCCAGTGCCGGGCATCGTCGATCTTGTTCGCGACGAGGCCGCCGGCGATGCGCCGGCCGACGGCCGCGCCGAACTTGTAGCCATGGCCCGAGCATGCGGAGACGACGACCAGCCGGTCCTCGCTCTTGACGAAGAAGTGCTCGTCGGAGGTGAAGGTGTAGGCGCAGGTGCGGACTTCCTCGACACCGTATTCGCCGATCCGCGCCAGCGGCGGCGCGAAATAGTCCCGGATCCTCAGCCCTTCCTCCGGCTCGGCGTCACGGTCGGCGTCGGGATCGCTCCTGCGCTTGTGGATGCCGGCGCCGACCTTGAGGCCGGTTCCGGCGACCGGTGGCAGTATGTAGCCGTCGACCTTCCCACCGACGTCCAGGATCACCGGCGACTTCTCCCATGCGTCCTTCAGGTCCTCGGGCGGAGACAGATAGGCGACGGCGGTCCGGTACGGCGTCAGCGTGCCCTCAAGTTCCGGCAACAGCCCGAGAACCCAGGCACCCGCCGTGACCACGATCCGGTCGGCATGGACCGATCGGCCGTCGGAAAGGACGACCGTGCCGCTGCCGCTGTCGAGTTCCTCGGCTCTTGCGCCGGCGATGACCATTGCGCCCTCGCGCTTCAGCCATCGCAATATGCCGTCCGCGATGCGCCGGCAGAGCAGCACGCCGCCTTCGGGACTGTAGCCGATGCGGCGGATGGCTCCGGAATCGAGGAATGGGTATTCGGCCTCGAGTTGTTCGGCCGCGACGTCGTCGACCGGATAGCCCGCCTTGATGAGGCCGTTGTGGTAGACGTCGGCCTCGTCGCCCGGGGTCTGGGAGACCAGAAGAAATCCGGTATCGACCAGCAGCTTCTCTCCGATGTCGCTCCAGAGTTCGTCCCATGCCTCGTAGGCTTCGTCGATGCGGCTCTGGTAGCCGCCAAGCCCGCCATAGGCGCGGCGGATGATGCGATGCTGGTCACCGGAAGCGGAGAGGGGGTTCGGAATGACATCGGACTGCTCGACCAGCGTGACCTGAATCCCGCGCTTGACGAGCGACCAGGCGGTGGAGAGGCCCGCGATGCCTCCGCCAACGACAACAACATGCATGAATTACCTACTCCCGGAAATGCCAGCGCGATTCGGCGCGCGGTGGAATTTCTATTCGGCTTGCGCGCGTCATTGCAAGGTAAAGTGGCAACATCAAGGGAATTGGCGGCACGCGAAAAACCGCCCGTTGCGTCGCAACGCGTTCGGTTACATTCTCGGGAGGATTTCCGCGGTCCCGGCGGCCTGGCAGGCCTGTCTTCCGGATGGTTGAGCGTATCTCAACCCCCGGTCACACTCATGTGACGCGCCACGGCGGGACGATTGTGCGTGCGGTCGATGATGAAATCGTGCCCCTTCGGCTTGCGGCCAATTGCCTCGTCGATGGCGTCGGACAGGAGTTCGTCGCCTTCAGAGGCGCGGAGCGGTGCGCGCAGATCCGCGGCATCGTTCTGGCCCAGGCACATGTAGAGGGTGCCGGTGCAGGTGAGGCGGACCCGGTTGCAGCTCTCGCAGAAATTATGGGTCAGCGGCGTGATGAAGCCCAGCCGTCCGCCGGTCTCCTTGACGGAGACGTAGCGTGCCGGCCCCCCGGTCTTGTAGGGGATGTCGGCAAGCGTGAAGTCACGGGACAGGCTCTCGCGCAGTTCCGAAAGCGGCAGGTACTGGTCGGTCCTGTCGGCGTCGATCTCGCCCATCGGCATCGTCTCGATCACGGTCATGTCCATGCCGCGGCCATGCGCCCAGCGCATGATCGAAGGAATCTCGCTGTCGTTGAAGCCTTTCAGTGCCACCGTGTTGATCTTGATCGACAGCCCCGCCGCCTGGGCCGCGTCGATTCCGGCCATCACCTTGTCGAGGTCGCCCCAGCGCGTGATTGCCCTGAACCCCTCGCGGGTCGAGCGTGTCGAGGGAAACGTTGATCCGCCTGACCCCGCAGGCTGCGAGATCGGCTGCGAAACGGGCAAGCTGGGAGCCGTTCGTCGTCAGTGTCAGTTCATCGAGTTCTCCAGCCGCCACATGGCCGCCGAGCGTTTCGATCAGGTGCATGATGTTCTTGCGCACGAGGGGCTCGCCGCCGGTCAGCCGGAGCTTGCGCACACCCTTGGAAATGAACACGGAGCAGAGACGCTCCAGTTCCTCCAGCGAAAGCAGGTCCCTTTTCGGCAGGAATGTCATGTTCTCCGCCATGCAGTAGGTGCAGCGGAAATCGCAACGGTCGGTGACGGAAACGCGAAGATAGGTGATCGCACGCCCGAACGGGTCGATCATCTGGCCTTCCGTGGCTTCCGGAGCCGCGCTGGCTTGGGAACTGACGAGTTCTCTTGTCAATTTCTGTCTCCCTTGACCCCTTATGTTGCAAGCGCCGGCACCGACTTCAAGGCCTGTCTTCGCGATTGCCCGGCCTCTTGCCGAGGTCGCTTTTCGCCCGTAAGTCACTTGTCCACCGGAAAGGATAGCATGATGGCCGAAGAAAGCCGGCACTGGCCGACGCGAACTGAGGGTTTCGACAGACCGCAGGCAGTTGACGATCGCCTTCGACGACGGGAAGGAATTCGCGGTTTCCGCCGAACTCCTCCGCGTCTCCTCGCCGTCGGCCGAGGTGCAGGGGCATGGGCCCGGTCAGCGCGTCACCGTCCCGGGCAAGCGCAATGTCGAGATCCTGAAGCTCGTGCCGATCGGCAGCTACGCCGTGCGCATCGTCTTCGACGACATGCACGAGACCGGAATCTTCAGCTGGGACTATCTTCGCGACCTCGGCGAGAACGCCCGGGCGAGGATGGCGGCCTATCTCGCCGAACTCGAGGAAAAGGGCCTGCGCCGGGAGGCCTGACTTCGGCAGCTGTGCATGGGGTGCACCGGGCTCAAGAAAGCCGTGCGAAAGCCGAGGCGTTTCGCACGGTGGCCGCAGCGGTCCTTGTCAGGCGGGAATGCGTGCCGGCCGGCCCCGGCCGTCGCTATTTCCGCTCGACCTCTTCTATCGGCAAGCCCTCGTCGCGCCACGCCGTGAAGCCGCCGGCAATGTGCCGGGCATCGCTCAGCCCCATCTCCCTCGCCGTTTTGGTGGCGAGCGCCGATCGCCAGGCGCTGGCGCAGTAGAAGACGTAGGTCTTGTCCGCACTCGCGAAAACCGGCTTGTGATAGGGACTTTCCGGATCGATCCAGAATTCCAGCATGCCGCGCGGGCAGTGGAACGCGCCGGGGATCTTTCCCTCGCGCTGCAGTTCGCGGATGTCGCGGACATCCACGACGACGACTCTTTCGTCGGCGTCGTCGAGCAATGCGGCTAGCTCCCTCGGGGCGAGTGATTCGATGACCCGCTCGGCTTCTTCCACCATGGTTCTGGCGCTGCGTCCTGCCATCTCGCCCTCCGTCGCGCCCGCAAGCCAACATCACGACGCAGCTCCGGTCAAGCCGGGACGGCAGGTCGACCTGCAGACGCGCCGTTCGCTTCTCAGGCGATGCCGCGGCGGTAAAGGAGCTTATCGCTGAGGGATACCCCCTCAATGCCGTCATGGAATGCCTGCGAGCGGTTCCTTCCGGCGGCCTTCGCCGTGTAGAGGGCGAGATCGCACTTGCGGTAGAGGTCGTCGCAGTCGTCCGCCTGATCGGCCATGCAGATGCCGATCGAAACGGTGACCGGTCCGTAGTTCGTGCCGGTCTTCAGGTTCTTGAGCGGCGTGGCCTCGACGGCCGCGCGCAGCCGCTCGGCGATCTTGCGGCAGATCTCGGCATCCGTGTCCTTGATGACGAGGGCGAACTCCTCGCCGCCGGTGCGCGCGATGAAGACGTCCCCGCGCAGGTTGGCGCGCATGACGTTGCCGAGTATGCTCAGCACCCGGTCGCCGACCGGATGGCCGTAGGTGTCGTTGATGCGCTTGAAGTGGTCGATGTCGACGAGCATGAGCGCCGACCCGGCGAGGCATTCGTTCCGGTCGTAGATCCGCGTCATGATCTCGTCGAAGGCGCGGCGGTTGGCAAGTCGCGTCAGCGGGTCGGTGTTGGCGATCCGCTTGTACTCGTCCAGCTCCGACTTGACCCGTTCCATCTCGGTGGACCGTGCGCCGACGGAGCGCGCGATTTCCTTGCCCTGGGCCATCGTCGTGCCCGTCGCTTCCGACAGTATGTGCAGCGCGCTGCGGAAGAGTTCGGCGCTGGTCATGTTCTTGGCGTTGATCCGGTCGTATGTTTCGCCCAGCACGCGGGAATAGCTCTCCAGCGAACTCTGCTCCTTCTGCAGCAGCTTGAGGACGGTTTCGAGTTCGGATGCTATTTCCCGGTGGGCCCGCTGCACGACGCCCGCTTCGTGGTGCCGGCCGAGATGCTTTTCGCCGACGCCGTCGAGATCCTCCTGCGAAGGATCCTTCCGAGCTCGTTCACGGCCCGGGTCAGTTCCGCGTTGGTCCCCGTATAGGCCTCGTAGATGAGTTCGTAGTTCCGCGGGTATCGCTGCAAGGCCCATCTGCTGGATCACGCGTATGATTCGCGTAGCGATGTCGGAACGCTGCGGCGTGCCCTGCATGACCGTTGCGACCATAGGCTCCTCCGCTGATCGGGCCCGAATTGCTCCAGAGGCAAGTTATGGCCCGAAATGGTTAGGAAGCCGTTAACTTTGTCGGTGACGCGTTCATTCCGGCAACGAAACAGGCCTAGGGGGTAGTGGCGGTAGCGGGCACGCCCACCGCTCTTCGGCTCTGGCAGGGCGGCGGATGGGCGTGACAATTTTGCAATGGCGAGGATGAAACCTGACGGCTGGTCGAACCGTTCGTTTCACCGGGCCGGCAATTAAGCTAGTGTCAACCAATAGTGGGCTTCGTACTCCTCGGAGTCCCGGGCATCTTGCTTGGACGAAGCGGAATAGTTGGGCAAATGAGAATGCAAGCATCGCGTCGAGTGGCGTTAATGGCTGTTTCGCTGGCGACGGGCGTATCGGCGGGATTGCCGACCCAGGCCAGCGCTGCCAATTTCTTCGAGCGGCTGTTCAGCCCGCCGGCGCATGAGCGCCGCCCCGCCTACGGCAGCAACGTGCGCGGGCCGTCCTACGGCTATGCCCGGCAGCCCGGCTACTATGACAACAACGGCGGCTATCCTGCCCAGCCCGACCCCTACCAGCAGGATGGCCAGTCCTCGCCGCCGCCGGCGCCGAAGCCGGTCGCGAAGGTGACGGGACCGAAGTACTATACCTACAAGCCCGACAAGCTGATCGTGGCGTCTCTCGACAAGCTGACCGATCCGGTCACAACCGCTTCGGTGGCGACGGATGGCTTGCCTTCGCTCGGCCAGGATCCGTTCGAGCAGTCGCGGCAGTATCTGGCGGGACATCAGGATCAGGGCGCTTCCGGAGGTCGTGGCCGCCGTGAAGGCCCACTATTCCTCGGATCCGCACTTCATATGGGTGTCCGGATCGGCGCCGAACGAGAAGGCGAAGGCGGTCGTCGCCGTGCTCCAGGACGCCGCCTCGGTCGGTCTCGATCCGCAGGACTACAAGGTCGACATGCCGTCCGACGGCTTCGACATGAATGACCCTGCCGGCCGGCAGAAGGCGCTGATGCGCTTCGAGATGCAGCTGTCGGCAGCCGCGCTCACCTACGACCTCGATGCGCGGCGCGGCCGCGTGGCTCCCGACCGCATTTCCGGCTATCACGATCTGCCACGCAAGAAGGTGGACCTGGAGGCGGCTCTTTCCACGATGGAAAAGTCGGGCGACGCGGCCTCCTGGCTTCAGTCGCAGAATCCCCGGGGCCAGCAGTTCCAGGAACTCAAGGCCGAACTCGCCACGCTCCGCGCCGCGGGCCCGTCGGAGCAGGTCCACATAGCCGACGGCACTCTGGTGCGGCCGGGCGGCAGCAGCCCCGAATTGCCGAAGGTCGTGAAGGCGATGGGGCTCTACGGGTCCGACGATCTGAAGAAGACCTTTGCCGACATGCTGGCCGAACTATGCGGGCGGCACCGACTATACGCCGGAACTCGTTTCCCTCGTCAAGGCCTTTCAGAAGGAGAAGGGCCTTAGAAGCGACGGCATCATCGGCAAGAACACGATCGCGGCCATGACCGGCTTCACCAACGCCGACAAGATCGACAAGGTCGTTCTGGCGATGGAGCGCGCGCGCTGGCTGCCGGGCGTGCTGCCGGCGCATCGCGTGTTCGTCAACGAAGCGGCGTTCGAGGCGACCTACTTCAAGGACAACCAGGAGCAGCTGAAGACCCGCGTCATCGTCGGCAAGAAGAACCATCAGACCTACTTCTTCTCGGACCAGATCGAGACGGTCGAGTTCAATCCGTACTGGGGCGTGCCGCAGTCGATCATCATCAACGAGATGCTGCCGAAGCTGCGCCAGGATCTCGAGCTATCTCGACCGGATGGGATACCAGCTCGAATATCACGGGAAGGACATCTCCTCCAGCTCGGTGAACTGGAACCAGGTCGGCCTCGACCAAGGCCTATTCGGTTCGCCAGCCCCCGGGCGAGGACAACGCGCTCGGCCAGCTGAAGATCCTGTTCCCGAATCGCCACGCGATCTACATGCACGACACGCCGACCAAGAGCCTGTTCAAGAATTCCGTCCGCGACTTCAGCCATGGATGCGTGCGCATGCAGGATCCGCGCGGCATGGCCGCCGAGGTCCTCGGCGTGTCGCGCCAGAAGGTCGCCGACTACATCAATTCCGGGAAGAACCAGGGCGTCGACGTCCCGCACAAGATCCCGGTGTTCCTGGCCTATTTCACGGCCTGGCCGAATGCGGACGGGCAGGTGCAGTTCTACAGGGACATCTACAACCGGGACATGTACCTTGACCGCGCCATCGCCACGACCGAAGGCGAGCGGCACGCGGAAGGCTAGGCACCCGGCGAGGTCTGCGGATTGCGGAGCGGCGGCACCGGCAGGTGCCGCCGCTTTTCGTTGCGGCCGGGCGCGTACGCTCCGGCCGGTCCTCTCAGCCGCCGATGCTGACGAAGCGCCCGGCCCGCCAGGTAACAGGCCGTTCCGAGCGCCGCGATCCAGAAGCTGACCGGCCAGTCGGTGTAGAAGGAGAGGGCGAGGCCCGACCAGGAGATGGCTAGCGCGAGCGCGATCGAGCAGGCGACGCCGGCGAACACCGTGCGCGTCAGCGCGGCTCCGGTGGCCGCCGGTGCGACGAGGAGCGCAAAGACGAGGAGGATGCCGACGATCTGGATGGCCTCCGCGATGGCGAGCGCGACCATGGCCATGAACAGCGCGGACACGAGGCCGATGCGCACGCCGCGCGCTTCGGCCAGGTCGGGCTGCAGGGTCGCGAAGAGGAGAGGGCGGGCCATGATGCAGATCGGGAGGAGGCAGGCGGCACTCATTGCCGCGAGCGTCAGCACCCCGGCGCGCGATATCCCGAGCACGTTGCCGAAGAGGAGGCTCGTCGCGCTGGCCGCGGAGCCGGTGTAGAAGTGCAGGAACAGGAGCCCGAGCCCGAGCGAGAAGGACAGCACGATACCGATCGCGACGTCGCGTTGCGCACGCTCGCCGAGGGCGCTGAGGCCGAGGCCGGCCGCGAGCGTCAGGACGGTCAGCCCGAGGACGGGCGGCAGACCAAGCAGTGCCGCCCCCGTCGCTCCGGGAAACGCCGCGTGCGCCAGCGCGTGGCCCGCGAAGACCTCGCGCCGCAATACCAGGAAATAGCCGATGCAGCCGCACACGATCGAGACCACGGTGCAGGCGGCGAGGGCGTTTCGCATGAATTCGTAGCCAAGCATCGTCATCCCCGTTGCGACTGCCGGTCGGCAGGCAGGTGCTCGTGGTGCTGGTGGGTTTCCAGTTCGCACTCCTCGGCAAGGACGAAGATGCGCCCGTTGGCCCGGGCGACATGGACCGGCGTGCCGTAGAGGCCGGACAGGACACGGCTGTTGATCACCTCGTCGACGGTCCCGATGGCTGCGTGTCCGCCTCCAAGATAGAGGACGCTGTCGACGGCCGGCAGGATCGGGTTGATCTCGTGGGCGGAGAACAGGACGGCAATGCCCTGCTCGCGCGCGATGCGCCGGACGAGCTCGACGATCGACTTCTGGTGCGCCGGATCGAGCCCGACAAGCGGCTCGTCGAGCACCAGCAGTCCCGGCTCTCCCATCACGGCCTGGGCGACGAAGACGCGCTGCCGCTCGCCTCCGGAAAGCTCGAAGATGCCGCGCCCGCCGAGTTCCCCCGCGCCGACGCTTTCAAGCGCCGCATCCGCCTCCTGCCGGCGGGCGCGCGTGGCAAGCGGCCATCCCCAGTCCGTGCCGGCCGCCGACGCGATGAGGAACTCGCGCGCGGTCAGCCGGAGGTCCGGGTCGAGCCGGCGCTGCTGGGGCATGTAGCCGACGTGCCGCCCGCCGCGCCGGACCGGACGGCCGAAGACGGTGATCCGGCCGGCGCCGGGCTGGACGAGGCCGAGGATCGCACGCATGATCGTGGACTTGCCGGCGCCGTTCGGTCCGAGCACCCCGGTGAAGCTGCCGTCGGCGAGTTCGAACGAGACGTCGGCCAGCACGCGGCGCCGGTCGTAGTCGAGTGTGACGCGATCGAACCGGACGGCGCTCAATTCGACTGCGTCCCGAGCGCGTTGCCGATCTCTTCGATCTGCCCGGAGAACCAGCCGGCGATGGTCTTGCCCGCCGGCATGGTCTCGGTCACTCCGACCACCGCCACGCCGTTGGCCTTCGCAATCCCGATCAGGCGCCTCGTCGTCGGTGTCTCCACCTGCCGGTTGTAGAAGAGAATGCGCACCGAGCCGTCGGAAAGGCTCTTTTCGAAGCCGGCTACGGCGCGCGGCGACGGCTCCGTTCCGTTCATCACGGCGGTCTGGAAGGCGGTGTTCAGGTCGGTGAATCCGAGGGCCCGGATCATGTAGCCGAATACGGGCTCGGTTGCCGTCGCGCCCGTGCCGGCAAGGCGCGCCTTCATCCCGGCGATTCGCTCGCGGATGCGTGCGAAGCGCTCGCGGAAGGCGGCGAGGTTCGCGCGATAGAGAGGTGCGTCCGCGGGATCCATCTCCGTGAGAAGGGCGGACACCGCTTCGGCGACGGCCGGCAGCGTTTCCGGCCGGTACCAGAGATGCGGATTGTCACCGTCGCGAGCGCCCACCAGGCTTGCGACCTCCACGGTCCGCCGCTTGCCCGGCCCGGTCGCCGAAAGCAGCCTTGCCATCCAGCCGTCATATCCGGCCCCGTTCAGGATCACGATGTCGGCGTCCGCGAGGGCGCGGGCCGTCGAAGGCGAAGTCTCGAAGAGGTGAGGGTCCGCGTCCGGGCTGGAGAGGATGCTCGTTACGTCGACCTCGTCGCCGCCGATCTCGCGCGCCACCTCGCCGTAGAAGTTCTCCGCCGCGACGACGCGGAGCCGCGCGGCCGCATCGGCCTGCCCGGCATGTGCCAGCGCCAACAGGGCCGCGAGAAGTATGGGGAGTGCGAACCGGCGCATGCCGCTTCCTCGCGATGTACGGTGAATATGTAATAACATTACACCTAGCTGCGATTGCCTGACGGGTCAACCCGCAGCGCGAGCAGGAGGCGCAGACGGACTGCAGGGAATTGCAACCGATACGGCTTGACGTCTTCCGCCGCTCCATCCTATAGGGCGGCACCTTCTGTCGCCCGGCGGGCGGCGATGGGCGCGTAGCTCAGCGGGAGAGCACTCCCTTCACACGGGAGGGGTCACAGGTTCAATCCCTGTCGCGCCCACCATCTTTTTCAACGGTCTGGCAATCGCACTTCCTCCTGTCGCATGGAGGCCGCATTCGTCTTGCAGCGGATCGGGAAGTTCGAAGGGCCGCCCTTCGCGGCCGGGCGGGCGAAAGCGCGGACAGGCGACTTTCGCTCCGGCTTGCAAATCCGGCAGCCGCCAGCCGCGACCCGCCGGTGGCACTGCGGGCGTTAAGGCGGGAAAGGCCCTGCGGGGGGCGACCATGACGGTTGTTGCGCGGATTCGCGTGGGAAGTCGATGCTTCTGTAAAAGCCGATCGGGCAACCTTGCGACCTGACGGCGCTGGGCGTCACCTTTTTCCTGACGAACGGCGCGTCGCTGAAGATCAATGGCGGAGCGGACTTCAACATCACGCCGTCGGAGACGGGAGAGTGGGCGGGCTTCGCCATCGTCGCCGACCACGCCAACGCCAATGCGGCCACGATCAACGGCAACAGCAACTCCAACCTGACGGGCATTGTCTACCTTCCGGACGCGACGACGCTCAGCTACTCGGGAGACGGCTCGACAGCCTCGGGCCAGTGCATCCGGCTCGTGGTGCAGACAATCACGCTGACGGGCCACAGCAAGTTCCGAAGCGACTGTACGGCCCAGCTCGCCGGCACCACGATCACGACCGTGATGGATCCCTATCTGGTGCGCTGACAGGGGTACGCCCGTATCCCGCGAATTTTTCCGCGCGTTCGCCCTTGCTCTTGTGGTCCGGTCGGTTCCGGCGCCGCATCCGGCTGCGGTTGCTAGCCGGTGGCCTTGCGGGCGGGCGCCTCCTCCTTTCGGATGAACTCCAGCTCCCCTGCCTGACGACCGATTGCCTCGCATAGTATCGGTAAGACGTGGCCGACCATGGCCTCACGGTGTCGTCGAGATTGTCGAGGACGAGGTCGCCCCTGCTTGTCCGCACGGTGAGAAGGGTATGGCCTTCGTTGCCGTATTGCGGCCGGACGACGGTCTGCAGCAGGCTTGAGGCGGGCCAGCCGAGGGCAAGGAGCCTTTTCTTCTTGAGAATTGCGATGTCCTCGCAGTCTCCGACATTGGTGGCGACCGTCCAGACGTCCGGTGCGCCTTCGGTGACGCTGTCCGGTTCCTCCCGGACGCTCGCGTTGACCGAGCGCAGTTGCCGCTCGCGCCCGGCAGACATCGCGACGGGGCGGCCTTTCCCTTCGTGCTGCACAGCAGCTTGTCCTTCGCGCAGAAGCTGTAGAACACCGGGGGCGCGAGGGCGACGCCAAAGGTGGCCATGCGCGCAGGTGCGCCGATCGCGCCGGTAGTGGTTGCGTCGATGGATCCCGTGGTCTCGGACGTCTACGTTGGAGCCGCGGCAGCGCAGGACGTCGGCAGTGCCGCGGCCGCCGCCGCTCGCGCATGCCACAAGCGATGGCCTTCCGATCCCGACAAGTGTCCGCCCCTGACGACTTCGCTGATTGGCGTTTCTCCACTCGCCGGAGGTGAGGGTGGCGGCAATAGGAACGGAGGCGCCGGCGGTGGCGGACAGGGCCGTTCGGGCAGTCACTACGGAAGGTGACGACAAGACGGGCGATCGTCGTGGCAGCGTGCACGGCGACCGCCGTTCTCCTCCGGCCCCCGGCGCGGCCTGCGCGCCGGGGGCCGGTTGCGTTCCGCGTCAACCGGGATGAAGTTCGGCGCAGGGCAGGTCATGCGCCCTCCGCAATCCGCGCTCGGTCGGCGCCAGCCCGGCCGGACTAGACTTCCATCCAGGATTCGCGAAGCCGGAATGCCGTCATCGGCCGTGTTCCTGTGGCGGCGAGTATGTCGGCGGTCAGGCGGACGAGATCGGCGTTGCTTTCGGCGATCGTTCCGTCGGGTCTCTGGAGATTGTTCTCGAAGCCGACGCGGACGTGGCCGCCGAGCAATGCGCCGGCAACCACGCATGCTGCCTCCCGGCGGCCGAAGGCACACAGGCTCCAGTGGCGGAAGCGCGGCATGCCGGGCGCGAGGAAGGGCAGGAGATCGGCGGGCTCCGACTGCTGCCCGACGGTGTAGCGGCCGAGCACGTAGAGGACCGGCACGTCCTGCCATGGAACGAGGCCCCGGCGCCGCAGGTCTTCGAGGAGAACCGCCTCGGACGGCTCGTAGAGGATGATCTGCGGCATGACCCGCTCGCGCCTGAGCCATGCAAGGAAATCGGCCAGTCGCGGCTCGTCCGCAGGACTTCGCAGGAATTCGCGCAGCGCCAGCGACGCCGCTTCCGGCCGCGTCGCCTTCACCACGGCGATCTGCTGCTCCGGCTCGTAGACACCGAGCGCCTCCGTGGTGATCTGCACGACGAGGCGATTGCCCACGCGCTCCCGCACGGCGGCCGTCGCGTCGCGGTAGGCGTCCGCGTCGAGCAGGTGCCCCCCTTTTGCGTCGCGTACGTGGATGTGAATCAGCGCAGCGCCCGCCGCGCAACAGTCGGCGGCCGTCGACGCGATCTCCTGTCGCGTCGAGCGGGATGGCGGGGTGGTCGGCCTTGACGCGCCTGCCGCCATTGGGCGCGACGCAGATGGCGACGGGATCGTCCGGAATTGCGGAAGACATGATCGTGTCCTTTCTTGATCCATTTGGATCGTTTCTACATTGCATGAAACAGATGTTGCAATCGCCAACGGAGGCATATAGCGTTCCCATCATGGAGCAGGGGCCGCTAAGGGATCGCATCGTCGAGCAGTTCGAGGGCATGTCCGTTCAGTTGCAACGGGCGGCGCGCTACGTGCTCGACCATCCCAAGGACGTCGCGCTCCTGTCGATGCGGGAGCAGGCGCGCCATGCCGGCGTGCAGCCCGCGACGATGACCCGGCTCGCAAAGCATCTCGGTCTCGACGGCTACGACGAGATGCGCGACCGCCACGCCGAGAAGATCCGCGGGGAGAGGGCGGGCTTCGCGAGCCGTGCCGGCGCGCAGGTGGAGAGCCAGAAGCTCAAGGGCGACAAGGCGCTTGCCGGCGAGATGGCCCAGAGCATGGGGCGCCAGCTGGACGGACTTGCAGGGCCGGACGGCCTTGAGAACCTTGCCGCGGCGGCGGCCGTGCTTGCCGATGCGCGCCGGATCTTCTGCCTGGGCCTGCGTTCGAGCTATCCGGTCGCATGGCACTTCCACTACATCCTTACGTTGCTGGGCGAGACGAGCTCGTTCGTCGACGGGGTGGGCGGGACGGGCATCGACGCCATCCGCAACATGACGGCCGCCGACTCCATGCTCGCCGTCAGCGTGCTGCCCTACACGCGCCTCACCGTCGAGGCTGCGCAGTATGCTGCTTCGCGGGACATCTCGGTCATCGCGATAACCGACAGCGCCGTCGCTCCGCTCGCCCAGATCGCACGGCATGCGGTGGTCGTGCCGACCGACGGCCCGTCCTTCTTTCACACGATGACGCCGGCCTTCGCCGTGGCCGAGATACTGGCTGCCCTCGTCGCGGGCCATGGTGGCCAGGCCGCCCTGGAAAACCTGAAGCGCACCGACGAGCAGGCCGCCGCCTTCGACATCCACCTCGACCAGCGCTTTCCCGCGAGGAAACCATGACAAGTCTCCTTCACCGCCAGATCCACGGACAACTGCCGGTCGCCGTCGGCGGGCAGGGGATCGAGATCGTCGATGCCGACGGCAAGCACTACATCGACGCCTCCGGAGGCGCGGCCGTCTCCTGCCTCGGACACGGCCATCCGGACGTCATTGCCGCGTTGCACAGGCAGCTCGACACCATCGCCTATGCCCACACCAGCTTCTTCACGACCGAGATCGCCGAGCGGCTCGCGGACCGGCTGGTCGAGGACGCGCCGGAAGGCATTTCGCACGTCTATCTCGTCAGTGGCGGCTCCGAGGCGATCGAGGCGGCTTTGAAGATGGCGCGCCAGTACTTCGTCGAGAAGGGCGAGCCGCAGCGACGCCACGTCATCGCCCGCAGGCAGAGCTATCACGGCAACACGCTCGGCGCTCTCGCCGCCGGCGGAAACGAGTGGCGGCGCCGCCAGTTCCAGCCTCTTCTCATCGAGACCCATCACGTCGACCCGTGCTTTGCCTATCGCTATCGCGAGCCGGGAGAAACGGACGAGGCCTACGCCGCGCGTGCAGCGCAGTCGCTGGAGGACCGGATCCTCGAACTCGGGCCGGATCAGGTGCTCGCCTTCGTCGCGGAGACGGTCGTCGGCGCCACGGCCGGCGCGGTGCCGCCGGTGGCCGACTATTTCAAGCGCATCCGCGCGATATGCGACCGGTACGGCGTGCTCCTCATCCTCGACGAGGTGATGTGCGGAATGGGCCGCACGGGCACGATGCACGCATGCGAGCAGGAAGGCATCGCTCCCGACCTCATGGCGATCGCCAAGGGGCTGGGCGGCGGCTACCAGCCGATCGGCGCGGTTCTGCTCGGCAAGCACATCTACGAAGCCTTTTCGGACGGCACCGGCTTCTTCCAGCACGGCCACACCTACATGGGCCATCCCATGGCAGCGGCCGCCGGCGTCGCGGTACAGGAGGTCATCCGGCGCGACGGGCTGCTCGGCAACGTCAATGCGATGGGGAGCCGTCTCGCGGAGCGGCTTGCGGCGCGTTTCGGCAACCACCCGCATGTCGGCGACATCCGTGGCCGCGGGCTGTTCCAGGCGATCGAACTCGTCGCCGACAGGAGCAGCAAGGAGCCCTTCGCGCCGCGCCTGAAGGTGCACGCGCAGATCAGGCGTCACGCCATGCAGCGCGGCCTCATGGTCTATCCGATGGGCGGCACCATCGACGGCGTCCATGGCGACCACGTGCTCCTGGCTCCGCCGTTCATCGTCGCGCCGCAAGAGGTCGACACGGTCGTGGAGCGCCTCGGCGAGGCGGTCGACGCGGCCTTGGGAGAGATCGAGATTTGAGCGGGCACCCGAGGGGGGACCGTTCAAAAGCCCGGCCCGGGGGGCCGGGCAAGAAGCAGGTCGAGTACGACCGGAAGAAAGAAAGAGGAGAACACGATGTCTCTAGTGACTAAAGCACTGGTGCCGGTCGCCTTCGCGGCGTCCCTGCTGGCCATGGGCCCGGCCCAGGCGCAGGAGAAATTCATCACGATAGGCACCGGCGGGGTGACCGGCGTCTACTATGCGGTCGGTGGTTCCATCTGCCGCCTGATGAACAAGGATCGCGCCAAGACCCATATCCGCTGCTCGACGGAATCGACCGGCGGCTCGGTCTTCAACGTCAACGCCATCCACACCGGCGACCTCGACTTCGGCATGGCGCAGTCGGACGTGCAGTACCAGGCCTACAACGGCACTTCGAAATTCGAGGGCAAGGCGGTCAAGGAACTCCGCGCGGTCTTCTCCGTCCATCCGGAGCCTTTCACGGTCGTCGCCCGCCCCGATTCCGGCGTCAGCAAGTTCGCGGATTTCAAGGGCAAGCGCTTCAACATCGGCAACCCGGGTTCCGGCACGCGCGCGTCGATGGAAGAGCTTCTCGCCAAGATGGGCTGGAGTGACAAGGACTTCTCGCTCGCGGCGGAACTCAAGGCCGACGAGCAGGGCTCGGCGCTCTGCGACAACAAGATCGACGGCTTCTTCTACGGTGTCGGGCATCCGTCCGCCGCCATCCAGGATCCGACCACGGCCTGCAACGCCAAGCTCATCCCGCTGGAGGGGCCGGCGATCGATGCCCTCGTCAAGGAGCATCCCTACTACTCCTACGCCACGATTCCCGGCGGGATGTACAACGCCAACCCCAACCCGACCAAGACCTTCGGCGTGCGCGCCACGCTGGTCACCAGTGCCGATACGCCGGACGACGTGGTGTACGAGCTGGTGAAGGCGGTCTTCGAGAACTTCGACGACTTCAAGAAGCTGCACCCTGCCTTCGCCCATCTCGATCCGAAGGAGATGATCAAGGCCGGGCTGTCGGCGCCGCTGCATCCGGGCGCCATCAAGTACTACAAGGAAAAGGGCTGGATGTAGGCCCGCGCCTGCAGACAATGAGGAGGCCGGGTTGAACCGGCCCGCTTGGGAAGGCATCCCCGCAACGGGTGCCTTCCATTTTCTATCCGGGAAAGGAGAGGGGAAATGTCGGACCTGGATCGACAGCCGCATGATCACGTCGACGTCGATAAACTCAACGAGATGGTCGCCGAGGCGGATATCGGCGGGCGCAAGCCCGCCGGTGTCACCGGCAAGCTCGTCATCGGTGTCGCGCTCGCCTGGTCACTCTTCCAGCTCTGGTACTCCTCTCCGATCCCGTTCATGATCGGCTTCGGGGTCGTCAGCGACGGAATAGCGCGCTCTATCCATCTCGCCTTCGCGCTCTTCCTCTGCATGCTGACCTTTCCGGCGTTCAAGCGTTCGCCGCGCGACCGCGTGCCCGCCGCCGACTGGGTGCTCGCCGTCGCCGGAGCCGCGTGCGCGCTCTACCTCGTCGTCTTCTACCGTCAGATCGCCGCCCGTCCGGGCCTTCCGACGACCGCCGACATCGTCGTCAGCGTCATCGGCGTGGTGATACTGCTCGAGGCGGCCCGCCGCGCAGTCGGGCCGGCCATCACCGTCATTGCCAGCCTGATGCTCGTCTACATCTTCGTCGGTCCGTACATGCCGGGGCTGCTCGCCCACAAGGGCGCCTCGCTCTCGCGTGCCTCTTCGCAGATGTGGCTGACATCGGAAGGCGTCTTCGGCGTCGCGCTCGGCGTGTCGACCAACGTCGTCTTCATGTTCGTCCTTTTCGGCACCCTGCTCGAACGGGCGGGAGCCGGGGGCTACTTCATCCAGCTCGCCTTCTCGCTTCTCGGCAAGTATCGCGGCGGGCCGGCAAAGGCCGGAGTCGTCGCTTCGGGCCTCACGGGCATGATCTCCGGCTCCTCGATCGCCAACGTCGTCACCACGGGTACGTTCACCATCCCGCTGATGAAGCGCGTCGGCTATTCCGCAACCAAGGCCGGCGCCATCGAGTGCGCGGCCGGCGTGAACGGCCAGCTCATGCCGCCGGTGATGGGAGCCGCCGCATTCCTCATCGCCGAATATGTCGGCATCAGCTACGCCGAAGTGGTCAAGCACGCCTTCTTCCCGGCGCTGCTCACCTACGGTTCGCTCTTCTACATCGTCGACATCGAGGCCATGAAGATGGGCCTGACGGGACTTCCGACGTCCCGCCGCGTGAGCCTCGTGCAGGGCGTCGTCCGCGGCCTCATGGGCATATGCGGCTTCATCGTGCTCGCCGGCGTCGTCTATTACGGCATCGGCTGGATCAAGGACGTCTTTCCGAACGAGGCAACGTGGATCGTCGGCGTCGGCATCGTCGTCGCCTATATCGGCCTCGTCTGGTACAAGGCCGGCCATCCCGACCTTCCGCTCGACGATGCGGAGGCCGCCTTCCTGGAGGTGCCGAACTTCGGCGAGACCGCCCGCACGGGCCTGCACTTCGTGCTGCCGGTGGTGCTTCTCATCTGGTGCCTGATGGTGGAGCAGCTCTCGCCCGGCCTGTCCGCGTTCTACGGCGCGTCCGCCCTGATGCTGCTCGTCGTGACCCAGCGACCGCTGACGGCGTTCTTCCGCCGCGAGAGGGCTCTCGGGCCGCACTGGCGCCAGGGCTTCGTCGAGCTGTTCGAGGGGCTCTCCGCGGGAGCTCGCAACATGACCTCGGTCGGCATCGCCACGGCGACGGCCGGCATCATCGTCGGCACGGTCCTCCTGACCGGCATCGGCCTGGTCATGACGGAGATCGTCGAGTTCATTTCCGGCGGCAGCCTCATCATCATCCTGATCTTTACCGCGCTGATCTGCATCGTGCTCGGCATGGGCATGCCGACCACGGCGAGCTACGTGGTGGTCGCCACCCTCATGGCGCCCGTCATCGTCGATCTCGCCGCGCAGAACGACCTCGCGGTGTCGCTTGTCGCAGTCCACCTCTTCGTCTTCTATTTCGGCCTCATGGCCGACGTTACTCCGCCCGTCGGGCTCGCAGCCTATGCGGCCGCGGCGATATCGGGCGCCGACCCCGTGAAGACCGGTTTCCAGGGCTTTCGCTACGAGATTCGCACTGCCCTCCTGCCGTTCATCTTCATCTTCAACGGGGGGATTCTGATGATCGGATTGAACGGGCCCCTGGATTTCGTTCTCGTGGCGATCACCTCGATTCTCGCCATGATCTCCTTCGTCGCCGCGACCCAGAACTGGTTCCTCGTCAAGAACCGGTGGTGGGAGACGATTGCGCTCCTTCTCGTCTGCTTCACCCTGTTCCGGCCCGGGTACTGGCTCGACATGGTGTCCGCGCCGTTCGTCTCGCGGCCTGCCTCGGAGTTCATGAAGATCGTGGAGGCGACCCCGGAGGGCAAGCCGCTTCATTTCCGCGTCTCGACGCTGAACCTGCAGGGTGACGAGATCCGGAAGCTGGTGCGCGTCGACCTCGGCAAGGGCAAGACCGCTGCGGAGCGGCTCCAGGCAGCCGGCCTGCGCGTCAACGCGCTCGGCGACAAAGTGACGATCGGCCAGGTCAGGCTGGGCAGCCAGGCCGCGAAGTTCGGCCTGCAGTTCGGCGACACCATCGCCGGCGTCGAGGTGCCGGCGGACCGTCCTTCGCGCTACTGGTTCGCTCTGCCCGCGATCCTGCTGCTGGGGCTGGTTGCCTGGCTGCAGCGGCGACGTTCAGGGCGGGTTCGGAAGACCTCGCCGGCCGCGCTCGCATCCTCCTGACCCGGCTGCGACCGGAAGGTGAGGAGTAGGTCGCCTTCCGGCCGGGGCCCGGGCAACGGGAGAATTGACGCCGATCAAGGCCGTTTCGGCGGATTCGAGCGAAATTGCATTCTCGGTCGGACAGAGCCGAAGCCCGGAGCCCGCGGCGCTTTGCCATCGGCAGGATGAGCCGCGTCGTGGCGGACGGGTCAGGCAGTGACGGCCGGCGAGCGGGCCCGCCCTTCGACGTTTCGAGTTTCTCCCTCAGGTTACGGGGGAGCGAGCGGCAGAGCGAGCCCGGCTCGGTCCCTTCCGAGAACCACGCATCAGGAGAGCCGCCATGGCCGAGAAACAGAGCAAGACGCCCGCACGGAGCGGGAGAAACGTTCCTGTCGCGCACGAGGAGGGCTGGCAGCCCTTCGTTGGCCTGCGCCGCGAGATTGACCGCCTCTTCGAAGATTTCCTTCCGGCTGGCTGGCGCGAGCCTTCCCGCCCGACCATCTTCGACTTCGATTTCGGCCGTCCCGGAAGCACCGCCTTCCAGGTCGCGCCGGCGATGGACGTCGTCGAGAAGGAAAAGGCCTTCGAGATCACCGCCGAATTGCCGGGCATGGACGAGAAGGACATCGAGATTTCGGTGTCGAACGGCGCGATCGTGATCAAGGGCGAGAAGAGCGAGGAGAAGGAAGAGAAGGAGAAGGAATATTTCATGTCCGAGCGTCGCTACGGTTCCTTCCGGCGCTCCTTCCAGCTGCCCGAGACGGTCGACGCCGACAGGATCGAGGCCGCATTCGCCAAGGGCGTCCTGACTGTGAAGCTGCCGAAATCGGTCGAGGCGCAGAAGAGCGAGAAGAAGATCGAGGTCAAGGCAGCCTGAAAGCCATCCAGCCCGGGACGGCGTCGCCGCTGATGCCGTCCCGGGCGGCGCCTGCCGGTCGATGCGCGGGCCGCGGGGGCAGAGGTGCGGCCCCTTCGAAAGTCAGCGGGTCGCCGCGCGGTCCGCAACGAGTTGCCGCACGAAATCCACCGTCAGGGCGTCGTAGCTGTCGATGATGCGGCTGGCGCCGAGCGTTTCCACCGGCAGGTCCGAATAGCCGAAGGAGACCGCGACGGAGGGGATTCCGGCATTGCCTGCAGCGGCGATGTCGTTGATGGAATCGCCGACCATCAGGGTTTGCGCCGGCAATCCGCCGGCAAGGTCGATCGTGCCGAGGATGTGGCCGCCGTCCGGTTTTCGAACCTCGAAGGTGTCGCCGCCCGTTATCGCCGCAAAGCGACCGTCCATCGCCAGCGATGCCAGCAGCCGCCGCGCCAGCGCCTCGTACTTGTTGGTGCACACGGCAAGGCGCATGCCCGCCGCGCCGAGCCGGTCGAGCGCCGCGATCAGTCCGGGATACGGCCGCGACAACCCGGGCATGTTCGCTTCGTAGTAGGCCAGGAAGGAGGCGAGGAGCCGCGCGACCGATCCCTCGGACCGATCGGCGCCGCGCAGTTCCAGCGCGCGCTCGATCATCACGCGGGCGCCCCGGCCGGCGAGATGGACGATATCGGCCTCGTCGAAGGCCGAAAGTCCGATCGTCGAGATCGCATGGTTGAGGCTCGCGACGAGGTCGGGCCCGGTATCGACGAGCGTTCCATCGAGATCGAAGATGACGAGCGTATCTCCGTCTCCGTCGCCGTCGCTGTCCCTGGCCTGTGACATCCGCTTTCCTGTTCCTGCCCGCGTCTTGCCCGCACGAACGGCGGCCTCCCGTCGAGCCCCTAAGTCATGGCGCGCCAAAACTCAACTCGTACCCGTAACGGCCGCCCAGCGCAGCCGCATCTTTGCTCCGGCTGCCAGCCGTGGTAACAGCGGGCCGCGAAACGAGACGGAGGAATCTGGCGGATGGATGCCCGTCAACTGAAAATCCGCGCGGCCGAGGCGGCGCTGGCCTATGTCGAGGACGGGATGCGGCTTGGCATCGGCACCGGTTCGACGGCGGAGGAGTTCGTGCGCCTGCTCGCCGAAAGGGTCGCCGGCGGACTTTCCGTGCGCGGCGTGCCGACGTCCGAGCGCACCGCGCGCCTGTGCCTCGAACTCGGCGTTCCGCTCTATTCACTGGACGAGGAACCGGAACTCGACCTGACGATCGACGGGGCGGACGAGGTGGATCGCGAACTGCGCCTCATCAAGGGCGGCGGCGGCGCGCTGCTGCGCGAGAAGATCGTGGCGGCTGCATCGAGCCGGATGGTCGTCATCGCCGACGAGAGCAAGCTGGTCGATGTGCTCGGCGCGTTTCGCGCTGCCGATCGAGGTCAATCCCTTCGGCATGGCAGCCACCCGGATCGCGGTGGAGAAGGCGGCCGCACGGCTCGGGCTGGCGGGCTCCATCGATGTGCGGCCGGGCGATGCGGGCCCGTTCACGACGGACGGCGGGCATTTCATTCTGGATGCATCTTTTGGCCGTATTCCTGATGCAGAGGCGCTTTCGGAAGCCCTGCATCTGATCCCCGGGGTCGTCGAGCACGGCCTTTTCCTTTCCATGACATCAGCTGCCGTAATCGCCGGGACCGACGGCGTGCGCACGCTGACACACTGATACGAACAGGAGCATAAACGGTTATGTCCAAGATTTTCGGCGTCGGCCAGGTTGCGTTGGCTCTATTCGTTGCCTTTGCGCTCGGGCTATCTTCTGCCGCGCGTGCGCAGGAACCGTCCAAGGCACAGCTCGACGCGGCCCGCGCCGCGGTCAAGGCGCTTCATGCGACCGACGATTTCGACGGAATCCTGCCGAACGCGGCCGCGGCCCTGAAGCACTCGCTGATCCAGGCGGAGCCGAACCTCGAACAGCAGATCAACGAGACCGTCGACCAGCAGGCCCTCAAGCTCGCCAGCCGCCGCGGCGACCTGGAGAAGGAGGTCGCGACGATCTACGCCAAGACGTTCTCAAAGGACGAACTCGACGCGATCGCCCGGTTCTACAATTCCGAGCCCGGCAAGAAACTGCTCAAGGAGGGCGGCAACGTCACGGACCAGACGCTCCAGGCAGCCCACATATGGGCGAACGGGATCGCCCGCGACCTCGCCGATGCCACCCACAAGGCGCTTCAGGACAAGCTCGGCAAGAACGTCGACGTGAAGGCGCCGAAAGTCCCCGTCGCTCCCAAGCAGTAGAGGCTGAGCGAACGACGCCTGCCGCCGGAAGGCGATTGACACTGGAAGCCGGCGCCGGCGCAACCGGACCGAAAAGGCGCGAGGCAACGATCGGAGAGCCTGCAGATGGCGCGCTACGACTATGATCTCTTTGTCATCGGCGGCGGCTCGGGCGGCGTGAGGGCGGCACGCGTCGCCGCTTCCCTCGGCAAGAAGGTCGCGATCGCCGAGGAATACCGCTACGGCGGAACCTGCGTGATCCGGGGCTGCGTGCCGAAGAAGCTCTTCGTCTACGCCTCGCAGTTTCCCGAGCATTTCGAGGATGCTCCCGGCTACGGCTGGACCGTCGGCGAGACCGCCTTCGACTGGCCGACGCTGATCGCCAACAAGGATCGCGAGATCGCAAGGCTGGAAGGCCTCTACCGCAAAGGCCTTTCGAAGGCCGGCGCCGAGATGATCGATGGCCGCGCGGAACTGGTCGACCCCCATACCGTGCGGCTGAGCGGCAGCGGGAAGACCTTTACGGCCGGGACCATCCTGGTCGCCGTCGGCGGCCGCCCCAATCCGCACAAGGCGCTGCCCGGCCACGAACTGTGCATTTCCTCCAACGAGGCCTTCCACCTCGAGACGCTGCCCGGCTCCATCGCCATCGCCGGCGGCGGATACATCGCGGTCGAGTTCGCCAACATCTTCCATGGTCTCGGCGTGGATACGACGCTGATCTACCGAGGCGCCGAGATTCTCTCGCGCTTCGACCACGACCTGCGCCGGATGCTGCATGCGGCGATGGAGGAAAAGGGCATCCGCATCCTCTGCCACGACGTCTTCGAGAAGGTCGAGAAGCTCGACGACGATCGCCTCCGCGGATGGACGGCCTGCGGCGAGGTACTGGAAGTCGACCAGATCATGCTGGCCCTCGGGCGCATGCCGAACACCGAGGGCCTCGGCCTCGAGGCTGCGGGCGTGGAAATGCAACACAACGGGGCGATCGTCGTCGACGAGTTCTCGCGCACCAGCGTCGACAGCGTCTACGCCATAGGCGACGTGACCGACCGCATCCAGTTGACCCCGGTCGCCATCCACGAGGCGATGTGCTTCGTCGAGACGGTCTTCAAGGACAATCCGACCGCTCCGGACCACGACACCGTCGCCACCGCCGTATTCTCCCAGCCGGAGATCGGGACGGTCGGACTTCCCGAGGAGGAGGCGGCGAGGCGGATCGGCCATCTCGAAGTCTATCGCGCCGAGTTCCGGCCCATGAAGCACACGCTCACCGGCAAGCCGGACAGGATGCTGATGAAGCTCCTTGTCGACGGTGCGGACCGGCGGGTTGTCGGGGCGCACGTCCTTGGGCCGGATGCGGGCGAGATGGCCCAGCTTCTGGGCATCGCCCTGAAGGCGGGCGCCACCAAGGACGATTTCGACCGCACGATGGCGGTCCACCCCACGGCCGGGGAGGAGCTCGTGACCATGTACGCACCGAGCTACGTCATCCGCGACGGCAAACGCGTCGAGTAGCCGGGATGGGCAAGCGGCAGGAAGACGGCCTCGTCGGCTATTTCGGCTACGGTTCCCTCGTCAACCGGGCGACGCATCGCACCGGGATCGTCGCGGCGCATCCGGCGCGCCTTCACGGATGGCGTCGGTTCTGGCGCCCGCGGCCGGACATGCCCTTCGACGAGGACCGGGCGACGCCGGTCTCGCTGCTGACGGTCGGGCGGGAGGCCGGCGCCGTCACGGACGGGCTGCTGGTCATCGACAGGGCGGAAAACCTGCCGGCCGTCGATCTGCGCGAGCAGCGCTACGAACGCCGGTCGCTCGGCCGCCACGAATTGACGCTGGGAGAGGGCGACCTGCCCGACGGCGTGCCGCTCTATGTCTACGAGGCGCATGCCTCCGTTCCGAAGCATTCGGCGGCCTGCCCGATCTACCAGTCCTATCTGGACGCGGTCCTGCAGGGCTTCCTTGTCGAACACGGCGAGACGGGCCTGCGCGAATTCGTCTTCGGAACGGGCGGATTCGACATTCCGGTGCTGGCCGATCGCGACCGGCCGATCTATCCTAGGGCGGTAGCCCTGTCGCCGGCCGAACGAGCGCTTTTCGACGCCCTCCTGGCCGAACTCCGGATTTCCTACATGCCGCTGTAGGATGCCGGACCCAGGGGCCGCTCGGGGCGCTTATCGGGTTTGCATGAGGCAGCAATGACGCTATAAGCCCGCGAATTGCGTCCGGGCACCCGGGCAGCTCGTCCGCGGCGACCGCAAAGGCGGCGAAATCAACAGGTGGAAGCGCTATGGCACAGAACTGGACACCGGACAGCTGGCGGAAGAAGCCGATCATGCAGGTGCCGGACTATCCTGACCAGGAGGCGCTCGCCCTGACGGAGCAGCGGCTGGCGAGCTTTCCTCCGCTGGTCTTCGCCGGCGAGGCACGCCAGTTGCAACGCGGGCTGGCGAAGGTGGCGGAGGGCAACGGCTTCCTGCTCCAGGGAGGCGACTGCGCCGAAAGCTTCGCCGAGCACGGCGCCGACAACATCCGCGACTTCTTCCGTGCATTCCTGCAGATGGCCGTCGTCCTGACGTTCGGCGCGCAGCTTCCGGTCGTGAAGGTCGGCCGCATCGCCGGCCAGTTCGCCAAGCCCCGCTCGACGAATTTCGAGAGGCAGGGCGACGTCGAGCTGCCGAGCTACCGCGGCGACATCATCAACGGCATCGAGTTCACCGAAGAGGCGCGCATTCCCAATCCCGAGCGGCAGATCATGGCCTACCGCCAGTCGGCGGCGACGCTGAACCTGCTGCGCGCGTTCGCCCAGGGCGGATACGCAAATCTGGACAACGTCCATCAGTGGATGCTCGGCTTCGTCAAGGACTCCCCGCAGGCCGAGCGCTACCGGCTGCTCGCCGACCGGATTTCAGAAACGATGGACTTCATGAAGGCGATCGGCATCACGCCGGAGAACCATCCGGCGCTGCGCGAGACGGATTTCTTCACCAGCCACGAGGCGCTGCTCCTCGGCTACGAGCAGGCCATGACCCGGGTCGATTCCACATCGGGCGACTGGTACGCGACGTCCGGCCACATGATCTGGATCGGCGACCGGACGCGCCAGCCCGACCATGCCCATATCGAGTTCGCCCGTGGCATCAGGAATCCGCTCGGGCTGAAATGCGGTCCTTCGCTTTCCCCGGACGGTCTTCTCGAACTCATCGACATCCTCAATCCTGCAAACGAGCCCGGGCGGCTGACGCTGATCTGCCGGTTCGGCCACGACAAGGTTGCCGAGCACCTGCCGAAGCTGATCCGCGCGGTCGAGAAGGAGGGCCGGAAGGTCGTCTGGTCCTGCGATCCGATGCATGGCAACACGATCACCCTCAACAACTACAAGACCCGGCCTTTCGAGCGGATCCTGTCCGAGGTCGACAGCTTCTTCCAGATCCACCGTGCCGAAGGCACGCACCCCGGCGGCATCCATGTCGAGATGACGGGCAAGAACGTCACCGAGTGCACCGGCGGCGCCCGCGCTGTCTCCGCCGAGGATCTCTCCGATCGCTACCACACCCATTGCGATCCCCGGCTGAACGCCGACCAGGCGCTGGAGATGGCCTTCCTGCTGGCCGAACGCATGAAGGGTGGTCGCGAAGAACGCGCGCGCACGATGCTCGGCGCCTGAAGCCGGCTTCAAGGGCGCTTGCTTCGGACTTCATGAAGCCGAATTCGACCATCGCGGGGCCGGCGCCATTCCGGCCCCGAATATTTCTGGAGCGGACATGCCGGACGAAATTCACGAGGGCGGATGCCTGTGCGGGCGCGTGCGCTTCCGCGCCTTCGGTCCGATGCGCGAGGTCGTCGCCTGCCACTGCACGCAATGCCGTCGCCAGAGCGGACACTTCTATGCCGCGACCAACGTCGCCGACGACCGGCTTCGGATCGACGGACTGGACGACGTCACCTGGTACAAGGCGAGCAAAGCCGCCAGGCGCGGCTTCTGCAGGACATGCGGTTCGGCGCTCTTCTGGAAGCACGAGGCCGAGGCCTTCACGTCCGTGCTGGCCGGCGCATTCGACAGTCCTTCCGGCCTCACCCTGACGAAGCACATATTCTGTGCCGACAAGGGCGACTACTACGAGATCGCCGACGGATTGCCCCGGTTCGAAGCGTCGTGCACCGGTGTTAGGGTTGCGGAATGATGAACGGTATGTGCCGAAACCGGGCTCTTTTGTGAACGCCCGCGGCAGCCTATCTTCTGTTCGGACGGGAGAAGAACATGCTGCCGAGCCTCTTCATATCGCATGGATCGCCGGACACTGCGATTGCCGACACCGCGGCGCGGGCCTTCCTCGAGCGCTATGCCGCTTCGCTTCCCAGACCGAAGGCGATTGTTGTCGCCAGCGCCCATTTCGAGGTGTCCGGCGGCGTCGCGGTGAGCCACGACGCCCGGCCGGAGACGATCCACGATTTCGGCGGGTTCGCGCCGGAACTCTACGAGATCACATATCCCGCTCCGGGCGATCCCGTCCTTGCGGAGCGGATCGCCGGCGACCTGAACAGGGCCGGCTTCGTCTCGCGGCCGGTTGACGGGCGCGGCTTCGACCATGGCACATGGGTGCCGCTTTCCTTGCTCTATCCCGAAGCGGACATCCCGGTCGTCCAGGTCTCGGTCGATCCGGAAAAGGGGCCGGAGCATCATCTCCGTCTCGGTCGGGCGCTGGCACACCTGCGCGAGGAAGGCATGCTCGTGATCGGCTCCGGCTCCTTCACGCACAATCTTCGCGAGGCGTTCGCGGCACTCAGGGCAGGGCGCCGGCAGATCGACATGCCGGAGTGGGTGTCCTCGTTCGTCGCCTGGATGGACGGGCGGATCGACGCCGGCGACGAGCCGTCGCTGATCGCCTACAGGAATGAAGCGCCCAACGCCGAGCGCAATCATCCCACCGAAGAGCACCTCATGCCCCTCTACGTGGCGATCGGCGCCGCCGGTGCGGACTGGCGCGCCATCAAGATCCACGAGAGCCACGAGTTCGGCGCCCTTTCCATGGACGCCTTCGCGTTTGACAGGCGCGCGGCAGCCTGATCAATCCATTCCGGAGTGTTCTGCGGCTATGCTTGCGCCGGGAATGCGATTCGGGAGACGACATGCAGCGCCTCATCAAAGCCTTCTTGAATTCCAGGGCAGGGATCATCTATCTCGTTCGCCACGAGGCGGCGTTCCGGAGCGAGGTCGTCATTCTCTTCGTTTCCATGCCGGTCGCCTGGTGGCTCGCGACGTCGCTCGCGACCTTCATCTGGCTGGTCGGCTCGATTGTGATGATCATGATCGTCGAGATGCTGAACACGGGCATCGAACAGGTCTGCAACGGCTTGAGCCGCGACTACATGGAGGAGATCAAGATCGCCAAGGACTGCGGCTCCGCGGCGGTCCTCTTCGCGACCATGCTGGCAGGAGCCGTATGGCTGGCGGCGATCTATTCTGCAGTTTACGGGTAGAACCGTGGTGGCGGCGGGCCACCGCTGCCGGGTTCCCTCGTCGTGGTCGCGCTTCCGATCCGACTGTGCGTGGCAAATAAGCAGGTCCGCGGGGAGCGCCGTCGGGCCTTCCTCGTTGCAGAGGCGAGGGCGTCGGGCTAAATCAGCCTCATGACCAGAGTTCAGATCGAAGATACGTTCCGCATCGCCGTGGCCCAGCTCAATCCGACGGTGGGCGACATCGCCGGCAACCTTGCGAAGGCTCGGGAAGCCAGGGCCGAGGCAGCGGCGCAGGGCGCCGATCTGGTTCTCTTCACCGAGCTCTTCATATCGGGCTACCCGCCCGAGGACCTGGTCCTCAAGCCGGCCTTCATGGAAGCCTGCCGGCGCGCGGTCGAGCAATTCGCGACGGACACCTCCGACGGCGGGCCGGGAGTCGTCGTGGGATTTCCGTTGCAGGGTGAAGAGGGCCGCTACAATGCGGTGGCCGTCCTCGACGGCGGCGGCATCGTCGCGACGCGTGCGAAGGTCGATCTGCCGAACTACAGCGAGTTCGACGAGAAGCGCGTCTTCATCGCGGGCGAGATGCCGGGGCCGGTGAACTTCCGCGGCGTGCGCATCGGCGTACCCGTCTGCGAGGACATCTGGGGCGAGCTCGGCGTCTGCGAAACGCTCGCCGAAAGCGGCGCGGAACTGCTGCTCGTGCCGAACGGCTCGCCCTATTACCGCGGCAAGGTCGATGTCCGCCACCAGGTCGTCATCCGCCAGGTGATCGAGAGCGGATTGCCGATGCTCTTCGCAAACCAGCTCGGCGGACAGGACGAACTCGTCTTCGACGGGGGAAGCTTCGCGATCAACGCCGACAAGACCCTCGGCTTCCAGATGCCGGAATTCGAGGAGGCGGTTGTGACGACCGTCTGGAAGCGCGGGAACGGCGGCTGGGTCTGCGCCGAAGGACCTTCCGCGGCGATCCCCGAGAACGAGGAGGCGGACTATCGCGCCTGCATGCTCGGCCTGCGCGACTACGTCAACAAGAACGGCTTCCGCAGCGTCGTCATCGGTCTCTCGGGAGGCATCGATTCTGCCCTGTGCGCCGCGCTTGCCGTCGATGCGCTCGGCGCCGACCGGCTGCGCTCCATCATGCTGCCGTACCGCTACACGTCCTCCGGCTCCCTGGCGGATGCCGAGGCCTGTGCGAACGCGCTCGGCTGCCGCTACGACGTCGTCCCGATCGAGGAACCGGTGAAGGGCTTTGCCTCCGCCCTCGGTGAGCTTTTCGAAGGCACGGAGGAGGGGGTGACGGAAGAGAACCTCCAGAGCCGTACGCGCGGCACGATCCTGATGGCCATCTCGAACAAGTTCGGCTCCATGGTCGTGACGACAGGAAACAAGTCGGAGATGTCCGTCGGCTACGCGACGCTCTACGGCGACATGAACGGCGGCTTCAATCCGATCAAGGACCTGTACAAGATGCAGGTCTACGCACTCTCGCGCTGGCGCAACACGGCTGTTCCCCCCGGTGCCCTCGGCCCGGGCGGCGAGGTGATCCCGGAGAGCATCATCACCAAGGCGCCCTCGGCGGAGCTCCGGGAAGGCCAGACAGACCAGGATTCGCTGCCGCCCTATCCGGCACTCGACGACATTCTGGAATGCCTCGTGGAGCGGGAAATGGGCGTCGACGAGGTCGTCGCCCGAGGGCACGACGTGGCGACGGTCCACCGGATCGAGCATCTGCTCTACATCGCCGAGTACAAGCGCCGGCAGTCCGCCCCCGGAGTGAAGATTACCCGCAAGAACTTCGGCCGCGATCGCCGCTATCCGATCACCAACCGCTTCCGGGACCGCAACTAGCGGTACGATCCTGACAGATGGTACCATCTGTCGGTAGAAAGTCGCCTCACCAGATCAATCTCATGCAGGCTGACTTTCCCAATCGGACGGGTACCGTCTGTTTGGGTCAGACCGCTGGGCGAAGGCACGATCCGGTGGCCTGACAGACGCGCTGCCGACCCGGCATCCAGCGGTGCCGGCGCCGCGGCCCTTTGCTCTGGAACCAATTCGGCGCAGGGTGCGTTACGATTGCATTGACCCGTATCGGGTCTCCATCACGCCGGCAAAACCCGGGATTGTTCGTGCGCACGATTGTCATCGATCTCGCGGTGGTCGTCGCCTTTCTCGCGACCGGCGCATTCCTTCTCTTTCCCCGGGTTTCGAACGCGCAGTTCTGGCGCGCGACCGTCACTCCGCTCGCCTCCATCATCGGCAGCGGCTTCCTGGTCTCGGCCCCGCTGATGGCCCAGATCAGCGGACGCTACGCGGTCTTCGTCATGGCGGCCCTGTGCCTTGCCGCCTATTTCATCGGCTCCGCCGTTCGCCACAACATCGGCGTGCTGGAGAAGAGGCTCGAGGAGGGCAAGGCGGGAAAGACGATCGGCTGGCTCGGCATCGCCGGGGACCTGAGCCTCTCGGTTGCCTACGTGATCTCCATCTGCTTCTACGTGAAGCTGCTGTCGGCCTTCGCACTGAAGCCTGTCGGCCTTGACCGGTCGTGGCCGGCCGACATGCTGACCACTTCGATCGTCGGGCTCCTGGGTCTTGTCGGCTTCTGGCGCGGCTTCGGATGGCTGGAGCGCCTGGAAACCTACGCCGTGGACCTGAAGCTTGCCGTCATCGCGGGCCTGATCGCGGGCCTCGCCGTCTGGAACGCGAGCGCCCTGGCAACGGGCACGCTGACCCTGCCGGCGCCGCCACAGACGTTCGGCTGGCACTCCGTGCGGGCTGCTCTCGGTGCGCTTCTGATTATCCAGGGTTTCGAGACGTCGCGCTACCTGGGGGCCCATTACTCTCCGAAGTTGCGCGTGCGCTCGATGCAGTTCGCTCAACTCCTCGCGAGCTTGATCTACGTCGCGTTTATCGCGCTGGTGACGACCCTCCTTTCGGACATGACCGACACCAGCGAGACCGCGATCATCGACTATGCGAGCCTCGTCTCGCCGTTGCTTCCCCTCATGCTGACCGGAGGCGCAATCGCAGCACAGCTCTCCGCCGCGACCGCGGATTTCGTCGGCTCCGCCGGTCTTGCCGCCCTGAACGTGCCCGTCGTCAAGCCGAAATGGCTCTATCCGATGATCGCCGCCGTCGTGATCGCGCTGACCTGGGCGACCGACGTCTTCGGCATACTGACGCTCGCCTCCCGGGCCTTCGCGGCCTACTACGCGATCCAGTGCGTTCTTGCCCTGATGACCGGCGACCGCTCGCGGCCCGGCCGCCTGGCACTCTTTTCGGTCGGCCTGGTCGTTTCCCTCGCCACTCTCTTCTTCGGCATCTCCGCCCACTAGGGTCAGTTCAGATCTCTTCGCCGGCGCGATTTCATTCTTGTGCCGGTTGTTCTAGACTGTTCTCAGCGCGGTATTCGCCGCGGCCATTCAATCCATGCGACCACTGACGACATTTCAATTGCCCGCGTCCGGCGATGCGGGCCGCAAAGAGTTACGGAACAGATGCCTTTCTTCGCCTTCCTCAGGGAGAACCGCAGGTGGATCGCCGGCGGCTTCCTGCTTACCCTTTTCTCCTCGTTCGGGCAGACCTTCTTCATTTCCCTGTCGTCCGGCCATATCCGCAGCGAATTCGGCCTGAGCAACGGCCAGTTCGGCACTCTTTACATGCTGGCCACCCTCGCAAGCGCTCTGACCATCACGCGGCTCGGCAAGATAGTCGACTATGTCAGTGTCTCGCGGGTCGTGCTGCTGACGATCCCGATCCTTGCGGCGGCGGCCGTCGGCATGTCGCTGTCGACATCGGTCGTCGCGCTCGGGTTCACGCTCTACGGCCTGCGGCTCTTCGGCCAGGGCATGATGACCCACAATGCGCTGACGGCCATGGGCCGCTGGTATGCCGCCCAGCGCGGCCGTGCGGTCGCGATGACCGTGCTCGGCCAGCAGGTCGGCGAGGCGGTCTTTCCGATCCTTTTCGTCACGATCGCCGGTCGCGCCGGGTGGCGCTCTGCGTGGATCATGTCGGCCGTGTTCCTTGTCGTTGTCGGGCTGCCGGTCATCTATGCGCTCATGCGCGTCGAGAGGACGCCCCGCGCCACCGACGGCGTAGAGCGCCGCAAGGCACCCCGCGACTGGACGCGCGGCGAGGTCCTTCGGGATCCACTTTTCTGGCTGACGCTCTGCGGCGTGCTGGCCCCCGGCTTCATCGGGACGACGATCTTCTTTCACCAGGTCTATCTCGTGCATCTGCGAGGCTGGTCGATGGCGGTGTTCGCCGGCTCGTTCGCCGTGATGTCGGCATCGAACTTCGCCTTCGCGCTGGTCGCCGGGGCGTTGATCGACAGGTATACCGCGGTCGCGATACTGCCGAGCTTCCTGGTGCCCCTGGCCGCCGCATGCCTGGTTCTCGGCACGATCGGGGCGGAATGGAGCATCTTCGTCTTCATGCTGCTGCTCGGCGTCTCCTGGGGCTTTTCGTCGACGCTCTTCGGCGCGCTCTGGCCCGAGATGTACGGGACCCGGCATCTCGGTTCCGTTCGCTCGATCATCATGGCGCTGATGGTCTTTTCCACGGCGATGGGGCCCGGCGTCACGGGATACCTGATCGACAGCGGCGTCTCCTATCCCGGCCAGATCGTCGCGCTCGGATGCTACTGCCTCGCTGCCGCCGGCCTGATGGTCGCGGTCTCGCGCAAGGTCCGCGCGCGCAACGCGGCCGCGGAGGACCTTGATGAGGAGGAGACGCCGCGCCGGGGGGCGATGCAGGGAAACTGAGCCGCTGCTGCGAGGCGGTCGCCGGGGGAGGGGCGTTGCGAAGCCGGCGGCAAGAAGAAGGCCGCACCCCTTGGGGCGCGGCCCGTACTTGCTTCGTCCGGATGGAGCCTAGAGATCCGGCCCGGTCTGTTCGGGGAACATGTCCCGGATCTTGAAGGCAACTTCGGTGCGGTTCGTCGCCTTGAGCTTCTTCATGATGTTGCGGATGTGGACCTTGACGGTGCTCTCCCGCAGATTGAGCTCATACGCGATGATCTTGTTGGCCTTGCCGCGCCGCAGGGCTTCGACGACTGCGATCTGGCGCGCCGTGAAGAGGCCGGACATCGGCCGCTCCGCGGCAGGGCCGGAGTTGATCACCGAGCGCATCGCCATCACGCTGCTGGCGGGAACGAAGATTCCGCCGGCGAGTGCAAGCTCGATGGCTTCGGACGCCACGGATATGCTGACGGTCGTCGGGATGAAACCCTTGGCGCCGCACTCCAGTGCCTTGACGATCTGCGGCAGCTCTTCGCTGTCCGAGATGACCACGACAGGCGTCGGCTGGGCTTCGTTGACGACCCGCGAGATTTCGCTCGCCACGCCGACTTCCGTTATGCGCCGCGTACCGACATTCAGGAGGATGATCGCCTGGTCGCCGAGGCGAGCACATGCCTTTCGCCAGTCATCCGTCGTCGCAAAGGAAGACACCGTGACATTGGGATTGTGGCCAAGCAGGCTCTTCGTGAAACACTCGCGCGCAAGCTGGCGATTGTCTATCACGACCACAAGGTTCTGTTCGGTATCGTCGTCCCCAGCCACGTCTTCAACCAGATCAAGCGGGGGAGTTATCCCCGAAGGCAATTTGGTCGCTGGCTTTAGATTGCTGTTCTGGTTTGATATGGTGAGCATTCGCTTCTACTCCGTCAGAATAAAAGCCCCAAAATTTCCACAGCTTGGAATCGACCCTGTTTTTCAAGATCTGTTTCTGGTCGACTTGCCTTTGGCCTCTAATATTTTTTGTCTTTGCCTCCCCGGGCAGGCCAGTTCTCTTTGCGGAATACCAGGCTTTTCGGGCAGTGTTAGAGTAGTAAGGCAATTGAATGATATATGTTGAAATTCGTCTTTCACTAACATTTGTTAAGGAATAGTTCATATTTACCGTGCGGTGAGTTGTCTCTCCCTTTTCTAGGCCAGTCCCGCCTCGCGTGTCGGCCACGACGGACGCGACAGATAGGCCGGGTTGAACTCCGAAAACGCAGCCACGCGCTGCCGGTCGAAGATGGTGACGTTTCCGCCCTTGAAGACGAGCATCGCCATCTCGCGCAACTCGCGCAGGGTTCGGTTGATGTGTATCGCCGTCATCCCCAGGCAGTCGGCGAGATCGGCCTGCGTCAGAGGACAGCTGTAATCGAGCTGCGTCGTCTTGCAATCCGGCTGAAGCCGCTCGCCGAACTCGAGCAGGAGATGCGCAGTTCGGCGCGTCGCATCCCTGCGGCCCAGGCTGACGATGCGCTCGAGCCGGATCGCCCGCATGCGCGCGATCTCCTGCGCGAAGAGTTCCATGCGCTCGGTTTTCGCCGCGGCAACGTTGACGAAGTCCTCGTAGCGGAATTCGGTCGTCGTGGCATAATCGAAGGTGTGAAGGGAGACATGGCTCCGACCGTCGAGCAGCATCGGCTCGATGATGTCGCCGCGCAGGAAGATGTCGATGATCTGGCGGCTGCCGTTCGCCATTTCCGCAGAGTTGTACATCCATCCCGTCTTGACAACCCGGGTGGTGTGGACCGCATCGCCTTGCTTGACCACGACGGTCGCGGGACCGTAGACGCGCTGGCGCACGTTCGGAATCTCGAGTGAACCGATGCCGGCGGCCACTGGAATGTCGGTGCTTCGGTCGAGCCAAGTGCAAGACATGTTGTGCCCTTATTGACTCATTCGGCCCGAAGGATCGAGGCGGCCGCGCCGAAACAGCCGACCGGGCCGTCGCTTGCACAAGCGCCGCGTCCATTGTCGCGCGACAGATTGCAGGATGTGGTTGAAATCATATCCCCCACCTCTTTGAGTGCGCCCTGAGAAACCGCTCGAAAAGCGATCGGACCATCAGGCACTTTCTGCAACCCCGCACTTAAAATATGGTCGAATTTCGCAAAAAACAAGACAGGCCGGCGGAATATTTTAAATAGCAAAATTAAAATGTATGAATATATATGATCGCTCATAAGGGGAAAATCCGGCTGAAATGAAGGACTTGGTACTCGCCGTAAAGGCGGAGGGGGCTACCCCGACCGTGCTACATTGCCTAGCTCGTTTGGCTGGGTGGAGAGGCGCGCGAGCAAACGGCACTTCGTTCACGCTTCCCTTGTTGCCGCAGGCGGGCGTCGCGCGGGCCGCGACAGCGTGCCGCGCAGGGCCGCGGGCGCACGGCCTCGGCGACCGGAGGCGTCGGGGGGACCGCGCGTGGCGCCGCGGCGGCAGCGGGTACGCCGGCCGTGTGCGAAGCTGCGAACGCCGCCGCATAAGCCTTTGTCGCCCCGCCAAAAAAGGATAGTGTCGCCGCGCACCCGGTCGATGCAGCGGCCAGGGGCGGAAATCCAACCACAGACGGCGACATGAGCGAACTTCGTGACCTCGAGCGAGACCAGAAGCTGGCGCCGGCAACCGATGCCGAGGCCATCGATGCAACGGACATCTATGCCGAGGACGGATCGATCCGCAACGACTACCTCGAGCGGATCGAGGTGGCGATCGGGCGGGAGGATGTCGGCTTCCTGCGGCGGGACATCACGCGCCTGCACGAGTCCGAGCTCGGCGACCTGCTGGAGGCGCTGGACCAGGACCAGCGCAACAGGCTCGTCGCCCTGCTCGGCGACGGCTTCGATTTCGCCGCACTCACCGAAGTGGATGAGGCCATCCGGCTTGAGATCATCGAGAGCCTGCCGAACGAGAAGATAGCGGTCGCTCTCGGCGAACTCGATTCCGATGATGCCGTCTACATCCTTGAGGACCTCGACGAGCAGGATCAGGAAGACATTCTGGCGCAGCTGCCGTTCACCGAGCGCATCCGCCTGCGTCGTTCGCTCGACTATCCGGAGGACACGGCCGGCCGGCGCATGCAGACGGAGTTCGTCGCCGTGCCGCCGTTCTGGACGGTGGGCCAGACGATCGACTACATGCGCGACGACGAGGACCTGCCGGAATCCTTTTCGCAGGTCTTCGTGATCGACCCGACCTTCAAGCTGCTTGGTGCCGTGGATCTCGACCGGATCCTGCGCACCAAGCGGGCGACGAAGATCGAGGACCTGATGCGCGAGACGAGCCATCCGATCCCGGCCGAGATGGACCAGGAAGAGGCGGCGCAGATCTTCGAGCAGTACGACCTTCTCTCGGCCGCCGTCGTCGACGAGAACAACCGCCTGGTCGGCATCCTGACCATCGACGACGTGGTCGACGTCATCCACGAGGAAGCGGAGGAAGACATCCGCCGCCTTGGCGGTGTGGGCGACGAGGAACTCTCGGACAGCGTGCGCGACACGTCGCGCTCGCGCGTGCCGTGGCTCATGGTCAATCTCGCGACGGCCATCCTGGCCGCCTCCGTGATCGCCCTCTTCGACGCGACCATCCAGCAGATCGTGGCGCTCGCCGTCCTGATGCCGATCGTAGCCGGGATGGGCGGGAATGCCGGCTCGCAGACGATGACCGTGACGGTTCGCGCCCTCGCGACCCGGGACCTCGGCATGCACAACGCCGCGCGGATCATCCGCCGCGAAATTCTCGTCGGGCTCCTGAACGGCATCATCTTCGGTATCGTCATCGGGGTCGTTGCCGGCCTCTGGTTCTCGAGCCGGGACATCGGCTGCATCATAGCTGCGGCGATGATCATAAACATGCTCGCTGCCGCGCTCGCCGGGATCGTCATCCCCCTGGTTCTCGACCGCATCGGCGCCGACCCCGCGGTCTCTTCCGCCGTCTTCGTCACCACGGTCACCGACGTTACCGGCTTCTTCGCCTTTCTCGGCATCGCCTCGTGGTGGTTCGGCTTTTCCTGATGGCAAATTGACTTTAACGTAAGAGTAAATACAATCCGTCAATTCACGACGGATGGGTGCCTTGGACAAGTATTACAGCATTACAGAGCTGACGCGCGAGTTCGGCATCTCGACCCGGACCTTGCGCTTTTACGAGGACGAGGGGCTTATCCATCCCGAGCGCCGGGGACGAACCCGGCTCTATCGCATGGCGGACCGCCGCCTCGTCCGCGAGATCCTGCGGGGACGGCGGATCGGCTTCACCATCGCCGAAATCCGGGAGATCATCCAGGTCTACAAGGACCCGCCCGGTGAGGCCGGCCAGCTTCGCCTGTTGATGAAGCGCGTCGAGGAGAAGCGTGAGGACCTGCGCCAGAAGCGCAAGGACATCGACGACACGATGGCCGAGCTCGACAATGTCGAGGAGGCCTGTCTGACGCGTCTCGCGGAAATCGGCGTCAGCACGTGAGCAGGCGAGCGCGCGCACCTCTTCAGAGCCAGCGGCGCACCCTGCGGCAATAGTCGTCGTACTCTTCTCCGAAGAGCGCGCCGAGATGGCGCTCTTCCCGCTCGATCGCCAGCTTCTGCGTCGCCCAGGCCGCGGCTGCGGCGACCAGGGGGAACCACAGGGAATTAAACGCGATGCCGATTCCGACGAGGAGGATCGTGTTGCCCAGATAGATCGGGTTCCGGGAAAACCGGTAGGGTCCGCGAATGACAAGGCGGCTCGAAGCGCGATGCGGCATCACGGTGGTGCGCCCGTCATGCAGGCTCTTCATCGCCCACAGGTCGAGACCGATGCCGCAGAGCGCCACCAGTCCGCCGGTGGCGTGCCGCAGCACGGCGGGTCCGGCCGGCAGGGGGAGCGGCAGCAGCAGTCCGGCGCCGGCGGCGATCAGCAGGCTGGCGAGAAGCACGAGCGGAGGCCAGGGGATGGCATTGGGTCGACTGCGCGGATCCGTCATTCGGGCGCCCCTGCATCGTCGGCCTTGCGGGTGCATTCTTCTGCGAGAGCGCGAATGGCCGGGTTCGTCTTCACGTCGATCCTGCCGGTGACGACACCGTCGAACAACCTGTCCGTCATCAGCCCGTCGACGGTGCATCTGCAGAACCGCTCGCAGAATGCCGCTCCGCGGGACGCATCGCAATGGGCCGTGCAGCTTGACATGTAGGAGACGACGGGGTCGGGAGGCGCGGCCGGCATGACCTGGCTCGCGGCGAAGACGAGACCGAAGAGGATCGGCTGGTGCAGCAGGTAGACCGCGAGGCTGTGCCGTCCGGCGAAGGCGAGGAGCGAAGCGATGCGGCCGGCCGGATTGCGCGCGCGCAGCCACTCGAGGACGCCGGACCGGCGCGCGATCCGCGCCGTGGCGATGCCCGTGAGAACGGGAGCAAGCCACGGGAGGAGAGGGACGTAGTCGCTCGACGGCCGGAGCGTCTCGGACAAGCCGATGAACCACAGCGCCGGGTGGTCGAAGACCGGACTGCGCAGGTAGAACGGGGCGGCGAACGCAGCCGCCGCGGCAAGCAGCGTGAGCGGCGCGGGGATCCTCAGGAAGGCGAGCCCGACGAGGCTGGCGACGGCGATGGAGTGGAGGATGCCGAAGAAGATGAAGTCGCGCGGAGTGACGACGTAGGTGACGATCGTGATCGCCGCGGCACCGGCAAGTATCCGCGCCAGCCGCGCGGAAAACCCGCGCCACCGGATTTTCGGCGAATTGGCAAGGACGAGGCTGAGGCCGACGAGAAACAGGAAGCTGCTCGCATCGGCGCGGGCGAAGAGCTTCCAGCCTCCGACGTCGACGGTGGGAGGCGTAACGTAGCCGAAATGCTGCAGGTCCCAGGAGAAATGGTAAATCGCCATGGCAACGAGCGCCACGCCGCGCGCAATGTCGATCCAGACTATGCGGCGGCTGGGCCGGGCCTGCGGGATCTGCCCGGATGCGGGGTGTTCGTCGTCCATGTCAGCCCTAGTGTTTCCAGCGGAATAGCGCATGATTCGCGGCCCGGGAACAGGTCCCGGCCGATTGTTCGACATCAACGCCGCGAGCGATGCCGCGCTTGCCGGCCGGCCAGAGGAAAGTCTTCATGCACAGCGTCAAAGCCAACGGTGCCGACATCCCGGTGCTCGGGTTCGGAACATGGACGCTCAAGGGCGGCGATTGCGCGCATCTGGTGAAGCGGGCACTCGATGTCGGCTACCGCCATGTCGACACGGCGATCATGTATGGCAACGAGAAGGAAGTGGCGCAGGGCATCGCCGCCTCCGGCGTGCCGAGAGACAGCATCTTTCTGACGACGAAGGTCTGGTACACCGACATAGGCTCTGGCGACCTCGAACGCGCCGCAGAGGCGAGCCTCGGCCGCCTCGGCGTAGACAGCGTCGATCTGCTCCTCATCCACTGGCCCAATCCCGAGATACCGCTCGCCGATTCCATCGGCGCATTGAACCGGGCGCGAGAGCGGGGCCTCGCCCGGCACATCGGCGTCTCCAATTTCACGATCCCGCTCCTCGAAGAAGCGTGCGCGCTCTCCGGCGCGCCCCTGGTCTGCAACCAGGTGGAATCGCATCCCTTCCTCGACCAGCGGCGCGTGCACGCGGCCTGCCGGGAGCACGGCATGGCGATGACCGCCTACGCGCCGCTCGGACGCGGCAACGTCCTCGACGCAGCGCCGATCCGCGAGGCCGCCGCAAGACACGGCAGGACCCCGGCCCAGATCGTCCTCCGGTGGCATCTGCAGCAGGAGGGCGTCGTCTGCATTCCGCGGACGTCCCGCGCCGAGCGCATCGACGAAAACGCCCGGATCTTCGACTTCGAACTGGCGGGGGAAGAAATGGCGGCGATCGACGCGTTGCGCAGCGCCAACCGGCGCATCTGCGACTACGCGTTCTCGCCGGAATGGGATGCGCCCTGAGCGCTTCGCAATCCCGTTTCGTTTCCTGCGCCGAAAGTTTACCTTTTGAAAGGATTTGCGGGCAGAATGTGGCGGTGTATTGCGTGAGTCGGGGATCTGGCCCGGCGGCAGGAGCCTTGTTTTGCGGGCACGAATGCGCTGCACGCATTTCTGACCTGAGGAAACTGCCGCACAAAGGCCTTTTTTGCAGTTGCGAGACGCACCACGTTCTTGTAGTAACCCGCCGCGCCGGGATGACAGAACAAGAACCGACCGGCGTCAAACAGGGCAATCGGAGTCACGATGGAAGACACGGTCCAAAAATCCTGCTGGGGCGTTACGGCCCGTGCAGTGATCGGTTTTGCAGGGCTTCTCGTTCTCGCCTACTTCCTGGGCGGAATTTGAGGAGACAGACATAGAATGCGAAAGGCAGCGCGGGTCCGAAACCCGCGCTGTTTTGATTCCGCCCCCCGGCAGGATGCCCGGATGTCGCGGGCGGTGATCGCCATGTCGGCTCCTGTCCTTGTTTTGGCCCGCTGTTCGGTTACCGTTCGCACGTGATGTCCGGCTACGGTGCGACAGCGATGTTTCTTTCTGTTTTTGACGTCTTCAAGATCGGCGTCGGGCCCTCCAGTTCCCACACGATGGGGCCGATGTCGGCGGCGGTCCGGTTTCTCGACGAGCTTCGCGATGGCGACTGGCCTCGTCCGGCGGGTGCCCGGGTATGTGCGATCAAGGCGTCGCTCCACGGCTCGCTGGCCTTTACCGGCGTCGGGCACGGGACGGGCAGGGCGGTCATCCTGGGCCTCATGGGCGAGCGGCCCGATACGGTCGATCCCGACCGCATGGACGAGATCGTGGAGACGGTCGGACGGACGAGGCGGATCACGCCGGAGGGCCATCCGGGCTACGACTTCGATCCGGCGACCGACCTGGTCTACGACCGCAAGCGGCCCTTGCCGGGTCACGCCAACGGCATGGAATTCAGGGCCTTCGACCGGGACGAGCGCCTCCTGCTTCGCCGCGTGTACTATTCGGTCGGCGGCGGCTTCGTGCTTTCGGAAACCGAACTCGATGCGGCAAAGAAAGAGGCTCGTCCGCCGGTCGACACGACGGTGCCGTATCCCTTCGCAAATGCCCGGCAGATGCTCGACATGGCCGCCGCGTCCGGCCTGTCCATCGCGGCGATGAAGCGCGCCAACGAGGAGGCGCACATGGGCCGCGAGGCCCTCGACGCCGGCCTCGACCGCATCTGGACCGCGATGAATTCCAGCATCGAGAGGGGACTGACGCAGGAGGGAATCATGCCGGGAGGCCTCAAGGTCCGGCGACGCGCCCGCATGATGCATGACAAGCTGAGGGACGAATGGCAGCAGAACCGCCGCAATCCGCTGCTGGCCAACGACTGGCTGAGTGTCTACGCGATGGCCGTCAACGAGGAGAACGCCGCCGGCGGGCGCATTGTCACCGCACCGACGAACGGCGCCGCCGGGGTCGTCCCTGCCACCGTCAAGTACTATCTTCGCTTCCATGACGGCGCCGACCAGGAGGGGCTGCGCGACTATCTGCTTACGGCCGCCGCGATAGGCGGCATCATCAAGCACAACGCGTCGATATCCGGTGCCGAGGTCGGCTGCCAGGGCGAGGTCGGTTCCGCCGCGTCGATGGCTGCCGCAGGTCTCGCCGCCGTCATGGGCGGGACCCCCGAGCAGATCGAGAATGCCGCCGAGATCGCGCTCGAACATCATCTCGGCATGACCTGCGATCCGGTGGGAGGGCTCGTGCAGGTGCCCTGCATCGAGCGCAACGCCCTCGGCGCGGTGAAGGCCGTGACGGCCGCCTCGCTGGCCATCAAGGGCGACGGCCAGCACTTCGTGCCGCTGGACGCCTGCGTGGAGACCATGCGACAGACGGGTCTCGACATGAACGAGCGCTACAAGGAGACCTCGACGGGCGGCCTCGCGGTCAACGTCGTCGAGTGCTGAGGCTGTGAGTGCTGAGGCTGTGGAAGAAGGCACCTGCGCGGGAAGCCGTGCTTGACCCCGCACGTGATCGGCCTATCACCAGATCATGGCCCTCAACCTTCTCAAGCTGTGCGTCGGTGCCGACGCGATCGAGGATCTCGAAGCCTGGATGGAGTCCCGCATCGAAGCGGCGCGTGCACGCGGCGAGGCCGCCGAGCAGCACCATATCACGCGCATGATCCCGAAGCGGGCCGGCGAACTGCTCGATGGAGGTTCCCTGTACTGGGTCATCAAGGGCAACGTACAGGCGCGCCAGCGCCTTCTCGACATCCGGCCGTTCGTCGATGACGACGGAATATCGCGCTGTCGTCTCGTCCTCGAACCGGTGCTGCATCATACGCGATGGCAGCCGCGTCGTCCGTTCCAGGGCTGGAGATACCTGACGGGCGAGGACGCGCCGGCGGACCTTGCCGCGGATGAGGGCGACATTTCCCGTCTCCCGCCGGACTTGCGCCGCGAACTGGCGGACCTCGGCCTGCTTTGAGCCCGCTGCGCTAGGCCCGCTTCGTGCCGATGCTGATCCGGATCGCCGGCCGCTCGTCCGGCCCTGCGACACGCAGGCGAACGTTCGTTGCGGGTTGCGAGGAACGCCACGCCCGCGCCCCGTGACAAAGCAGCAGGGCGACCAGGTCGCGTGTTCGCGAACGTCCCCGTCCCAGATCGGCGATCCGCATCGCCGCCTCGTGCAAGGGGTGAAGGCGATACCGCCGCCGCGCGGGCTTTTCGCCTTCCTGCACGGGGGTCGGGCTCCCGCTTCCGCGCAGATCTTCCTGTATCGTCATCCAACAACCTCGCTACGCAAAACAAACAGTCGAGGGTTCAGTCGCCCGGCCGGGCGATCCCGGTCTTCCGGTGCTACTGCCGGGTAGCCCAGCAGCCGTAACCTTTCCTCTTCAGGCGGTGGCAGGCGGCCCACGCCTTGTCCTTGTCCGCGAAGCCGCCGAAACGGGCGCGGTACATCTGGCTTCCGCCGTCGCTGTAGGGCTCGGTGAAGGGCTCGGCGCTTGCGAGCAGCCGGCCGTTGCCTTCCCTTGCCTTGTCGAGCAGCTTCATGGCCGACGAGTGATCCGGAGTCGCTCCGATCTGGATCACCCAGCCGGAGGGCTTTCTGTCGGGCGTGGAGGAGGTGGTCATGGCGTCGACCCTGGCGGGTTTAGCCGGCACGGCCTCTGCCGCGATGCTGTCGGTCCGTTCGTTGGACACCGGCACCGCCATCGAATTCTGCTGTTCCTGCAGCGTCTTGATCAATGCCTGGCGGCCGACCACCGGCCGCGGATCCGGCATGGGGAAGTCGACGCCCTGGGAATCGTCCGCATAGGCGAGCGCAACGCGATTGTCCGGCGGGTTGCGCAGCTCGGGCCTCGGGCCGTGCTGCGGCAGGTCGACTGCGGCAAGCGTCGGCGCATCGCGCGTCTGCGCGACGAGGTCTCCGGGTCCGCTGCGCGAGGCGCGGGGAACGTACTTCGCCAGGAGCCGGCGCATTTCGTTGTCGCGGGAGCGCCAGCTGCGCCCGCCCATGACGACAGCGACCACGCTGCGGCCGTCCCTCCTGATCGACGTGACCAGGTTGAAGCCCGAGGCGTAGGTGTAGCCGGTCTTGATGCCGTCCACGCCGTCGACGCTGCCAAGCAGGTGATCATGGTTGCCGATCGTATGGCCGTTGTAGACGAAGCTCCGGGTGGAGAAGAAGTGGTAGTACTGGGGGAAATGCTCCCGCAGCGCTATTCCGAGGGTCGCCATGTCCCGTGCCGTCACGGTCTGGCCGCGGTCCGGCAGGCCGTTGGCATTGCGGAACGTGGAGCGCGACATGCCGAGCTGGTGCGCCTTGTGCGTCATCAGTCGGGCGAAGTTGTCCTCGCTTCCGCCGAGCATCTCGCCGAGCGCGGTGGCGACGTCGTTCGCCGAACGGGTGACGATGGCGAGAATGGCCTGCCGGACGGTGATCGTCTCGCCCGGCTTCAGGTAGAGCTTCGAAGGCTGCTGCGCCGCCGCGTGCCGGGAGACGGGGACCGGCGTGTTCAGCGAGATCTTGCCCGCGTCGAGGGCTTCGAATGTGAGGTAGAGCGTCATCATCTTGGTCAGCGAAGCCGGATAGCGATGCGCATCGGCTTGCGAGGCGTAAAGCGTCTTGCCGGTCTTGGCGTCGACGACGATGGCGGCGTCGTTGGAATCCGCCGCCGCTTCCGCCGTTGCGGCGCCGACGAGGGCAGCCGCGAGGAGAAGAACCTGGAGGATGAATTTCGCGCTGTTGCCCTGTCTGCGCCGGGCGGGGCCTGTCTTGAACTGAGACACGAAGGAACTCTTTTAACGGGACCGATCAATGGGTTCGCGGTCGCGCTCCCCCGAGCGACCGTAAGAGTTGCCGAGGCTACGGGTCCGGCGTTACCAATCCGTTTATGCTGAAGGGAAAGTTGACGAAAACTGTCGCGTTGTCGCGAAGCGTGTGCTCCTGTGCCATGGTGCGACGCACAATTCACTTGACATTTTTGTGCGGCGCACCTAAATCGGACGGAGTTGCAATCACAAACCGCAGGGACGCGTGCAGATGTTCAACCTCGATGACGCCAACAAGATGGGCAAGGAAACCGTGGACACGATGCTGAAGAGCTATTCGTCGATGGCCAAGGGCTTCCAGACGCTCGCCACGGAAGCTTCGGACTACTCGAAGAAGAGCTACGAGGACGGCGCGGCCCTCTTCGAGAAGCTGGCCGGTGCCAAGAGCCTCGAGAAGGCGTTCGAGATCCAGAGCGACTTTGCCAAGTCGTCCTATGAGTTTTTCGTCGCGCAGGCGACCAAGATGGGCGAGATCTACTCCGACATCGCCAAGGAAGCATACAAGCCCTACGAGGCAGCCGCCGCGAAGGCGTCCAACTGACCGGCAAGCGATCCGGCCGCAGGGGCGGCTAGGTTCTCGACAGACAGGCCCGGCTGCACGCGCAGCCGGGCTTTTCTTTTGTGCGGATTGCCGGAACGCCCGGCAAATGTTTATCGTTGCCTGTCCGTGGCGGGGGCTTAAAATGATCCTCGAACGACCTAAGTTAGGACTGAGGCCGACAGGCGGGCAAACCATGTCCGCAAGGCAGCCCGAAAATGGCGTGAGGGATGTAGAAATGACCGCAAGGCCGATCCGGATGTCCCAGGACAAGGACGGAGACGGGGGCGAAAGCAACCGCGGCACTTCGGTGATCACGCGTACGAAGCCGAAGGTCAAGAAGCCCAGTCTTTACCGCGTGCTGCTTCTCAACGACGACTACACGCCCATGGAATTCGTCATCCACGTGCTGGAGCGCTTCTTCCAGAAGGACAGGGAGGCCGCGACCCGCATCATGCTCCATGTCCACAACCACGGCGTGGGCGAATGTGGAATTTTTACCTACGAGGTGGCGGAAACCAAGGTTACGCAAGTGATGGATTTCTCCCGCCAGCATCAGCATCCGCTTCAATGCGTGATGGAAAAGAAATGAGGATTCAACGTGCCGACATTTTCTCCCAGTCTTGAAAAGGCCCTGCATCAGGCGCTGACGCTGGCCAATGAAAGGCATCATGAATACGCAACCCTCGAGCACCTTCTCCTTGCACTGATAGACGACACCGACGCGGCCGCCGTGATGGGCGCCTGCAACGTCAATCTCGGCGAGTTGCGCAAGGTCGTCACCGAATACGTCGACAACGAACTCACCAACCTGGTCACCGGCTACGACGAGGATTCCAAGCCGACCTCCGGCTTTCAGCGCGTCATCCAGCGCGCCGTGATCCACGTCCAGTCTTCCGGACGCGAGGAGGTGACCGGCGCCAACGTCCTCGTCGCGATCTTCGCGGAGAGGGAAAGCCATGCGGCCTATTTCCTGCAGGAGCAGGAAATGACACGCTACGACGCCGTCAATTTCATTTCGCACGGTATTGCGAAGCGGCCGGGCTCCTCCGAAAGCCGCGCGGTTCGCGGAGCCGAGGAAGAGGCGGAATTGGAGAACAAGGCGACCGGCGAGCCGGAAGAGAGCACCAAGAAGAAGGCCCAGGATGCCCTGGGCGCCTACTGCGTCAACCTGAACGAGAAAGCGAAGGCCGGCCGCATCGATCCGCTCATCGGCCGCCAGTCCGAGGTGAACCGCACGATCCAGGTGCTCTGCCGCAGGTCCAAGAACAACCCGCTCTATGTCGGTGACCCGGGCGTCGGCAAGACGGCCATCGCCGAGGGGCTCGCCAAGCGCATCGTCGAGGGCGACGTGCCGGAGGTCCTGAAGGACTCCACCATCTACGCACTCGACATGGGCACGCTGCTCGCCGGGACCCGCTACCGCGGCGACTTCGAGGAGAGACTCAAGCAGGTCGTCAAGGAACTTGAGGACATGCCGGGGGCGATCCTGTTCATCGACGAGATCCACACAGTCATCGGCGCCGGCGCGACGTCCGGCGGGGCGATGGATGCCTCGAACCTGCTCAAGCCGGCGCTCTCCTCCGGCACGATCCGCTGCATCGGGTCGACGACCTACAAGGAATTCCGCCAGTTCTTCGAGAAGGACCGGGCGCTGGTTCGCCGCTTCCAGAAGATCGACGTCAACGAGCCGTCGATCGATGACGCGATCGACATCATGCGTGGCCTGAAGCCCTATTTCGAGGAGTATCACAAGGTCAAGTACACCGACCAGGCGATCCGCTCGGCGGTCGAGCTGTCGTCACGCTACATCAGCGACCGGAAGCTGCCCGACAAGGCCATCGACGTGGTCGACGAGACCGGGGCGGCGCAGATGCTGCTTGCCCAGAGCAAGCGGCGCAAGATGATCACCGAGAAGGAGATCGAGGCGACGGTCGCCACGATGGCCCGCATCCCGCCGAAGTCGGTCTCCAAGGACGACGAGGCCGTGCTCGCCAATCTCGAGCAGGAACTGAAGTCCGTCGTCTACGGGCAGGACCTCGCGATCGAGGCGCTCGCCTCGGCGATCAAGCTCGCGCGCGCAGGCCTGCGCGAACCGGAGAAGCCGATCGGCAGCTACCTGTTCTCGGGCCCGACGGGCGTCGGCAAGACCGAAGTCGCCAAGCAGCTCGCCGCTTCGCTCGGGGTGGAACTCCTGCGCTTCGACATGTCGGAGTACATGGAGCGCCACACCGTCTCGCGGCTCCTCGGCGCGCCTCCCGGCTATGTCGGCTTCGACCAGGGCGGGCTCCTGACCGACGGGGTGGACCAGCATCCGCATTGCGTGCTGCTGCTCGACGAGATCGAGAAGGCGCATCCGGACCTGTTCAACATCCTGCTGCAGGTCATGGACCACGGCTCCCTGACCGATCACAACGGCAAGAAGATCGACTTCCGCAACGTCATCCTCATCATGACGACGAACGCGGGTGCGTCCGAGATGCAGAAGTCGGCGATCGGCTTCGGCTCGTCCAAGCGCGAGGGGGACGACGTGGACGCGATCAACCGCCTGTTCACGCCGGAGTTCCGCAACCGCCTCGATGCGATCATCCCGTTCGGCGCGCTGCCGACGCCGGTCATCCACCGCGTCGTCCAGAAGTTCGTCATGCAGCTCGAGGCGCAACTCGCCGAGCGCGGCGTGACCTTCGACCTGAGCCAGGAAGCGGTCGCATGGCTTGCCGAGAAGGGCTACGACGAACGCATGGGTGCCCGACCGCTCGGCCGCGTCATCCAGGAGCACATCAAGAAGCAGCTCGCCAACGAGGTGCTCTTCGGCAAGCTCAAGAAGGGCGGCACGGTCAAGGTGACCGTGGGCAAGAAGGACGACGGCACGAACGGTCTTCTCCTCGAGGCGATCCCGGACCAGACTCCGGTCAAGCCCAGGACGGAGAAGACGCCGCCGCGCTCCAGGGCGAAGTCCCGGAAGGCGGATCAGGCCAGGTCCTCCGGCACCGGCCGCGGCAGGAAGTCCGGCGACGGCGGCATCGAGCCGGTCGGCGACAGCGGCGAATCGCCCTCGTCGCGCAAGGGCTCCAGCGTACCGAAGGTGCCGCGCTCCAGGTAGAAGTGGGGCCGGCCCAGAGACGACACGGCGCCGCGGGACCCGCCCGCGGCGCCTTTTCTTCGCCCGATCCGATCCGAAGCTGCGATGGACATGCTGCCCGACCGCCCGGCCCGTCTGTGGTTCCTGATGGGGATGCGCGGTATCTTTTCCCTGCCTGCTCTGATCCTGATGAGCGCCTTCGTCGGCTTCACCGGCTTCGCGGTCAGTTCCGGAATTCCGGCGACCGAGACCGTGTTCATGGTGGGGATCGTCTGGGCGCTGCCGGCGAAGGTGCTGCTCATCGGCTCCATCATCGGCGGCGCCTCTCTGCCCGCCGCGTTCCTCGCGGTCACGCTGTCGTCGATCCGCATGGCGCCGATGGTGGCATCGCTCATACCCGACATCCGGGGCGAGAAGACCCCGCAGTGGCTGCTTCTCCTCCTGTCGCATTTCATCGCCGTGACCGCCTGGGTCTATACGGTCCAGCGAATTCCGAGGATTCCGCGGGCAGGGCGGCTGCCTTTCTTCGCCGGGCTCGGCCTCACGCTGACCAGCGCCAACATGCTGCTCGTCGCCGTCTGCTACCATCTGGTGAGCCAGCTGCCGGCCATGGTTGCAGGGGCGCTCTTCTTCCTCACGCCGGTCTATTTCCTGACGTCGCTCTGGGCCTCGGCGCGAGAGAGAGTCGTGCACATCGCCATGGTCGCCGGGCTCTTGCTCGCGCCCCTGTTCCACATGTTCAGCCCCCGCTTCGACCTCCTCTACACGGGGGTGACGGGCGGCCTCGTCGCCTTTGCCGCGGACCGGCTCATCGGCAGGCGGAAGAGGGAGCCCCGATGAGCTACGATGCGCTTCATACCTGGTGGTGGCCATTCGTCTTCATCGCGGTCGGCGGCTGGCTGGCGACCGATATCTGGCGCTGGCTCGGGGTGGTGGCGGGCAACCGGCTGAAGGACGATTCTCCGGCCCTCGCGCTCGTGCGCGCGGTGGCGACGTCGCTGGTGGCCGCCGTCGTCGCCAAGCTCATCCTCTATCCGACGGGAGCGCTGGCCGGCGCGCCGGTGGTGCTGCGCATCGCCTCCGCCGCGATCGGCTTCGCGGCGTTCCTGGTGGGCGGAAAGCGCATCTTCATCGGCATCGCCGTCGCTCTGGCCTGCCTGCTCCTTGGCCTGCAGGTATGGCCGCTCCATCCGGTCTGAACACGCCCCAGAGTATTTCTGGTGAAACAGAACCACCTTTATTGCTCCATCGCGTCGTCTTTTCGCAAATTCCGGACGCAAAGCCCTTTCACGCTTTTGCTGAAAGCTTACATCGAGCTGCCGAGGGCAGCGCGGATCTTCTCGGCATTTGCCTTCACAACGGCTGCGTCCTCCGGCTTGCCGGTGTGAGGCTTGAGCGGCACGCCCTCGAAGCGCGGGATGATGTGGACGTGGGTGTGGAAGACGGTCTGGCCGCTGGCGGGCTCGTTGTAGGACTGGATGAGCACGCCGTCCGCGTCGAACGCGGCCTTGGCCGCCCGGGCGAGCTTCTGCACCGTCGCCATCACATGGCCCAGACTTGCGGGGTCGATGTCCAGCAGGTTGCGCGAGGGCGCTTTCGGGATCACCAGGCAATGCCCCGTGCCCATCGGCATGATGTCCATGAAGGCATAGGTATGCTCGTCCTCGAAGAGCTTTTCCGAGGGGATCTCGCTGCGCAAAATCCTGGCGAAGATGTTGTCCGGGTCGTAGGCGGTCATGATCGTTCCGTCACCTGTTGAATTGTCTTTGGCCGGCGGCAGGATGGGGAGGGCGGGCTCGCCCCGTCAAGCCTGTCAGTGACCGACAGTGTCGGAAAAGAGATTGACGACGAGGACGCCGGCGACGATCAGCGCGAGACCGGCGATCGCCGCGGCGTCGAGCCTCTGCCCGAAGACGAAGTAGCCGATGCCGGCGATCAGCACGATGCCGGCCCCCGACCAGACCGCATAGACGACGCCGACGGGAACCGTGCGGAGTGGCAGGGACAGGAAATAGAAGGCGAGCCCGTAGCCGGCGACCGTCACCAGCGACGGAAGCAGCCGGCTGAATCCGTCGGTCTGCTTGAGAGCGGAAGTGGCGACGACCTCGCAGCAGATTGCGACGGCGAGATAGAGATAGTTCAAGGCGGGCTCCGGCGGACGGGGAAAACGAACGATCGCTGTTGCGCCTATCACGCCGCGGCCGTCGCGTCAGCCCTTGCGGTAGGGGGCGTGTCCGGCGAGTACCTCGCCCACGTGCTCCACCTCGTCGCGCTCCTGCTCGAGATAGTCCTCGATCGCCCGCCGCAGGCCGCCATGGGTGATGAAATGGGCGGAGTGCGTCGTCACCGGGACGTAGCCGCGCGCAAGCTTGTGCTGTCCCTGGGCCCCCGCCTCGGCGCGGTCAAGGCCCCGGGCTATGACATAGTCCATCGCCTGGTGGTAGCAGACCTCGAAGTGAAGGAAGGGATGGTCCTCGATGCAGCCCCAGTGGCGGCCGAAGAGACAGTCGCTGCCGATGAAGTTGATCGCGCCGGCCACGTAGCGGCCGTTGCGTTTCGCCATCACCAGCAGGATGTCGTCCGCCATGCGCTCGCCCGCGAGGGAAAAGAACTCCCGCGTCAGGTAGGGGCGGCCCCACTTCCGGCTGCCGGTGTCCATGTAGAAGTGGAAGAACGTATCCCAGACGTCCTCCGTCAGGTCGCGGCCGGTCAGCCAGTCGATCTCGATCCCGTTCTCGAGCGCCGCGCGCCGTTCCTTGCGCAGGTTCTTGCGCTTGCGCGACGCCAGGCTTTCGAGAAAATCGTCGTAGCTGCCGTATCCCTCGTTCATGAAATGGAACTGCTGGTCCGTCCGGTGCAGGTACCCGTGCTTCTCGAAGAGACCGATCTCGTCGTCGGGAACGAAGGTCACGTGCGCGGACGAGACACCGTGGCGGCCGGCCAGCGTCTTGAGGCCCTCGGTCAGTGCGTTCTGCACGATCCCGCGCCGTTCGTCGGCCGGCGCCAGCAGGCGTGGTCCCGTCGCCGGCGTGAAGGGCACCGAGGACTGCAGCTTGGGATAGTAGCGCCCGCCGGCGCGCTCGTAGGCGTCCGCCCAGCCGTAGTCGAAAACGTATTCGCCCTGGCTGTGGTTCTTCAGATAGCAGGGCAGCGCGCCACCGATGGCTCCGCCGTCGTCTTCCAGGATCAGGTGCTGGCCGAGCCAGCCGGTGCCGGCGGTGGCCGATCCGGAATCCTCGAGTGCGGACAGGAAGGCGTGCGAAACGAACGGGTTGTACGGGTGCTCCGGCGTTGCCCCGGCCCGCGACGTGCCGGCAAGTGCGCTCCAGCCTGCAGCGTCCACCTCGCTCATCGAGGTCGCTACGCGGATCCGGATTTCGTTGCGATCGTCCATGAATGTATCCGGTTGAACCTTGCAGACCCGCCGGAATCTAAAGCGCTTGTGCGCTGCGGCAAGCGTCCTGCCACGCAGGGCGCGGCGAAAGTCAGGCCACGCCCTCACGCGGATCGAATCCTTCGAAGGTCATCTGGTCGGCATGGAGGCGCGTCGTTTCCACCCCGGCGGCGTTGCGCACCGTCCAGGTGATGATCGGCGTCCCGCTCGCCCTGAGATCCCCGATGAACGGGTTCGGCAGATGGTCGACGCAGTAGGAAATGAAGTCGAGCCCGCGGTCCATGACTGCCCTGTGCCTTGCGAAGTCCGCCTCGGTGGCGCCTTCCGCCGTGAGCCCGAGCGGCCTGGGGGCTTCCATTTCGACGAGTTCGGTGAGAAGCCACGGATTGAACGACATCAGCGCCGCCGGGCCCCGGTAGCTCGAAAGCGTGTCGAGGACGGCGCCCGTGAAGCCGTCGTCGTCGCCCTCCCGGCCCTTGAGCTCGATGACGAGCGGCACCTGCCCGTCCACCAGCCTCAGCATCTCCTCGAGCGTCGGTATGCGGTCCTTTGTTCCGCCGATCGCCATCTGCCGCAGCTCGCTGGAAAGCTTGCTCCGCACGTCTCCCTCCACCGGGCAAAGCCGCTTGAGGTCACTGTCGTGAAAGACCACGGGCACGCCGTCCGCGGCGTATTGCAGGTCGCACTCGATCGCGAAATCCGCGTCGATCGCGCGCTGGAAGGCGCTCAGGGTGTTCTCGTACACGGAACGGTTCATGTCGTGGTAGCCGCGATGGGCGATCGGGCGCGCCACGAGCCAGTCGGGTCGGTTCATTGCAGCGTGGTCCTTCAGGCGATTTCGATGATTGCGTCGATTTCGACGGCCGCGTTCAGCGGCAGGGCGGCCATCCCGACGGCGGCCCGCGCATGCTTGCCGCGCTCGCCGAGCAGTTCGGCGAAGAGGTTCGACGCCCCGTTGATGACGAGGTGCTGGCTGACGAAATCCGGTGCCGATGAAACGAAGCCGTTGATCTTGACGAGGCGGCCGATGCGCTCGAGATCGCCGAGCGCCGCCTTCGCCTGGGCGATGATGTTGATGGCACAGAGTTCCGCCGCCCGCTGGCCGCCGGCGATGTCGACGTCCTTGCCGAGACGCCCCTGGAAGGCGAGCTTGCCGTTCTCCAGGGGCAATTGCCCGGAAATGTAGAGAGAGGAACCGGACAGGACGTAGGGCAGGTAGTTCGCCGCGGGCGGCGCGGCCTCGGGCAGCACGATTCCCTTTGCGGTCAGCCGTTCGGCTATGGTGTCGGTCATTGAAAGCTCCGCCGTCCTGGATTTGAATGATGTCGGGCGATGCGGGGAAAATGTCTCGCATGCGCCTGCAGGTTACTTATATCATCCCGGTGAAGGTCCAACAGGAGAATCGCGATGTCCCGATCGTCCGCCACCGCGATTGCCGCAGCCGCACTGGCCGCGGCCTTCTTCCCCGTTCACGCGTTTGCCGGGGCGGGAGAGGCGCTTCTGGCGCATCGCGCCGTATACGACCTCGACCTGAAGAGCGCTACCGATCGCTCGGGCATAAACTCCATGGTCGGCCGGATGGTCTACGAATTCAACGGTTCGGCGTGCGACGGCTACACGACCCGCTTTCGCCTGGTGACGCAGATCATGTCGGGAGGCGACAAGCGCGTCACGGACCAGCAGACGACCACCTACGAGAATCCGCGGACGCGAACCTTCAGCTTCGTCACCCGTACCTTCCTCAACGGCGAGCCGGACAAGGAGGTTCGCGGCACCGCGCATGAAACCGATGCCGGCACCGACGTCGAGCTGCAGAAGCCGACCGAGCGCCATGTCAGGCTGCCGAAGAGCGAGTTTCCCACGCAGCACATGCTGGATATGATACGCCGCGCCCGCGCCGGCGACACCATGTACCAGTCGCGCATCTTCGACGGGTCCGAAGACGCCGACAAGGCGCCGATGACCACCACCGTGCTCGGGAAGGTGCGCGAGCCGAAGCGTGACGTCAGCGACCGGCCGCAACTCGGAAACCTCGGGTCCGAACCTTTCTGGCCCGCCTCGGTCGCCTATTTCGACGCCGGCGCGAAGGGCGACGAGACGCCTTCCTACCGGATGGCCTTCAGGCTCTACGCGAATGGCGTCAGCGGCGACCTGACGATGGATTACGGCGACTTCGCACTGCACGGCAACCTCGTGAAGCTGGAAAAGCTGAGGCGACCGGACTGCGCGCGCTAGCTCGGGACTTCCGCGGCACCTTCGGTCCTCGCCCGCCTCGTGTCGGGAGAAGGCCGGTCCGGCTTGCATTTGCCGGCGACTGCCTCTATATCGCCGGCATTCCACACGCGAGGCATGGGAGCTGACGGGAGACATCCGTCCGTTTCCGCCGGTGGCGCCAGGGCGCTTTCAGCTTCGCGGAGGTTAAACCGGAAAGGAGAAAAAGGCATGGCATTGCCTGATTTCAGCATGCGCCAGCTTCTGGAAGCTGGTGTCCACTTCGGCCACCAGACCCACCGCTGGGACCCGAAGATGCGTCCCTACATCTTCGGCGAGCGCAACAACGTCCACATCATCGATCTTGCCCAGACGGTTCCGATGCTGTCGCGGGCGCTGCAGGTCGTCAGCGACACGGTCGCCGGCGGCGGACGCGTTCTCTTCGTCGGCACCAAGCGGCAGGCTTCCGAGATCATCGCCGACGCCGCGAAGCGCTCGGCCCAGTACTACGTCAACGCCCGCTGGCTTGGCGGCATGCTGACCAACTGGAAGACGATCTCGAACTCGATTCAGCGCCTTCGCAAGCTCGACGAGACGCTCGCCTCCGAGCATACCGGCTTCACCAAGAAGGAGCGCCTCAACCTCGAGCGCGAGCGCGACAAGCTGGAGCGGGCGCTTGGCGGCATTCGCGACATGGGCGGCGTGCCGGACCTGATGTTCATCATCGACACCAACAAGGAGTCGATCGCCATCCAGGAGGCCAAGCGGCTCGGCATTCCCGTCGTTGCCATCATCGACTCCAATTGCAATCCGAACCCGATCGACTACCCGATCCCGGGCAACGACGATGCGGCGCGGGCCATCTCGCTCTATTGCGATCTGCTTTCCAAAGCCTGCATCGACGGCATCGCGCGCCAGCAGGGTGCCGCGGGAGTCGATATCGGCGCGTCCGCCGAGGCGCCGGCTGAACCGGTGGTCGAGGAAGCCGCACCTGCGGCAGAGGCGACCGGCGAAGCTGCGCCGGCCGCAGAGCCGGCGGAGGACGCCGGCGCTTCAAAGGCCTGACCGGTACGGGTGAGGCTTCGGCCTCACCCGATTGAGACGAGAATTCGGCACGTCGACGTGCCATCGCGTGCGGGATCGCCGGATACCGGCGCTCGCGCTGACGCATTCAAGACAAGAGGCGAACATGACCATTTCAGCCGCACAGGTGAAGGAACTGCGCGACAAGACCGGCGCAGGCATGATGGACTGCAAGAAGGCGCTGTCCGAGACGAACGGCGACATGGAAGCCGCGATCGACTGGCTGCGCGCGAAGGGCATCTCCAAGGCCGACAAGAAGTCGGGCAGGACGGCCGCCGAGGGCCTGATCGGGGTCGCCGCCGCGGGCAGGGAGGCCGTCGTCGTCGAAGTGAACTCCGAAACCGACTTCGTTGCGCGCAATGATTCCTTCCAGAAGCTCGTCGACGGCGTGGCGCAGGTCGCCCTGTCCACCGACGGCTCGGTTGACGCCGTGGCGTCCGCCACCTTTCCGGACTCCGGCAAGTCTGTCGCCGACACGGTCAAGGATGCGATCGGCACGATCGGCGAGAACATGACCCTGCGCCGTGCCGCAAAGCTCGCGGTCGACGAGGGCGTCGTTGCGACCTACATCCACAACTCAGTCAGCGACAGCCTCGGCAAGCTCGGCGTTCTGGTCGCGCTGAAGTCGGCAGGCGACGCCGGCGAGCTGGCGGCCATCGGCCGGCAGATCGCGATGCACGTCGCCGCGACGAACCCGCTCGCCTTGACCAAGGACGAAGTCGACCCGGCAGTGGCCGAGCGCGAACGCAAGGTTTTCTCCGAGCAGGCGCGCGAATCCGGCAAGCCCGAGAACATCATCGAGAAGATGGTCGAGGGCCGGATGCGCAAGTTCTACGAGGAGGTCGCTCTTCTCTCGCAGGCCTTCGTCATCAATCCGGACCAGACGGTCGCAGACGCCCTGAAAGCCGCCGAGGCGAAGATCGGCGCACCGGCCGAAGTGGTGGCGTTCGTCCGCTTCCAGCTCGGCGAGGGCGTCGAGCGCGAGGAAAGCGATTTCGCGGCGGAGGTTGCCGCGGCTGCAAAGGGCTGACGGGACTTCGTTCTGCCGAAAACCGCAGGGGCATCGCGTGACAACGCGGTGCCCTTCGTGTATCCGGCAAGCGACCCGAACGAGGAGCGGCAGACGACCATGGCGGCAGACCCCATCTACAAGCGCGTGCTCCTCAAGGCCTCCGGCGAGGCGCTCATGGGCGAGCAGGGCTTCGGCATCGACGTGGCGGTTGCGGACCGGATCGCCTCCGACGTCGCCGAAGCGCGTGAACTGGGGGTCGAGGTGGGCGTCGTCGTCGGCGGCGGCAACATCTTCCGCGGCGTGGCGGTTGCCTCGAAAGGCGGCGACCGGGTCACCGGCGACCACATGGGAATGCTCGCGACCGTCATCAACGCGCTGGCGCTGGCGACCTCGCTGCGCAAGCTCGGCATCGACACGGAGGTGCTTTCGGCGATTTCGATGCCGGAGATCTGCCAGAGCTTCTCGCAAAGGGCGGCGCTGCATCATCTGCGCAAGGGCAGGGTGGTGATCTTCGCCGGAGGCACCGGCAATCCGTTCTTCACTACCGATTCCGCCGCAGCACTGAGGGCGGCCGAAATCGGTGCGCAGGCGATCTTCAAGGGAACGCAGGTCGACGGCATCTATTCCGCCGATCCGAAAAAGAACCCGCACGCCGTCCGTTTCGAACGGCTGACCCACGGCGAGGTCCTTTCGAGGGGGCTGGCGGTCATGGACGTCGCCGCGGTGGCGCTGGCACGCGAGAACGACATTCCGATCATCGTCTTTTCAATTCACGAAAAGGGCGAGTTTGCGGCTATTCTGCGCGGCGGTGGCCATGCGACGCTGGTCAGCGACAGCTGACCCACGGCATGCCGGCCTTTTACCGCTGCGCGCATTCGAACGGGAGAAGCAAGTATGAGTGACGGGAGCGACATGAAGGATCTCAAGCGGCGGATGGAGGGCGCGGTCGCGGCCTTCAAGTCGGATATCGCGGCGCTGCGCACGGGGCGCGCCTCGGCCAACGTGCTCGATCCGGTGACCGTCGAGGCCTACGGGTCGCGCATGGCGCTGAACCAGGTCGCGAACATCACGGTTCCCGAATCGCGTATGCTCTCGGTCAATGTCTGGGACAAGTCGATGGTCGGCGCCGTCGACCGGGCGATCCGCGAGTCGAACCTCGGGCTCAATCCGGTCGTCGACGGCCAGAACCTGCGCATTCCGCTGCCTGAACTCAACGAGGAGCGGCGCAAGGAACTCGTCAAGGTGGCCCACGGCTACGCCGAGAACGCGCGCGTGGCGATCCGCCATGTGCGCCGCGACGGCATGGACGATCTGAAGCGGGCGGAGAAGGACGGCGAGATCGGCCAGGACGAGAGCCGGGCGCAGTCCGAGAGGGTCCAGAAACTGACGGACGAGACGATCTCGCAGGTGGACCGCTTGCTCGCCGACAAGGAAAAGGAAATCATGCAGGTGTAGGCTTGCCCGGTCCGAAGAGGCGCCAGGTGGCGTCCGGGCGGCCAAGAGGAGTCTGAGCTTTTGAGCATCCCGCAGCATGTCGCCATCATAATGGACGGCAACGGGCGCTGGGCGCGCAGGCAGGGCCTCTCGCGGACGATGGGGCACCGCCGCGGCGTCGAGGCCGTGCGCAGGACGGTGCGAGTGGCCGGCGAGGCGGGCATCAAGTACCTGACGCTGTTCGCCTTTTCGTCGGAGAACTGGAGCCGGCCGGCAGAAGAGATACGCGACCTGATGGGGCTGCTGAAGCTTTTCATCCGGCGCGATCTGGCCGAACTCCACCGCGAGAACGTGAGGGTGAGGGTCGTGGGGGCCCGCGAGACGCTGGACAGCGAGATACTCGCGCTTCTCCAGGAGGCGGAGGAGCGAACGCGCGCGAACACCGCGCTCAATCTCGTTATTGCGTTCAACTACGGCAGCCGGAACGAGATCACGCGCGCCGTCCGGCGCATCGCTGACGGCGTCGCGCGTGGGGAGATCGATCCCGCGACGGTCGACGAGGACACCGTCAGCCGCCATCTCGACACGGCGAACATCCCCGATCCGGACCTGATCATCCGCACCAGCGGCGAGCAGCGCCTGTCGAACTTTCTCCTCTGGCAGGCGGCCTATGCCGAGTTCGTCTTCGTGCCCTGCCTGTGGCCCGACTTTGACGACAAGGCCTTCCACGAGGCTCTCGACCAGTACCGCGGGCGCAAGCGCCGGTTCGGCGCCATAGAGCCTCCGGGCGTCGCCGTCGGCTCCGCATGAGCGAACTCGGCCGGCGGATAGTTTCGGGGATCGTCCTGGGAGCCGTCGTGCTGGCGGCCGTCTGGTACGGCGGACTCGCGTTCAGGCTGGTGGTGGCACTGGCCGCCGCCCTGATCTACTACGAATGGTCGACGATCGTGTCGGCGGCGCGAACCTCGGCCCGGATCGGTCTCTTCGGCTGGTTCGTCGTGATTTCCTGCGCGGTCCTCCTCATACCCGGCCGCGACGGGGAGGCCGTTGCGGTCGCCGTACTGGGCGGTCTTGTCGCCCTTGTATGGGAATGGGTCGCCGGCCGCCGCAGCTGGATCGGCCTTGGTATCCTCTACGCCGCTCTTCCCGCCATCGCGCTTGCGGCCATTCGCGGCGCGACCTTCACAGGACTGGCGGCCGTTCTCGTGATCCTTGCGGTCGTCTGGGCGACCGACATCGGCGCGTACTTCACCGGCCGCTCCCTCGGAGGCCCCAAGCTCGCCCCGCGGGTCTCGCCCTCCAAGACATGGTCCGGCGCGCTCGGCGGCGCTGTCGCGGGGGTCGTCGCCGGAACGGTGGTCGCCTTTCTGTGTGGCGTCGGCACCAGCTTCTGGATCCCGCTGTTCTCGCTGTTTCTCTCCGTCGCGAGCGAGATCGGCGACCTCTTCGAATCGTGGGTCAAGCGCCGTTTCGGCGTCAAGGACTCCAGTCACCTGATCCCCGGCCACGGCGGCATCATGGACCGGGTTGACGGGCTTGTTTTCGCCGCCTTTGCCGCCTACCTCGTCGCTGCGGTGCTCGTCGCGCGCACGCCTGCGCAGGGCGGCGCGACAATGTTCCCCGGGACGGTCTTTTCGGCCGTTTCGATGCCGCTCGCGGGGATTCGTGACGGAACGCGCGAACATGAGGAGCGCATGACATGGAAGTCCTGACGTCGTCGGTGGGTTTTCTGGCAGGATACGTCGTCCCGTTCCTGATCGTCCTGACCGCCGTCGTCTTCTTCCACGAACTCGGGCACTATCTCGTCGGCCGCTGGTGCGGCATACGGGCCCTGACCTTCTCGATCGGATTCGGACCGGAACTCTTCGGCTTCAACGATCGCAGGGGAACGCGCTGGCGTCTCTCGGCCATACCGCTCGGCGGCTACGTGAAGTTCCTCGGCGACGACAATGCCGCCAGCGCGCCGGGCTTCGATGCGGTGGCCGCGATGAGCGAGGAGGAGAGGGCGCATTCCCTGCCCGGGGCCTCGGTCTGGCGTCGCGCGGCGACCGTCGCCGCCGGGCCGATCGCCAACTTCGTTCTGGCCATAGCGGTCTTCTCGGTGATGTTCTTCCTGAATGGCCGGATGATCGCGGATCCGGTGGTCGCGCGGGTGCAGCCGGACAGCGCCGCAGCCGCCGCCGGCATCGAGACCGGTGACCGTTTCCTCTCCATCGACGGCCACCCGATGGCCACCTTCGAGGACGTCCGCCGCTACGTCAGCCCCCGTCCGGGGCAGCGAATCAGCGTCACGCTCGAGCGCCACGGGCACCCCGTCACGCTCGACCTCGTCCCGCGCGCGACCGAGATCAAGGACCGCTTCGGCAACAAGATGGATGTCGGCCTGATCGGCGTCGTCACCGACGAATCCTCCGGGCATTTCCGTGTGATCCATTACGGTCCGCTGCAGGCCGTCGGCCAGGGCGCCCTGGAGAGCTGGCGGATCGTGGCGCGCACGGGCGGCTACGTCACCAACATCTTCCGCGGCCGCGAGAAAGCGGATCAGCTGGGCGGTCCGATCCGGGTGGCGCAGGTCTCCGGACAGATGGCGACGCTCGGCCCGGAGGCGCTGATCCAGCTGATCGCCGTTCTGTCCGTATCGATCGGCCTGCTCAACCTGATGCCCATCCCGCTGCTCGACGGCGGCCACCTCGTGTTCTACGCCATAGAGGGAATAAGCGGCCGGCCCGTCGGCGAGCGGGTGCAGGAAATGGCCTTCCGCTTCGGGCTGGCGCTCGTCCTGATGCTCATGGTGTTCGCGACCTGGAACGACGTCAGCCGGCTTCTCGGCTGAGTCCCGGTCGCCAGGAGTGTTAACCCGCGGTGTCTTCCGGCGGGGCTCTATACCATCTGTTTACCCTGTGTGGAGCGATGTGTCGCCGTTGAGCCACGCACGCAATTGAAGTAAACAGAAATTAACGCAATCACTTGCTTGTACGATAAAAGCGAGTAAAACGGCACGAACGGCGCGGGAGCCATGCGCAGAATTGCGCTGCGGGGACACTGGGTAAAAAGGTAAAGAATCCACGATGAAGGCCGGTTCAAACTTGTTGAACGCTGTGTCGGCGGCTGCCTTGTCTGTCGGAATCATGGCGTCGGGAGCGGGGGTCGCCACGCTTGCCTCCATGTCGGTTGCGCAGGCTGCGGTGGTCAGCCGGATCGCTGTTCACGGGAACAAGCGGGTGGACGCATCGACCGTGCGGGGCAACATCACCATCAAGCCCGGCAAATCCTTCAGCAGCACCGACATCAACGACTCCGTCAAGAAGCTCTTCGAGACCGGGCTTTTTTCGGATGTGAAGATCAGCGTCTCCGGCGGCACGCTCGTCGTCGACGTCCAGGAGAACCAGATCGTCAACGCCGTGGTCTTCAACGGCAACAAGAAGATCAAGGACAAGCAGCTCGAGGCGGTCGTTCAGACGAAGCCGCTTGCGCCCTTCAACAAGTCTCGGCTTGACGCCGACATCCAGACGATCAAGGACGCGTACAACTCGATCGGTCGCCGCGATGCCAAGGTGACGACGCAGGTCGTCGATCTTCCGGGCGGCCGGGTCAACGTCGCGTTCAACATCGACGAGGGCGACCGGACGAAGATCAAGGCGATCAATTTCGTCGGCAACCATGCCTTCAGCGACGGGCGGCTGGCTGACGTCATCAAGACGAAGCGCACCAACTTCCTGAGCTGGCTGACCCGCAAGGACGTCTACGACCAGGACAAGATGAACTCCGACGAGCAATTGCTCCGGCAGTTCTATTACAACCACGGCTATGCCGACTTCCGCATCGTTTCGGCTGCCGCCGATCTCGACCAGAAGGACAACGAATACACCATCACCTTCACGGTGGACGAGGGCGAGCGGTACAAGTTCGGCAACGTGAGCGTCGAGAGCTCGGTCGAGGGCATCGATCCCAAGCAGCTGAATGGACTCGTCGAGACCCGCAAGGGCAGCACCTACAACGCCAAGGACGTCGAGAAGTCGATCACCGATATTTCCGACCGGGTGGCGAGCGAGGGATATCCGTTCGCCAAGGTTACGCCGCGCGGCGACAGGGACTTCGCCAATCGCACGATCGGCGTCACCTACCTGGTCGATCAGGGGCCGAAGGCATATGTCCAGCGTATCGAGATCCGCGGCAATACGCGGACGCGCGACTATGTCATCCGCCGCGAGTTCGACATCAGCGAAGGCGACCCCTTCAATCAGACCCTGATCCGCAAGGCCAAGGCGCGGCTCGAGAAACTCGGCTACTTTTCCTCCGTCAACATCTCGACGGAGCCGGGCTCGGAGCCTGACCGCGTGATTATCGTGGTCGACGTCAAGGACCAGCCGACGGGCGAATTCTCGATCGGCGGCGGCTATTCGACCGACCAGGGCGCGACCGTCGAGGCTGGCATCACCGAGCGCAACTTCCTCGGCCGCGGGCAGTTCATTCGCGTTGCGGCAGGCGGGGGAACGGACTCCAAGAGCTACCAGCTCTCCTTCACCGAGCCTTATTTCCTCGGCTACCGGCTCGCCGCCGGCTTCGACGTGAGCCGCATCCAGAACAATCACTTCTCGCAGTACGACTACACGCAGAACAACTTCACCCTGCGTTTCGCCGCTCCGATCACCGACTCTCTGAGCGCTGGCATCGCCTACAGCTTCACGCGGACGACCTACAGCACGATCGCGAACGACATCTCGGCGACCTACAATGACGCGCTCAACCAGAGCCACACGGTCTCGTCGGGCATCTTCAGCCTGACCTACGACACGATCGACGACCACAAGCTTCCTCGTGAAGGCCTCTACATCAAGGGCTCGACCGAGTTCGCGGGCCTGGGCGGCGATGCCGACTACCTGAAACTGACGGGGCGGGCCGACTACTATCACCCGCTGATCGAGTCGGCCGACGTCATCGGGCAGCTGTCCGTCGGGGCAGGCCACCTGTTCAAGACGAACGGCAACGTCAACGTCTTCGACCAGTTCTTCGTCGGCGGCGAGACGATCCGGGGCTTCAACACGCGCGGTGTCGGACCCCGGGCATTCTGCACCTCTGGCGCAGCCTGCAACACCGGCCACAGCTACAACGATCCGCTGGGCGGCACGACCTACCTGAACGCGACGGCCGAAGTGAACTTCCCGATGCCGGTGATCCCGGAGGACATCGGCATTCGCGGGGCGGTCTTCGCGGACGCCGGGACGCTCTATGGCTCTGCGATCGATACGCACGGCGACAGCGTGGTAGGCGACAGCATGCAGTGGCGCGCCTCGGTGGGTGCGAGCATCATCTGGGCCTCGCCGTTCGGGCCTCTCCGGTTCGATTATGCGTTCCCGGTCGCCAAGGAAAACTTTGACGACGTCCAGCATTTCCGCTTTGGTGCGTCCACACGCTTCTAGGAAATGACGGTCGCGGCGCGCCACGTCCTGCCGCGACCGTTCGAGCCGCGCGGTTGTTCATGGATCAGTCAGAGTTCTTTCCGCTCAACGAGGGCGTCAGCGTTTCGGCCCTGGCATCGTTGACGAATGCGGAACTCGCGGGTTCTGTGCGCGGCGACGGCGTGATCGTGGGCGTGGCCTCGCTGGAGAATGCGGGACCGGGCATGGTGTCCTTCGCCGCGTCGCGGCGCAAGAGCGCCGCGCTGGCTGCCACGCGTGCCACGGCTGTCTTCTGCACCAGGGACATGCTGAATTCCGTGCCTTCCGGAACCGCCGCGCTGGTCTGCAGGAACCCGCAGGCAAGCTTCGCCACCGCAGCGACGCATCTCTATCCCGAGGCGATGCGCCCGCGGCCTTTCACGGCCGGGACCGGGATATCGGAAAAGGCCAGCATCGCACCGGACGCGGAGCTCGAGGAAGGCGTCACAGTCGAGCCCTTTGCGGTGATCGGCTCCGGGGCGCGGATCGGAAGCGGAACCAGGATCGGTCCGGGCGCCGTCATCGGGCCGAACACCCGTGTCGGACGAAACTGCGTCGTCAGTGCGTCGGTGTGCCTGCAGCATGCATTGATCGGCAACAACGTCGTCATCCATCCAGGCGCGCGGATCGGCCAGGACGGTTTCGGCTACGTGCCGGCTCCCACGGGCATCCAGAAGATCGTGCAGATCGGGCGCGTGATCATCCAGGACGATGTCGAGATCGGCGCCAACACGACGATCGACCGCGGCGCGATAGACGACACGGTGATCGGCGAGGGTACGAAGATCGACAATCTCGTACAGATCGGGCACAACGTGCGCATCGGCCGCATGTCGATCATCGTGAGCCAGGTGGGGATCGCCGGCAGCGCACGCATCGGCAATGGCGTGATGATCGGCGGCGGAGCGGGCATCAACGGCCACATCACTGTGGGCGACGGGGCGCAGATTGCGGGACTGAGCGGCGTCGTGGGAGACGTTCCGGCGGGCGTGAAGTGGGGCGGCGTCCCGGCGCGGCCGATACGCGCGTTCCTGCGGGACGCCGCGGAAAGCAACGCCCGGGCGTTTGGAAGGGATCGAGAGCAGGGTAGTGACGATGAGTGAGAGCGAGACGGCGGTTCTGGAGAGCATCGAGATTCAGGAAGTCATGCGGCTGCTCCCGCATCGCTATCCTTTCCTCATGGTCGACCGCATCGTCGACATCGACGGCGATACGTCCGCCGTCGGCATCAAGAACGTCACCATCAACGAGCCGCATTTCACGGGGCATTTTCCGGGCAATCCCATCATGCCCGGCGTCCTTCTCATCGAGGGCATGGCCCAGACGGCCGGCGCCATCTGCGCCCGGAACCAGGGCGGCGGAGCCAATACCGTGTTTTTCATGACGATCGACAACGCGCGATTTCGCAAACCGGTTGTGCCCGGCGATTGCGTCGAATATCACGTGAACAAGAGCAAGCAGCGCGGCAACATCTGGAAGTTCCACTGTCAGGCCATCGTCGCTGGTTCCCGGGTAGCAGAGGCCGACGTCGGCGCGATGCTGATCACAGAGGAAAGCAATTAATCCATGACCTCGGCAGAAGTTCGCATTCACCCTTCCTCGATCGTCGAGGCAGGCGCCGAGCTTGGCGATGGCGTGATCATCGGACCGTTCTGTCATGTCGGTCCGCACGTGAAGCTGAAGGCAGGCGTCGAGTTGCAAAGTCACGTGGTCCTGACCGGCCGCACGACCATCGGCGAGCGCACGAGGATTTTCCCGGGCGCCGTCCTCGGCGGCGAGCCGCAGAACGTCCATTATCGCGGCGAGCCCACCGAACTCGTCATCGGCGAAGAGTGCACGATCCGCGAAGGCGTGACCATGAGCATCGGCATGCCCGATGCCGGTGGCGTCACGACCGTCGGGAACCGTTCGCTGTTCCTTGCCTATTCCCATGTCGCGCATGATTGCCATGTCGGCAACGATGTGATCCTTTCCAACAACGTGATGCTGGCGGGCCACGTGGTCGTCGGAGACCGGGTCATCATGGGCGGCGGCGCCGCCGTACACCAGTTCGCCCATATCGGGCACCACGCCTTCGTCGGCGGAATGTCGGGCGTCAGCCACGACGTCATTCCCTACGGCATGCTGTTCGGGATGCCCGGCGTGCTCATCGGGCTGAACGTGATCGGCATGGAGCGAAGCGGCATCGACAAGGCCGAGATCCGCGTCGTGCGCCAGGCCTTCAAGCAGATATTCCACGGCAAGGGCTCCGTCCGGGAAAATGCGGAGGAGATGCGATCGGCCGGGACGGACAGCGCCGCGATCCGCGATATCCTCGATTTCATCCTTGCCGATCATGAGAGGTCGCTGACCTCCGCGGTGAAGTCCCACAGGGGCTAAGGCCGTGACCGCCCCGGTCAGCCTGGCCGGCCAGGGCCGCCTGGCGATCATCGCGGGTGAGGGACGTTTGCCGCATGACGTTGCCCTCGCTGCGAGGTGTGCCGGCGAGAACCCCTTCGTGGTAGCCCTCAGCGGCGAAGCCAACCAGGACTGGCAGGATTTCGACCACGTAAGCATCGGCATCGGCGACGCGGCGGCACTGAGCCGCGCCTTGCGCGAAAACGGCGTCGCGCGCGTCATCATGTCGGGCGCGGTGAAGCGCCGGCCCGAATGGCGCGACATCCGGCCGACGTTCCGCATCATGTGGCAGTTGCCCTCGGTCCTGCGCATCCTGCTCGGCAAGGGAGACGACGTCGTTCTTCGCATGGTGATCGACCTGATCGAAAGTATGGGCCACACCGTCATCAGCGCCCAGGACGTCGTCCCCGACCTGCTTGCCGTGACGGGTCCGTTGACGCACACGCGCCCGTCGAAGGTCGACTGGACGGACATCGAGGCCGGCCGCACCGCGGCTCTTGCGCTCGGCAGGCTCGACGTGGGCCAGGGCGCCGTGGCGGTGGGCGGGCGGGTGATCGCGCTCGAAGGCGCGGAAGGCACGGACCAGATGCTGCATCGTGTCGCCGGACTGCGTTCGGCCGGCCGCATTTCGGCGCGACGCCGGGGCGTCCTGGTCAAGTTCTGCAAGCCGCAGCAGGACGAACGAGCCGATCTGCCCTCGATCGGGCTGTCGACTGTGGAGAACGCCGCACGCGCCGGGCTCGCGGGGATCGCGGTCGAAGCCGGCCGGTCGCTCGTGCTCGACAGGCGCGAAATGGTTGCGCGGGCCGACGAACTCGGACTCTTCGTGGTCGGCATCGATAGGAATGAAAACGGAGCACCGTCATGACCGGCGACGTGACGCTGCGGCGGCTGGCGGTCGTGGCTGGTGAAAGCTCGGGCGATGCGCTCGGAGCGGCGCTGATCGGTGCGCTTCGCCAGCGCCTCGGCGACGGAATCGAACTCGTCGGCGTCGGCGGCGAGGCCATGGAAGAGCAGGGGCTGCGATCACTGTTCGACTACCACGCCCTCTCCATTGTCGGAGCGAGCGCCGTCGTCACCCGGCTTCCGCTGATCGCGTGGCGGATCCGGCAGGCGGCGAGCGCAGTCATCAGGGCGAGGCCCGACATGCTGGTCATCATCGACAGTCCGGGCTTCACCCACCGCGTGGCCCGGCTCGTGCATCGGGCCCTTCCGGACCTCCCCATCGTCAACTATGTCTGCCCGACGGTCTGGGCATGGAAAGCATACCGGGCCAAGCGGATGACGGGCTATATCGATCACGTGCTGTCCGTCCTGCCGTTCGAGCCGGAGATCGTGGCCGCCCTCGGTGGTCCGCCGGTGACATATGTCGGCCATTCGCTGATCAGCGATCCGGGCCTCGTCGCCGCGCAGAAGGCCCAGGCCGGTCGCCGGCGCGCGCCCGCCCCGCAAGATCCGGGTCCGAGAACCTGTCTTGTTCTCCCCGGCTCGCGGACGAGCGAGCTGACGCGGCTTCTGCCCGTCTACGAAGACGCGGTCGCGGAACTGGCCGGCCGCAACCCGGCGATGCGGTTCGTGCTGCCGGCCGTCCGCCGCCACGAGCAGAGAATCCGGGAGACGGTCTCCCGCTGGGCTGTCAAGCCGGAGATCGTCGTCGGGCCGGCGGCGAAGTGGCAGGCGTTCGGCGAGGCGGACGCCGCCATGGCGGCCTCGGGAACCGTGCTTCTCGAACTGGCGATCGTGGGCGTGCCCTGCGTCTCCGTGTACAAGCTGGATCCGCTCGCCCGGATGCTGATGCGGCGCATCAGGACATGGTCCGCCGCCTTGCCGAACCTCGTCGCCGACTATCCGGTCATAGCGGAATACGTAAACGAGATGGTCCGCCCCGCGCGCCTTGCCCGCTGGATGGAACGGCTGTCCAGTGAGACGCTGCACCGGCAGGCGATGATCGAGGGCTTCGACCTCGTGCGTGCGCGCATGTCGACCGAGCGACCTCCGAGCGAGCATGCCGCCGACATCGTGATCGAGACCTTCGAGAGGCGCCGGCAAAAATGAAAAACGGCGCCCGCGAAAGGGCGCCGTCGGAAGACGAACCGGTGCGCGGCCGGGTCAGCTGCGCTTCGAGATCGGAACGAACTCGCGCTGCGGAGCGCCGACATAGAGCTGCCGCGGACGGCCGATGCGCTGGTTCGGGTCCTCGATCATCTCCTTCCACTGGGCGATCCACCCGACCGTGCGCGCCACGGCGAAGAGCACGGTGAACATCGTCGTCGGGAAGCCCAGTGCCTTCAGCGTGATGCCGGAATAGAAGTCGACGTTCGGATAGAGCTTCTTCTCGACGAAGTAGTCGTCGGTCAGCGCGATCTTTTCCAGCTCCATCGCCACCTCGAGCAGCGGATCGTCCTCGTGGCCCGTCTCCGCAAGCACCTCGTGGCAGGTCTTCTGCATGATCTTGGCGCGCGGGTCGTAGTTCTTGTAGACCCGGTGGCCGAAGCCCATCAGGCGGAAGGGATCGTCCTTGTCCTTGGCCCGCGCGATATATTCGGGGATGCGATCCGCCGTGCCGATTTCGGACAGCATGTTGAGCGCCGCCTCGTTGGCGCCGCCGTGGGCCGGGCCCCAGAGGCAGGCGATGCCAGCTGCAATGCAGGCGAAGGGGTTCGCGCCGGACGATCCGGCCAGTCGCACGGTCGACGTCGAGGCGTTCTGCTCGTGGTCGGCATGCAGGATGAAGATGCGGTCCATCGCACGGGCGAGCACCGGATTGATCTCGTATTCCTCGCAGGGCACCGAAAAGCACATGCGCAGGAAGTTCGACGCGTAGTCGAGGTCGTTCTTGGGGTAAACGAAGGGCTGGCCGATATGGTACTTGTAGGCCATCGCCGCGATCGTCGGCATCTTGGCGATCATGCGAAGGCTGGCCACCATGCGCTGATGGGGATCGGTGATGTCGGTGGAGTCGTGGTAGAAGGCGGACATCGCGCCGACGACGCCGCACATGACGGCCATGGGATGCGCGTCGCGGCGGAAGCCGGTGAAGAACCGGTTCATCTGCTCGTGGACCATCGTGTGATTGGTGACGCGATAGTCGAAGTCTTCCTTTTCAGCCTTCGTGGGCAACTCGCCGTAGAGCAGCAGGTAGCACACGTCGAGGAAGTCACCGTGCTCGGCCAGCTGGTCGATCGGATAGCCCCGGTGCAGCAGAACGCCCGCCTCACCGTCGATATAGGTGATCTTCAATTCGCAGGACGCAGTGGACGTGAAGCCCGGGTCGTAGGTGAAAGCCCCGGTCTGCTTGTAGAGCTGGCCGATGTCGTAGACGTGCGGACCGATGGATCCGGTGCGAACCGGAAGCTCGACTTCCTTGCCGTCGGCAACGAGTTTTGCGTCTTCATTCTTCATGATGAACCCTTCCCGTCTTTGTGGATGTGACCGGAACGCGTCTCGGCCGCAGTAAGGAGATGCGTTTTGCTATATGATTTCAGCCTCCGTGCCAAGCTTCCGCACCTGCAATGCTGCGACGCAACGACGCGCGCCGGCCCGAGGCCGCCGGCTCACGCGCTGAAAGAACACCACAAAAAAACCAATGGGTTCGAGGCATCGTTCAGTTCGTTGCAATGCGTCATCGGGACGGACTGCAGGCTGCCGGACGAGACAGGGGATCGGTTTCGGAAGGTTTCGGCGCGCAAGGAGACACCACGGAAATCGCGGGTGGCACCACTATGAACTAGCGGGATACGATTGCCCTTCAAGTGGCTGGGCAACAATATGGCCGAACAGGCGGAAACTCTGCCGAGACAGGGGAACCCTGATCCGGGGCTCGCGGTCGGCGAGCGGGCGGCCTTCGGCGGCGCGGCGCGGGTATCTTTCCTGGATGGGCCGGGGCGGCGGCCGCTTGCCAGCCCCCGCCGCCTGGAACCGCCGTCCCTGCGACACTGGATCGCGCGGCAACTGGCGGAGGAGGCCCGGTACGGCCACGGCTTCCTGTGGATGCCGGTGGCGATGGCCGCCGGCGCGGCACTCGATCTCTCGGCGCCCCGCGACATCGCCTTGCCGGCGCTCGTCGTTCCCCTCGCAGTCCTGATCCTTCTGGCCTGGGCGACTCGCGCAAAGGGATGGCGGGGAGCGCCCTTCCTCGTGGCAGCCGCGGCGCTCTTCGCCGGCCTGACCGCCGCCTCCGTGCAGGTTCGCATGGAAGCCACGACAATTCTCGACGGCCCCGTCGTCACGCGCCTGACGGGCGTCGTCCTGTCGCGGGAGCCGGCCGGCAAGAGCGGCTGGCGCTATCTGGTCGAGCTGACTTCGACATCGCACCCGGTGATCCGGCGGCCTCCCGAGCGTGTGCACCTCGTGGCGAGGGGCAGGCAGGTTCCGGTCGAGCCCGGGCAGGGGATCAGCGGGCTCGCCCGGTTGCTTCCGCCTTCCGGGCCGGCCCTTCCGGGAGGATACGATTTCGGCTTCAATTCCTTCTTCCAGCATGTCGGCGCGATCGGGTTCTTCTACGGACCGCCCCACGCTGCCGATGTGCCGCTGGCAGCCGGCCGGAGCGGGATCGCCGGCTTCACGAACGCCGTCGCGCAGCTGCGGCAGGGCATCGACAGCCGCATCCGGGCGGTGCTGCCGGGGGATGCCGGAGCGCTCGCCGCCGCCCTCATTGTCGCCGATCGCGGCGCCATCCCGAAGCCGGTCGTCCAGGCGCTGCGCGACGCCGGGCTGGCCCATATACTGGCCATCTCCGGCCTGCACATGGTGCTCGTCTCCGGCACCGTCTTCCTCGTGCTGCGCCTGTTGCTCGGCCTGTCGCAGACAGCCGCGGAGAGGCTGCCCGCAAAGAAGATAGCCGCGGTGGCGGCGCTCGTCGTCGCCACCGCCTATCTCGTCCTGTCGGGGGTAGCGGTCTCCACCCTGCGCGCCTGGATCATGCTTGCGATCATGCTCTTCGCCGCGCTTCTGGACCGCCCCGCGCTGACGTTGCGCAACGTCGCCATCGCCGCAGCCGCGATAATCCTGGCCAACCCCGCAGCCGTGCTCGGGCCGAGCTTCCAGATGTCCTTCGCGGCGACGATGGCCCTGATCGCAGGATATTCGGCACTGAGCCGATCCCGCCTCGGCAGGGGGCGGGAAACGGCCGGCGCACGACCGTTCCGCTTCGTGCTCAAGTCCCTGGGCGCAATCGTCTTCACCTCTCTCGTCGCCGGTTCGGCGACCGGCATCTTCGCTGCCTATCACTTCCAGCAAGTCGCGACACTCGGCGCCGTCGGCAATCTCCTGGCGATGCCGCTGATCAGCTTCCTCGTCATGCCTATGGGGCTCCTCGGCACTTTGCTCATGCCCTACGGCCTCGAGGCCTGGCCGCTCAAGCTGATGGGCACCGCACTCGACGCCGTGATTTCCATAGCCTTCCGTGTGCAGGCGCTCGGCGGGACAGAGATGACCGGCCGCGTGCCGGCCACCGTCCTTGTGGTTTTCGTCGCCGGTTTCACGATGCTGGTGCTGCTGCGCTCACGGCTCCGCAGGGTCGGCCTGGTCGTCATTGCCGCTTCGCTCCTGCTGGACGTCTCTCTCCTCGCGCCGCGCCGGCCCGACATCCTCATCGCCGAAGACGGCGTCCTCGTCGGACTGCCGGCGCAGAACGGCATCGCCACGAACCGCAAGCGCCCGCCTTCCTTCGTCTTCGACCAGTGGCTGGCAGCCCTCGCCGGGAAGCGGGCCGTGCCGCCGGGACAAATGCCCCTCGCGCCGGGCGAGCGGCCCGCAAAGCGGAAGAAAGGTGCGGCCGCGACGCCGGCCACTCCCGGCGGGATCGCCGCGATGGGCGCCGCGCTCCAGCGCCGTGCCACCGGCTTCCTCTGCTATGGAGGGAAATGGTGCGCCGCTTCCGTCGCCGGGGGACTGCGGCTCGTGACGGTCGCCGACCTTGCCTATCTCGGCACCGCCTGCGACCTGGCGAAGATCGTCGTCGTTTCCCGGCCGGTCCGCATGTCGCGTTGCCGAAACGGAACGCTGCTCTTCACTGCGCGCACGCTCCGGCGGTCGGGCTCCATCGAGATCCTCGTGGATCGCATCCCGAGGCCGCCGGGGAAGCCACCGCCGGCAGACCGGTTCACGTCTTCCGCGCACGACCCGCCACGGGATGCAGCGACCGCCTACCGCCTGACGATCACGTCTGCTCTCGGCGGCGTCGTTCGACCCTGGACGGTCCAGCGCTACTACGACTGGCACGACCGCAGCTTCGACTTCGGCGCCGCCGGGCCCGGGACCAGGACGCTAGTGGTACCGGCGGATTAACCCCACCAGCCGACCCTGGATCTTGACGCGGTCCGGGCCGAAGATGCGCGTCTCGTAGGCCGGGTTCGCCGCTTCGAGCGCAATCGAAGCGCCCTTGCGGCGGAACCGCTTCAGCGTGGCTTCCTCGTCGTCGACCAGGGCGACGACAATCTCCCCGGGACTGGCGGTGGAAGCGTTGCGGATGATTACCGTGTCGCCGTCGAAGATGCCGGCCTCGATCATCGAGTCGCCCTTGACCTCCAGAGCGTAGTGCTCGCCGCTGCCGAGCATGTCGAGTGGCACGGCGATGTCGTGGGTGTTGTTCTGGATTGCGGAGATCGGCACGCCGGCGGCGATGCGGCCCATCACGGGTATGCTGGCGGTGCCGGCGGCCTCCTGCGCTTCCGGCCGCGGCTGGGGCGCCGGCGCGGGCGCCTTGCCCAGGCTTCCTTCAATGACGCTCGGCGAGAACGGCTTTCGAACCTGCGGAGACGGGCTGTAGGACTCCGGCAGGCGGATCACCTCCAGCGCCCGGGCCCTGTTCGGGAGCCGGCGGATGAAACCGCGCTCCTCGAGGGCGGTGATGAGCCGGTGAATGCCGGATTTCGAGGCAAGGTCCAGCGCCTCCTTCATCTCGTCGAAGGAAGGCGGAATGCCGCTCTCCTTCATCCGCTCATGGATGAACAGCAGCAATTCGTGTTGCTTGCGCGTCAGCATCGAGCCCCTCCGGGGAGAAATGAAACAAATCCAGAACGAACACTATATGTTCTAGTTGTGTTCCGCAAGTCGTTAACAAAGGTTCAATCAGGGGGGATTTTTTCGCAAGCAATGACCCGGTAGTCCGCCGGGCCTCGAACCGGACCGGCGGACGGTGTTCGCCTGCTTGATGCTTCAGCCTTTCACCTCGCCGCTGATGACCTTGCCGAAATTCTCCCAGCGCTTTCCGTCGAACTTCATCAGCTGCATCTGCTCGATCGGAAAGTAGTCGGTCGGGCTGGTGTTCATGCTCATTCCCGGCAGGAACAGCGGCAGCCTGACGTCCTTCATTGCGGCCGCCTGCTTCATGACGTTCTCGCGGGTCAGGTCGTCGCCGCATTGCTGCAGGACGTGGACCAGCGTCTGCGCCACCGAGTAGCCGTAGATCGTGAAGCTGGAGTTCTTGTCGCCGTCCGGATAGTACTTGTCCATGAAGGCGCTCCAGTCGGCGACGCCCTTGTCTTCCTTCCATTGCGGGTCCTGGGGGTCCTTGAGATAGGCGGTGGAGATGACGCCGGTGGACGCTTCGAGGCCGGCCGGCTTCAGCACGGCACCGACCGAATTGGAGACGTTGGCCACGATCTCGGTCGCCTTCCATCCGATCTCGTGCGCCTTCTTGATCGCCTGCGCGGCGAATTTCGGCGTGGCGATGTTGATGAAGACGTCGGCGCCGGAGGCCTTCAGCTTGACCACCTCCGAATCAACCGTCGGTTCCGACACCTCGTAGGGTGCCTTGGCGACGATCATCGACTTCTTGTCGCCGAGACCGGCCTCGAGGCCGTGCAGCAGGTCCTTTCCGAAATCGTCGTTCTGGTACATCACTCCGATCTTGGCGTCAGGGTGCTCGCTGGCGATCCACTTGCCGTAGATGCGGCCCTCGCTCTGGTAGTTCGGCTGCCAGCCCATCGTCCAGTGATACTTGGCGGGATTTCCGAACATCGTCGCGCCGGTGGCCACGAAGAGTTGCGGCACCTTCTTGATGTTCATGTATTTCTCGATTGCCGCGTTCGACGGCGTGCCGAGGGACTGGAAGATGAGCAGCACCTGGTCGCTCTCGACGAGCTTGCGCGCCTGCTCGACGGCTTTCGGAGGCGAATAGCCGTCGTCATACGAGACGAAATCGATCTTGCGGCCGTTGACGCCTCCGTCGTCGTTGACCTTCTTGAAGTAGGCAGCGATCGTCTTGGCGATCTGCGAATAGGCCGAGGCCGGACCGCTGTAGGGGGCGATGTTGCCGATCTTGATGGTGCTGTCGGACGCGCCGGGTCCGTACTTTCCGGCCGCCCGGGCCGCGTGGCCGGCTGCGAGCCACGAGCCGGCGACGAGTGCGGCTCCGGCCATTCCGAGGACGATACGACGTGTATGCATGCTTTCCTCCCTTTGAAAGCCGCGATCAGTGCGGGGCGGCGGACCCGTTTCTCGATTTCCGGGCAAGTCGTGCGGCCGCGCGGTAGAGGCCGCCGAGCCCGGTCGGCATCACGTAGATGAGCAGAACGAGGATCGCGCCGTAGACGGCACCGGACAGCCCCTTGGAAACGCCTTCGGCGATGTTCGGCACGAACATGATGAAGGCCCCGCCGAAGAGGGCCCCCGGCAGCCACCCCACGCCGCCGACGACGAGACCGACGACAAGCGCTATGGACAGGGTGAAGCTGAACGAGTCGGGATTGACGAACTGGACGACGATAGCGCCGAGGGCGCCCGCGACGCCCGTGTAGAGCGCGCTGACCCCGAATGCGAGGGACTTGTAGAGGGCGGTGTTGATGCCCATCGATCGCGCCGCGATCTGGTTGTCGCGAATGGCGGTGAGCGCCCGTCCGCTTCGACTCGACAGGAGGTTGCGCGCCAGCGCAAAGGCGACCAGTCCGACCGCCAGCGTGAAGTAGTAGAGCCACTGGTCCTGGCTGAAAGGCAGTCCGAAAGGCGCGTCCGGCTTCATCAGGGTGATGCCCATGACGCCGGCCGTCCAGGGTTCGAACGGCGAGAGCTTGAAGAGCTGCGGTGCGACGACTGCCAGCGAGAAGGTGGCGAGCGCCAGGTAGACCCCCTCGAGCCGCAGCGCCGGAAGCCCGAAGAGGAAGCCGATCGCGAACGAGATCAGCCCGGCGGCCGGCAGGGTCCACGCATAGCCTATGCCGAAGTGATCCATCATGATCGCCGCCGTGTAGGCGCCCACCGCATAGAATGCCCCGTGGCCGAGGGAGAACTGGCCGTTGAAGCCCGTCAGGATGTTCAGCCCGAGGATCGCGATGGCATAGATGAGCATCATCGTCAGCTGGAAGACGAGGAAGCTGCTGGCAACGAGGGGAACGGCGATCGCGGCCGCAAGGAACACCGCGGTGACGGCGATCCGCGCAGCTGTGGCGCGCGGCCGCGCAAGCTCGCCGTGACGGCCCGCGGCCAACGGCGTGATCTGTTGCGAAGACCTCGTGTCCATGGCCGCTATACCCTCTGCACGAGGCGTTGCCCGAATAGCCCCGTCGGCTTGAACACGAGCACGGCGATGATCAGGAAGAGGGCGATCGGCAGCTTGAGCTCGGAACCGATGCCCGGAATGTAGGTCCCGGCGAGGTTCTCGACGACGCCGACGGAGATTCCCCCGAATACGGCGCCGCCCGGGCTCGTCAGGCCGCCGAGTACCGCTCCGGCGAAACCGTAGACCAGTATCGACAGCATCATGTTCGGCTCCAGAAACACGATCGGTGCGATCAGGATCCCGGCGACCGAGCCGATCGCCGCCGCCATTCCCCAGCCGAGGGCGACCATCCAGCCGACCCGGATGCCGACCAGCCTCGCCGAGGCCGGGTTCTCCGCGGCCGCGCGCATCGCAAGCCCGACCCGCGTGAAGCGGAAGAAGAGGTAGAGCGCCGCAAGCACGATCAGCGTCACCGCGATCATTCCGATCTGCTGGTTGCTGATCAGTCCGCCGAATTGCGAGCCTTCGCCGAACGGGCTGGGGAAGGGCTTGATGGAGAAGTCCCAGATGAAGCCCGCAAGGCTGTTGATGACGGCATAGAGGCCGATGAACACCACGATGTGGCTGAGCACGGGCGCGTCGCCGAGAGGGCGGATGACGATGCGCTCGATCGCCATCCCGCCGACGAAGGAAACGGCGATGGTGAGCGGTACGACGAGCCAGTAGGGCAGCCCCCACTGCAGCAGTTGCCAGGCGATGAAGGTCGAGAACATCGCCATTTCGCCCTGGGCGAAGTTCAGGTGGTGAATGGCCTGGTAGATCATGACGATCGCAAGCGCCATGCAGGCATATATGCCGCCGGTGGCGATGCCGGTGAGCAGTTGCTGCGCAAGAAGCTCCAACGCGTCCTCCTTCAGTAGCCGAGATAGGCGGCCCGCACGGACTCGTCGCCGCCGATCTCGGCCGCCGGTCCGGCCATGATGATGCTGCCGGTCTCGATCAGGCTCGCCCGGTCGGCAAGTTCCAGTGCGAGCGCGGCGTTCTGCTCGACGATGAGGAGCCCGACGCCTTCCTCCTCGTTGAGGCGACGGAGAATCGAGAACAGCTCCGACACGATCATCGGCGCGAGTCCGAAGGAAGGCTCGTCGAGCAGCATCAGCCTTGGCCTGAGCATCAGTGCGCGCGCCACGGCCAGCATCTGCTGCTCGCCTCCCGAAAGGGTGCCCGCCTGCTGCCGGCGGCGCTCCCTGAGGCGGGGGAACCACGCGTAGGCGCGTTCGACGTCGCGAGCGACCGCGCCGCGCCCGGACCGCCCCATCGCTCCGCAAAGCAGGTTCTCCTCGGTCGTCAGGCCCGTGAACGTCCCGCGTCCCTCGGGCACGTGCGCGATGCCGAGCCGTGCGATCGCCTCGGTGGTCCGCCCGGCGATCTCGGCGCCGTCGAAGCGGATGCTGCCGCTCTGCTTCACCATGCCGCAGATCGCCCGAAGTGTCGTCGTCTTGCCGGCGCCGTTGGCGCCGAGCAGAGCGGTGACGCCGCCCTCGGCGACCGTCAGGTCTATGCCGTGCAGCACCCGGAAATCGCCGTAGGCGGCGCGCAGCCCGACTATCTCCAGAAGCGGCGTCAATGGCTTGTCCCTCCCAGGTAGGCGTCGATGACCGCTTGCTCCTTCCGGACGGTAGCCGGCGGCCCCTCGGCGATCTTGCGGCCGAAATTCAGCACCACGACGGTATCGGAGACCGACATGACGAGGCCCATGTGGTGCTCGACCAGAAGCACGGTGATGCCCCGGTCGTCGCGCATCTGCCGGATCAGGCGGCCGAGGTCGGCGACCTCGTCGTGGTTGAGGCCGCCAGCCGGCTCGTCGAGAAGGATCAGCCCCGGGCCGGACGCAAGGGCGCGGCCGAGCTCGACGCGCTTCTGCGTTCCGAAGGGCAGGCCGGAAACCATCTGGTCGGCGACGTCTCCCAGGCCGAGATATTCGATGATTTCCGCGACCTTCGCATCGATCTCGCGTTCGCGCCGGCGCACGCCCGGCAGGCCCAGCGCGTCGGAGACGAAGTTGCCGCGGCTCCCCGAATGCGCGCCGATGCGGAGGTTGTCGCGCACCGTGTGGCGGTGGAACAGCGCCACGTTCTGGAACGTCCGCCCGATCCCGGCCGCAGGCATCCTGTGGGCCGGGCGGCGGAGGATGGACCGGCCGTCGTAGAGGATATCGCCGGACGCAGGCGTATAGAGCCGGCTCAGGCAGTTGAAGAGCGTCGTCTTGCCGGCGCCGTTCGGTCCGATCAGGCCGAGGATCTCGCCCCGCCGGATGTCGAAGCGGATGCCGTCGAGCGCCACGATCCCGCCGAAGCGCACGACGATGTCTCGGACCGACAGCTGGGGCGGGGGAGCTTCGGTCATCGCTGGCCGCCTCATTCGTTCGCGGCGGGTCGGGCACCGCCGTCGGGCGCGCCCGTCGGCCTCATGCCTGCAGGTGGCCGGATCCGGTCGAGCCAGTCGCCGCCCGAGGCGACCCGCCGCCCGTCAAGCGCCTCGTCCACGACACGGGCAAGCGCGGCGATCGTCGGCCCGACCACGCTGCGCAGGCGTTCGGGCGGAAAGTGATGGGGCGGGCCGCCGCAGTTGAAGGCATAGATGCCGGATCCGTCCGCCGCAACCAGCGGGACGCCTACGGCATTGATGTCCGAACGCCACTCGCCGGCCGACTGGACGAAGCCCAGCGCCGCATGGTCCTGCAGCGCCCGGTCCACGCCGGCCTGCAGGCGTGGCCAGTCCTGCGGGTACCGCCGGGCGATGCCCTCGCAGTGCGCCTCTCGCTCGCTCTCGGGCATGGCAGCCAGCAGCGCCCGGCCCATCGCCGTCTTCACCAGCGGGATGCGCGAGCCGATGTCGAGTTGCACCGTGAAGCTGGCCGAACCGCGCGAAATGTCCACGTAGAGCGCGCTGTTGCGGTAGAGCACCCCGAGCGCGACGGGCGCCGAAAGCGCCTCTGCGGCATCGTCCATGAACGAACGCGCCACCTGCCTGATCCCGAGATTGGCCAGTGCCGCATAGCCGAGCGTGATCGCCGCCGGGGCGAGACGATACTTGCCCAGGCGCGGGACCTGGACGAGGTAGCCGAGTTCGCAGAGCGTATAGGTGAGGCGCGTCACGGTCGGCTTCGGAAGCCCGGTCCGCTCGGCGATTTCCTGGTTGCCGAGGAAGCCGTCCTGAGCCCTGAACGAGCGCAGAACGTCCAGCCCGCGAGCGAGCGCAATCACGAACTTGCGGTCGCCGCTATGGTCGGTCTCCGGCAGATCGGCGGATTCGCCAGCGACCGGTGCGTCCTCCCTCGGCGCCATCCGGCTGCTCCTCCCTTTGTTGACAAGCAGTGCAGCACATCCTAGCACTGACGTCAAACAGCAAAACTGAATTCTGCAGTGCGAAACAGGAAGAAGGATTGCAGAGGTTGGTCGGCGGCCCGGCGGTAACCGGGAGGGATGCGCGGATGCGTGCCGAAGGCCGGATGCGGAAGCCTTGGCAGGGTACCTGTCGTCCCGTCTCCGCGTCCTTCGGGCGGCCGGGCGATCCGGCCCGCCGAGCCGGTCATTGATGTCGAAACACAACCGGAGGACCACATGAGCGAGGTCGTGAGCTATCGGACCGAGGAGGGCGTCGCGGTCATCGAGATCGACAGCCCGCCAGTCAACGCGCTCGGCCAGGCCGTGCGTGCCGGCCTTGCCGATGCGCTCGGCAGGGCCGGCGGCGACGCAGGCGTGAAGGCGGTCGTGATCGCCGGGGCCGGAAAGGTCTTCAGCGCGGGCGCCGACATCACCGAATTCGGCAAGCCCCCGAAAGACCCGCCGCTCTCTCAGGTCTGCAGTCTCTGCGAGTCCATGGACAAGCCGGTGGTCGCCGCCATCAGGGGACTGGCCTTCGGCGGCGGCTTCGAGCTCGCGCTCGCGTGCCACGCCCGGATCGCGGCGCCAGATGCGAAGATCGGCCAGCCGGAGGTCAAGCTCGGCCTCATACCGGGCGGCGGAGCGACGCAGCGCCTGCCGCGGTTGACCGGTCCCGTCGCAGCGTTGGACATCATCGTGACAGGCAACCCTGTATCTGCGGAAAAGGCCGTCGAGCTGGGCGCCCTGGACGAGATCGTGGAAGGGAATTTCCTCGATGGTGCAATCGGGTACGCGCGAAAGCTCGCCTCGGACGGAAAGCTTCCCGCGCCGGCGCGCGACCGTGACGGCAAGCTCGCGGCCGTGCGCGCCGATCGCTCCGCCTTCGACGCGCGGGCCGAGGCGCTGACCCGCAAGGCACGCGGTCTCGATGCACCGCACGCCTGCGTGCGCGCCGTGCGGATGACGCTCGACACGCCCTTCGACGAAGGGCTGGCCAAGGAGCGCGACATCTTTCGCGAACTCGTGAACGGCGTGCAGTCGCGGGCGCAGCGACATCTCTTCTTCGCCGAGCGGCAGGCGGCAAAGGTCGACGCCATCGGCAGGGACGTGAAGCCCCGCGACGTGCGCAAGGTGGCCGTTATCGGCGCCGGCACGATGGGCGGAGGCATCGCCATGTCCTTCCTCAACGGCGCAATCCCCGTGACGATCCTCGAGATGAACGCCGAGGCTCTCGATCGCGGCCTCGGCGCGATCCGGCGCAACTACGACGGCTCGGTCGGGCGCGGGTCGATCACGTCGGAGGAACGGGATCGCCGCTTGGGCCTGCTGAAGGGCACGACGAGCTACGACGACCTCGCCGACGCGGACCTGGTGATCGAAGCCGTCTTCGAGGAAATGGCGATCAAGAAGGAGGTCTTCCAGACCCTCGATCGGATCGTCCGTCCGGGCGCCGTGCTGGCTTCGAACACCTCCTACCTGGACATAGACGAGATCGCTGCGGTCACGAAGCGCCCCTCCGACGTCGTGGGCATGCACTTCTTCTCCCCGGCGAACGTCATGAAGCTGCTGGAGATCGTGCGCGGAAGGCAGACGGCGCCCGAGGTTCTCGCCGCCGCGCTGGCAGTCGGCAAGCGCATCGCCAAGGTGCCGGTCGTGGTCGGCGTTTGCCATGGTTTCGTCGGCAACCGGATGCTCAACGCCCGTTCCGCGGAGAACGAGGACCTGTTGCTCGAGGGCGCCGCACCGGAAGCCGTCGACCGGGCCTTCACGGACTTCGGCTTCCCGATGGGTCCGTTCGCGATGGGCGACCTCGCAGGCCTTGACATCGGTTGGCGCAACAGGAAGTCGCTGGGCAAGACGGCGGCGATCGCCGATGCGCTCTGCGAGCAGGGTCGCTACGGCCAGAAGACGGGCAAGGGCTTCTACCTCTACGAGCAGGGCTCGCGGAAGCCGGTGCCCGATCCCGAGGTTGCCGAACTCATCCGCGCGCAGGCCGAGAGGCTCGGCGTCCGGCGCCGCGAGATTTCGGCCGCGGAAATCATCGAGCGCACGATCTACCCGATGGTCAACGAAGGCGCGCGCATCCTGGAGGAGGGCATCGCCGCGCGCTCCTCCGACATCGACGTCGTCTGGGTGAACGGTTACGGCTTCCCGGTCGGAAAGGGCGGCCCGATGTTCTGGGCCGACCAGGAAGGTCTGAAGCAGATATGCGAGCGGCTGGAACACTGGCATCTGGAGACGGGCAAGCCGGTCTTCGAGCCGGCCCCGCTGCTCAGGCGCCTCGCCGACGAAGGGGGTACGTTCGCGGGCCTGGACGCGGAACGGGGCAGGGCGGCGTGAGCACCCGCCCTTTCCCATGGGAAGGCTCCTATCCGCCCGGTCTCGCCTGGGACTGTCCGATCGAGACCGGTGCGGTTCCCGGCCTGCTCGAAGACGCGGTTCGCGACGCCGGCGCGCGCGTCGTCATCGACTTCCGCAACGCCCGGCTGACCTATGCGGAACTCGAGGACCGGGTGGAGGCGTTCGCGGCCGCGCTGCTCGATGAGGATATTGCGGGGGACCGCAGCGTCGCGCTCTACCTGCCGAACACGCCCTATCATCCGATCGCCTTCTTCGGTGCGCTCAAGGCCGGCGCCCGCGTGGTGCACCTTTCGCCGCTCGACGCGCCGCGCGAGCTCGCTCACAAACTTGCGGATTCCGGCGCCCGCACGCTCGTGACGACCAATGCCGGCCACATGCTGGAGGCGGCGCTGCGGCTGATGGACGAGGGCCTCGTCGACCTCGTCGTCGTCGGCCTCGACGAACGGTTCGAAGGCGCAAGACAGCCCGCACGGGTTCCCGACCGCCCCGGCGTGGTCACGCTGGATCGCTTCTGCGCCGGTCGCAGCCGGCCGCGGACGTGGCCGGCGGTGGGCGGGGAGGACATAGCGCTGCTGCAATATACCGGCGGCACGACCGGAAAGCCGAAGGGCGCCATCCTCACCCACGCCAATCTGACGGCGGCGGTCTCGAGCTACGACGCGTGGTTCGGCGCGCTTTACGGCCGCCCCGAAGGCGAGGAACGCGTGCTCTGCGTTCTGCCCCTGTTTCACATCTATGCCCTGACGACGATCCTGCTTCTCGGCGTCCGCCGTCGCGCCAGCATCGTCCTGCACATGCGCTTCGACGCCGACGCCGTGCTGGACGCGATCGAGGAGAAGCGCATCACGACCTTCCCGGGCGTGCCAACCATGTGGATCGCGCTGGCCAACCGGCCGGACATCCACGACCGCGACCTCTCCTCGATGACCCGCTGTTCTTCCGGCGGCGCGCCCCTGCCTGTCGAGGTCGGCCAGCGCTTCGAGAAGATCACCGGCCAGCGCCTCGCCGGGGGCTGGGGCATGACGGAGACGTCGCCGGCCGGCACGAACCTGCTGCCGTTCGGGGAGCCCCGGCCGGGCTCGATCGGCATGCCTCTTCCGGGCGTCGAGGTCGGCATCGTGTCGCTCGAAGATCCGCGAAGGGTACTGCCGCCGGGCGAAACCGGAGAATTGCGCGTGCGCGGCCTCAATGTCACGAAGGGGTACTGGAACCGTCCCGAGGAGACCGGGTCCGCCTTCGCCGACGGATACTTCCTGACCGGCGATGTCGGCTACATGGCCGAGGACGGGTATTTCTATATCGTCGACCGAAAGAAGGACATGATCATCTCGGGCGGCTTCAACGTCTATCCGCAGATGATCGAACAGGCGATCTACGAGCATCCCGCGGTGGCGGAATGCATCGTCGTCGGCATGCCGGACGACTATCGCGGTGAGGCGGCGAAGGCGTTCGTCAAGCTGAAGGAAGGGCAGCCGTCCTTCACGCTTGACGAACTGCTCTCCTTCCTCGCAGATCGCCTCGGACGGCACGAGATGCCTTGCGCCCTGGAATTCAGGCACGAACTGCCGCGTACCTCGGTCGGCAAGTTCTCGCGGCGCGAACTGCGCGAGGAGGAGCGGCGCAAGGCCAGGCATTCGGAGGCGAGGCAGCCGGCTGCCTCAGGCCAATAGAGCGAAGCGGGAGGAGACCCCATGCAGGACGCAGTGATCGTTTCGACGGCCCGGACGCCGATCGGCAAGGCCTATCGCGGCGGGTTGAACGACACCGACGGGGCCACCCTCGGCGCGCATGCGATCCGCCACGCCGTCGAGCGCGCCGGCGTCGAACCCGGCGAGATAGAGGACGTCGTCATGGGCTGCGCGCTTCAGCAGGGCGCGACCGGTCACAACATCGCTCGCCAGGCGCTGGTGCGCGCAGGCCTGCCGGTGACGGTGTCGGGCACCACGATAGACCGCCAGTGCTCCTCCGGCCTGCAGGCGATCGCCGTGGCAGCCCGCTCGGTGCGCCTCGACGGGGTTCCCGTCGCGGTTGCCGGGGGACTGGAGTCGATAAGCCTCGTCCAGAACGAGCACATGAACGATTTCCACAGGCGCGATCGCTGGCTGATGGAGCACAAGCCCGACATCTACCTCCCGATGATCGACACGGCGGAAATCGTCTCGCGACGCTACGGGATCGGCAGGGAGGCACAGGACGCCTACGGCCTCGAAAGCCAGAAGCGGACGGCGGCCGCGCGCGCGGCCGGCCGCTTCGACGCCGAGATCGTGCCGGTGACGACCACCATGGCCGTTGTCGACAGGGAGACGAAGGAAGTCTCCCGCCGTGAGGTGACGGTTTCGGCGGACGAGGGCGTTCGGCCGGATACCACCGCAGAAGGGCTCGCCGGACTGAAGACGGTACGTGAAGGCGGGACCATAACCGCAGGAAATGCAAGCCAGTTGTCGGACGGGGCCTCGGCCTGCGTCGTGATGAACGCGAAGCTCGCCGAGCAGCGCGGCCTCGAGCCTCTCGGCGCGCTGCGCGGCTTCGCCGTCGCCGGGACGGAGCCCGACGAGATGGGCATCGGCCCCGTCTTCGCGGTACCGCGGCTCCTGCAACGAAACGGCCTCGCCGTGGAGGACATCGGCCTCTGGGAACTCAACGAGGCCTTCGCCGTGCAGGTCATATACTGCCGCGATCGCCTCGGCATCGACCCGGCGAGGCTGAACGTCGATGGCGGCGCCATCGCGGTCGGCCACCCCTACGGCATGACCGGCGCCCGGCTGGCCGGCCACGCGCTGATCGAGGGCAGGCGGCGTGGCGTCCGCTTCGCCGTCGTCACGATGTGTGTCGGCGGCGGCATGGGAGCGGCCGGCCTCTTCGAGATCTTCTGAGAAAGGCGCCCGACATGGACCTGAGCTTCAACGAGGACGAGCTTGCCTTCCGCGACGAGGTGCGGAACTACTTCCGCTCGGCGCTTCCGTCCGACATTCGCGAGAAGATGATCGCCGGGCGGCAGCCGGCCAGGGACGACCTCGTCCGCTGGACCCGCATTCTCGCCGCGAAAGGCTGGGCCGTGCCGCACTGGCCGGTGGAGCACGGCGGCACGGGGTGGAGCCCGGTCAAGCAGTATATCTTCACCGAGGAGATGAGCCAGGTACCCGCTCCCGCGCCGCTCGCCTTCGGCGTCAACATGGTCGGGCCGGTCATCTACACGTTCGGCAGCGAAGCGCAGAAGAAGCGGTTCCTGCCGCGCATCGTCACCCTCGACGACTGGTGGTGCCAGGGCTTCTCCGAGCCCGGCGCCGGCTCCGACCTCGCTTCCCTGAAGACCCGCGCCGTGCGCGACGGCGACCATTACGTCGTCAGCGGCCAGAAGACCTGGACGACGCTCGCCCAGCATGCCGACTGGATCTTCTGCCTGGTGCGCACGGATCCGGAGGCGAGGAAGCAGGCCGGCATCTCCTTCCTGCTCGTCGACATGAAATCCCCCGGCATCACGGTCCGGCCGATCCAGACGATCGACGGTGGCCACGAGGTGAACGAGGTCTTCCTCGACGACGTGCGGGTGCCGGTCGACAACCTCGTCGGCGAGGAGAACAAGGGCTGGGACTACGCCAAGTTCCTGCTCGGCAACGAGCGCGTGAACATCGCCCGCGTCGGCGTCTCGAAGGAGCGCATCCGTCGCATCAAGGAACTGGCAGCGCGCCAGAAGGTCGCCGGCCGGCCGCTGATCGAGGAGCCGGACTTCCGCGAGAAGGTGGCGGCCGTCGAGATCGAGCTCAAGGCTCTCGAGATGACGCAACTGCGTGTGCTCGCCAACGAGGCGAGGCGCGAGAAGGGCCGTCCGGACCCGGCGAGCTCGATCCTCAAGATCAAGGGCTCCGAGATCCAGCAGGCCACCTCGGAGCTGCTGATGGAGGTCGTCGGCCCCTACGCCATGCCCTTCGAACCAACGGACGGTGCCGTCGGGCGCAACGAGGCGCCGGTCGGACCGGACTGGGCCGCCGGCATCGCTCCGGCCTATTTCAACACCCGCAAGGTCTCGATTTACGGCGGCTCGAACGAGATCCAGAAGAACATCATCGCGAAGGCGATTCTCGGGCTTTGAAGGCGGTCGGGGACGTACAGGGACGAACGCAATGGATTTTGACTTTTCCGATGAGCAGCGCCTTCTCAAGGAGAGCGTCGACCGGCTGATGGCCGACCGCTACGGTTTCGAGGATCGTCGCCGTCACGCTCTCGGCGACCACGGCTACAGCGAGGAACTCTGGCGAAGCTATGCCGAACTCGGCCTGCTCGCGCTCCCGTTCGCAGAGGATCATGGCGGCATCGGCGGCGGGCCCGTCGAGACCATGATCGTGATGGAAGCCTTCGGCAGAGCGCTCATCCTCGAACCCTATTTCGCCACGATCGTCCTTTCCGGCGGCCTTTTGAAGCATGCTGCCGACGACGCGCAGAAGGCGGATCTGATACCGGCGATCGCCGGGGGCAGGGAGCGCTGGAGCTTCGCCCACGGCGAACCCCAGGCGCGCTACGACCTGTTCGACGTCGAGACCCGGGCGGAAAGGTCCGGTTCGGGCTGGGTGATCCACGGCAGCAAGGGTCTTGTCGTCCATGGCGACGGCGCCGACAGGCTGATCGTCTCTGCCCGCACCGCCGGCGGCAGCCGGGACGAGCGCGGCATCGGGCTTTTCGTGGTGGATCCCGGGGCGGAGGGCGTGACCCGCCGCGGCTATACCACGCAGGACGGGCTTCGGGCTGCGGAGGTCACGTTCGATAACGTCCGGGTCGACGCGGGCGCCTGCCTCGGCGATCCCGAAGGTGGCTACGCGGCGGTGGAACGGGTCGCGGACGAGGCGATTGCCGCGCTCTGCTCGGAGGCCGTGGGCTGCTTCGACAGGATGCAGGAACTGACGCTCGACTATCTGAAGACACGCACGCAGTTCGGAACGACGATCGGGACTTTCCAGGTTCTTCAGCACCGGGCCGCCGACATGTTCGTCGAACTCGAGCAATCGCGGTCGATGGCGATGTACGCGGTCATGATGGCCGGGGCGTCAGATGCTGCCGAACGCACCCGCGCAGCGTCGGCTGCCAAGGTGCAGATCGGGCGCTCTGCCGCTGCCATCGGCCGCCAATCGATCCAGCTCCACGGCGGCGTCGGCATGACCATGGAGTATGCCATCGGCCACTATTTCAAGCGGGTGACGATGATCGACATCCTCTTCGGAAACGCCGGCCATCACCTGAAGCGGCTGTCCTCGCTCGGCGGGCTGATCCGGGCCGATGGCTGACGAGGGCGCGCCGATGCGGCCCATGCCGTTTTCGCTTCGGGAAAAGGTGGCCGTGGTTACCGGCTCGAGCCGGGGCATCGGCCGCTCCATCGCCGAGACGATGGCCGCTCTCGGGGCGCGCGTGGTGGTTTCGAGCCGCAACCCAGAGGCATGCGAGGAGGTGGCCGCCGGCATCCGTGCGGCAGGCGGGGAGGCGGCCGTCGTTGCCTGCAACATTTCCCGCAAGGACGAGGTCCTGGCGCTCGTCGACCGGACAGAGACCCTCTATGGCGCTGCGGACGTCCTCGTCTGCAACGCCGCCGTCAATCCCGTCTTCGGGCCGCTGTCGCAATTGACCGACGAGGCCTTCGACAAGATCATGGGTTCGAACGTCAAGAGCAATCTCTGGCTTTGCAACCGCGTGATCCCCGGCATGAAGGAAAAGGGCGGCGGCGCGATCGTTATCGTGTCGTCGATAGCGGGCCTGCGCGGCAATGCCGTCATCGGAGGATACGGCATCTCGAAGGCAGCGGACTTCGCGCTCGCGCGCAACCTCGCCGTGGAACACGGCCCGCACAACATCCGCGTCAATTGCGTCGCGCCGGGGCTCGTAAGGACCGACTTCGCACGCGCTCTCTGGGAAGACGAGGAGATGCTCGCAGCGCGGACCGCGGTCACGCCGCTGCGCCGCATCGGCGAGCCGCACGAAATCGGGCCGGTCGTCGCATTCCTCGCATCCCCCGCGGCGAGCTTCGTCACCGGCCAGGCGATTGTTGCGGACGGCGGCGTGACGATCGCCTGAAAGCTCTTCAGGCCGGGCGCCGCGCGATGAGGTCGACCAGCGCGGACATGCCCGAGTGCCCCTGGCCCTCGTCGACCTCCCTGTCGTGCTCCTGCAGGCGCAGGATCTCGAAGTCGCCGAACGCATGCTCGAGCATCCCTGCCTCGTAGAGGTTTTCCAGGACCCTGGGGCCGCCCGTGCCGTACTCCAGCTGCTTCGGCCGATAGCCCTGGATCAGCAGGAGGCCGCCCGGGCGAACGGTTCGCTTCATGCCGGCGAATATTCGATCGCGCAGCTCCGGCCCGGCGAACTGGATGAAGATCGCCGCGACGGCGTCGAATGCGCTTTCCCGCCACTCCCATTGTGCGATGTCGGCAACGCTTCAGCGTCACGTCGACGCCGGCTTCCCGCGCGAGCCGGGCCGCCTTTTCCTGCGCCTTCGCCGAACTGTCCATCGAAACCACGTCATGGCCCTGGCGCGCGAGCCAGACGCCGTTGCGGCCCTCGCCGTCGGCGACGCAGAGCACCCGCGCGGACGGATGAAGCCGGTGCGCCTCGCCCGCGAGGAAGGCATTCGGCTCCTTGCCGAAGAGATAGTCGGGCCGGTCGTAGCGTTCGTCCCAGTCCGGCGTCATGTGCGCTCGTCCCCTGCAAGAGTGAAATCCGGACCTAAAATAGCGTGCGCGCGGACGCTGCCAAGGGCGTTTGACCGCAGGGGTCGAACAGGAACTCGATCCGGAATTCCTCCGCGCCATGTTAAAGTGAGACCCCGGCACCTCGGGCAAAGGAGCTGACATCTGAATGAGCAAGCCAATCGAAGACTACGGCCTGATCGGCAACATGATTTCCGCGGCGCTCGTCAGCCGCGACGGTTCGATCGACTGGCTCTGCCTGCCACGCTTCGATTCGCCGGCCTGCTTCGCCGCTCTTGTCGGTGACGAGAACAACGGCCGCTGGCGGATATCGCCGAGCGACGGCGAATACCGGGTGACGCGCCGCTATCTGCCGGACACGGCCATACTCGAGACGCGGTTCGAGACCTCCACCGGGGCCGCCACGCTGACGGACTTCATGCCGCTGACCGAAGACGAGGAGCGCGTCGACGTCGTCCGCATCGTCAACGGCGTGTCCGGCGAGATCGACATGACGATGGAGCTGACCCTGCGCTTCGGCTACGGCCAGGCGGTGCCCTGGGTGCGCCAGCGCGACTACGGTCTGAGCGCCGTGGCGGGTCCCGATGCGGTCGAGCTTCACACCCGTCTCCCCCTGTCGGGCGAGAACATGCACACGGTCGCCAGGTTCCGGCTTCGGGAGGGGGACCGCGTTCCACTGACCCTGTCCTATCATCCCTCGCACCAGAAGCCGCATTTCGTGCCCGATCGCGGCGAGAGCCTCGACCGCACGACCGCCTGGTGGCGGGAGTGGGTGAAGGGCGGGCAGCTCGAACCCATGCCGGAGAAATGGCGTGCCGCCGTGGTCCGCTCGCTCATCACGCTGAAGCTGCTGACCTTCCAGCCGACCGGCGGCATCGTCGCGGCGCCGACGACCTCGCTTGCCCGAGTTCATCGGCGGCAGCCGCAACTGGGACTACCGCTATTGCTGGCTCCGTGATTCCGCCCTGACGCTCTATGCCCTGCTCAACGCCGGCCACCGCCGCGAGGCCGACGACTGGCGGCAATGGCTGCTGCGCGCCGTCGCGGGCCATCCCGCTGCAGCTGCAGATCATGTACGGCATCGGCGGCGAGCGCTGGCTGCCCGAGTTCGAGGTCCCCTGGCTCGCCGGCTACGAGAACAGCCGTCCGGTGCGGCTCGGCAACGGCGCGGCCAACCAGATGCAGCTCGACGTCTACGGCGAGCTGATCGACACGCTCCATGCGGCGCGCGAGGCCGAGCTGCAGCCCCACGGGCGAGGCATGGAGCCTTCAGCGGGTGCTGCTCGAGCATCTCGAGGAGATCTGGCAGAGCCTCGACCGCGGCATCTGGGAGATGCGCGGCGAACCGAGGGCATTCACCCATTCGCGAATGATGTGCTGGGTCGCCTTCGATCGCGCGGTCAAGAGCGTCGAGCAGTTCGGCCTCGAGGGGCCGGTCGAGAAATGGAGGAAGATTCGCTCGGCCATTCATGCCGACATCTGCGAGAACGGCTTCGACAAGCGGAAGAAGAGCTTCACCCAGTATTACGGCGGCACGACACTCGATGCCAGCCTGCTGCTGATGCCCCAGACTCGGCTTCCTGAAGCCGGACGAACCGCGGCTGGCAGGAACCGTCGCCGCCATCGAGCGCGAACTCCTGAAGGGCGGTTTCGTCCAGCGCTATTCCACCGACGGTGCCGACGACGGCGTCGGCGGCGACGAGGGCGCGTTCCTCGCCTGCAGTTTCTGGCTCGCGGACGCCTACATACTGACGGGCCGCGACGAGGATGCGCGGGACCTGTTCGAAAGGCTCGTCGATCTCGGCAACGATCTCGGCCTTCTCGCCGAGGAGTACGACGTGACGAGCGGCCGCATGGTCGGAAACTTTCCGCAGGCCTTCTCGCATATCGGGTTGATCAACACGGCGCACAATCTCGTCAAGGCGAGCGGCCCAGCCCAGCAACGGGCGGGAAAGGCGAAGCCGGACGACAGGCGGAGAAGCGAGTGACGTCATGAGCGAAACCGGAAGAATATCCCTCGTGCTGTCCGACGTCGACGGAACCCTCGTCGACGACGACAAGAGGTTGTCGAAGAGGTCGATCGAGGCGGTGTCGAAACTGCGCGACGCCGGCATACGCTTCGCGGTCACCAGTTCGCGGCCGCCGCGGGGAATGGCGATGCTGTTCGAGCCGCTGGATCTCGATGCGCCGATCGCCGGGTTCAACGGCGGCCTTTGCGTCGACCGGGACCTTTCCATCATGGCCGAAAGGACGCTGGCGCCCGACGTCGCCGGCCGTGCCATAGACCTCATTCGCAGGCAACGGCTCGACGCCTGGGTGTTCCGGGGCAACGAGTGGCTGGTCTCCGACGAGGCGGGCGCCTACGTCGACCATGAGATATTCACGGTGCAGTTCCAGCCGAAGGTCGTCCGCGACCTGAGCGCACAGCTCGACGGCATTGCCAAGATCGTCGGCGTGGGCAGGGATTTCGACCGCGTCGGACGCGCCGAGACGATCGCCGCGGAAGAGCTTGGCGGCGACGCCACGGTCGCCCGTTCCCAGTCCTACTACCTCGACTTCACCCATCCCGAGGCCAACAAGGGCGTCGTCGTCGACATGCTGTCGCAACGGCACGGCATCCCGACCGGCGAGATCATGACCATCGGCGACGGCTTCAACGATGTGAGCATGTTCGCGCGGGCGGGCTGGAGCGTGGCGATGGGCAACGCGTCGCCGGAAGTCAAGGCGAGGGCGTCGGCCGTGACCGGACCGAACGGCGAGGACGGCTTCGCCGAGGCGATCGAGCGCTACGCCCTCCGCAACGGACGGTAGAGCCGCCGCGCGAAGGTGTCGCTTCTGCGGTGGACCGGGTCGCTCAGGGCTGGACACTGCGCGGAATTTGCCGCTATCCATCGACCACGTGCTGCGGATGCCGCGATGCGGTTCCGCAGTACGAATGCTTTCCGGGAAGGTTGGACGGGATTCTCGATGCATTATTCCGGTTGGAGGGTGTTCCGGGAGGCCCTGAGGGGGCACAGGGGCTGGCAGCCGGTCTGGCGCGATCCCGAGCCCAGGGAGCAGTACGACTTCGTCGTCATCGGCGGCGGCGGCCACGGGCTCGCCACGGCGTACTACCTTGCGAAGGAGTTTGGCGAGGCCAGCGTCGCGGTGCTGGAAAAGGGCTGGATCGGCGGCGGGAACATCGGCCGCAACACGACGATCGTGCGATCCAACTACCTGCTAGACGGCAACGAGCGGTTCTACGAGTTTTCGCTGAGGCTCTGGGAAGGGCTGGAGCAGGACTTCAACTACAACGCCATGTTCTCGCAGCGGAGCATCCTGAACCTGTGCCACGGCGACGCCCAGACGCGACGCCTATGTCCGCCGGGGCAACGCCATGATCCTCAACGGAGCCGATGCCGAGATGCCTCGACCGCGAGGGCGTGAGGGAGATGTATCCGTTCCTCAACTTCGACGACGCCCGCTTCCCGATCACCGGCGGCCTCCTGCAGCGCCGGGCGGGCACCGCCCGCCACGACGCCGTCGCCTGGGGCTTCGCCCGCGGTGCGGATTCCCGCGGCGTCGACATCATCCAGAATTGCGAGGTCACCGGTTTCCGCATCGAGAACGGCGTGTGCAAGGGCGTCGAGACGACCCGCGGCTTCATCGGCGCGAAGAAGGTCGGCTGCGTGGTCGCCGGCTCGTCGGGACGGGTGATGGCACTCGCCGGGATGCGCCTTCCCATCGAGAGCCATGTGCTGCAGGCGCTGGTGACCGAGGGGCTGAAGCCGGTCCTCGACGGGGTCGTCACCTTCGGCATGGGCCATCTCTACATCAGCCAGTCGGACAAGGGTGGCCTGGTCTTCGGAGGCGACATCGACGGCTACAATTCCTATGCCCAGCGCGGCAACCTGCCGGCGATCGAGGATGCGTGCGAAGGCGGCATGGCGATCCTGCCGATGCTCGGCCGCGCGCGCGTGCTGCGCACCTGGGGCGGCATCATGGACATGACGATGGACGGCTCGCCGATCATCGACCGTACGCCGGTCGAGGGGCTCTATTTCAATGGCGGCTGGTGCTATGGCGGGTTCAAGGCGGTTCCCGGCAGCGGCTGGTGCTTCGCCCACCTGCTTGCGACGGGCACGACGCACGAGGCAGCCGGCGCCTTCCGCCTCGACCGCTTCCGCACCGGCGAACTTCTCGACGAGCGCGGCGCCGGCGCTCAGCCCAACCTGCACTGAGGCGCCCCGGGAATGATCATCCACCATCCGCTGCTCGGCCCAAGGGACGCCTGCGAGTTCACCTGCCTGGGCGACGCGCGCCTCATCGAGCGTCCCGACGGCCTTGCCGACGACGCCTTCGAACTCTTCCACGACTACGTCTACCTGCGCGACAATCCGGCCGGTCTGCATCGCGAACTCTGGTTCCACGAGCATGGCGACCGTTCATGGCTGGTCGTGACCCGCGATACGCTCACGCACGAGATCTTGTCCGTGGAACTGGCCTGCGACGTGGCGCGGGCGAGGGGGCGTGGCCGATGACGCAGACGAACCGGCTCGACGGCGGGCTCGTCGAGCGCGCGCATCCGCTCACCTTCACCTTCGACGGCAAGAGGTACCAGGGATTCTCCGGCGACACACTGGCGTCCGCGCTTCTGGCGAACGGCGTCCGGCTCATGGGCCGAAGCTTCAAGTACCATCGCCCGCGCGGGCTCCTTGCCGCCGGTTCCGAGGAGCCGAACGCGCTGGTCGAGCTTCGAACGGGCGCGCACCGGGAGCCGAACACCCGCGCCACGGTCGCCGAACTCTACGACGGGCTCGAGGCGACAAGCCAGAACCGGTGGCCTTCGCTCGCCTTCGACGCGATGGCCGTCAACGATCTCCTCTCGCCCTTTTTCGCGGCCGGTTTCTACTACAAGACGTTCATGTGGCCGGCAGCGCTCTGGGAGAAGCTCTACGAGCCGCTGATCCGGCGCGCCGCAGGCCTCGGACGGCTTTCGACCGAGGCCGATCCCGACGTCTACGACAAGGGCTTCCTCCACTGCGATCTGCTCGTCGTCGGCGCCGGCCCGGCCGGCCTGATGGCGGCGCTGACGGCCGGGCGCGCCGGGGCCCGCGTGATCCTGGCCGACGAGGACTTCCTGCCCGGCGGCCGCCTCAATGCCGAGACGATCGAGGTCGGCGGCATGCCCGGCCATGCCTGGGCGGCGTCCGCCGTCGCCGAACTCGCCACCCTGCCGAACGTGCGCCTGATGACGCGCACGTCCGTCGTCGGCGCCTACGATCATGGCACCTACGGCGCGCTCGAGCGGGTCGCCGATCACCTTCCGGCGACCCCCGAGGGTGCTCCGCGGCAGGTCCTCTGGCGGATCTACGCCCGCCGTGCGATCCTTTGCGCCGGCGCGCTCGAGCGGCCGGTCGCCTTCGAGAACAACGACCGCCCCGGCGTCATGCTCGCCGGCGCAATCCGCACCTACGTCAAACCGTTTCGCCGTCGCGCCCGGCCGGCGCATCGCAATATTCACGAACAACGACGACGGTGTGCGCACGGCACTCGATCTGCAGGCGACGGGGTGTCGAGGTCGCCGCTTTGATCGACAGCCGCAGGGAGGTGGCCGCAGTCGAGGGCGTTCAGCATCTTGCCGGCGCCCATGTCGTGGGCACGCGGGGGCGGCTCGGCCTCGGCTCGGTCACGGTGCGCCGTGCCGACGGAACCCACCGGACGATCGAGTGCGATGCCCTTGGCGTTTCGGGCGGCTGGAACCCGAACCTCGCCTTGACCTCGCATCATCGCAGCCGCCCGGTCTGGAATGCGGAAATCGCTGCCTTCGTGCCGGGGCCCGGCGGCCCGCCCGGACTGGCGGCGGCCGGCGCCGCGGCGGGGCACATGTCGACGCATGCCGCTCTTGCGACCGGCGCGGAGGGCGCTCGCGCCGCGCTCTCCGACCTCGGATTCGAGAGCCGGCCAGCGGACTTGCCGCAGGCAGAGGATGCGCCGTTCGCGATCAGCCCTCTCTGGCATGTCCGGCGCCGGCAAGGGGCGCGCCTGGGTGGACTTCCAGAACGACGTCACTGTCAAGGACGTGCGGCTGGCGCATCAGGAGAACTTCCGTTCGGTCGAACACCTGAAGCGCTACACCACGCTCGGCATGGCGACCGACCAGGGCAAGACGGCCAATGTCGTCGGCCTTGCCGTCATGGCTGAACTGACCGGGAAGACAATTGCCGAAACGGGCACGACCATCTACCGCCCGCCGGCCACCCCGGTTGCGATCGGCGCGCTCGCGGGACGCATGGTCGGCCGCGAGTTCCACCCGACCCGCCTGACGCCGTCGCACGGCTGGGCAGGCAGGCACGGCGCCACCTTCGTCGAGGCGGGCCTCTGGCTGAGGGCCCAGTGGTTCGCGCAGGAGGGCGAGACGGACTGGCGCGGGAGCGTCGACCGCGAAACGCGCGCCGTCCGTCGCTCGGTCGGCGTCTGCGACGTGACGACCCTCGGCAAGATAGACATCCAGGGCGCCGATGCCGGCAGCTTCCTCGATCGCGTCTATGCGAACACCTTCTCGACCCTTCCGGTTGGCCGCGTGCGCTACGGCATCATGCTGCGCGAGGACGGCATGGTGATGGACGACGGGACGACAGCGCGGCTCGGAGAGGATCACTACGTCATGACGACGACGACCGCCAACGCGGTTCTCGTCATGCGGCACCTCGAGTTTTGCCGCCAGTGCCTGTGGCCCGATCTCGACGTGCAGATCGTCTCCGTCACCGAAGCATGGGCGCAGTTCGCCGTAGCCGGTCCGAATTCGCGGCGCCTGCTGCAGAAGATCGTCGGGCAGGACATTTCCAACGAGGCCTTCCCCTACATGGCCTGCGCGCCGGTCACGGTCTGCGGCGGCCTGCGGGCGCGGCTCTTCCGGATTTCCTTTTCAGGAGAGCTCGCCTACGAGATCGCCGTGCCGGCACGCTACGGCGAGGCGCTGCTCGAGGAACTGATGGCCGCCGGCAAGGAGTACGACGTCGTGCCCTACGGGCTGGAGGCGCTGAACGTGCTGCGCATCGAGAAAGGGCATGTCACCGGCAGCGAACTCAACGGGCAGGTGACCGCGCTCAATGCCGGCTTCGACCGGATGGTCTCCCGCAGGAAGGACGCGATCGGCACCGTCATGTCGAGACGCGAGGCGCTCGCGCGCGGCGACGGCCTGCGCCTCGTCGGGATGAAGACCTCTCGACCGGACCCGGTCGCTGGTCGCAGGCAGTCATTTCATCGGGCTGGACAAGATCGCGACCGCCGAAAACGACGAGGGCTGGCTGACGTCGGCTGCCCGCTCTCCGCATCTCGGTCACGCCATCGGTCTCGGCTTCGTCAGGAACGGCACGGCCCGGTTCGGCGAGCGGCTGCGCGCCGTGGACCTTCTCTCTGGAGCGGACGTCGAGGTCGAGATCGTCAGCCCGCATTTCATCGATCCGGAAGGGGAGCGCCTGCGTGCCTGACCGTCGCCTCGAGCCCATGACGCCGCTCGGCCGGCGGGAACCTCTCGTCGAGACGATCGGCGGCGTCGCCATCGCCGAAGTCACGTCCACCGCCATCGCGTCGCTTGCCGCGCGGCGCGGGCGCTCGGACGAGGTCGAGGCGGCTGCGGCCGGCATCGGGCTGACTCTCCCCGGCCCGGGCAGGATGTCTGCGGGCGATCCCTGGAGCGCGGTCTGGACGGGGCAGGGGCAGTGGCTCGTGCTGGCACCGCTCGCCGGAAACGAGGACATTGTCGCCAGGCTCGAGCCGGCCTTCGCCGGATCCGCCTCTCTGACCGAGCAGACCGATGGCTTCGCGCGCTTCGATGTGACCGGTGCATGCCCGGCCGGGCTGCTGGAGCGCCTCTGCCCGCTCGACCTCCGCTCCATGGATGCCGGCGCGGCCGGCCGGAGCGTCATCGAGCACGTCGGCTGCCACGTGCTCGTCATGGCCGCCGATCATGTCGTCCTGCTCGCGCCCCGTTCGTTTGCGGCGTCGGTGCACCACGCGCTCGCCACCGCGGCCCGGAGCGTCGCTGCCATGTCTTCGCGCGGCTGAACGACCCGTCCCGGAGCCTGCGGCGGCTGGAACTTCGAGTTTCGCGGCAATATGTTGATGCCGATCAAGGATGGCAGGGAAATCCGCCGGCTAGGGTGATTTGAATGCGCCGCGCCGGCCGACGGCCCGGCGGACCTGCAAGAGGCGCGTCATGAACCCCAAGCACAGCTTCAACCTCGGCTACTTCGTCGTTGCTTTTCTTCTCATTTCGGCGTTCCAGCTCTGGGTGGCCTACCGGCAGGTCGCCACGATCTCCTACTCGGACCTGATGCGCTACGTCGACAATGGCAAGATTGCGTCGGTGACGATCACGCAGAGCAGCGTGCGTGGCGAGTTCAAGCAACCGGTCGACGGGAAGAAGCAGTTCTTCGCCGCGCGCGTCGATCCCGCCATTGCCGCCACCTTCGAGAAGGCGGGAATCAAGGTCACCGGCGGTTCCGACGAGAACTGGCTGACCACGCTCCTTTCCTGGGTCGTGCCCATTGCGCTCTTCTTCGGCATATGGATGTTCGCGTTCCGCAACGTCGCCGAACGACAGGGGCTCGGGGGCCTAGTGAACATCGGCAAGTCGAAGGCCAAGGTCTTCGTCGAAAAGAACACCGGGGTGACCTTCGACGACGTCGCCGGCATCGACGAGGCGAAGTCGGAGCTCCAGGAAATCGTCTCCTTCCTGAAGGACAAGGACAAGTACAGCCGGCTCGGCGCGCGGGTGCCGAAGGGCATCCTGCTGGTCGGTCCGCCCGGAACCGGCAAGACCCTGATGGCCAGGGCGGTTGCCGGCGAGGCAGGCGTGCCGTTCTTTTCCATATCGGGCTCGGAATTCGTGGAGATGTTCGTCGGCGTCGGCGCGGCGCGGGTGCGCGATCTTTTCGAGCAGGCCCGCAAGGCGGCACCGTGCATCATCTTCATCGACGAACTCGATGCGCTCGGCCGGGCCCGCATGCCCGTCGGCGGCCTCGGCAACGACGAGAAGGAACAGACGCTAAACCAGTTGCTGGCCGAACTGGACGGCTTCGACCCTCGCGCCGGTATCGTCCTGCTTGCGGCGACCAACCGTCCGGAGGTGCTGGACCCCGCGCTGATGAGAGCCGGTCGCTTCGATCGCCAGGTGGTCGTGGACCGGCCGGAACGCAAGGGCCGTGCGGCGATCCTCAAGGTTCACACCAAGAACGTGAAGCTCGGCCCGAAGGTCCGCCTCGACGAGGTCGCCGGCATCACGCCGGGCTTCTCCGGCGCCGATCTCGCCAACCTCGTGAACGAAGCCACGATCCTCGCGACGCGGCGCGGCGGCGAGCAGGTGACGATGGAGGACTTCACGGCCGCGGTCGAGCGCATCGTCGCCGGGGCGGAGCGCAAGAGCCGCCTGCTCGGCCCGAAGGAGCGCGAACGGGTGGCCTATCACGAGATGGGCCACGCGCTGGTCGCGTCCTCGATCGAGGGTGCCGACCCGGTGCACAAGGTCTCGATCATCCCCCGCACCATCGGCGCGCTCGGCTACACGATGCAGAGGCCGACCGAGGACCGTTTCCTGATAACCTTCAGCGAGCTGAAGGGCCGGATGGCCGTGCTGATGGCAGGCCGGGCGGCCGAGGAGATCGTCTTCGGCGAGGTCTCGACAGGCGCGGCCGACGATCTGGCGAAGGCGACCGACATCGCACGCCAGTGCGTCGCGCGGTTCGGCATGAGCGAGACCGTGGGGCAGGCGGTGCTCGAGGAGCAGCGCCTGCAATGGCTCGGCGACGGCCACCAGCTGCAGCCGCACCAGAGGGACTTCTCCGAGGCCACGGCGCGCGAGGTGGACGTGGCCGTCAGGAAGCTCATCGACGAGGCATACGGGCAGGCGAAGGAACTCCTCCATGCACACCTCGCCGACCTCAAGGCCGGCGCGGCCCTGCTGCTCGAGAAGGAAACCATCACCCCTCAGGATTTCCCGGCGATCGGTCGGCCGTCAAAGGCGGTGGACGCCGCCGCCTGAACGGGACTACGGCCGGTCGGCGGCACCGGACTTCTCCGGCCGGGCAAGGTCGAGTTGCGCGACGACGCTGCCGTCGCCTTGCGGGGCTGCGATCTCGGCGAAGCCGAGCGCCCGGCAGAACGCGCGCATGCAGCTGTTCTCCCTGAGCACTTCGCCGTGCAGCCTTGTCAGCTTCGTCGTCCGGGCGTAGTCGATAAGCCTGCGCATCAGCGCGAAACCGATGCCCCGGCCCTGCATGTCGCTGCGCACGAGGACGGCGAATTCCGCCATGGACGGGTCGGCTTCGCTCGCCAGCCGGGAGACCCCGAGCAGTTCGCCCGTCCCGTCGTCGATCGCGACGAACGCCATCTCCCTGCGGTAGTCGATCTGGGTCCAGCGGGCGAAGTCCTCATGCGAGAAATGCCTTCGCGCGGCAAACAGCCGAAAACGGATGTCGCGCTCGCTGATCCTGGCGAAGAAGTCCGGGTACAGCTTCTCGTCCGTCGGCATGATCGGCCGCAGATGGATCGGCCGGCCTTTCGAGTCGCTGAACTCCTGGTCCCATCCTTCAGGGTAGGGGGCGATCGCGAGATGATCCGCATTGCCGGTTTTCAAGATCCGCGGATCCGCCAGCACCACGCGCGCGTCGAGGGCGCGGACGCCGCTGGAATCGGCCAGCAGCGGGTTGATGTCGAGCTCAGCGACTTCCGGAAGCTCGGCCGCGAGCCGCGCGAGCCGGATCAGCGTCTCGCTGACGGCCTCGAGGTCGGCCGGCGGGCGGTTCCGGTAGCCCGCCAGGAGGCGCGAAACCCGGGTGCGGGCGATCATGGCCTTTGCGAGAAGGTCGTCGAGCGGTGGCAGGTCCACCGCCTTGTCGTCGAGTACCTCGACCGCGGTTCCGCCAGCGCCGAAAAGGATGACCGGCCCGAAGGCCGCGTCGCGCGCGATGCCTGCGATGAGTTCGTGTGCGCCCCTTCGTTCGATCATCGGCTGGACGGCGATGCCCTCCAGGCGCGCTTCCGGCATCCTTCCGGCAACCTCGCGCAGCATTTCCTCGCCGGCGCGCCGGGCGTCTCCGGCGGAGCGGACGTCGAGCCTGACGCCGCCGGCGTCGCTCTTGTGAGTGATGTCCGGCGAGACGATCTTGAGCACGCAGGCTTCCGGGCCGCCCGGAGCCGAAAGCAGCCGGCCGGCAGCCTCGCCCGCCTCCTCGGGTGTCCGCACCACGACGGTTTCCGCCACGCGAATGCCGTAGGCGGAAAGCAGCGTCTTCGATTCCGCCTCGCTCAGGAGTGCGCGCCCGTCTTTCCGGACCTGGCGGATCAGCGCCCGCGCCGCGTCCGCGTCGACGGGAAGATCCCGATCGCCGAGCCGTGGCATGCGCATCGTCGTCTCGCGCACGCGCGCCAGGGCGATCATGTGCATCAGGGCGCGGACGGCATCTTCCGGCGACTCGAAGGTGGCGATGCCGGCGCCGGCGAAAAGGTGCCGCGCCGCCGCGGCCGTGGCCTCGCCGAGCCAGCAGGTGAGAACCGGCTTCTTGCCGGCGCCGGCCCTGCGGCGCTCCGTCACCACGTCGATCACTGCGCGCGCGGTCTCCTCGCTCGACGCTATCGACGTCGGGCAGCGGATGACGAGGACGGCGTGCGCCTGCGGATCGTCGAGGACGACGCGCAGCGCGGCGCCATAGCGCTCTCCGTCTGCGTCGCCGATGATGTCGACGGGGTTGCCGTGCGACCACGTGTTCGGCAGAACGCCGTCGAGGGCCGTCCGGGTGCCGTCCGACAGGACGGCGAGGCGACCCTCCGTCTCGTGCAGGCAATCCGCGGCGATGACGCCCGCGCCGCCGCCGTTCGTCAGGATCGTCAGCGTCTCGCCGGCAAAGGATGGTTGAAGGCTGAGGATCTCGGCAGCGTCGAAAAGCTCTTCCAGCGAGACCACCCGTACGATGCCGGCCCGCCGGAACGCTGCCTCGTAGACGGCGTCCGAACCTGCCAGGGCCCCCGTATGCGAGAGGGCCGCCTTCGCACCCTCGGGGAAGCGCCCCACCTTCATCACGATGACCGGCTTGATGCGCGCCGCGCGGCGCGCCGCCGACATGAAGGTCGACGCGTCCTGCACGGATTCGACGTAGAGAAGGATGGCCGACGTCTCGCGATCCGAGGCGAAATGGTCGATGAGATCGCCGAGGCGCACGTCGATCGCGTTGCCGATCGAAGCCATCGCCGAGAACCCGATACCTCGTGCCACCGCCCAGTCCAGCACGGAGGTGAGGATCGCCCCCGATTGCGAGACGAAGGCCAGTCGTCCGGCCTTCGGCGCAAGGTGGGAAAAGCTCGCATTGAGGCCGATCGTCGGCGACAGGACGCCGAGACAGTTGGGGCCGACGATCCGCATGCCGCTTTCCGCAACCGTTGCCCTGAGCCGTTCGATGTCGGCTTCTTCGATACCCGCCGTGAGGACGACGGCGGCGCCGGTTCCGATCCGCGCGAGTTCCGCAACCACGCCGGCGACCGTGCCGGCCGGCGTGGCGACGACCGCGAGGTCCGTTGCCTCGGGCAGGTCGGAGATCGCGGGAAGGCACGGATGGCCGAAAATCCGTGTGTGATGGGGGTTGACGAAATGCAGCGCCCCGGTGAATCCGCCCTGCAGGAGGTTCTGGCAGACCGCGCGTCCGACCGAGCGCTCGCGCTCGCTCGCGCCGACGACCGCCACTGAACGCGGCCTGAATATGTGGTCCAGAGGCTGGCGCTCCATGTCCCTGATCTCCCCGGGCAAGATTCCGGCGCCCGCACGGCCCTGCGACACCTGGCAGCGCGTTCGGCGCACGATATTGATCACGATCTATTGGCGGAGGGTGCTCCGGGCCTTGATTCCGGTCAATGCGATGCACGTCGCAGAAGCGAAAATCGCGACGACAGCAGGCTCGCGACGGGCCCTAACCAGTGGAGAGCACCATGAACGATGCATCGTTGCGTCAGGACATCATCGATGAACTCGACTTCGAACCGAGCATCAATGCCGCCAATGTCGGCGTTTCGGTCTCCGACGGCGTCGTCACGCTCAGCGGCCACGTCGCCACCTATGCGGAGAAGGTCAGGATCGAGGAGGTCGTCTGGCACGTCCGTGGCGTCAAGGCGATCGCCGAGGAGATCGACGTGCGTCCCGTCGGAACCCACAGGACGTCCGACGACGAGATCGCCAAGCGCGCGCTGAACCAGATCAGGTGGAGCACGGTGGTTCCCGAAGATTCACTTCATGTGAAGGTCCACAACGGCTGGATCACCCTTTCCGGCAATGTCGACTGGCAGTACCAGAAGAAGGCCGCCTACGAGGCCGTCTGCAGCCTCGCCGGCGTGCGCGGGGTTTCCAACCTCGTCGAGATCACGCCGGCCGCCAGCGTCGACGACATCAGGAAGCACATCGAGGCGGCGCTGGCGCGCAATGCCGCGGTCGAGGCGCAGGGAATCGAGGTCGATGTCGACGACGACGGGCTCGTCACGCTGAAGGGCCGCATAAAGGCCTGGCCGGAGCGCTCCATCATCGAGCGCGCGGCCTGGGCCGTGCCGGGCGTCACGTCCGTCGACGACCGCCTGACGTTATGAGAAGTCCGCATGCCGGGTCGGGCGGGAAGGTGAATGACTTCCCGCCCGGGAGCCGTGCCGCTTCGGGGCCTTGTCCGGGCCCTGCCGCCGGCTCAAGGGGTAAAGTGGCTTGAATCCCCATCTCGCAATGCTGAGCGACCTTGCTCTCGGGACGGTGATGATCGCGGCCACCGTCATCATTCATACCTTCGGGATGATCGGCGTCACCCGGGTGATGGCGTTTCTGGTTGCCCGATTTCGCATGCACGGGCGGCGCAGCCGGACCTTTGCGATGATCAGCGTTGTCATCGGGCTGTTCGCCGTACTGACGGTGGAAATCTGGCTCTGGGCTGTCTGCTATACGGTGTTCGGGGTGATCGACGACTATCCGACCGCGCTCTATTTCTCCACGACGACCTTTGCCACGGTCGGCTATGGCGACGTGGTGCCCGGCCAGGCCTGGCGCCTGCTTGCCGCCCTCGAGGGAATAGACGGATTCCTTCTGATCGGCTGGTCGACGGCCTACCTCGTCTCGGCCGGCGTGCGGATCGGCCCGTTCCGGGCGGGCGAACATTTCTGAAACGAAGGGGAAGCCCATGCGCGCGATGATCCTGGACAGGCCCGGCACTCCGTTGCGGCTGGTGGACATCCCGCGGCCCGAGGCGCGCGCCGGCGAGATCGTGATCGAGGTGAAGGCTTGCGGCGTCTGCCGGACCGACCTCCATATCGTCGATGGCGACCTGCCGCCGAGGGGGCACCGGATTGTCCCCGGCCACGAGATCGTCGGAAAGGTCGTGGAGGTCGGCGATGGCGTGACGACGCCGAAGGTCGGCGATCGCGTCGGCGTGCCGTGGCTCGGCCATGCCTGCGGGCACTGCTCCTATTGCCTCGCCGGGCGCGAGAACCTCTGCGACCAACCGGGATTCACGGGCTACGACATCGACGGCGGCTATGCCGAATTTGCCCGCGCCTCGGCCGATTTCTGCTTTCTGCTTCCCGACGGCTACGGCGACGTGGAGGCCGCGCCGCTACTTTGCGCCGGCCTGATCGGATATCGCTCCTTTTCGATGGCAGGAGAGGGAAAGGCGATCGGGCTCTACGGCTTCGGTGCCGCGGCGCACATCATCGCGCAACTCGCCGTCGCCAGGGGGCGGCGGGTTTTCGCCTTCACCCGCCCCGGCGACCGGAAGGGCGAGGCCTTCGCGCGCCAGCTCGGTGCCGTCTGGGCGGGTCCCTCGGACGCCCTGCCACCTGAGGAGCTCGACGCCGCGATCCTCTTCGCCCCGGTGGGGTCGCTCGTGCCGGCGGCGCTGAAGGCGGTGCGCAAGGGAGGACGCGTGGTCTGCGCGGGCATCCACATGAGCGATATCCCCTCGTTCCCCTACCGGCTCCTCTGGGAGGAGCGGCAGGTCGTCTCGGTCGCGAACCTCACGCGCAGGGACGGAGAGGAATTCTTCGCCGGGATCGCCCGCACCCGGGTCCGCACCCGGACGACGCCCTATCGGCTCGAGGATGCGAACACGGCGCTCGACGACCTTCGCCACGGCCGCTTCGAGGGAGCGGCCGTGCTCGTGCCTTGAGAGCAGGTCTCAGGCCGCGGCCCTGGCCGGAAGGTGCTGGCGCGTCCAGGCGACGATCTGCTGGGCGGTGAGGGCGCCGGACGAACGGCTGACGAGCCGGCCCTTGTGGAAGAGCAGAATGGTCGGAATGCTGCGGATCGCGAAGGCCTGCGAGACGTTCGGGGCCGTGTCCGCGTTCAGCTTGAGCAGCCGCACCTCGGGTTCGAGCACGCCCGAAGCCGCCTCGAAGGCCGGTCCCATCATGCGGCAGGGGCCGCACCAGGGCGCCCACACATCGACGAGGATAGGGAGTTCGTCGGTGGTCAAGTGACGGTTGAAGGCGGCCTCGTCGACCTCGACCGGGTGCGCGCCGAACAGGGCCTGGTGACACTTTCCGCAATGGGCCGATTTCGCGTCGCGTTCGACGGAAATGCGGTTCTTCTGCCCGCAGTGCGGGCAGATCAGCAAACGGCTCGCGGTCATTCGGCAGGCTCCTCGAACTTGACCGCCTTGAGCTTCTCGATGCCGAGGACCTGAAGCGCGAGGCGCTCGTAGAATGGTTCGGACACGCCGCTGCGGATCTTGTGCAGGAAGTACTTCTCGAAGGCGACCTTGGCCGGGTGCACCCAGGCACCGGTCGAGGACCAGTTGACGTTGCGCGGCGGGATCTGCGGCTGCGCGACGAAGGCCACCCCGCGATCGCCGAAATCGGCGAGGCAGACGGCGTTCCACGTCGCCCGGGCGTCCGGGGCCTGTTCCTCGACGAGCCGGCGTATGTTGTGCGCGGTTGCCGTAACCATCGACTCGATCATGAAACCGGTCTTCGGCACGCCCACGGGAACCGGCGTCTTGCCGGTCGGGGCGATGGCGACGCACACCCCGACGGAGAATATGTTCTGGAACTTCGGGTTGCGCTGGTGCTCGTCGACGACGATGAAGCCGCGCGGATTGGTGAGCCCGTCGATATCCCGCACGGCCGGCACGCCGCGGAACGCCGGCAGCAGCATCGAGAAGGCGAAAGGCACTTCCTGCGTTCCGGCGACCGAACCGTCCGCGGCGATCTCCTGGACCGTCATCTTGTCCGATTCGATCCGCTCGACCTTCGCGTTGCAGATCCACTTGATGTGGTGGTCGCGCAACTCGCTCTCGAGTATGCCCTTGGTGTCGCCGACGCCGTCGAGGCCGAGATGGCCGATATAGGGCTCGGACGTCACGAACGTCATGGGCACGCGGTCGCGGACGCGCGCGTCGCGCAGGACCTTGTCGAGGATGAAGGCGAACTCGTAGGCCGGGCCGAAGCAAGACGCGCCCTGCACGGCGCCGATGACGACCGGCCCCGGCTTCCTGACCAGCGCGTCGACGGCGACGTGCGCCTTTACGGCGTGGTCTGTCTGGCAGATCGACTGGGTGAAGGCGTCCGGGCCCAGCCCCTCGATCTCGTCGAACGCGAGTTCGGGTCCGGTAGCGATCACGAGATAGTCGTAGTCGACAGACGAGCCGTCGTTGAGCTCGATGCGATTCTCCTCCGGGTGAAGCCTTTTTGCGCCCTGGGCATGGAGTGCGATGTCGCGGCGCCTGAAGATCGTCTCGAGGTCGACCTCGATGTTTTCGCGCTTGCGCCAGCCGGCCGCCACCCACGGATTGGACGGCACGAAGGAAAACTTCTTGCCGTTGTTGATGACGGAGACGCTGTGCTTGCTGCCAAGCCGCTCGCGCAATTCATATGCCATGATGACGCCGCCAAGTCCGGCGCCGAGGACAACTGCGTGTGCCATGCGAAAACTCCCATTGTAGCTGATTGACATTATCGGCCGCTCGGGCCTCCAACCATGATCCAGGTCAAGCCCGCCCTTCGTCCGGAACGTCCGCTCAGCGCGGGGTGCGGCTCCTCGGCTGCGCTCTTCATTCCCGTGCCCTGCAGAAGGCCGCATGCAGCGCCTCGATCACGCTGAGAACTTCCGGCCGCGCTATCCTGTAGTAGATCGTCGTCCCTTCGCGACGCGATTCCACCAGCTTGTCGGCCCTCAGCCTCATCAGCTGCTGCGACATCGGAACCTGTTCGATCTCCAGCTCCTCGCGGAGTTGGGCCACGGACTTCTCGGCGCTGCACAGCGAGCACAGAACCAGAAGGCGCTGCGGGTGCGACAGGCTGCGCATGAGGTCGCAGGCATTGTCGGCAGCAGGTATCATCTCTCGAACATTCATAGGCTTGAATTTAAGATATCTGAATGTTATCTGCAACCCCGATGATCGACGGCCTTGGTGGCCGGGGGGAATTGAGCCGGATCAAGGCAACCCCGGGCCACTCTTGGCAAAAGATCGCAACTGAAGGGCGGCTTCCGCACCGGGCGGTGGATGGTACGCCCGTCGCGTCGCCCGCTCGAACCACAAGGAGCACACACATGTCGCTTGATCGCAGCGTTCTAGCCTTCGCCGGGACCATGGTTCTCGTGTCGGTCGTCCTCACCTGGGCCGTTTCGGCCTATTTCGTCTGGTTCACCGTGTTCATCGGCCTGAACCTGATCCAGTCCGCCTTCACCGGCTTCTGTCCGGCGGCCTACGTCTTCCGTCGCATCGGCGTGAAGCCGGGGACGGCTTTCTGACCATGAAGCGCATTCTCCTGACAGGCGTGGCCGCGCTGGCGTGCCACGCCGCCCTTGCCGCGACCACGCTGAAGCTCGAGCCGACGACGCTGCCCGAGTGGAAGGCCGTCTACGCGCAAGTGGAATCGCGGACCACCGTGCCTGCCCGCGCGCGCATCGGCGGAACCATCACCGAACTCGGCGTGACGGAGGGAGACACCGTCAAGACGGGGCAGGTGATCGCCCTCGTCCACGACGAGAAGCTCGACTTCCAGATCCAGGCGATTGACGCGCAACTGAAGGCGCTGCAGTCGCAACTTGCAAATGCGAAAACGGATCTCGGGCGCGCCGAACAGCTGATCGGACGCGGCGTGACGACCACGCAGCAACTCGACCAGCTTCGTACGCAGGTCTCGGTCTACCAGAACCAGGTGGCCTCGACCGAGGCGCAGCGCTCGGTGATCGTCCAGCAGCAGAAGGAGGGCAGGGTGCTCGCGCCGATCGACGGCCGCGTCCTCGCCGTGCCGGTGACGAAGGATGCCGTGATCATGGGCGGCGAGCCGGTGGCGACGATCGGCGGCGGCGGCTTCTTCCTCCGCCTGTCGATCCCCGAGCGCCATGCGGCTACGCTCAGGCAGGGCGCCCGGCTCGAGATCGTGACGGAGAAGGGATCGGCGAGCGGAACGCTCGCCAAGATCTATCCGCGGATCACCAACGGTCGCGTGACGGCGGATGTCGAGGTGCCGGACCTGCAGACGAGGTTCGTCGACCTCCGTGTCCTCGTGCGGGTGCCCGTCGGCGACCGGCAGGCCCTCGTCGTGCCGGAAACCGCCGTGGTGCACCGCTCCGGGCTGGATTTCGTTCAGGTCCAGGCCGGGGAACAGACCATCAGCCGTGTCGTCGTTCCCGGCGAGCACATGAATGTCGACGGGACCCCGTCGGTGGAAATACTGACTGGGCTGGTTCCCGGTGAAAGCGTAATCGTGCCATGAAACTGCCGTCCTCGGGGCTGGGCATCGCCGGCAATCTCACACGTATCTTCATCAGGTCGCCGCTGACGCCGCTCCTGCTGCTCGCTGCCTTTGCCATGGGGCTGGTGGCGCTCGTCACGCTTCCGCGCGAGGAAGACCCGCAGATTTCGGTGCCGATGGTCGACATCCATGTGCGCGCTGACGGCCTCAAGGCCCCCGATGCGGTCAAGCTCATCACGGAACCACTCGAAGGCATCGTGCGAGGCATCGACGGCGTCGACCACGTCTATTCCCAGACCCGCGACGACAACGTCATGGTCACCGCGCGCTTCAAGGTCGGCACGCCTTCCGATTCCGCGATCCTGCGCGTGCACGAGAAGATCAGGGCGAACCTCGACAAGATCCCGGTCGGCATCCCGGAACCGCTCATCGTCGGCCGCGGCATCAACGACGTCGCGGTCGTGGACCTCACGCTTTCGCCCGATCCGAAGCTGGCCTCGAACGTGACGCCCGACCAGCTGACGCAGGTCGCGCGCGAACTCCGGGTGCAGGTTTCCAAGATCGAAAACGTCGGCCTGACCTATCTCGTCGGGGCTGCCGAGGATCGTATCCGCGTCGCGCCAGATCTGGAGAAGCTTGCGCTCTACGGCGTCACGCTGCAGGAACTTGCCGCCAAGGTCGGCGGCGCGAACACCGCCTTTCCCGCCGGCATGGTCCGCGACAAGGGCCAGGAGATCTCCGTCGAGGCCGGCCGCACACTATCCACGCCGGACCAGATCGGCAATCTCATGCTGACGACGCGCGACGACCGGCCGGTCTATGTGCGCGACGTCGCGAAGGTCGGCCTAGTGACCACGCCGCGGAACGACCTCGTTTCGACGCTGACGCGCTCCGACGGCAAGGTCGTTCGCGTCCCGGCCATCACCCTGGCGATCGCGAAGCGTGCCGGGTCCAACGCCGTCGTGGTCGCCGACCAGGTGCTCAGGCGCGTCCACGAGCTGAAGGGCACGATCATCCCGAAATTCGTGAATGTGGACGTCACCCGCAACTACGGCGCCACCGCAAACGAGAAGTCGAACGAACTGCTGTTCCATCTCGGTCTTGCGACGATTTCGATCGTCGTCCTGGTGTGGCTGGCGATCGGCTGGCGCGAGGCGATCGTCGTCGCCATCGTGATCCCGGTGACCATCCTGCTGACGCTCTTCGCCGCCAAGACGATGGGCTACACGCTCAATCGCGTGTCGCTGTTCGCGCTGATCTTCTCGATCGGCATTCTCGTCGACGACGCGATCGTCGTCATCGAGAACATCACCCGCCACTGGACGATGCGCGACGATCGCAGCCGCGTCCAGGCGGCGATCGATGCCGTGGCGGAAGTCGGCAATCCGACGATCGTGGCGACGCTGACCGTCGTCGCGGCGCTGCTGCCGATGCTCTTCGTCTCCGGCATGATGGGACCCTACATGAGCCCGATCCCGGCGAACGCGTCGGCGGCCATGATCTTTTCTTTCTTCGTCGCGGTCATGGTGACGCCCTGGCTGATGCTGAAGATCGCCGGCGGCGCGAAGTTCGACAATCACGACGAAGAGAATCCCGACACGAGGCTGGGGCGGCTCTACAAGGCGTTCGCCTCGCCGATCCTCGCCAGCCGGGCGCGCAGCTGGCTCTTCCTCGCCATCGTCGGCGTCCTGACGCTCGGCTCGCTGGCGCTGTTCTACACGGAGGACGTGACGGTCAAGCTCCTGCCGTTCGACAACAAGTCCGAGCTCTCCGTGATGATCGACCTGCCGAACGGCCAGTCGACCGAGGCGACCGACGCCGTCGCCCAGCAGGTCGCCCGGGCCGTCATGACGATTCCCGAGGTCGTATCGGCCCAGACGCATGCCGGCACGGCCGCGCCCTTCGATTTCAACGGTCTCGTGCGGCACTACTACCTGCGTTCCGAGCCCCAGCAGGGGGACGTCGCCGTCAACCTGACGCCCAAGGGCGATCGTGAACGCGAGAGTCACGCCATCGCGCAGGAGATCCGCCACAAGATCGATACCCTGAAGGTGCCCGCGGGGACCCGGCTGAAGGTCGTCGAGCCGCCCCCGGGCCCGCCGGTGATCTCGACGCTGCTCGCGGAGATCTACGGCCCGGACGCCGCCACCCGCCGTGCCGTCGCCGAGAAGGTCCGCGAGGCCTTCAGGTCCGTGCCGTTCATCGTCGACGTCGACGACAGCTACGGCACGCAGGCGCCGCGGCTGCGGGCGGTGATCTCCAGCGACGACCTCGAGTTCTTCCACGTCCAGGAGAGCGACGTCTTCCAGACGATGCAGATCCTCGGCGGGGGAAAGACCGTCGGCTATTCGCACCGCGGCGAGGGGCGCCAGCCCATCCCGATCCGGATCGAGCGGCCGAAGAGCGACAACGTCGTCGACGAGCGGTACCTGAGCGTTCCCGTTCCGGCGAACGTCCTGCCGGGCGCGCGCGGCGTGGTCGAGCTCGGCGACGTGGTGCACATGGTGAGGGAGAAGACGTCCTATCCGATCTTCCGCCACAATGCGCGCGACGCCGAGATGGTGACCGGCGAGCTCGCCGGCGCGTACGAGGCGCCGCTCTACGGAATGCTGGCAGTCCAGAAGGCCATCGACAAGATGGACTGGACCGGACTTCAGAAGCCGGTGATCAGCCTCCACGGACAACCCCAGGACGAGTCGAGACCGACGCTCCTCTGGGACGGCGAATGGGAAGTGACATGGGTGACGTTCCGCGACATGGGCGCTGCCTTCGGCGTGGCCCTGCTCGGCATCTACATCCTCGTGGTGGCGCAGTTCGGCTCGTTCAAGCTTCCGCTCGTCATCCTGACGCCGATCCCGCTGACCTTCATCGGCATCATGCTGGGCCACTGGCTGTTCCACGCGCCGTTCACGGCGACCTCGATGATCGGCTTCATAGCGCTCGCCGGCATCATCGTGCGCAACTCGATCCTGCTCGTCGACTTCATACGGCACGCGCAGGGAACGGGAATGCCGCTGAGGGAAGTCCTGCTGGAGGCCGGAGCGATCCGCTTCAAGCCGATCATGCTGACGGCCCTCGCTGCGATGATCGGCGCGGCGGTGATCCTCTCCGACCCGATCTTCCAGGGCCTGGCGATCTCGCTCCTCTTCGGGCTGGCATCGTCCACGATCCTGACCGTGCTGGTCATCCCTGCGATCTATAACGTCCTGCGCCGGTGAAGCCGGCGCAGGCGAACCGGCCGGATTGACGGAAATCAAGGTGCCGCGTCGACGCGAGGCTATTCTTGCGCCAACTGCCAACACGTGGAGAGACCAATGTCCTACAAGTCCGTCCTTGCCGTCGTCGACGCTGTCGACGAGGCCGACCAGATCCTCGGTACCGCTTCTGTCCTGGCGGACCGCTTCGGCGCACGCATCGTCGGCATTTATGCCGAGCCGGAGGACGAGGCGCACTCGGTGGCGGCCCTCGACGTCGCCTATCCGGTCCAGCTGGAGGCCGTCACGGCGCGCAACGCCGGGCGCGCGAAGGACCTTGAGGCTGTCTTTAACGCCCGGGCCGCCAGGGACGCATTTGCGAGCGAATGGCACCATGTGCAGGGGACCGCGAGCGGCGACATGGCCGAACTCGATCGCTTTGCCCGCAGCTGCGACCTGATCGTCGTGCGCCAGCCCGGTGCGGATGACGGCGTCGCCCGGTTCCGGCGCACCGAACATCTCCTTTTCGACAGCGGTCGCCCCGTCCTGCTGGTGCCCTACATCCAGAAGGAGGCATCAGCCGTCCGGCGTGCGCTCGTCGCGTGGAACGGTACGCGAGAGGCTGCCCGCGCAGCCTTCGATTCGCTGCCGTTCCTGATGGCAGCCGACAAGGTCGAGATCCTGACGGTGGAGACCCGCTCCGGGAAGGAGCGCTCCGACCTGCCGCAGGGAACGGATCTTGCCGCCGCCCTGGCGCGTCATGGCGTCAACGTCGTCGTGACCAGGGACGTCGCCGACGGGCAGCCCGCCGGCAGCCTGATCGAGAACCGGCTCGCGGACACCGGCGCGGACCTTCTCGTGATGGGCGGCTATTCGCACTCGCGCCTTCGCGAGCGTGTCTTCGGCGGCGTCACGCGGGAAGTGCTGGCCTCGATGACCACGCTGACCCTGATGTCGCGCTAGAAACCGAGGAAAGAGGAAAGGTACCGCATGTCCTATACGATCGATCGCAGCTTCGAGACGACGGATTTCGATGCCATCGCCGGGCGCACCCGCGCGGCGCTGGCCGCCGAGGGCTTCGGCGTCCTGACCGAGATCGACGTCAAGGAGACGATGAAGGCCAAGCTTGGGGTCGATGGTAGCGATTACCTGATCCTCGGGGCGTGCAACCCGCGCATGGCGCACGAGGCAATGCAGATCGAGCCGCGGGTCGGCGCGATGCTGCCGTGCAACGTCATCCTTCGGCAGGTCGACGCGGACAAGGTCGAGGTCAGCGCCATCGATCCGGTCGCCTCGATGGCAGCCATCGACAACGCGAAGCTCAAGTCCCTCGCGGGAAAGGTCCGCGAGATGCTGGAGAAGGCCGTCGCTCGGATCTGAGCCGGCTGGCCGTCTCCTGCGTGGCGGAAGGGCGCTCCGGCGCTTCCGTCCGGTTCCCCGCAGCACCATCGGGCAGATCCCGGGAGAAATGAGATGAAGAAAGTTTTCGCCGCCGCACTCATGTCGGCCTTCGTCGGTCTCGTGCTTGCCTGCGGCCCGGCCCGCGCGGCCGAGCGGATAACGGACATCCGCGTTGCGCTCCTCGACATGACCTCCAACATGGGCGACGGTCCGATGAGCGCCGGCTGGAGCGGCATGGGCCACGGCATGTTCGGCCGCGGCGGCGAAGGCTACGGGCCGGGCCGGGGCATGATGGGCCGAGGTGGCATGATGGCCTACGGCCCGATGGCCATCCGCATCGACCGCGCGAGCGCCCCGGCAGGGGAGGTCCGCTTCCACGTGACGAACTGGTCGCTCTCGATGGTCCACGAGATGGTGGTCGTTGCCGTCGACAACGCACAGGCGCCTCTGCCCTATGATCCGAGGCAGCAGCGCGTCCGCGAGGAGCAGGTCAAGAGGCTCGGCGAGACGGGCGAGCTGCAGCCGAGTTCCTCGAAGGAGCTCGACCTGAAGCTGGCCCCGGGCTCCTATCTGCTGATCTGCAACGTGCCCGGCCATTACGCTGCCGGAATGGTTGCGTCCCTGACCGTAACCCCCTGATCCGAGAAGGCGATCGTGCCGCTGGCAACAGGCCAGCGGCACGCGCCTGCGGTCATTGCGGGCGGCTGGCGCTCTCGCCGGCCGCGAGTTCGATGATCTCGGAGGTTATCTCCTCCTGGCGGGCGATCTGCTGGGTGACCTGCAGTTCCGAAAGCATATGCTCGATGTGGCCGCGCGTAGAGGTCATCGCGGCCATTCGCGCCTCGCTTTCCGCGGCGAAGGCGTGCAGGGCAGCGTGGCACAGCTGGGCATGAAGATACTCGCCGACGAGCGCTTCAAGCAGATCGGCCGCTGCGAGATTCAGCAGTGGCGGATTGCCGGCCGGCACGGTGCGGAATGCCGCCAGGTCGACCGGAAACAGGCGATGCCGGCGGATTTCGGCGGCCTGGCCGGCGCTCAGCGTCGTGAAGGCGACCTCCAGGGCATCGATGGCACCGGCGGCGAGTCGCTCGTAGAGCGCTTCCGCGAGCCGGTCCGCGAGGGCGGGAATCGAGATGGAGTGGGACGGCATGCCGGTCTTCCACGCGGGTGCGAGCCCGCGCTCGGCGGCGAGCGCGGCACCGCGCGTACCGACCACGAACAGCTGGTCCGGGTCGAAGTCGCCGCCGAGCGCGTCGAGCATGCGCTCGCTGAAATTGCCGGCAAAGCCCTGTTCGGCAAGAAAGAGGACAAGCGCCGGCGGCTTGAGGGATGTGCGCGCGGAGGCGTTGTCGGCCGGTGCGAGTGGCAGTATGCGCGCGATGTCGGTGGCGATGGTGCGGGAATAGCCGTCGACGGCGACCAGTTGCGCGCGCGCCTGCTGGGCATGGGCGGCGGCGATCCCGCGCATTGCGTTGACGACGGAACCGAGCTTGCGGATCCCCTCCATGCGCGCGGTGATCTCGGAAAACCGCTCGTTCATGTTCGAGCCGTTCCGGACGAATCGGCCGTTGCTCCCGACACGCGGCGGCGGACCGCGCCAAGCAGGCTCTCCCTCTCCTCCGGCCCGATGATGCCCGTCTCCAGCAGGCTTCGCGTGGCCTCCGGCGCTTCGTCGGCGAGTGTGGCCGCTAGCTCGGCGCGCAGGGCAGGAATCCCGGCGACCGGGAAATTGTCGAGAAGGCCGTTCTGCACCGCAAGCACGAGAGCGACCTCTTGGGCCAGGGAATCGGGGGCATGCTGGCCTTGCGCAAGGACGCCTCGGATGTGCTGGCCGCGCGTCAGCTGGCCGCGAATGCGGTTGTCCGGCATCCCGCCGAACCGCGTGAACATCTCCAGTTCCAGAAACTGCGCGTAGTCGAGCCGCAGCGCGGCCGCGGCCTCCCGCAGGGCGGGTGCCTGCGTCTTGCCGCCGACGCGGCTGACGCTCGTGCCCACATCGATGGCGGGCTTCTGCCCCTCGTTGAACAGCCTTGTGTCGAGCACGATCTGCCCGTCCGTGATCGAAATGAGGTTGGTCGGGATGTAGGCGCTGAGATTCCCGGCATCCGTCTCGGCGATCGGAAGAGCCGTCAGCGAGCCGCCTCCGTGCACTTTCGAAAGCTTCGCCGCGCGTTCGAGCAGGCGGGCGTGAACGTAGAATATGTCGCCCGGATAGGCTTCGCGGCCTGGAGGCAGGCGCGTCAGGAGCGCGATCTCCCGGTGGCTTGCGGCATGCTTGGTCAGGTCGTCGATAACGACCAGCGCGTGCTGGCCCTTGTCCCGGAAGTACTCGGCCATCGTCATGCCGGCGAACGGCGCGATCCATTGCAGGCCCGGCGCGGTCGCTGCGCCTGCCACCACGATGATCGTGCGTTCCGGCGCACCATGCTCCCGGATCGCCTCGATTGCCCGCATGACGCTCGATGTCTTCTGTCCCACGGCGACGTAGACCGAGACGATCGCGCTTGCCTTCTGCGCGATGATCGTGTCCACGGCAATCGTCGTCTTGCCGGTGGCGCGGTCTCCGATGATGAGTTCGCGTTGCCCGCGGCCCAGCGCGAAAAGCGTGTCGATTGCAAGGATGCCGGTCTGCACCGGTTCCGTCACGGCGTCGCGCGCGATGATCTCGGGCGCCGGCCTCTCGATGGGCATGTGGCTTTCGGCCTCGATCGGCCCCTTGCCGTCGAGCGGCCGCCCGAGCGGATCGACGATGCGGCCGAGCAGGCCCGGCCCGACGGGTACGCGCACCACGTCGCCGCTTCCGCGGACGATGTCGCCGGCCTCCACAGCATCGACGTCGTCGAACAGCACGCAGCCGATCCGCTCCGGCTCGAGAACCTGCGCGAAGCCGAACTGGCCGCCGGAGAAATGCAGCAGTTCGTCGAGACGTGCGTCCGGCAGGCCGGAAACGAAGGCGATGCCGTCCGCAACCTCCTCGACGCGGCCGAGGGTCTCCATGCTCGGCGAAAGCGGCGTGGACTTGAGACTGGCGCTCGCCCGCTTCAGCCAGGCGTCGGCCGGCTTGTCTTCGTCACGACGCATCGGCCAGCTCCTTCCGGATGCGCTCGAGATCGGCGCGCCAGCTGTTGGCGAGCGTGAAGTGGGTGCCGTGCAGTTCTATGCCGGCGATGATTTCGGGATCGGTGGAAAACTCCAGCGTCGGGACCGAACCGAAGGCCCCGGCGATCCGGTCGGCAATCTCCTTCCTCTCAGCCGGAGAGAGTTCGGACGCCGTCACCGCCTCGATCCGCCCGCCCTCGCGGACGGACTCCCGGGCCGCCTCGGGCAGTTCCCCTATGGCTTTCAGGAGCCACGCGACGAAGGCCGTCAGTACGGCGGGACCGTCAAGCCGGGCGGCAAGCTTGCCGGCGATCTCGACGGCGAGCCGGCTCGATCGGTCCGCCCATGCCCTTTCCTCGGCCGCATGTGCGGATTCCGCCGCACTCCGTGCTGCCTGCTCGATCCCCTCGGCCTTGCTCCGCGCCTCTTCCAGTATTGCAGCCCGTTCCTTCCCTGCGTCGCGGCGCGCCGTTGCCAGGATTTCCTCCCGTTCGGAGGCGAAGCCGGCGCGGGTCGCCTCTATCCGGGCGGCCGCGGCGTCCATCTCCGAGCGTCGCGCCTCGGCCTCCGAGAGCATCGTCGCGGCGGCGGCCTGCCGCTTTTCGATGATGGCGGCGACCGGGCGCCAGAAGAACCGTCCGAGCAGCCAGATGAGGACTGCGACGTTGACGGCTTCGAGGCCTAGTGTCCACCAGTCGACGTGCATCGTGGCGTCACAGGAGCGGGTTGGCGAAGAGCAGGAGCAGCGCGATCACCAGGCAGTAGATGGCCGTCGTCTCGATCATGGCGAGACCGACGAAGAGCGTCCGCGAGATGGTGTTGGCGGCTTCCGGCTGCCGGGCGATGGCGTCCATCGCGGCGGCGACTGCCCGGCCTTCGCCGAGCGCCGGGCCGAGCGCTCCGAAGGAGACGGCGATCGCCGCTCCAATGATGCTTGCGAGCGCGAGCCAGTTCATGAGGCTTTCCTTTTCATTGCATTTTCGGGGAGTTCGTTGACCGCGCCGGCGATGAAGACCATGGCGAGCACGGTAAAGATGTACGCCTGGACCGCGCCTGTCAGCAGGTCGAGCGCCATGAAGGGAATGGGCACCAGGAGGCCTGCGAGCGACAGGACGATTCCGATGACGAAGACGCCGCTCATGACGTTGCCGAACAGGCGGACGAGCAGCGAGAAGGTCCGCGTCAGGCTCTCGACGAAATTGAGCGGGATCATCACCGGGGTCGGCGAGGCGAAGGTCGAGAGATAGCCGCTGATGCCGCCGGCACGGATGCCGAAGACGATGATCGCTATGAACACGAGCAGCGCGAGAGCCGCGTCAGTCTCCAGGTGCGCGGTCGGCGGCTCCACGCCGGGTACCAGCGACGACCAGTTGGACACGAAGATGAAGACGAAGAGGGTGCCGATGAAGGACCTGTACCGCTCCGGCTCGCTCCTCATCGTGTCGCGTATCTGGCTGTCCACCGTTTCCACGACCAGTTCCAGCGCCGCCTGCAGCCGGCCGGGGACCAGCGCGAGCCGCCGGGTCGCGAGGAAGCTCCCGGCGGTGAGCAGCGCCATGATCCCCCAGGTGACGACGACGGTGGTCGTGACCGGTACGGCGCCGAGGTGGAAGAGCACGCTGGTTTCCAGGGGCGACTTCATGAAGGCCTCCGCTCCTCGCGGCCGAGGACGACCGCCCGTCCGAACATCAGGCCGACCGCCGTCGCAAGGAGCGGCGCGGACCCGGCGACGGCGGCCGCCGCAAGGACGCCGCCGGTCAGCGCGAAACGGGCGGCAAGGAGCAGGAGGGCGAGCCCGCCGCGTGCCTGTGCCATCAGCTCCGTTCCCCTGCGCAGGACGGAAAAATGGATGACGCCGACAAGCGTGCCGAGCAGCAGCCAGCCGGCGAGCGGAAGCGCCCGGAGGAGGAGATGTGCGGCAGTCGTCTGGTCGATCATGCGCTGTTCACCCATTTCCAGGCCGACCAGCAGCCGAGCGCCAGCCCGAGGAGCAGGAGAGGCCCCGTCCAGAACAGCACCGTCCCGGAAACATTGTCCAGCCAGCGCCCGAGGAAAAGGCCGCCGAGCGTCGGCACCACGATGATCCAGCCCAGGACGCCGATCTGCGCGAGACGCCGTCCCAGCGACGGCTCACCTTCGGCGAGCCACGTTCGGCGGCGCCTCATGCGCCGCTGCACTTCGCCCACGAGGCGGTCCTTCTCGTCGCGCTCGCTCATCCGCTTCCCCCCATGCCGGCTCCCGGCGGCCTGCGAAGGTGCTGCATGATCTGCCGGATGGCCGCGAGATGCAGGCGCGTGCTCTCGGTGCGTTCGCTGCGTTCGGTCTCGACGTCTGAGCGAAAGCACGAGAGGACACTCTGGTCCAGCGTCTCGAGGTCGTCGCCGAGGACCGCCTCGCGGCTGGTCACGACGACGCTCTCGCCGCGCTCGACGGTCAGGATGCCGGCGCGCACGGCGCAGTGGCGCCACCTCCCGGCGGCGCCTTTCCAGCTGACGACGGAAACCGAGAGGGCGGTGAGGAAGTCCGCGTGGCCCGGCCAGATGCCGAAGCTTCCGCTCGCATCCTCCGCGCGCAGGCTCGCAATCCCTTCCTCGTCGGCGACGACGGCGAGCGGCGTCACGATGCGCAGTCTCATGGCGCCGCCCCCGCCGGGCCGCCGGCTTCCTTCTCGCGCGCCTCGTCGAGCGTCCCTATCATGTAGAGCGAGCTTTCCGACCAGTCGTCGCTGCCGCCGTCGAGGATCGCTTCGCAGCCGGCAAGCGTATCGGCGCGCGTGACGCTGCGTCCGGCGGTGCCGGTGAAGGCCTCGGTGACGGCGAAGGGCTGGCTGAGGAAGCGCTGCAGCCGGCGGGCGCGTCTGACGACGAGGCGGTCGGCTGCGCCGAGTTCGTCGACGCCGAGCAGGGAGATGATGTCCTGCAGGTCCTTGAACCTCGCCAGCGTCGAACGCACCCTCTCCGCGATCTCGTAGTGCTTGTCGCCGACGACCGCGGGGTCGAGCAGCAGCGACGTGGAGGCGAGGGGATCGACCGCCGGATAGAAGCCTTCCGCGGCGAGGGCGCGCGAAAGGACGATGGTGCTGTCCATGTGGCTGGAGATCGCGGTCACGGCCGGATCGGTGAAGTCGTCGGCCGGTACGTAGACCGCCTGGATGGCCGTGACGGAAGCGCCGGCCACGGAGGCGATGCGCTCCTGCAGGGCAGCGACTTCGGTCGCGAGCGTCGGCTGGTATCCGACGCGCGAGGGCAGGCGGCCGAGCAGGCTGGAGATCTCGCTGCCCGCCTGGACGAAGCGGAAGACGTTGTCCATCAGCAGCAGCACGTTCTGGTGCTTCCGATCTCGAAAGTCCTCGGCGATCGTCAATGCGGTCATCGGCACCCGCCAGCGCGCGCCGGGGGGCTCGTTCATCTGCCCGTAGATCAGCGCCGTATGGGCCAGCACGCCGGACGACCGCATGTCGGTCAGCATTTCGTGTCCCTCGCGGGACCGCTCGCCGACGCCCGCGAACACCGAGATACCCTGGTACTTCTCGACCGTGGCGTGAATCAGCTCCATGACGAGCACCGTCTTGCCAACTCCGGCGCCGCCGAACATGGCCGCCTTGCCGCCTCGCGCGAGCGGAGCAAGGAGATCGATGACCTTGATGCCGGTCTCGAAGACGGCGCCCGACTGCACCTCCGCCGACAGGGACGGCGGCGGGTTGTGGATCGGCCGTCGCGGCGTGTCCTCGGGCAGTGCGGCGCCGCCGTCGCGCGTTGCACCGACGACGTCGAGCAGGCGGCCGAGAACCGCTTCTCCGACCGGCACCGTGATCGGTCGGCCGCTCGCGACCACCTCGGTGCCGCGCGAGAGGCCCGCCGTCGACTGAAGCGCGATGGCGCGCACATTCCTGAGGTCGAGATGGCTGTGAACCTCGAGAGTGAGACTTTCGCCGCCTGGACGGGCGATTGCGAGCGCGCTGTTCATGGGCGGCAGGCCGCCGTCGCCGAAACGTGCTTCGACGACCGGTCCGCGGATTGCCGTGACGACGCCTCGGGAAGGAAATGTGGTCATAGCCGGTCGAGCCCTTGGCCGCGCGGCGAGGTGACAGGCCGGCGCGATCCGCAGTTGCTTACGAGAGTGGTGACCGGCGGGCGTTGACGCAAGTCAAGGCTGTGTCCGCAGGCTTCGGCGCGCACCGCGGCTGCGACAAATCGGAGTGCTTGATGTCGATCAATATAGTGCCCCGGACGCCCCCTATACTTCACCCGTCCGACGCTGGCGAGCGAAGGGCCGGCGGGCCTGTTCAACGGTCCGCGTGCCCCGGTCGCGGAAATCGTCGCACGTTGGAAGTTATCCCCGGCGTCCCCCACCTGCAAGGAGCGAGACACGACATGAAGGATTCATCCGCAAACGCGCTTGTGGTGCGCCTCGAAGCATGCGCCCGGAAGGACGTCGCCCGCGTCGGCGGCAAGAACGCCTCGCTCGGCGAACTGATCAATGCGCTGGAACCGCACGGCGTGAACGTGCCGCCGGGCTTCGCGACCACGGCGGACGCCTACTGGCATTTCGTTGAGGCCAACGGGTTGAAACCCCGGATCAAGGAAGCGCTCGGCGAGCTGGAAGCCGGACGACGGACGCTTTCCGAGACCGGTTCGCAGATACGCGACGCGGTGCTGAGGGGGGCCTGGCCAGATGATCTCGCTTCGCGGATCACGGCGCACTATGCGGAGCTTTCGGAGAAGATGGGCCGGGAGGGCGCCTCGGTCGCCGTGCGGTCGAGCGCCACGGCCGAGGACCTGCCCGATGCGAGCTTCGCCGGCCAGCAGGAAACCTTCCTCAACATCAGCGGCACCGCCGCGCTGCTGGACGCCTGCCGGAAATGCTACGCGTCCCTTTTCACCGACCGGGCCATAAGCTACCGGCAGGCCAAGGGCTTCGACCACATGAAGGTGGCCCTTTCGATCGGCGTCCAGGCGATGGTGCGCTCGGACAAGGGCGGATCGGGCGTCGCGTTTTCGATCGACACGGAGACCGGCTTCGACAAGGTCGCGGTCATCAACGCTGCCTGGGGCCTCGGCGAGAACGTCGTCCAGGGCGCCGTCGATCCGGATGAATACGTCGTCTTCAAGCCGTTTCTGGCCGACGCGTCGCTGGCTCCGGTCATCGAGAAGCGTCTCGGCGCCAAGGAAAAGAAGATGATCTACGCGTCGGGCGACAATCCCACGCGCAATGTACCGACCTCGAAGATCGAGCGGGAAACCTTCGTGCTCGCCGACGAGGACATCCTCACGCTGGGGCGCTGGATCGTCGCCATCGAAAATCACTACCGCTGCCCGATGGACATCGAATGGGCGAAGGACGGCGAGACGGGCGACCTCTACATCGTGCAGGCCCGGCCCGAGACCGTGCAGTCGCGCCGCGACCGTTCGCTGCTGAAGACCTATGAAATCCGCTCGAAGGGGCCGATGCTCGTCAAGGGCCTGTCGATCGGCGATGCCGTCGTCGCCGGCCGGGTCTGCCTCATCGAGACCGCAGCTGATATCGACAGGTTCGTGGATGGCTCGATCCTCGTCACCAGGACGACGGACCCCGACTGGGTGCCGATCATGAAGCGCGCCGTCGGCATCGTCACCGACCACGGAGGAAGGACCTCCCACGCCGCGATCGTCAGCCGGGAACTCGGGCTGCCCGCCGTCGTCGGCACTGGCGACGCGACGCGTCGCCTGCATGGCGAGCAGGACGTGACGTTGTCCTGCGCCGAGGGCGACGAAGGGTTCGTCTACGAGGGCACGGCTGACTTCTCGTCCGCGACGGTCTCCCTCGACGATATCGCAACGACCCGCACGAAGGTGATGATGAACCTTGCAAACCCCGCCGCCGCGTTCCGCTGGTGGCAATTGCCGGCGGACGGCGTTGGCCTTGCCAGAATGGAATTCGTCATCAGCAACCACATCCGGGTTCACCCGATGGCGCTGCTGAAGTTCGACGAACTTAAGGACGAGGCCGCGAAGTCAGAAATCGCCGAGCTTACGGCACGCTACGAGGACAAGTCCGAGTATTTCGTCGAACTCGCTGTCCCGCGGGCTCGCCCGGATCGCCGCGACCGTCCACCCCAGGCCCGTCATCATCCGCATGAGCGACTTCAAGACGAACGAGTACGCCGGGCTTCTCGGCGGAGCGGAATTCGAGCCGAAGGAAGAGAACCCGATGATCGGCTTCCGGGGCGCGTCGCGCTACTACTCGCCGGCGTACCGGGACGGGTTCGCGCTCGAATGCCGCGCCATAGAGCGGCTGCGCACGCGGTTGGGCTTCACGAACGTTATCGTCATGATCCCGTTCTGCCGGTCCATCCACGAGGCCGACCGGGTGCTCGAGGTCATGGCCGGGAACGGGCTGAAGCGGGGAGAGGACGGGTTGCAGGTCTATGTGATGTGCGAGATCCCCTCCAACGTCATCCTGGCGAAGGAGTTTGCCGCCCGCTTCGACGGATTCTCCATCGGTTCGAATGACCTCACGCAGCTCACCCTCGGGGTCGATCGCGATTCCGAGGCGCTGTCGGCGCTCTTCGACGAGCAGGACCCCGCGGTGAAATGGATGATCGAGAGCGTCGTCCGCGAAGCTCACAAGTCGAAGGTGAAAGTGGGCCTCTGCGGTCAGGCGCCGAGCGACCACCCCGCCTTCGCGCGGTTCCTCGTCGGGTGCGGCATCGATTCGATCTCGGTGACGCCGGACAGCTTCATCGCGGTCAAGCGTGAGGTCGCGGCGGCGGAGACCGAGGTCTCCGGCGGAATGGCCCACCATGAGGTGGCGGTCGCTTCGCGCCACATCGGCGAACTCGTGGAGCAGCACGAATGAAGGCACGCGAAATCATGACCCCGCAGGTGGTCGGCGTCGGGCCGGGACACGGGATCCGGCACGCCGTGTCGATCATGCTGGAGCACCGGATCAGCGGCCTGCCGGTTCTCGACGACGACGGCCATCTCGTCGGCATCCTGACGGAAGGCGACCTGCTGCGGCGCGAGGAGCTCGGGGCCGCGTCGGACGGGAAGGGCGACGCCGATGTCACGGCCGACGAGGCGGCGACGGCCTATGTCCGCGCGCGCAGCTGGCGCGTGAGCGACGTCATGAGCCGCAACGTGGTCACGATCGACGAGGACGCGCCAATAACCCGGATCTGCAGGCTGATGCTCGACCGCGATGTCAACCGGCTGCCGGTGGTGCGCGGGGAAAGGGTCGTCGGAATCGTCAGCCGGTCCGATCTGCTGCGCGTCATCGCGGCGGCCGGCGTCCCGAGCGTGGCGGCTGGCGACGAAGCGCTGCGCTGCGCCGTTCGTGCGCGTCTGAGCAGCGACCTCGATCTGGAGGATGTCGCCGTCGAGGTCGATCGCGGCTATGTCACGCTCGCCGGCGGGGTGCCGACGCGCGCGTTGCAGGATGCCGCTCGGGTCGCGGCAGAGAGCGTGCCCGGCGTCGCAGGCGTCACGGATCGGCTGTCGGTGTCGGGGACTGGCGGGGAAGAATGAGCATGAAGCGGATTCTCTGCGTCGCGCTGAACCCGACAGTCGACGTGTCCTGCAATGCGGAGCGCGTGAGACCGACGCACAAGGTGCGAACCCACGATCAGCGCCAGCACGCCGGAGGCGGCGGCGTCAACGTGGCGAGGGTTGTCGCCGAGCTGCGCGCAGAAGCCGAACTGATATATCTCTCCGGCGGTGCCACCGGCGCATTGCTCGACGACCTGCTTTCCGCCACGCCGCTGCTTCGCCAGCGCATCGGGATCCGCGCTCCGGTGCGCATGGCCTTCATGGTTCACGAGGGCGAGACGGGGCTCGAGTATCGCTTCGTTCCCGAAGGCCCGGAAGTCGGCCGGGACGAGTTGCAACTCGCCTTCGAAGCCCTCGAGCGAAGCACGGCGCATTATGTGGTGGCAAGCGGCAGCCTGCCCCGCGGCGCCGCCGACGATACCTACGCCCGCATGGCCGATCTCGTAGCCCGGAAAGGCGGTTCCTTCGTCCTCGACGCCACGGGACCGGCGCTCGCCAAGGCGCTCGACCGTCGCGGAACCTTCCTGGTGAAGCCCAGCCTCGGCGAGCTGGAAGCGCTGGCGGGACGGCGGCTCGGACCGGAGGGCGCAGGGGACGCCGCGATGGAGCTCGTGCGGCGCAACGCGGCGCGCTACGTCGCCGTCACCATGGGCAGCGAAGGTGCGCTCCTGGCCAGCGAAGCCGGCGTCCGGCGGTTCCCCGCATTCGACGTGAAGGTGCGCTCTGCGGTCGGAGCGGGCGACAGCTTCCTCGGGGGAATGCTGTGGTCGCTCGCGGCCGGGAAGCCGGTCGAGGAAGCCTTCGCCTTCGGGCTCGCTGCCGGAGCCGCCGCCGTTCTCACGCCCGGAACGGAACTTTGCCGCCGCGAGGATGTCCTCGCGATCTACGCGGCGGCGGAGGCCGGCGGCCTTCAGGCCCCCCGCACCATCGGATAGGTGTCGGAGAGCGCCGCGGCCACGCCGCGCAGCCCGGCATCGTTGGACATGATGACATGCACAGGCACGGGTTCGGGCCGGGCGGCCGTGCAGACCCGGCTCCTGAAGGCGAGCTGGAAGATGCTGCGCTTCAGTTCGTCGATCATCCTTGGAGCCATCCCACCGCCGAGGTAGAGGCCGCCGCGCGCGCCAAGAGCGAGCGTCGCATCGCCGGCGACCCTGGCGAGGATCTCCACGAACATTTCGATGGCCTTGCGCGCCGTCGCTTCGTGCTCGTGCTCGCCGAGCGCGATGATCTCGGCCGCCGGCAGGCCGCCGGCAGTGCCCTCTTTCTCGGCGATCATCGCGTGGATCTCCTGCAAGCCGCCGGCCGACAGCACGTCCTCGACCGTCACGTGGCCGCGGGTCTCCGCCAGCCGTTCGAGCAGGGCGAATTCCTCCGCGTCCGTCGCCGCGAAGGAAGCCTGGCCGGTTTCGCTCGCAAGGACGGCCCAGGAGTTGCCGGATGGCAGCAACGCAGCAGCTCCGAAGCCCGTGCCGGGGCCGAGGACCAGGCGAGGGGAACTCCGGGACGGCGATGCCGTCTCCGATTTCCTTCATGTCGTGCGGAGCCAGGCCGGGCAGCGCCAGAGCCAGCGCCTCGAAATCGTTGATGATCCGCACGTGGCCGGCGCCGGTCGCTTTCCTGATGTCTTCGGCCGTGAAGGACCAGTCGATATTCGGCATCCGGATCTCGTCGCCGGCCACTTGTGCCGCAACCGCAAGGCCTGCCATGTCGGGCCGGTGCGGGATCGAACGGTAGTAGGCCTCGATGGCTGCCTGCAGGCTCTCGAACATCGATGTCTGAAAGACGACGAAGTGCTCGATGCTCGCCTCGTCCACGTCGCTGATCGCGAAGCGGACGTTGGTGCTGCCGATGTCGCCGACGAGCGCCAGCCGCCTTCCTTCATTCATGTCGCATTCTCCTCTTTTCGCCTCTTGGTAGTCGGGCGCAGTGATCCGCGCCTTGATCGTCGTCAATGATCGCGGAAGAAGAGAAGGCACGCAAAAGCGCGCCGCCGGCTCTTGGGGAGCCGGCGGCGGCAATCGGTTCTCGATCTTGCTTCGGAGCTGGTCGGCTACGACGGGCCCGCTAAATCCTCACCGGCGCCAGAGGCCCGGAGTATTCGGAAACGAGGCCGGAGAGCCGTGCCCTGTGAATCAGGCTGTTTGCACCCGCGAGATCGGTTGAGAAGACCGGATCGGTGGTGTCGTACTGGTCACAGCTCAGGTTGGTCCGCGCCCAGCGCCGGGCGCGTGGAGTGAGTATCTCCACTCGCCATCCGTCGGCCTTCGAACAGGAGACGCGGAAATCCGCGTCCGGCAATTCGTCCCAGGCATCCGGTCGTGAACGGTATCGGTCGGCAACACGAAGACTCTCCACGGGATATCTCCTCCGATGGTTGTGGACTGGTATTCCGCCCCGCATTCTTCTTTGCTTGCGAACTTTCGCCCGCCATCGTGGCAATTGATCGCTTTCGGCTTCTCAAAGAGCTGATTTCGCTCTCAATCGCATCGTGGAGAATACCGGAAGTCCGCCCATTCCGCCAGCAATCGGGGTATCGCAGGACGCACAATCTCAGGTTTTAGTTCTACTTTCGTCTAAGATGCGGAAAAATATACTCCCAAGGGCTCCGGGAGGGGTGCGGACGCGAGGCCGGCCGGGGTGTTCACCGCGTGTGTCTGAGCCATTTGACCGGCCAATCGTGGCGCCGTCGCGCCGGACCGGCTATGAGGTCGGCTATCCATTCCAGCCCCTCCGCGTGCCGACAGGAGATCGCGATGGCGCTCGTCAGGGGAACGGCGAGGAACAGGCCGCCGATGCCCCAGAGGAGGCCCCACAACGTCAGCGAGACCACGATGACGAACGGGCTCAGGTTGAGGGAATGGCCGAGCAGGGCTGCCTCGACGATGTTGGTCAGGACGAAGTGAAAGGCCACGAGCAGCGCCAGTATGAAAAGGGCCGGATAGAAGCTTCCGAACTGGATCAGGGCCATCAGGGCGGGCAGTCCGGCACCGATGGCGCCGACGACGGGGATGTAGGTCAGCACGAACATCGCAAGCGCCCAGAAGCCGGCGAAGTCGAGGCCGAACGCCGTGAGCAGGAGGTAGGTCATCACCGCCATCGCCAGGCTCAGCACCGTGCATACGCCCAGATACGACTGCACCTGCTGGCCGATCAGATGGATGATCGAAGGCGCCCCCGGGCCCGCGGAGGGCCGGTTGAAGCGAGCGAGCTTCTCCGGAAGGTAGCGCTGCTCGGCGAGCAGGAATCCGACATAGATCAGGACGAGCACCACTTCGGCCACGAAGCCGCCGATCGAGCCGGCGGTGTTGCCGAGGATGGTCATGACGTCGGAGGTCTTGAGCACGGTGGTAATGTCGATCACCGGGACGAAACGGTGCAGGTAGGCATGCGACGACCACATCTGCTGGAGCCTGGCGCTGTAGTCGGGCACCTGCTCGACAAGCGAGGACATCTCGCTGGTGACGATGAGGACGATGAAATAGAGCGCGGCGGCGATCAGCGCGAAGGCTGCCGGCCAGGCAAGCCATCTGGGAAAGCGCAGGTGCTGCAGAAACGCCACCATTGCATTGAGCACCGCCCAGAGGAGCAACGCGAACGCGAGAGGCATCAGGAGGGTTCTGCCGTAGTAGAGCAGGATCAGGAAAAGCACCGCGCTGAGCAGCCAGGTGTTGAGGCTTCGAGGTTCGATCTTCATCTGCTCTCCAGGCCGGCTCGAAGCCGATCGGCTGCCGACGTCATTAATCTGGATCAAATCGCGATCCTGCCGGCTCGTCTAGCTTCAACCGCTGTGTGTGGCATAATGCTTCTGCAAGGGAGCCCCGGTGAATGGACAGCATCCGCGCAAAGGACGAAGCGGTTCTGGTCGACCGCGAAGGTCTTCAGGCGATTGTCGCGGGTCTGGCGGGACTGGGCTACCGCGTCCTCGGTCCCGTGCTGCGCGACGAGGCGATAATCTATGACGAGATCTCTGAGATCGGAGATCTGCCCGCCGGATGGACCGAGAGGCAGGAAGCAGGCCGCTATCGTGTCGAGCGGCGGGACGACGACGCCCTGTTCGGCTTCGCGGTCGGGCCGCAATCCTGGAAGCGCTTCCTTCATCCCCCGGTCGAGCGGCTGTGGAGCGTCGGCCGGGACGGCAGTACGCAAAAGGACGGGGACGGGCACCCGGTCGCCGAAAAATTCGCCTTCATCGGCGTGCGCGCGTGCGAACTCCATGCCATCGGCATCCAGGATCGGGTGTTCGTCAACGGCCCCTTCGTCGACGCCGCCTACGCCGAGCGGCGCCGGAACGCGTTCGTCGTCGCTGTGAACTGCTCGGAGGCGGGAGGTACGTGCTTCTGCGTCTCGATGGGCACCGGGCCGAAGGCCGATGCCGGATACGATGTGGCTCTGACGGAGCTCCTTGGCGACGGCCGCCACGACTTTCTCGTCGAGATCGGAAGCAAGGCCGGCGCCGGTCTGATGCGGAGCATCCCGTCGCGCCGGCCGGAGAAGCGAGATTTCGACGCCGCCGAGGCCGTCGTTCGCGGCACCGCGGGCAGGATGGGCCGCGCACTCGAGACTGGAGGTTTGAAGGAGCTTCTCCAGGGTCATCAGGACCACGCGATCTGGGAGGAAGTGGCCCAGCGCTGCCTGACCTGCGGCAATTGCACGATGGTCTGCCCCACCTGCTTCTGCACGACGGTCGAGGATCACAGCGACCTTGCCGGCACTTCGGCCGAGCGCGTCCGCAAGTGGGATTCCTGCTTCACCATGGATTTCTCGTACATACACGGCGGCAGCGTGCGCAAATCCGGCGCCTCGCGCTACCGCCAGTGGATGACCCACAAGCTTGCGGGCTGGATCGACCAGTTCGGAACGTCCGGCTGCGTCGGCTGCGGTCGCTGCATCAGCTGGTGCCCGGTGGGCATCGACATCACCGAGGAGGCGGCGAGGCTTGCAGCCGACGTCGCCGGGAAGGCCACATGAAGACCCTGGAAGACCTGCTGGGCGAATTGCCATTCTTCAAGGACCTGCCCGCCGATCACGGTGCTCTCGTCGCCGGCTGCGCGCGCAACCAGCGCTTCGAGGCGGGCCAGTATCTCTTCCGCGAGGGCGACCCGGCAGACGAGTTCTTCCTGATCCGTCACGGTCAGGTCGCGCTCGAGCTCGTCGCGCCCGGTCGCGCGCCGATGGTCTTCGCAACGCTCGGGGAGGGCGAGATCGTCGGTGCGTCCTGGCTCATCCCGCCCTACCGATGGTCCTTCGACGCCCGCGCCGTGACGCTGACGCGTTCCATAGGCATCGACGCGGCATGCCTGCGCGGCAAGTGCGACGCGGATCCGCATCTCGGCTACGAACTGATGAAGCGGTTCCTTCCCGTCTTCGTGAAGCGGCTTCACGACACGCGGCTTCAGGTGCTCGATGTTTACGGAAGAGGCTGAGATGGCGGGTCAGGGCCCGCCCGATCCGTTCGTGCCCTCGTTCTACCGCGTCGCAGGCGTGCGGCGCGAACTCGTCGACACCGTCACCCTCGACCTCGTCCCGCAGACAGGCGACAGGCCGGACTTTCGTCCGGGGCAGTTCAACATGCTCTACGTCTTCGGCGTCGGAGAGATCGCGATCAGCATCAGCGGCGACGCATCGGACCGGACGCGGCTCGTGCACACCGTGCGCGACGTGGGCGCCGTCAGCGGCGCGCTCGCGCGGCTCGACGTGGGGAGCGCGATCGGTGTCCGCGGCCCGTTCGGTACCGGCTGGCCGGTGACGGCCGCCGCGGGCTGCGACGTCGTCTTCGTCGCGGGCGGGCTGGGCCTCGCGCCGCTGCGCCCGGCGATCCATCATGTCCTCGCCGAGCGCGACCGGTACGGCCGGATCAGTATCCTGGTCGGCAGCCGCCACCCCGACGATCTTCTCTATCGCAGGGAACTGGAGGACTGGCGCCGCCGGCTCGATGTCGACGTGGCGGTGACCGTGGATCACGCCGATGCCGGCTGGCACGGCAATGTCGGCGTGGTCCCGTCCCTGATCCCGAAAGCGGCATTCGAACCGTCCGAAACGATCGCCTTCGTCTGCGGACCGGAGGTGATGATGCGTTTCACTGCCGCCGCTCTCGGCGAGGCCGGCGTGCCGGCGGATCGCATCTTCCTTTCCATGGAGCGCAACATGAAATGCGGCATCGGGCTTTGCGGCCATTGCCAGTTCGGCCCGTCCTTCGTCTGCAGGGACGGTCCGGTCATGCCCTTCGACGCGATCGCTGCAATTCTCGCGATCAGGGAGATCTGAAATGGCAGGAGCGAGAAGACCCCGCCTGGCCGTATGGAAATTCGCGTCCTGCGACGGTTGCCAGCTCTCGCTGCTCGACTGCGAGGACGAGTTGCTGGCGCTCGCGGATGCGATCGAGATCGCCAGTTTCCCCGAAGCCTCGCGCGCCGTCTCCGAGGGACCCTACGACCTCTCGCTGGTCGAGGGATCGATCACCACGCGCCATGACGCGGACCGCATCCGGGAAGTCCGGCGGCAGTCGCGGCACCTCGTGACAATCGGCGCGTGCGCGACGGCCGGCGGCATCCAGGCGCTGCGCAATTTCGCCGACATCGACGACTTCGTCGCCGCCGTCTACGCCACGCCCCGCTACATTGAAACGCTTGCCACCTCGACGCCGATTTCCGCGCATGTGCCGGTCGACTACGAGCTGCATGGCTGTCCTATCAACAAGCAGCAGCTCGTCGAGGTGATCTCCGCCTTCCTCGCAGGGCGCAAGCCGGCCATCGCCGCCCACAGCGTCTGCATCGAGTGCAAGCAGCAGGGCAATGTCTGCGTGATGGTGCAGGGCACGCCCTGTCTCGGGCCGGTCACCCACGCCGGCTGCGGCGCCATCTGCCCGTCTTTCCGTCGCGGGTGCTACGGCTGCTACGGTCCGATGGAAACGCCGAACATGAAGGCGATCGCCAGCGAGTGGCAACTTCTCGGTGCCGCCCCGCGCGACATCCGTCGTGCGCTCAGGACCTTCAACGTGGCGGCCCGTCCGTTCCTCGATGAAAGCGAGACCCATGGCGACTAGGACCATAAAGGTCGATTATCTTGCGCGCGTCGAGGGCGAAGGGGCGCTGGACCTCGACATCCGTGACGGCCGCGTCGCTTCGGCGCAGTTGCGCATCTTCGAGCCGCCGCGCTTCTTCGAGGCCTTCCTGCGTGGCCGGGGCTATGCCGAACTGCCCGACATCGTGGCCCGCATCTGCGGCATCTGTCCGATCGCCTACCAGATGAGCGCGGTGCACGCCGTCGAGCACGCCTTCGGCGCCCGGGTCGGCGGCCAGCTCCGCGCGCTCAGGCGGCTGATCTATTGCGGCGAGTGGATCGAGAGCCACGGGCTGCACGTCGTCATGCTGCACGCTCCGGACTTTCTCGGTTATCCGGATGCCATTCGGATGGCCCAGGACCACGGCGACCTCGTCCGGAAGGGGCTTCAGCTGAAGAAGGCCGGCAACGAGCTCATCCGGGTCCTCGGCGGCCGCGAGATCCACCCGGTGAGCGTCAGAACGGGCGGCTTTCACAAGGTCCCCGCGCGCAGCGAACTCGCCCCTGTCGCCGAGAGCCTCAGGCGGGCTCGCGACGTCGCCGTGGAGCTGACGCGCTGGGTGGCCGGATTCGATTTTCCCGCATTCGAGCAGGACTACGAGTTCGTGGCGCTCCGGCACGACGGCGAATACCCGTTCAACGAAGGCCGCATCGTATCGAGCCGGGGCATCGACATTCCCGTGACCGATTTCGAAGATGTCTTCGAGGAGCGCCATGTCGCGCACTCGACGGCACTGCACGCCGCCGTGAAGGAGCGCGGCGCCTATCTCGTCGGCCCGCTCGCCCGCTATGCCCTCAATTTCGACCGGCTGCCGGAATCCGTCCGGGAACTGGCGGGGGAGGCCGGCCTCGGGCCGGTATGCCGCAATCCGTTCCAAAGCATTGTCGTGCGCGCCCTGGAGATCGTATTCGCCTGCGAGGAGGCCTTGCGGCTGATCGCCGGCTACGAGCGGCCGGAAGCCCCATACCTGCCGCTGGAACCGCGCGCCGGCGTCGGATTCGCCTGCACGGAGGCCCCGCGCGGCATCTGCTGGCACCGGTACGAGTTCGCCGGCGACGGGACGATCGTCAGCGCCCGCATCGTCCCGCCGACGTCACAGAACCAGCCGAGCATCGAGGCCGACCTCGCCGGAGTTGCGGCGGCTCTCGTGGACGAGCCCGACGAAGTGATTCGCGATCGCTGCGAGCAGGCCATCCGCAACTACGATCCGTGCATCTCCTGCTCGGCGCATTTCCTTCAGTTGTCCGTCAGGCGGCAGTGAGCGCGGCCCCGGCCGTCGCGAGGCGACCCTGCAACCGCCGCCGCGGGTAGGGAAAACCGAATTTCGTCAAGGCAGTGTCATGTTCATGACAGTCGGGAACTGTCCTGGGCGACAGAACTACTGCCTTGGCAAACAGGAATTCTGGAGGGAAATGCATGGGTGATCCGATTGGAAACAGGCAGAGGGACACGGCGCGTTCGACAGTCGATCAGTCCCAGGCCCGCGTTGGGGACAATGGCAACGCAAGGAACCGGCCGTCAGGCAGTGGCGCGGGTCGCCTGGAGTCCCACTCGGTCGAGCAAATGTCGAGCAGCAGGCAGAAACTCGTCCTGAAGGTCAAGCAAGGAGGGAGTAACCGCTTGTCGGTGGACTGGGAGAGGCATGGAGGCCTGATCGATAGGAACGTGGATCTCTTTGTTTGCGAAACGCGACGTAAGCCCGCGCATGCGATACTCGCGAATATGGTTCTCTATGAGGATATGGACGAAATCGGAAGGCCGCTGAGTGAATTTCCGGAGTATCAAAAGGAGATCGCTGATCGCACGGCTCGGTTGAGGCAGGAGGTTGCCGAGATCGACGAGGAATGGCAGTCACGTTTCTCCGAAGCGACCGGCGGAGGGGCCGCTGGACGGCGAGGAAGTGGAAGAGAAACAACCGTCAGCGGCGTCGACGCTTTCGGCCGACCTGGCAGAAGAGGGAAGGAGAGGCCCGGAGGCTGCGGATGGCGACGAGCCGGGCGCCGCCGGAACTTCCGTTCCGGAAGCAGGCGCAACCTCGGAATGCCGGGGCAAGGAGATCGACGGCGAGGGGCCGGAGAAGCCTGGCGCATAGAGCCCGGTGCTTCGGCAACGGCTGCACGACCGGCGAGCGGCACAACTCTATCGCTCATGGTTGCGGAGCGCCGTACACTCCGCAACCAGACCGGCCATCCGGCCTCTCTGGATCAGGCTGTTGACGCCGGAGACGTCGGTGCGAAAGACGTTTTCGCAGGTCTGGTATCTGTCGAAGTTGAGATTGCTGCGCGCCCAGCGCCGCGCCTTCGGCGACACCAGCTCGAACTTCCAGCCGCCGGGCCCCGACCGCCAGATCCTGAGGTCGGTTTCGGATTCGATTGGCGTCGTTCGCAGCGCCTCGCGCGATGCCCGTTTCTGCCGAGAAGATTCCATGGCCGCGCTCCCTTGTCGACGTGTTTTGACCAGCTCCGCTTGAACAGGCGGCCACATCGACACGAGGATTGCATTGAGGTGGGTCAATCCCTACCCCATATTCGTTTTGCGTGACCGGAGCATTCCGGCATCGGACTCCGCTCGCTTGCACGAAAGAGCAACAATGTCGCGCCTCTTTCAACGCCGCCGTGGTCGCACTAGACTGGCAACGACGAGCCGGAGAATTGCAGGGGATCTCCCGACATGGACAGACGTGTGGCTTTGCTCAACATTCGGCACTTCAAGGAAAAGCTGGAAACCACGGTCGACGAGTCCGAGCGCACGAAGCTGAAGGCCCTGCTCAAGGAGGAAGAAGCCAAACTGGCCGCAATCCTCGAAAGCAGGCGTGGCGATTCGTCCTCGGATCGGAGGAAGGGCTAGCCCGCCGGCCGCTGCTCCCTCTGCTGCCATTCCCTCCAGTGCGTCGGGTGGACGTCGATTTGCTCTCCGGTTTCTTCCTTTGCCCAGCCGCCGTCGATCCGCTTGCAGGCGAAGACGAGCGCGTGCACCTCTTCCTTCTCGATGACGGCGAGTTCCAGAGGCGTTTCGAATGGAGCAGTCGAGACGGATTTCCACATGGGTTCCTGTCTGACACAGATCGGCGAATCCGGTCTTGATCCGCGTCAAGTCGGCGCAAGTTTGGATGCAAGCCGAGTTCCGGTTCTTCCCGAAATGCGTGACCGCCAATCCAGCCGCAGGCCGGATGGCTTCAGACCACGCGGCGCACGCCACCCGTGCGGACCCTGGCCGGTCCCGCCGGCATTCCGCCGGTCTCCGGCAACGTCGCCTTGGTCGCGCAGCCGTCGGAAATGGTCAGGACGCTGTCGTAGAAACCATCTCCGGCCTTGCTCCTCGGTGGCGTCGCATCGTGCATGACGCTGATCACCGTCGCGTCGGGACATGCGTCCCTGATCTCCTGGTGGAAGGAAACGGTCGCTTCCTGGTCGAGCGCGCTCGTCGGCTCGTCCAGGAACATGAGGTTCGGGCGCAGGAGAAGTATCCTTGCGAGGACGACCTTCTGCTTCTGTCCTCCCGAAAGAAGCTGGTCCCAGGACTGCCCGTCGTGGCCGAAGTTGGCGAGATCGCCGGCAAATTCCGCCAGGCCGGCTTTCCGGAGGGCCGCCGCGACCTCCGCATCCGGGTGCCTTTCGGCCGGGTCCGGCATGCAGACAAGCTCCTTCAGCGCGACCGGCTGCAGACGGACATCCTGCGCGGCGAAGAGGGAGCGGGCATTCTCGGGCGCGATGACGCAGCCGCGGCCATGGGGCCAGAGACCGTTCATCGCCTTCAGGAGGGACGACTTGCCGCTGCCGGATTCCCCGACCAGCAGGGTCCACTCACCCGGCCTGAAATTGAGGCTGCCCGTCGTCACGAACGGCTTTTCCTCCCCCGGATGCATCAGTTGCAGGTTCCGCACCGACAGGCCCAGATGCGGTTCCTGCTGCTCGTAGCGCAACTCCGCATGGCCGGTTCGGGCGTAGAAGTCGCGCGGTCGCTGGACGGCGTCGATGGCCTTCGCCAGATCGCTGACGCGGCGTGCGTCGGCGCGCAGCGTGGCGATGTTGGGCATCACATGGATGAACCAGGAGCAGTCGTTGATGAGGGCATTCGCAAGCTCAGCGCCGGTGATATAGGCTTGGAGACTGATCTCCCCGTCGAGATAGGGCAGCAGCCCGGGCGCGTAGGCGACGATCCTGGATCCGAAGAAGCTGTAGATCAGTTCGAAGCCCATGTATGACGCCGTGACCCAGTTCAGGCTGGCCCACGTCTGGTCGATGTCGAGATAACGTCTCCGGTGGATCTTCTTCTGGATCTCTTCGCCTCGGGCGGCGGCGATGTGGAAGCTGCGGTGAAGAAGCGTGTTCAATTCGCTTCGGTAGCTGCCTTCCGCCCTTTGCATCCTGTTGTCGAGCCGCTGCAGGATCGCCCCGAGCCTCGTTGCCACGAAGGTCGCGACCGGAACGTAGACGAGCACGGCGGCGACAGCCAGGCAGGCGCTCCCGTATCCGCCCAGGAACTCGAGCCCGCGCACTTGCGCGGAGGTTTCGAGGATCTTGCGCCCGACGAAGAGAAGCGACAGGATCACGCCGGCCACACCCATCGCAAGGCCGATCGCGCCGCCGGCCATTCCCTTGATCAATTCCTGCACCCGCTGGTCGGCGTTGTCGATCATGGCCGCCCGCCCCGGCGCCGCCAATGCCGTCCCGTACTGAAGATGGAAATGAGTGTGGTTGCGGTCGAGCAGCGCGTCGTTGAACTGGAGGTCCAGCCAGGCGCGCCATCTGCGGTGCAGAGTGGTGGAGAAGTAATGCCGCACCGATATGAATCCGACGTCCTTGAGGACCACGATGCCGACCAGCGTCGCCGCGCTGGCCAGCAGCGCCCGCGCGGTTGTCGGGTTCTCCGGACTGTGGAGAAAGGCGATCGCGCTCATGAGGCGGCCGGAAGCCTCGGCGAACCAGACGCTTGCCATCGCCGACAGTGCGGTGAGCAGGATGATGATTGCGGTGAGGCTCCACGCCTGTTGCCATCGCTCCGAAACCCAGTAGGCGCGCATCAGGCCCCAGAAGCGCTCCATGGCCGAGACAGGAGTCGAATTCTGCCCGTACCTCAAGATGGCCTTGCGCCTCCGCGGGGCGCACTCCCCGAATGTGCCCGCCTGTCGGTGCAGGACCGAGGGCGGGGCCCGGCACCTGAAGGAAGCAGTCTCACCCTTCGCGACCCCTGAGGAGACCCGGGATCCGCCGCCGCGCCACGAGCAGGCCGGCAACGGCCGAGGTCGATTTTCCATTTATCACACGCGAGGGGGCGATGACACGGTCAAACGCAACGCGCATAACGGCGGCCGCGAGGGTACAGCAGGCCGCCGCCGCCGCCGATCGCGGGAGCTGTCTTCAGGAATTCGGCAGGAAGGTGTCGGCGCGCAGGCATGCCCGGCGGCGCGCCTCCGAAACGAGCCTGCGCCTGTCGAGCAGTTCGGATCGTCCGAAGCGATTTCTTGGCGAGACCTTCATGCATAGCGCGTCGTTTCCGGCGTGCGATTCCCTGTCGCATGACAGGGCTTTCAGCGCAGCGTCGAGCGGATCTTCGGCTCTCACCCGCCAGGAGCGTCCGGTCGGCTCGCTTTCGACGAATTCTTCAACCAGATAGGCGGCCATGTGCGTTCCTCCCTGCAGCATTTTGCAGGAAATCGCGGATTTTCGGTTCGTTCCTTGACGTGACGCAATTTCCGGCTGGAAAGCTGCGAGGCCCGGGTGCTACGGCCGCACGCGGATATCGATCAGCGCATGGCTGCGGCGCTCCTCGATGTGCCGGATCGCATCGGCAAGCGCCTTCCGGAGTTCCCCGGGCTCGCTTGCACGCGTTGCCCAGCCGCGGCTTGCCTCCGCATATCTCGCGAAGTCCGGGCTTGGCGCCAGCGATGTCAGCGGCATGCTGTTGGCCTTCGCAGCATAGCCGTCGGGGTAGACGCCGAGGACCGACTGGCGCACCGCGCCCCATTCCGCATTGTTCAGGACGAGGATGAGGACCGGCAGTTCCAGCGCCTCGGCGATCTGGTGGCAGGCAGCCGGATTGGAGAAGATATAAGAGCCGTCGCCCATCGTGGCGACCACCAGCCTCTCGCGGTCCGCGAGCTGGATGCCGAGCGCCGCCGGGAAGGCCCAGCCCAGCCCGCCGGAATGCGGCTCCTGGTACCAGCTGCCGTGCTCGCCGAGCCGCATCGGAAACAGCGGGCAGCCGAGTTCCGAAAGCACCGTCGCACGCTTGCCGGCGATCGCGTCGGACAGGCATGAACTGACGAATTCCTTCGTCGGTGGAGAACCCCGCCCGGCCGCTGCGGCCGACTCCGCTTCCTTCTGGATCTTCCGGATTCGCGGAACGAGGCGCGCCCTGCGTGCCGCCCGGATTTCCTGCGATTGCGCTTCGTACTGCGCGAGAGCCGACCGGAGGGCCGGGATCGCGTCGTCGAGCTCGCCGGCAACGGAAATGTCCGATCGGAAGTTTCGCATCGGGAACCGCGCATAGAGGGGATCTGCCCCGATGTGCACGACGCGGCAGTTTTCCTTTGGCCGATGCAGCGCCGGCGACCACGGCGCGAGCGAATCGAGCACGATGACGAGATCGGCCTCGCCGATCCAGGGGGAGGGGTTCGCGCCAGCCGCCATCGGGTGATCGGTCGCGAGCGCGAGCTGCACGGCCCAGTACTGGACGACCGGGATCGACCACGTCTCGGCCAGCGCCGCAAGGCTTGCAAAGCCCTCCGCGGAGCCGGCGCCGCGCTGCGCGAAGATGACCGGGTTTTCGGAAGCTGCGACGAGATCGGCCACTCGCTCGATCGCGGCGGGGGACGGCGAGGCGCGCGCCGGCGCCATCGTCGGCGGATCCGCGAGACCCTCGGCGGGGCAGGGCTCGCACAGCGTCTCCCGCGGCAGGCTGACATAGACCGGCCCGCGAGGAGTCGAACTGGCGATCGCATGGGCTCGGTCCACCACCTCCGGAACCTGCTCCGGGAAGCGCAGCTCGTAGTCCCACTTCGTCGCCTCGCGCACCAGCGCCGTCTGGTCCCGCATTTCCTGGCCCCAGCCGATCGGGACCGTGCGCGCGCCGGGACGTCCCTGCTCGAGAACGGGTGTGCGGCCCGAAAACAGCAGCATCGGCACTTTTTCGGTCGCTGCGTTGATCGCGCCGAGGGCGCAGTTGGCGAGCCCGACATTGGTGTGGGCCATCACCGCCTGGGCGCGCCCCGTGGCGAGGAAATAGCCGTGCGCCATTCCCATCGCCGCGCTCTCGTGCGGCATCACCAGCGAGTGCGGCAGCGGCATGTCCCTGGCCGCTGCTTCGGCCAGTCCTTCAATGATCGGAGGGAAGTCCGTGCCGGAATTGGCGAAGATGTAGTCGACGCCCACCGCCTTCAGGCGCGCCAGGAGGGCGCCGCCCGCGGTGAGGTTGCCCCTGTCGTTTGCAGCGTCGCCGTGAGCTGCACCAGATCTGTTCGCCGGCCCCATCGGCCCGCCGCGCCCTCCCGATTGCGCTGTCATGCCCCTTGCTTCCAATATTGCTATATTTGAAATATGTATATCTTGAGATTGACGAAGGCACCCGCCATTGTCAATCTCGCAGAGCCAATTGCTGAAGAAAGCGAAGCCAGGCATGGCGACCCAGATCAACGGTTCCGTGGTTCGCGCCTTCGAGATCCTGAATCTCTTCGACCGGGGTCGATCGGAGATCACGGCATCGGTCGTCTCCGGTGCGCTGGGGCTCAATGCCGTCACCGCGCACCGGCTTCTCAAGTCGCTGGAACATTCGGGCGCGCTGGTGGCGAAGGAGCGTGGCGTCTACAGGCTCGGCTTCGCGCTCGTCGATCTCGGCAGCCGGGCCCTTGCGGAGGCCAATGTGGCGCAGGTGGTTCAACCCGTCCTGGATTCCCTGACCCGCCGTTTCGGCGAGGCCTCGATGGCCATGGTCTATGAGGCCGACATGGTCACCTGCGTCGCCAAGGCCGTGTCCACGCGGTCGCTCTACGTGGATATCAGGATCGGCAGCCGCCTCGAAGCCTATTGCACTGCCCACGGCAAGGTGTGGCTCGCCCATCTCGCGCAGGCGCGCCTCGACCGGTATCTCGACGACGTCGAGCGGCAGCCCTTTTCGGGTCGCACACTGACCGGGCGCGAGGCGCTTCTGGCCGAATTGCAGGCCGTGCGCCGGGAGGGCCACGCGTGGAACCTCGGCGAGCGCGAGAGCGACATCAACGCCGTTGCCGTACCGGTATATGCCGGCAACGGCGAGATCGTCTGCAGCATGTCGATGTTCGGGCCCTCCTCGCGGCTCGACCGCGCGGCGCTGGCGGCAGCCATCGACCCGCTGAAGGACGCCGCGCAAAGGGCAAGCGCATCGTTCTATGGCGACGCGGGCGCGGCATGCGAGGCACACGGGAGTTGCGCGGCCACCGGTCCGGCGGCACGGCCGCGCGGGTCGCAAGACAGGGGAGCCTGAGGGGAAAAACATGGTCAACCGTTACCGCACACAGGTCGCAATCATCGGATCGGGCCCCTCCGGACTCATGCTCGGCCAGATGCTGACGCGCGCCGGCATAGACAATGTCCTGATCGACCGCGTCAGCCAGGACTACATTCTCGGACGGGTTCGCGCCGGCGTTCTCGAGCAGGGCACCATGGACATGCTGGACAAGGCAGGAGCAGCGGCGCGCATGCACCGGGAGGGCCTGCCGCACGAGGGCTTCGACCTCGCGTTCGACGGGCGGCGCCACCGGATAGACCTTGCTGCGCTGACCGGGGGAAAGCACGTCATGGTCTATGGGCAGACCGAGGTGACGAAGGACCTGATGGATGCCCGCGCCGCCTCGGGCGCCAGATGCTTCTACGAGGCAGGCGATGCCCGGCCGCACGCCTTCGACACCGACCGGCCCTACGTCACCTTCGTATCGGACGGTGTCGAGCATCGCATCGACTGCGACGTGATCGCCGGTTGCGACGGCTATCACGGGCCATGCCGGCAGGCCGTGCCCGAAGCCGCGATCGAAACGGTCGAGCGCGTCTACCCCTTCGGCTGGCTCGGCGTTCTTGCCGACGTCCCGCCGGTCAGCCACGAGCTCATCTACGCCAACCATGCGCGCGGCTTCGCGCTCTGCTCGATGCGCTCGCGCACGCGCAGCCGCTACTACGTTCAGGTGCCGCAGGGAGAGCAGGTCGAGGACTGGCCGGACGACCGCTTCTGGGACGAGCTGCGCCGCCGGCTGCCACCCGCGACCGCGGACGAGGTGACGACCGGGCCGTCCTTCGAGAAGTCGATCGCGCCGCTCAGGTCCTTCGTCGCCGAGCCGATGCGCTTCGGCCGGCTGTTTCTCGTGGGGGATGCGGCTCACATCGTTCCCCCGACCGGCGCCAAGGGCCTGAACCTCGCGATCTCGGACGTGTTCTACCTGACGGAAGCGCTCCTGCCCTTTTTCGGCAGCAATGACGAGGCCGCGCTCGCGACCTATTCCGACCGGGCCCTCGGCCGTGTGTGGAAGGCGGTGCGCTTTTCATGGTGGATGACCACCACGATGCATCTTTTCCCCGAAAACGGCGCCTTCGGCCAGCGCATCCAGGAGGCGGAACTCGACTACCTCTTCCATTCGGCCGCCGCGATGACCTCCCTTGCCGAGAACTATGTGGGGCTGCCGTTCTGAGCGTGGCGCCGCCGGCGGCCCGCTGCCTGTCGATTGACGGGACTTCGTCGGTCGTGGTTATATCCGATCGGATATAGCGGTCCGCGATCGGCGCAAGCGACGTAGCCGAAGCTTCGATGGAGAAATGAGCATGCCGGCAGCGGGAATTCTCAGGCGTTTCGTCGCGGCACTCGTTTTCGGTGCCGCGGCGACCGTTCCCGCGCTGGCTGGCGAGGCGCGGGTCGCCGTCGCCGCAAATTTCACTGCCGCAGCGAAGGAAATCGCCGCCGCCTTCAGGTCGAAGACCGGCGAGGACGCCGTGCTGAGCTTCGGTTCGACGGGACAGCTCTACAACCAGATCTCGCAGGGAGCGCCGTTCGACGTCTTCCTGGCCGCCGACGCGAAGCGGCCGGCGATGGCGGTGAAGGGAGGCCAGGCAGTCGAGGGCAGCGAGTTCACCTATGCAGTCGGCAGGATCGTCCTCTACAGCGCCGACCCGGCACTCGTGCGCGGAAGCGGGACGCTGAATGCGGCGCGCTTCAGGAAGATCGCGATCGCGAACCCGAAAACGGCTCCTTATGGCGCGGCCGCGGTGGAGACAATGAAGAAGATCGGCGTGTACGACGCCCTCAGGCCGAAGATCGTCGAGGGCAACAACATCGCGCAGACCTTCCAGTTCGTATCCTCGGGCAATGCCGAACTCGGGTTCGTCGCGCTCTCCGAGGTGGCCGGCAGGGAAGGCGGCTCGCGCTGGGTCGTTCCGTCCGGCGACTACCGGCCGATCCGCCAGGATGCCGTGCTGCTCACCGGTGGAGCGGACAACGAGGCAGCCACGGCCTTCGTCGCATTTCTGAAAGGGCCGGAAGCGGCGCGGATCATGGAAAAATACGGCTACGCGGCGGGCGGAACCCGGTAGGAGCGGGCGATCCTCATGTCTTCGGAGGTCTGGATATCGGTCCGGCTGACGGCCGAACTGGCGGCGGTCACCACCATGATCCTGCTGCTGATCGGAACGCCGCTCGGGTGGTGGCTGGCGCGATCGCAGGCCTGGTGGAAGGAAGCGGTCGCAACGGTCGTCGCGCTGCCGCTCGTCCTGCCGCCGACCGTCCTCGGGTTCTATTTCCTGCTGGCGCTCGGTCCGCACGGGCCGGGCGGCGCGATCGCGGGCCTGTGGGGAGCAAGGACGCTCGCGTTCACCTTCGAGGGGCTGGTGATCGGTTCCGTCGTCTATTCGCTGCCGTTTGTCGTCCAGCCGATCCGCAACGCCTTCGAGGCCGTCGGCGATCGGCCGCTCGAGGTTGCGGCGACGCTGCGCGCGTCACCCTTGCGGGCGTTCTGGACGGTTGCCGTTCCGCTGGCCCGCCCGGGCTTCCTGACCGGGGCCGTGCTCGGCTTCGCCCATACCGTCGGGGAATTCGGCGTCGTCCTGATGATCGGCGGCAACATCCCGGGAGAGACCAAGGTGATGTCGGTCGCGATCTACGATTTCGTCGAGACGCAGCAATGGCGCGAGACCAACCTCCTTGCCGGCGGCATGGTGATCTTCGGCTTCCTCGTGATCCTTGCCATGACCGTTCTGGAGCGACGCATGCGGCGCATAGGCGCATGAGCGGCGGCACCGGCCTGCGGGCTGCGTTCAGGGGGCGGCTCGGGAGCTTCGAGCTCGACGTCGACTTCACCGTGCCGGCGCAAGGGATCACGGCGCTGTTCGGTCCCTCGGGATGCGGCAAGACCTCGACGCTGCGCTGTATCGCAGGCCTTCAGAAGCTCGAGGGCACATGCCGGGTCGGCGATCAGGTGTGGCAGGACGAACGGACGTTCCTGCCGACATGGCGGCGCCCGGTCGGCTACGTCTTCCAGGAAGCGAGCCTCTTTGCCCACATGACAGTGAGGAAGAACCTCCTTTATCCGCTGCGCGTCGCTGGGCGGGGCGGCGAGCGCCCGGCGGTCGCTTTCGACGAAGCGGTCGAGCTTCTGGGCCTGTCGGCGCTGCTCGACCGCGCGCCCGGGCGACTGTCCGGCGGCGAGAGGCAACGGGTCGCCATCGGCCGTGCCCTGCTGTCGCGGCCGCGGCTGGTGCTCATGGACGAGCCCCTGTCCGCCCTCGACCAGGAAACGCGGGAGGAGATCATGCCCTTCCTGGAGCGCCTTCACCAATCGCTGTCGCTGCCGATCGTGATCGTGACGCACGAGATCTCGACTGTGGAAAGGCTGGCCGACCACCTGGTCCTGGTCGAGGCGGGCCGCATACGGGCAAGCGGATCGCTTCACGACATCCAGAGCGACCCGGCCCTGCCGCTGGCTCTCGCCCGCGATGCCGCCGTCACCTTCGAGGCGACCGTGACCGGGCAGGAGGAAGCCTACGGGCTGGCGAGGCTGCAGGTGGCGGGTGGCGAGTTTCTCGTTCCCGCGCCGCCCGGCCGGGCGCCCGGTACCCGGCTGCGGCTGCGCGTCGCCGCGGGCGACGTGAGCCTGGCGCGCACGCCTCCCCACGATACGACGATCCTCAACATCCTGCCTGCGCGCATCCTCGCCATGCCGCCGTCGGGGGAGCACGAGATCATCGTCGTCCTCGGCCTTGGCAGCGACGGGAGCGGGGAGCGGATGCTGGCGAGGGTCACGCAGCTTTCCAGCGCCCGCCTCGGGCTTTCGGAAGGCATGCTCGTCCATGCGCAGGTCAAGAGCGTCGCGCTCGCCAGGCGGGCAGGATGATCGATGCAAAGGATGCGTGTTTCGAGAGGTGCGGGAAGGCCCGCCCGGTGGAGGTGATGACATGCCGTCGCTCAGCCTGAGAATCAATCTCGACCCCGATGGACGGATCGGCCCGGGCAAGATCCAGCTGCTCGAGCGCATCGCCGCGTGCGGCTCGATCTCGGCCGCCGCCCGCAGCATGAACATGTCCTACAAGCACGCCTGGGACCTGGTGGAGAACATGAACCAGGTCTTCGGGAAGCCGCTGGTCTCCGCCCAGAGCGGCGGCAGGAACGGTGGCGGGACGGAACTGACGCCGACGGGCCTCGCCGTCGTCGATTGCTTTCGCGAGATCGAGAGAGCCGCGCATTCCGCAGCGGAGCCGCACATTGCCGCCCTCCAGAAAGAGATCGCGGCCACCTGACGCGGCGCGCGGCAGGCCGCTACCCCTCACCGGAGCCGGAGCCGGAACCTGAGCCAGTAAGCCACCGATCGATGAGCCGGCCCGCCCAGGTGCGCCCCGACTGTCCCTCGGTGCTCCAGCCGCCGCCGAGACAGTCGTTGACGTAGAGTTCCTGGATGATGTGCTTTGCCGCGGCCGTCAGCGGGACGATGAAGGCGACGCCGAGCAGCCCGAAGAGCAGCCCTGCGACGAGCTGCAGCGCGAGGGTCGCCGCCGGCGGCAGCTTCACAGTGTGCTCCTGAACCACGGGCGTGATCAGGTTCGATTCGAGAAACTGGATGGCCAGATAGGCGAGCAGGCCGTAGAGCGCCATGGTCGGGCTTTGCGAAAGCCCGGCGAGCATGATGACGATGCCGGAAACGAAAGGCCCGAGTGTCGGGATGAAGGTCAGGAGCCCGGCCATCACAGAAAGCAGGATCGCATAGGGCATGCCCATGGCAAGAAGCGCCACGAGGCTGAAAAGGAAGATGACGGCCATGCTGATGCTCTGGCCGAGAAGCCACCGGCGCATGCTGAACGCGGCTCCGTCGAGCACCTCGTCGACACGCTCGCGCTTGTCCTGCGGGATGACACTGAGCACGATCGCCTTGTAGACGGCAGGCTCCCAGGCGAGGAACGGCGCTATGAAGAGGATCGCGAACAGCATGGATGCGGCGTTGAACGCGCGTGGCACCATGGTGGTGGCGCCACCGAGAAGCGTCGAAGGACTCGGCAGGATCGCGCGCAGGCCTTCGTTGTGAGGCAGGAGCTTCGAGTCCTGCGCCATCGACCGGGCCTGGTTGAGCAAGGTCTTGAGCGAGAAGACGAAATCGTTGAACTGTCCAATGAGCGTGGTCCCGCTCCACCATGCCGCTGCTGCGATGAACGCCGCTCCCAGCAGAATGACGAGCAGGAGGCAGATCTGCCGCCGGCAGGGCAGGATCCGCTGAAGTCCGCGCGTGCCGGCGTCGAGAGCCGTCGCGAGCACGATGCCGACGCCGAAGGCGGCGATCGCCGAGGACGCCACCCACAGTACGACCGCTCCGGCCACGAAGGCGGAGATGATCGCGGCGATCAGCACCGTTCGCCGCGCGATCCCGATCGTTGCCGCGTCCGTTTCGCGCCTGTCCATCCTGATTTTCCCGTCCCTTCTCGGCCGTTGTCGCTGGAGCATCGCCCCGACCGGAACATGCTTCATGCAAACGCAGGGAGGGCGCGTTGGTTCGGTCGATGTGTCGTCGCCGCCGAGAACGGAAGTGAAGGACGGCGGCCGTACCGCCTCAGGCGACCAGGGCGCCGCGCCCGCAGATTGTGTGCGCGGCGGTGCTGTGCGCGGAAGCGATGGCCTCGCTAAGACCCGCGCCGGCCAGGCGCGCCGCAAGGAAGGCGCCGTTGAACGAGTCTCCGGCACCGGTCGTGTCGACCGGGTCCGGCACTGCCACCGCGTCCACGCTCGCCAGCTCTCCGTTGCTTGCGCCGAGGCAGGCGTGTTCTCCGTTCTTGACGACGACCGTCTCCGCGCCGAGCCGGCGATAGCGTTCCGCGCATGCTCCGAGGTCGGCGTCGCCGAAGACGACCTGCTCGTCCGGAAATGTCGGGAACACGATGGACGCGGCCGCCGCGGCTTCGGTCGTGGCCCTCGCCATCGTGGGGATGTCCGGCCAGAGGCGAGGCCGGATGTTGGGGTCGAAGGCCACGGTGCGGCCGTTCCTGCGGGCCTCGGCGAGTGCGGCGACGAAGGCCGCACGGTCGTCCTCCGCAAGAATGGCAAGAGTGATGCCGGAGAAGTAGACGATTTCGCTTGCCCCCATGGCAGCGGCAAGATGTTCGCGGTCGTCGGCGAGCCGCTTCGCTGCGGATTGGTCTCTCCAGTAGGAGAAATGCCTTTCGGCACCCTCCAGTTCGATGAGGTAGAGGCCCGGCGACGAGTTCGGAACGGCACGGATGAAGTCCGTCGCGATGCCGTTCGCCTCCATGAACCGGACCAGGTCTCGCGACGGCGCATCGTCGCCGACCGTCGTGAAATAGGCGGTCTCCCAGTCCGGCGGGGATAGGCGGCGGAAGTACCATGCCGTGTTGAACGTGTCGCCGGCGAACTTGCGGACCCATGCGCTTCCGTCGGCCGTGCGCGAGAACTCGATCATGCATTCGCCGAATGCGGTCAGCCTTCTGGTCAAATCGGACATGCCTTCTGGAACCCTGCCTCGTCTCGGACATTGGCCGTGCATCGGCCGGCGCAAGGGATACTTGGCTCGCGGGCGTCCTGCAACAGGAGTGGACGCCTCCACTGGACGGCGGGGCGCCGCGACTGCATCCTGCCGGCGACCGGAACGAAGCGAGGCTAGGCGACGCGCAATGACTGAAAGCAAGACGAGCGGCTCGGCCAGGGTCGCCTATGCGGCGCTTGCCGGCAATCTCCTCATCGCGATCACGAAGTTCGGGGCAGCACTCTATACCGGCTCGTCGGCAATGCTCTCCGAGGCGATCCATTCGGTCGTCGACACCGGCAACCAGGGCCTCGTTCTGCTCGGCCTGCACCGGGCCGGGAAGCCTCCGGACCGCACCCACCCCTTCGGATACGGAATGGAAATCTACTTCTGGAGCTTCGTGGTGGCGATGCTGATCTTCGGCCTCGGCGCCGGCGTTTCCTTCTACGAGGGGATCGGCAAGCTGATGAAGCCCGAACCGATCTCGAGTTTCACGGCGAACTATGTGGTGATCGGTGCCGCATTTCTCTTCGAGGGTGGATCCTGGCTCGTCGGTTACCGCGAGTTCAACCGGCATCGTGGCGATGAAGGCCTCATCTCCGCGATCCGGGGGTCGAAGGACCCCACCGTCTTCACCGTGCTGTTCGAGGACACCGCCGCGCTGCTCGGTCTCGTCGTGGCGCTTTGCGGCCTTCTCGCGGCGCAGTTCCTGCAAGTCGAATGGGCCGATGGCGCCGCCTCGGTCGTCATTGCGGTCATCCTTGCGGTGGTGGCCACGGGCCTCGCCTACGAGACGAAGGGATTGCTGACCGGCGAGGCGGCGACCGGTGCCACGGTCGAGGCGATACGCAGAATGGCCCTCGCCGAGAAGCGGGTGACAGGTGTCAACGAACTGAGGACGGTTCATTTCGGCCCGAACGACATCCTGGTCGCCGTCAGCCTCGATTTCGGCGACGACGTCACGCTCGGCGAGATCGAGCAGACCGTCAGCCGGCTGGAGACGAACATCCGCGACCGCTTTCCGGGCATCGGCCGCGTCTTCATCGAGACGCAGGCGCGCGAGGACCACGAGGCGCTGCGGGTACGACAGGCCAAGGCCGCGCATTCCGACGGCTGACTGACCGGCGAATCTGAGGCAATTTCGTGATTTCGCTCCCGCGCCGGGAACGGCCCTTCTGCGGCTGCGTTGCACCGCGTGCACGCCAACCCGAAAGGAGGCAACCCATGCCGAAGATCAACGAAGCACGCATCGCCATTCTTGCGACCGACGGGTTCGAACGCTCCGAACTGCACGTCCCGCTGGAACAGCTCAGGGCGAAGGGCGCCACGGTCGAAATCGTCTCGCTGGACACCGGCGAGATCAGGAGCTGGGACAAGACCGACTGGGGAGACGCGATCTCCGTCGACCGGAAAGTGGGCGAGGCACGTTCCGACGACTACGATGCGCTCGTCATTCCCGGCGGCCAGATCAATCCGGACCTGCTCCGGGTAAACGAGGACGCCGTCGCCTTTACCAGGGCTTTCGTGGCCTCGGGCAAGCCGGTCGCAGCGGTTTGCCACGGTCCCTGGCTGCTGGTCGAGGCCGGCGCACTGAAGGGCCGTACCGCGACCTCATACTGGTCGATCAAGACGGACGTGAAGAATGCCGGGGCGAACTGGGTGGACGAGGAAGTCGTCGTCGACGACGGCATCGTGACATCCCGCTCGCCCAAGGATCTGGACGCCTTCGTCGGCAAGATCGTCGAGGAAGTCGAGGAGGGCAGGCACGACCGTCGCGCCGCCTGACCGGACGAGATGCGTGAAGGACCGAAGGGGCCGGTCGAGGCCGGCCCCTTCTCTCATGCGCGGCGCGGCTATCGCGCGAAGCGCGCACCCAGGCCAGCATGAGGAAGGCCACGCCTTCGAAGATGAACGAAATGCCGGCAACGATCCCGAGTATCAGGAACGATGCGGTACCGGAACCGATGGCGAAGGCGAGGCGGACCAGAAGCGAAACGATCCGCCGACGAGCGCCAGGCCCCAGTGGTCAGCGGGCGGGAACCCGGCCCCGGGGCGATCCGGATCCAGGCCGATAAAGGTCAGCCGGCAGGGGTCAGCCTTTCGCTGGCGGCGGTCCGCTTCCCGGCGCTGGCGCGGCGTTTGCCCGATACGCGGGCCAGCCGCTTGAGGCCGGTCTGGATCGTCCGGTCGGCGGCGGCCGCAAGTCTCATCTGCCCGAACATGGCCGCCGCCCGATCGAATGCCTCGGGCGCCTCCACCATCGGCAGATGCCCGACCTCGGGGATGATGACAGCGGCGGCGTTCGGCATGCGCCGCGCCGTGCTCAGCTGGTGGGCCGGCGGGACGACGGCATCCTTCGAGCCGATGATGAACAGCGTCGGCACGTCGATGAGCGGCAGGTCCGCCATGATCGACTGTCCGAATAGCCATCGCACGAGGGCGGCGATTTCGTTCGGATTGGATTTTCCGATGGAAAGCCGCACTTCCTCCTGCGCCAGCGTCGCCGGCTCGGTGTACCAGTCTTCTCGGTCGCGGTGGACGCAGGCGAGAGAGCCCTGGCGGAAGCGCTCCGGGGTCGATATCCAGCGCGAGAGCAGCGTGGTGAAGATCATCTCTCCCATCAGCGGCCACGACACGAGGCGCATCGCGAAGCGTCCGGCCCCCTCGAAGCGGCCGCAGCCGAAGGCGCCGAGCAGTATCATCTTCTCGACCAGTTCCGGGTGGCGGCGGGCGAGCAGCAGGGCGATGAACCCGCCGGTCGAATGTCCAACGAGGGTGATCTTGCGTCCGCCCTTTCCGGTATCGAAGTCGCGGCGGAGGGCGGATGCGTAGGCCTCGACGATCTCGTCCGTCGAAAGGAGTCGCGCGGCATCGCCTGTCGACCAGGGGTAGTGCGCGGGCAGGGGATAGGCGCAGACCCTTCCGGAGCGCATGGAAGGTGGCGAATAGTAGCGCCAGAACTCCGGCGCCATCACCATGCCCGGAAAATAGGCGATGCGCTCCCCGTCGCTTCTGGAAATCCAGAGGGGATCGGGAGTGGCGAGCATCGTCTTCACCTGCGTTTCCGGATAGCGGCCCGCTTCTCGGGGTCGCTCGGCCGGCGACGCCGGCTGATCATGAACAATGCCGGCTGCTGTCCTTTGTTCCGCGCCGGACAAGCTGTCGCACCGCCTGCCCGGGCGACGGCAGGAACAAATCGGCTCCTGTCAGGTTGACAGGAAGATCAGCCATCGGAGAAGAGAGCGATGACGAACCCGAACCCGAAACGCTCGACGATACCCGCGGACCCGCCGCGCGGTTGCGCACTCTACCGGCTCGTGCCGATCGCCGCCGCAAACGACCCGCGCTGGGACATGGCGACATTCCAGGGAGAAGTCGTCGTGCGAGCCTATTCGGCCGCGGATGCGCGCATCGTTGCGGCGGACGCAGAAACGGACTTCCGCGACGTGCCGGCCGCGCCCGGCGATGGCACCACAACCGACATGGCAAGCGCCTTCCGGGACGACAAGCTTTACACGGTGGTCGACGAGCCGCCGGGAGAATACGCGCTCGAGGGGCCACGCGAAGTGGTCGACGGACGCGTGCGCCGCGACGTCATCATGCCGGACATGGGCCGCTAGCCGCGGGGATCGTCGCATAGGCGGCCCCGCTGAGACTGCTGTGTCGTTTCCGCCCGGCGGCTAGTGCAACTGGCCGCTCAGGAAGCGCTCGAACCGCTCGCTGGGGGGATTTGCGAATATCTCCCCGGGCGCGCCCTCGGCATCGACGCGCCCGTCGTGCAGGAACATGACCCGGTCCGATACACCTCGGGCGAAGCCCATCTCGTGCGTCACGACCAGCATCGTCCGGCCCTCCTCGGCAAGCGTGCGCATCACCCGCAGGACCTCGCCGACGAGTTCCGGGTCGAGCGCCGATGTCGGCTCGTCGAAGAGCATCGCCTTCGGTCGCATGGCAAGGGCCCGGGCGATCGCGGCACGCTGCTGCTGGCCCCCGGAGAGATGGGCAGGATAATAGTCGCGACGCTCTGCGAGGCCGACTTTCTCGAGCAGGGCCTCTGCCTCGGCGACGCATTCCTTGCGGTCGCGGCCTTGCACGTGCACCGGCCCCTCTATCAGGTTTTGCAGCACGGTCATGTGCGACCACAGATTGAAGCTCTGGAAGACCATCCCGAGTTCCGACCGGATGCGGTCCACCTGCCTGTGGCTGGCGGGAACCCGCTTGCCGCGCTTTTCGGTCATCGCGATCGTCTCGCCGGCCACGGTTACCGTTCCCGAGTCGGGTATCTCGAGAAGGTTGATGCAGCGCAGGAACGTGCTCTTGCCGGAGCCCGACGAACCGAGGATCGAAACCACGTCGCCCTCCCGCGCCGAAAGCGAGATCCCCTTCAAGACCTCGTGGCTGCCGAAGGACTTGCGAATGTCCGTCGCCGTCAGCGCCATGTTCGCGTCGTTCATGGTTCGATCCCTTGCAGGCTGCCGGCCGGCGGGGCCGCCTCGGGCCGGTCGCGCTCGTGGCCGGAGAGCGCATGTTCGGCAAGTCCGAAGAGCCGGACGATGACGTAGTTGATGACGAGATAGATGACCGCCGCGCACAGGAAGACCTCTGTCGTCCGGTAGGTGTGCGTGATGATGCGCTGGGCGACGCCGGTCACCTCCCAGACGGTGACGAGACTCGCAAGCGAGGTCGACTTCGCCATCAGTATGATCTCGGTGGAATAGGCCGGCAGCGCATATCGAAGCGCGATCGGCCCGATGATGCGCCGGAAGAGGCGGAAGCCGGACATGCCGATGGCGCGGGCCGCCTCGATCTCGTTGGCGGGGACGGCAATCAGCCCGCCGCGGAAGATCTCGGCCGAATAGCCGCCGGTACACAGCGCGAGCGAGATGACGGCACACCAGAACGGGCTCTTCAGCGCGATCCAGAGGAAGCTTTCGCGCACGCCCTGGAACTGGCCCAGACCATAGTAGATCAGGAACATCTGGATCAGCAGCGGCGAGCCACGGAAGACGAGGATGTAGCCGCGTGCCAAGCGATCGAGCACGAAAATTCCGCTGACCCGCATCCAGCAGACGAGGATCGCGATCAGGCAGCCGATCGAGACCGAGAGGACGAGCAGGAGCAGTGTCATCGGCACCGCAGCAAGCAGCTGTTGCATGGTGTCGACGATGAAGGCAACGTCCATGGCGCGCACCTAGCCCCGGCCTGCCGACGGCTTGAACGACCTGTTGACGCGCGTTTCAGCCCGGTTGAAAACCTGGTTCGAGAAGAGGGTGAGGACGAGGTAGAGGGCACCGCCTGCCAGGTAGAAGACGAAATAGTTGCGTGTCGATCCCGCCGCGACCTCGGAGGCCCGCATGAGCTCGATGAGCCCGGTGACGGAAATCAGCGCCGAATCCTTGAGGCTCAGCTGCCAGACGTTGCCGATGCCGGGCAGCGCGTAGCGAAGGACCTGCGGCATGATGATCCGGCGCAAGCGCATGCCGGCGCTCATGCCGATGGCCCGGGCGGCCTCGACCTCGCCCCTGGAGACCGCCAGATAGGCGCCCCTGTAGACCTCCGCCTGATAGGCGCCGGAAATTACGCCGACGGCAAGAGCACCGGCGGCGAAGGCCGGCATGCCGATGAAGCCTTCGAAGCCCATCATGTGTCCCAGCGCCGTGACGCCGCTCGATCCGCCGAAATAGACGAGATAGATGACGAGCAGTTCCGGGATCCCGCGAAAGACCGTTGTGTAGAGATTGCCGAAAAACAGGGCGGTCTTCCGCCCGGAGAGCTTCGCGGCCGCGACCATGGCGCCGAAGACGGCGCCTATGGCGAGCGCCGTCAGCGTGACGACGAGCGTCATGACCGCCGCCAGCAGCAGCGTGGCGCCCCAGCCATCGGTGCCGAAGCCGAGGAGTTTCAGGGTCTGGATCAAGCCCGCCTCCCTCGTGGCATTCCGCCCGCCGGAACGCCGGCGGACGGAATGGCTCGCCTATGGATCAGGGGGCGATGTCGACGCCGAACCACTTCATGCTCAGCTTCTTGATCGTGCCGTCCTTCTTGGCGCCGTCGATCGCCTTGTCGAACATTGCGATGAGATCCGTGTCGGACTTGCGGAAGCCGAAGCCCTCGCCGGGTCCCCAGATCGTCCCGGCGATCTTGGGGCCGGTCAGAGTCAGGCTTTCGTTGCCCTTGTTCTTGAAGGCGGCGAGGAAATAGGTGGCGTCGTCGAAGGCGACGTCGATGCGGCCGGAGGCAAGGTCGAGGTCATGCTCGGCAGCGGTCTTGTATTCGCGGATAGTGGCGACGTCCTTGAAGTTGTCCTCCACGAACTTGGTGTAGACCGTCGCAGTCTGGATGCCGATGGACTTGCCCTTCAGGGCTTCCTTCAGCTTGTCGACCGTCGCGTTCTTCTCGTCGGGGGTGGACATCCTGATCGTCTCGCCGGAGCCCGGAAGCTTCGCCATCGGCGAACCCTTGACGGCCGCGAAGGTCGCCGGCGTCGCGGCGTAGGGCTCGGAGAATGCGATGGCCTTCTTGCGTTCCGGCGTGATGGAAACCGCGTCCATGAGCACATCGTACTTGCCTTGGACCAGTGCAGGAATCGCGCTGTCCCAGTCCTGGGTGATCAGCTTGCACTCCAGGTGCATGCGAGGGCACAGCACGTGGATCAGGTCGACTTCGAAACCGTCCAGCGAACCGTCGGACTTGGTCATGTTCCATGGTGCGTAGGCGCCTTCCGTACCGATCGTGACCGATTTCCATTCCTTGGCGCTCGCCTGCTGCAATGGCATTGCCAGGCTGAGGGCAGCCAGAAGGCCGGCTGCGAGTGTACTGGTCAGTTTCATTGTGTTCCCCATCTGCTTCTTTGGTTTTCCGGTAGTCCCCGTGGTCTTTGCCGCGAGGCGCATGCATTTTCCACCGCCGCGTTCGCGCGGCGTCAAGCCTCCATATCGCGGCGAAGAAGGCCTTGTCGATCTCTTCCTCGCGCCAGCGCCGGGCGTCGCGCGTCGCCACCCCCACCATTACATCGCACATGGCCTTTTCGCCCAGCGGGAATATTCGCTGGTCGAGGCGCGTATCGTCGCTGGGCCCGGCGACGAAGGGCCGGAGATCGCGGAGCACCGCCAGCCATGCCGTGCCGGCACGGTGGCCACGTTCCCGGATGCTGACGGAGAGCACGGGCAGGATCGCCCGTTGGCCCCCTCTCGACCGACGGTTTTCCGTGGAAATTGGCCCTTGCATCGGCGCCGCCAAGTCGATAGGAAGCTGTCGCCGCGGCGAACAGCACCGCGCGAATGTCGGAGTGTAGCGCAGCCTGGTAGCGCACCTCGTTCGGGACGAGGGGGTCGCAGGTTCAAATCCTGCCACTCCGACCAACAAATCAATAGCTTAGTGACTCTTGCCGCGCCGGCCACATGGCCGGCAGACCGTTTCAGCAAGCATCCGCCGCATTCTTCTGAAAATCCGGATCGTTGTGCAGGTAGGTCCGCTCGTACTCGGCGTCGGTCAGTCCGGTCGAGGCGGCGCGCCAGACCGGCAGGTCGGCCTGCGCAAGCCGTCATCTGCTCCCGCGCGGCCGCGCGGGAGCAAGCGGACCCCGCCCGGCCGCCCCGATATCGACGCTCAGTCCGCCGGGCAGCCGCGCATGTTCCGGAAGCGCATGCGGGTGCGGCCGTCCCGGGTCCAGCCTTCGACGATGACGCTGCGCGGGGTCATCCGCACCACGCGCGCATGGCGCAGCCCGTAGTGGCGCGCCACGTCCTCCGCTTCCGCCGGATCGCAGCCGTGCCGTTCCCGATGGCGCCAGCGCTCTCGATCGCCGCGCCTCCCTCGGTCGTCCCGATAGCGCGGGGTCACGCCCCGGGGCCGATTCGCAGTTCGAGGTCCTGGGCCCTCGCCGGAACAGTCGGCGCGACGACCACGACCGCCGTCAGCATGGTTGCCGCCAGACAGGCACAAGAAAAAAGCCTGCGCATTTCACTCTCCTCTTGCCCTCCGCCATCGCTCTGGTGCGCTCAGGGCCTTGCTTCGGATCCTTGTCAAATCCGTGACGAATCAAGAGTTACCGCGCGTTCGAAGGCACCGCGGATCTGCAGGAACTGCGATCGGCGGTCATCGAAAATCGCGGACTGACGGGTTCAGTCGCTCATCTGTTCCAGTTGCCTGTTGAAATAGAGCGCCACGAGCGTGCAGGCCGCGCCCGACAGCAGATACACCCCGACCGCGATCAGGCCGAACCTTGCGTTGAGCCCGAGCGCCACCAGCGGCGCGAATCCGGCGCCGAGCAGCCAGGCGAGGTCAGAGGTCACGGCCGCGCCCGTATAACGGTAGACGCGCTGGAAGTTCGAGGCCAGCGCCCCGGAAGCCTGGCCGAACGACAGGCCGAGAACGGCGAAGCCCGCCAGGACGATGATGTCCTCGCCGATCAGGCCCTTTCCGTAGAGGAAGGGCGTGATGAAGCTGCCGATGCCGATAGCCGCCGCGCATATGCCGAGCAGTAGCCGTCTTCCGAAGCGGTCGGCGAGAAATCCGGACAGGACGATCGCGCCGGCCCCGATCACTGCGCCAGCCATCTGGACGAGCAGGAAATCGCTCACCGAATGGTTCGTGTAGAGCATCACCCAGCTCAGCGGAAACACCGTCACGAGATGGAAGAGGGCGTAGGTCGCCAGCGGGACGAAGGCGCCCATCAGCACCGTCGCGCCGTTGGTGCGGAGCATCTCGGTGATACGCACCGCCTGCAGTTCGTTGCGCTCCAGCAGCGAGCCGAACTCTTCGGTCACAACGAGGCGCAGTCGTGCAAAGAGGGCGACGACGTTGATGGTGAACGCGACGAAGAACGGATAGCGCCAGCCCCAGTCGAGGAAGTCGGCCGGCGACAGGCTCGTCAGGAAGAAGGCGAAGAGCGCCGCCGCGAGGATGAAGCCGACCGGCGCGCCGAGCTGCGGCATCATCGCATACCAGCCGCGCCGGTTGGCCGGTGCGTTCAGCGCGAGCAGAGAGGCAAGTCCGTCCCAGGCCCCGCCGAGCGCGATGCCCTGGATGAAGCGCGCGCAGCAGAGGAAGTAGATCGGAAAGCGTCCCCGCGTCCTGGTAGCTCGGAAGGAAGGCCATGGCGGCCGTCGACGCTCCGAGGAGAACCATGGCGACCGTCAGCTTGACGCCACGCCCGTGCTTCCGGTCGACCCGCATGAAGATCGCCGATCCGATCGGCCGTGCGATGAAGGCGAGTGAGAAAATGGCGAAGGAATAGAGCGTGCCCGGTGACCGGATCGGCCATCGGGAAGAGGAGCTTGGGGAAGACGATCACGGAGGCGATTGCGTAGACGAAGAAGTCGAAGAACTCCGACGAGCGCCCGATGACGACGCCGATTGCGATGCGGCCCGGCTCGACGGGGCGCCTGACGTGGGAATTGCGCGTATCGCGCTCGAGGCGCGAGGATGGCAGGTCGGCATAGGACTGGTTGGCTGTGCTCATCTACTTCCCTTGTCCGGTCGCCGCTGGGGCGAGGCGGATCGATTTCCTCCAGAATGCGGTGAATATGAGCCGCCTTGTGCCGTGCGTCAAATAGCTCCAACCGGTTTTGCGCGAAAATGGCGGAACTGCGACACCGCGCCCTCAAAAAGGGGATGACACGGGCCCTGAAACTGGTTAGCAGGTGCAGCAATTCCGGTGACGCGGACGGTCGGAAGCGCATGTCGCCTTTCCCGATCCTTGTCATTCCGGCGTTGCCGCCCATGTCAGGGTTCGACGAGCTCTTCCCGGCGGCGGCGAGGAGCGTGAACCCGCGCGTGGGGCGAAAACGAGGTGGCGGACGATTCCGCGATTCGAGGTCGCAGAAACGACGAATGACGAAGAAAACCGTGCAAGACTTATCTTGTTCCTGCCGGTGCTGCTGCTTCTGAACGGCTGCAGCATGGTGGTGATGAACCCCTCCGGCCACGTCGCCGCCCAGCAGCGCGACCTGATCGTCATATCCTCGATCCTGATGCTGCTGATCATCGTCCCGGTGATGGCGCTGACGGTGTTCTTCGCCTGGAAATACCGGCAGTCGAACCGCGACGCCGAGTACGATCCCGAATGGCACCACTCGACCCGGCTCGAAGCTGGTCATCTGGTCGGCGCCGCTCGCGATCATCATCGCGCTCGGCGCTGTCACCTGGGTCAGCACGCACACGCTCGATCCCTATCGTCCGCTCGACAGGATCTCCGTCCTCGACGCCGGTGACGAAGAACATGAAGCAGCTCGACGTCGAGGTCGTCTCGCTGAACTGGAAGTGGCTGTTCATCTATCCCGACCAGGGCTTCGCGACGGTCAACGAACTCGCCGCGCCGGTCGACACGCCGATCAACTTCAAGATCACCTCCGTCGGACATCATGAACTCGTTCTTCGTGCCCGCGCTGGCGGGCCAGATCTACGCCATGGCCGGCATGGAGACGAAGCTTCACGCCGTCATCAACAAGCCGGGCGTCTACGACGGCTTCTCGGCGAACTTCAGCGGTGACGGCTTCTCCCACATGAACTTCAAGTTCCACGGCATGCAGCCAGGCCGACTTCGACAAGTGGGTGCAGAAGGCGAAGTCCTCCGGGACGAAGCTGGACACGGCCGCCTACAATGCAGCTCGAGAAGCCCAGCGAAGACGTTCCGCGTGAAGTACTATTCCTCTGTCGATCCCGACGCTTTACGACAAGATCCTCAACATGTGCGTCGATCCCGTCGCAGACCTGCATCAAGGACATGGCGGCCGCCGGGATGGGCAAGGCGCGGCATGTCGCACGATGGCAGGCACGAGGCGACGCTTCTGCGGCCGGGGAGGCGGAGCGGGACGCTCGGCAGCGCTGGCTCCGGCACCAAGGACGCCGCGCCGCAGCACGATAGGCGTTCGACGACGAAACCGGGCGGCTGCGGCCGCCGAAACGATGGAAAGAGCAGAGTAAGACCATGTTCTCCAATCCGGACCTCTGGAAGTTCATCTTCGGCCGGCTGACCTGGGATTCGATTCTGCCCGAAACGATCGTCGTCTACACCTTCTTCGTGGTGGCGGCCGGCGGCATCGCCGTCGTCGGCGCTCGATCACCTATTTCCGCAAGTGGGGCTATCTGTGGAACGAGTGGGTCACGAGCATCGATCACAAGAAGATCGGCGTGATGTACATGATCCTCGGGCTCGTCATGTTCGTTCGCGGCTTCTCCGACGCCATCATGATGCGCGCCCAGCAGGCGGTCGCCTTCGGTCCGCAACCAGGGCTACCTGCCGCCCGACCACTACGACCAGATCTTCACCGCCCACGGCGTGATCATGATCTTCTTCGCCGCGATGCCGTTCGTCACGGGGCTGATGAACTTCGTCGTGCCCGATGCAGATCGGCGCGCGCGACGTGGCCTTTCCCGTTCCTCAACAATTTCAGCTTCTGGATGACGGCGGCGGGCGCCGTCATCGTCATGATCTCGCTGTTCGTCGGCGAGTTCGCCAAGACCGGCTGGCTCGCCTATCCGCCGCTGTCGGAGCTTGCCAACAGCCCGGGGACGGGCGTCGACTACTACATCTGGGGCCTGCAGGTCGCCGGGCCTCGGCACGCTGCTTTCCGGCGTCAACCTCGTGGCGACCATCGTCAAGATGCGCGCCCCGGGCATGAGCATGATGAAGATGCCGGTCTTCACCTGGACGGCGCTCTGCACGAACATCCTGATCGTCGCGGCCTTCCCGGTGCTGACCGCCGTCCTCGCGCTGCTGTCGCTCGACCGCTACGGCGGCACGCACTTCTTCACGAACGCCGCGGGCGGCAACGTGATGATGTACATCAACCTGATCTGGATCTGGGGCCACCCGGAGGTCTACATCCTCATCCTGCCGTGCTTCGGCATCTATTCCGAAGTCGTCGCGACCTTCTGCGGCAAGCGCCTCTTCGGCTACGCCTCGATGGTCTACGCCACCGTCGTCATCACGATCCTCTCCTACCTCGTCTGGCTGCACCACTTCTTCACCATGGGGTCGGGCGCGAGCGTCAACTCGTTCTTCGGCATCACGACGATGATCATCTCGATCCCGACGGGCGCGAAGATGTTCAACTGGCTGTTCACGATGTACCGGGGGCGCATCCGCTTCGAGCTGCCGATGATGTGGACGATCGCCTTCATGCTGACCTTCGTGATCGGCGGCATGACCGGCGTGCTGCTCGCCGTTCCCGCCGGCCGACTTCGTGCTGCACAACTCGCTGTTCCTGATCGCCCACTTCCACAACGTCATCATCGGCGGCGTGGTGTTCGGCGTGTTCGCCGGCATCAGCTACTGGTTCCCCAAGGCGTTCGGCTTCAAGCTGGATCCGTTCTGGGGCAAGGTATCGTTCTGGCTCTGGGTCCCGGGCTTCTACTTCGCCTTCATGCCGCTCTACGTGCTCGGCCTGATGGGCGTGACGCGCCGGCTCAATCATTTCGACGACCCGTCGCTGCAGATCTGGTTCGTCATCGCGGCCATCGGCGCGGTGATGATCGCCGGCGGGATCGCGGCGTTCTTCGTGCAGATCGCCGTCAGCATCGTCAGACGCGAGGAACTGCGCGACTTCACCGGCGATCCATGGGACGGGCGCACCCTCGAATGGTCGACCTCCTCGCCGCCACCCCAGTACAACTATGCCTTCACGCCGGTGGTCTACGACCATGACGCATGGTGGGACATGAAGCGGCGCGGCTACGTGCGTCCGCTCGAGGGCTTCAGGCCGATCCACATGCCGAAGAACACCGGCACCGGCGCCATCATCGCCGGTCTGGCGATCGGCTTCGCCTTCGGCATGATCTGGTACATGTGGTGGCTGGCGCGCGCTGTGCTTCCTCGGCATGATCGCGGTGGCGATCGGCCATACCTTCAACTACAACCGCGACTTCAACATTCCGGCGGAACGAAGTCGCAGAGGTCGAGCAGCAGCGCACCGCGCTGCTCGCTGCAGCACGCCTGAGGGAGGTGACGATGGCCGAAAATTCCGTCGCACGAGGCCGCCGAGGGGCCTGTCTTCTACCTGACCGAGGAGCCGCACGCATCGTCCAGCACGATGCTCGGCTTCTGGATCTACATCATGAGCGACACGCTCATCTTCGCGGTCCTGTTCGCAACCTTCGGCGTGCTCAGCCACAGCTTCGCCGGCGGCCCGACCGCGAGGGAAATCCTCGAACTGCCGACCGTCGCGGTCAACACCGCGATGCTGCTGATCTCCTCCATCACCTGCGGCTTCGCCATGCTGGCGATGGAGAAGGGCAGACCGGAGCCGCACGCTCCTCTGGCTGGCCGTCACCGGCATCTTCGGCGCGATCTTCGTCGGGCCTCGAACTGCACGAGTTCGCCGGCCTGATCGCCGAAGGCGCCGGCGCCGCAGCGCAGCGCCTACCTTTCCGCCTTCTTCACGCTCGTCGGCACCCACGGCACGCACGTGACCGTCGGCATCGTCTGGCTGATCACCCTGATGGTCCAGGTGGCGACGAAGGGGCTCGGCGCGGCCAACAGGCGGCGCCTGATGTGCTTCAGCATGTTCTGGCACTTCCTCGACGTCATCTGGATCGGCGTCTTCTCCTTCGTCTACCTGCTTGGAGTCCTGCAATGACTTCCGAGGCCCCCCACGCCCACCACCCCGAGCACGGCCATGGCGACGAGCCGTCGCACGGCTCACGATGAAGGGCTATCTGACGGGCTTCGGCCTGTCGGTCGTCCTCACCGCCATCCCGTTCTGGCTGGTGATGAGCGGCGTGCTGTCGAGCGCGACCGGCGACGGCGGTGATCGTGCTCCTCTTCGCCGTCGTGCAGATCGTCGTGCACATGATCTATTTCCTCCACCTCGATGCCAAGTCCGAAGGCGGCTGGAACATGCTGGCGCTGATCTTCACCGTCATCCTCGTCTTCATCACGCTCACCGGCTCGCTCTGGGTCATGTACCACCTCAACGTCAACATGATGCCGGGCATGATGACCGCGCATCCGGGTTGACCGGCGGAGCGCGACGGACGGCATGGAGAAGGCGACGCCGGTCCGGCTGACGCGCGGGCGTATCCTTCTCGGATGCGCCGCGCTGCTTCTCTTCTCCGTCTTCGTGGCGCTCGGCGTCTGGCAGGTCGAGCGGCGGAGCTGGAAGCTCGCGCTGATCGCGCGCGTGAACGCCCGCGTCCATGCCGCGCCGGTCCGGGCGCCCGGTCCCGAAGCCTGGCCGAACGTCGATGCGGCCGGTGACGAATATCGCCATGTGCGGCTTTCCGGGACCTTTCTCAACGACAGGGAAACATTGGTCCAGGCCGTCACCGAACTCGGCGCCGGCTATTGGGTGATGACCCCGCTCAGGCGGAAGGACGGGACGGTGGTGCTCGTCGATCGCGGTTTCGTGCCGCCCGACCGGCGGAATCCGGCGACGCGGGAGAAAGGCGAGATCGAGGGGCCGACGACGGTTTCCGGCCTGCTGCGGATGAGCGAGCCGAACGGCACCCTGCTGCGCTCCAACAGGCCGGCGGACGACCGCTGGTATTCGCGCGACGTCGGAGCGATCGCCAGGGCGAGGGGGCTCGACCCCTCAAAGGTCGCGCCGTACTTCGTCGACGCGGACGCGCGCGAGGGTCACGGCCGTTGGCCGGCGGGAGGGCTGACCCGCGTCCGCTTCCGAAACGCCCATCTCCAATATGCGATCACCTGGTTCGCCATGGCGCTGCTGGTGATCGTCGGTGCCTTCGTGTTCGTCCGGCACGGCGACCGCGACGAGGACGAAAGTCCACCGGCTTCCTGATCCGCCTCCGCCAGAACGGTATCGCCGGCTGCGGATGGCCCGGCCGATGCCATGGTCCGGTTGCCGGCCTCGCCGGCGATGTCGCCTTGCGTCTTGAAGAGCGGGGGGATCACACTCTATGTAACGGGGGATACAAGGTTGGTGATTCCGCCTGTCCCGCGGTCGGGGCGGGCATGGACGGGCAAAGGTCTTTTTTTGATGGCAAATACAGTCGATACCGCTATGGCCCTGGTTCCGATGGTCGTGGAGCAGACGAACCGCGGCGAACGGTCCTACGACATCTTTTCGCGGCTCCTCAAGGAACGCATCATTTTCATCACCGGCCCGGTCGAGGACCAGATGGCGGCGCTCGTCTGCGCGCAGCTGCTCTTCCTGGAAGCGGAAAACCCGAAGAAGGAAATCGCGCTCTACATCAATTCCCCTGGCGGCGTGGTCACGGCTGGCATGGCGATCTACGACACCATGCAGTTCATCCGGCCGGCCGTCTCGACGCTTTGCGTCGGCCAGGCGGCATCCATGGGCTCGCTGCTGCTGTGCGCCGGCCACAAGGACATGCGCTTCGCGACCCCGAACGCGCGCATCATGGTCCACCAGCCTTCGGGCGGCTTCCAGGGGCAGGCGTCCGACATCGAGCGTCATGCCCAGGACATCATCAAGCTGAAGCGGCGTCTCAACGAGGTCTATGTCGAGCACACCGGCCAGGATTACGAGACGATCGAGCGCACCCTCGACCGCGATCACTTCATGACGGCCGTCGAGGCAAAGGACTTCGGCCTGGTCGACAAGGTGATTTCGTCACGCGAGTCCATGGAAGGCGAGGCGAAGGAATAGAACGGCGACCGTTTGCTTTTGCCCCGCGAGTGCGTCAAACGAGCAACAGCATGGCGCATTCCGGGGCTTTCAACGGCGATCAAAAACGCTAAGATCACGCGTTAAGGCTATGTTGAAAAACTCAGGGATAGCATTTGCATTTCGGAGGGGGCTTCGTTGCCAGTGACGCCGGCGGTTTCGTGGCGGCGTCGATGAGTGTATCCCCCGAGATTGCCTATGCGTTCCGGCCGCTTGCGCGGAGGTGCGTGAACAGCAGGGAAAGTGTCCGGACGTGGTGTCCGGAGTGCTTGGAAGGAAACGAAAATGAGCAAGGTCAGCGGTAGCAACGGCGGCGACTCGAAGAACACGCTCTATTGCTCGTTCTGCGGCAAGAGCCAGCACGAGGTTCGCAAGCTGATTGCCGGGCCGACCGTCTTCATCTGCGATGAATGCGTCGAACTTTGCATGGACATCATCCGCGAGGAGAACAAGACCTCGATGGTGAAGTCGCGCGATGGCGTGCCGACCCCGCAGGAGATCCTCAAGACCCTCGACGAGTATGTGATCGGCCAGAACCAGGCCAAGCGCATTCTCTCCGTGGCCGTGCACAACCACTACAAGCGACTGGCGCACGCCTCCAAGGGCGGCGACGTCGAGCTCTCGAAGTCGAACATCATGCTCGTCGGGCCCGACCGGTTGCGGCAAGACCTATCTTGCCCAGACTCTGGCGCGCATCATCGACGTGCCCTTCACGATGGCCGATGCCACGACGCTGACGGAAGCGGGCTACGTCGGCGAGGACGTCGAGAACATCATCCTGAAGCTCCTCCAGTCGGCTGACTACAATGTCGAGCGCGCCCAGCGCGGCATCGTCTACATCGACGAGGTCGACAAGATATCGCGCAAGTCCGACAACCCCTCCATAACCCGCGACGTGTCGGGCGAGGGCGTCCAGCAGGCGCTTCTGAAGATCATGGAAGGAACGGTCGCTTCGGTCCCCCCGCAGGGCGGGCGCAAGCATCCGCAGCAGGAGTTCCTGCAGGTCGACACGACCAACATCCTCTTCATCTGCGGCGGCGCCTTCGCCGGCCTCGACAAGATCATCGTCGCGCGCGGTGAAAAGACCTCGATCGGCTTTTCCGCGACGGTCAAGGCGGCAGAGGAGCGCCGGGTGGGCGAGGTGCTTCGCGACCTCGAGCCGGAGGATCTGGTGAAGTTCGGCCTCATTCCCGAGTTCATCGGCCGTCTTCCGGTGATAGCGACGCTCGAGGACCTCGACGAGGATGCCCTGATCCAGATCCTGTCGGAGCCGAAGAACGCCCTCGTCAAGCAGTACCAGCGGCTGTTCGAGATGGAAGACGTGGAACTCACCTTCCACGAGGACGCCCTGCGCGAGATCGCCCGCAAGGCGATCGTCCGCAAGACGGGCGCCCGCGGCCTGCGCTCGATCATGGAGAAGATCCTGCTCGACACCATGTTCGAGCTTCCCGCGCTCGACGGAGTTCAGGAAGTCGTCATCTCCGACGATGTCGTCAACGGCACCGCGCGTCCCCTCTACATCTATTCGGAGCGGGACGAGGAAAAGGGCAACGCAACCGCCTGATCGGCGCTTGCGGCCGGACAGGGCTAAATCCTTTGGAGGGCCGGCGCATGGCCGGCCGGCGTCATTTCCGAGCAGGCCATCGGTCGCACAGAGTATTGTGCATGGATGTCGATTTCGGCGATTGTGCCGGCTGGTTTCCGGCGTACATTCATCGGAACGCGTCTTGGATGGTGCTCTTGAAAGAGATGATTCCGCACTCCACCTACGCTTCACATCAAGGTGCCGAGGACCGGCGGTTTGAACTGCCGGTTCCAACCCTCCCGACAGGGAGTGGTGAAAGGAAAATAAGATGGAAGACAAGAAGCAGCCCGTCGCCGGGACCATCGCATATCCGGTCCTGCCGTTGCGCGATATTGTCGTGTTTCCCGCACATGATCGTGCCCCTGTTCGTCGGACGCGAAAAGTCGATCCGCGCGCTCGAGGAAGTCATGGGCGCGGACAAGCAGATCCTGCTCGCGACACAGCTCAACGCGGGTGACGACGATCCGGATCCCTCGGAGATCTATCCGATCGGCACCGATCGCCAACGTGCTGCAGCTCCTGAAGCTGCCCGATGGCACGGTGAAGGTGCTGGTTGAGGGGCGCGCACGCGCCGAAATCGACAGCTATATGCAGCAGACGGAATTTCACGAGGCCGAGGCGCATCTGCTTCCCGAGCCGGAGGACGATCCCGTCGAGGTCGAGGCGCTCGCGCGCTCGGTGGTCTCCGAGTTCGAGAGCTACGTAAAGCTCAACAAGAAGATTTCCCCGGAAGTCGTTGGTGCGGCAAGCCAGATCGAGGATTATTCGAAGCTGGCCGACACCGTCGCCTCGCACCTGTCGATCAAGATCCCGGAGAAGCAGGACATGCTGGCGACGACCAGCGTCAAGAAGCGTCTGGAGATGGCGCTCGGCTTCATGGAAGGTGAGATCTCGGTCCTGCAGGTTGAGAAGCGGATCCGTTCGCGCGTCAAGCGCCAGATGGAGAAGACGCAGCGGGAATATTACCTCAACGAGCAGATGAAGGCGATCCAGAAGGAACTCGGCGACGGCGAGGAAGGCCGCGACGAGATGGCCGAGCTCGAGGAGCGCATTTCCAAGACCAAGCTCTCCAAGGAGGCCAGGGAGAAGGCCGACGCGGAAATGAAGAAGCTGCGCCAGATGAGCCCGATGTCGGCGGAAGCCACCGTCGTGCGCAACTATCTGGACTGGCTGCTCGGAATTCCGTGGAACAAGCGCTCGCGGGTCAAGAACGACCTCTCCTTCGCTGAGAACGTGCTTGAGAACGACCACTACGGGCTGGAAAAGGTCAAGGAGCGGATCGTGGAGTACCTTGCGGTGCAGGCGCGCTCCAAGAAGCTCAAGGGCCCGATCCTGTGCCTCGTGGGGCCGCCCGGCGTCGGCAAGACCTCGCTTGCGAAATCCATCGCCAAGGCCACCGGGCGGGAATATGTCCGCATGGCGCTCGGCGGCGTCCGTGACGAGGCCGAAATCCGCGGCCACCGCCGTACCTATATCGGCTCGATGCCCGGCAAGGTCATCCAGTCGATGAAGAAGGCGAAGAAGTCCAACCCGCTCTTTTTGCTCGACGAGATCGACAAGATGGGCATGGATTTCCGCGGCGATCCGTCGTCGGCCCTGCTCGAGGTGCTCGACCCGGAGCAGAACTCGACCTTCGTGGACCATTACCTCGAGGTCGAGTACGACCTGTCGAACGTGATGTTCATCACCACGGCGAACACGCTGAACATTCCGGCGCCGCTGATGGATCGCATGGAGATCATCCGGATCGCAGGCTACACCGAGGACGAGAAGATCGAGATCGCGAAGCGGCATCTGCTGCCGAAGGCGGTTCGTGACCATGCCCTGCAGCCGAAGGAGTTCTCCGTCACCGACGAGGCCCTGCGCAAGGTCGTGCAGACCTATACGCGCGAAGCCGGCGTGCGCAATTTCGAACGCGAGTTGATGAAGCTTGCGCGCAAGGTCGTCACCGAGATCCTGAAGTCGAAGAAGAAATCGGTGAAGGTCACCGCGAACAATCTCGACGAATATCTCGGAGTGCCGCGCTTCCGCCACGGCGAAGCCGAGCGCGAGGATCAGGTCGGCGTGGTTACCGGGCTTGCATGGACCGAGGTCGGCGGCGAGTTGCTGACGATCGAGGGTGTCATGATGCCGGTCGGCAAGGGCAAGATGACCGTCACGGGCAACCTGCGTGACGTGATGAAGGAATCGATCTCCGCGGCCGCGTCCTACGTGCGCTCCCGCTCGGTCGATTTCGGCATCGAACCGCCGATGTTCGACAAGCGCGACATCCACGTTCACGTTCCGGAAGGGGCGACCCCGAAGGACGGGCCCTCCGCAGGTGTCGCCATGGCCACGGCCATCGTCTCCGTGATGACCGGTATCCCGGTCCGGCACGAGGTGGCGATGACAGGCGAGATCACGCTCCGTGGACGTGTCCTGCCGATTGGCGGCCTGAAGGAGAAACTTCTCGCGGCGCTCCGCGGCGGCATCAAGAAGGTTCTGATTCCCGAGGAAAACGCCAAGGATCTCCCGGAAATACCGGACAACGTCAAGAACGAGCTCGAGATCGTTCCGGTCTCGCGCATGGGCGAGGTGCTGAAGCACGCGCTTGTGCGCATGCCCGAGCCGATCGAGTGGGAGCCGGCGCCAGTCGAAGCCGCACAGTTGCCATCGGGCGGTGAACCGACCGACGAGCAGGGGCCTTCGGTTGCACACTAGCCGGCGCTGACGGCGATCGTTCAAGACATGGCCGGGTGCGCTGCGCCCGGCCATCTTTTTTGCCACACCCTCCCGAAAAAGCCCTGAATTGCTGGATTCTTCGGTTGCGGCCTCGTTGAGCTTTCCAACTCATCGGGTACACTCGCCCCGATATTTCAACGAGTCGTTTCAAACCAGTTCGAAAGGGGTGGAAACATGAACAAGAATGAACTCGTCGCGGCGGTTGCCGACAAGGCCGGCATGGCCAAGGGTGACGCAGGGTCGGCCGTCGAGGCCGTCTTCGAGACGATTACGTCGGAGCTGAAGAAGGGCGGCGACGTACGCCTGGTCGGCTTCGGAAACTTCACCGTCTCGCGGCGCGAGGCCTCGAAGGGCCGCAACCCTTCGACCGGCGCCGAAGTGGACATTCCGGCCCGCAACGTGCCGAAGTTCTCGGCCGGCAAGGGCCTGAAGGACGCCGTCAACTAGGACGGACACCAATCCGAACTACCGGGAACCGGGCCGCGAGGCCCGGTTTTTTTGTGCCTGCCGCGTCGAATCTCGCAGCGGCTTGCCCGTGACGCCTATACTTAAGCCTTTATTCCTGTTAAATTATTTCTTGAACCATCAGGCCTGCGCGCTCGCGTGGGCAGTTTCAGGGCCATGACAAATTTGGCTGCTATCTCGGACCGGTATCCGGTGCGACGAGACCACAATTCGAAATCAGGAGACATGTTTCATGACGCTTCACCAGAATCTGATTGCCGGCGAGTGGGTCGGCTCCGATGCGGTTGCCAACATCAATCCGTCGAACACCGACGAAGTCATCGGCGAATATGCCAGGGCGTCGGTCGGGGATGCCGAGCGCGCCATTGCGGCTGCCCGGGAAGCGGCTCCGGGCTGGGCCCGTTCCGGCCTGCTCGCCCGCCACGGGATCCTGAAGAAGGCCGCCGACGAAATCATGGCGCGCAAGGAAGAGCTGGGCCGCCTCCTCGCGCGCGAGGAAGGCAAGACGCTCGCGGAAGGCATCGGGGAGACGGGCCGGGCGGCGCAGATCTTCGATTTCTTCGCCGGCGAGGCGCTTCGCCTTTCGGGAGAGACGATTCCGTCGGTTCGCCCGGGCATCGGAGTGGAAATCACCCGCGAACCGGTGGGCGTCGTCGGGCTGATCACGCCGTGGAACTTCCCGATCGCGATTCCCGCGTGGAAGATCGCGCCGGCTCTTTGCTACGGCAACACCGTGGTCTTCAAGCCGGCCGAGCTGGTGCCGGGCTGCGCATGGGCCATTGTCGACATCCTGCACCGCGCCGGACTCCCGAAGGGGGTCTTGAACCTTGTCATGGGCAAGGGCTCCGTTGTCGGCCAGGCAATGCTCGACAGCCCGGAGGTCGACGCGATCAGCTTCACCGGATCTGTCGCGACCGGCAAGCGCGTCGCGGAGGCTTCCGTCCCGCACATGCGCAAGTTCCAGCTCGAGATGGGCGGCAAGAACCCGATGGTGGTGCTGGACGATGCCGACCTCGACGTCGCCGTGGAGGCATCGGTCAACGGTGCATTCTTCTCGACCGGCCAGCGCTGCACGGCGTCCTCGCGACTGATCGTCACCGAGGGCATTCATGACAGGTTCGTCGACGCGGTGACGGCGCGGCTGAAGAGCCTCGTCGTGGACGATGCCGTGAAGGAGGGGACCCATATCGGGCCGGTTGTGGACGAAAAGCAGCTGGAGCAGGACGAGCGGTATATCGAGATCGGCCGCAAGGAAGGTGCGAACCTCGTCTTCGGCGGCGAGCGGCTGAACCGGGACAACCCGGGCTTCTATCTCCAGCCGGCGCTCTTCACCGAAGCATCGAACGACATGCGCATCAGCCAGGAGGAGATCTTCGGACCCGTAGCTTCGGTCATCAGGGCGAAGGACTACGACGAGGCGCTGCATCTTGCCAACGCGACGCCCTTCGGCCTCTCGTCGGGGATATGCACGACCAGCCTCAAGCATGCGACGCACTTCAAGCAGAATGCCGAGGCGGGCATGGTGATGGTCAACCTCGCGACGGCGGGCGTCGACTTCCACGTGCCGTTCGGTGGCTCGAAGGGCTCCAGCTACGGTCCGCGCGAACAGGGCCGCTACGCGGCGGAGTTCTACACCACGGTCAAGACCAGCTACACGCTGGCCTGAAGAAGCAGGAAGGCCCGGCAAGCGAATTGCCGGGCCAGCCATGGCTCGAAGCGGGCGCCGCGGATGCGGCGCCCGTTTGCGTCAGTCCGTGTCTTCGGGGTGTCCGGCCGCAGCGAAGCCACCGCCCTGAAAGACGACCGCCGGGTCGGCCGGGTCCTCCGGCGGGGCTTGCTCCAGGGTCTCGGCGCGCCATTTCGCCGATGAATGTCTTGGCCTCCAGCCCAGGAAGGCCGCGTTGCGGTTGTCCCACCAGCTCTCGTCGTTGTCCGAGGCGCCGTAGACGATCGTGTTGCCGAGGCGAGGGGCCTCGAATGCGCGGGCGCAGAGGTCGCAAAGGTCCTCGACGGCAAGCCATGTCGCCAGCATGCGCGGATTGCGCGGCTTGGGGAAGCAGGAGCCGATGCGGATGGAGAGGCATTCCTGGCCGAACTTGTCGAAGTACATGCTCGCAAGGTTCTCGCCGAAGGCCTTGGAAACGCCGTAGAAGGAGTCCGGCTTCGGCACGACCGTGGAATCGAGGCGCTGGTCGCGCCGGTAGTAGCCGATGACGTGGTTCGAACTGGCGAAGATGATGCGCGGCCTTCCGTTGTTGCGGGCGGCCTCGAAGAGATTGTAGGTCCCGAGGAAATTCGACCGGAGAATCCTGTCGAACGTGTTCTCCGTCGAGATGCCGCCGAGATGGATGACGCCATCGACGCCGTCGAAGAGCCCGTCCACCGCGCCCCGGTCGGCAAGGTCGCAATTCGCAAAGGTCTCGTGGCCGGCAAGGTCGTCGATGGCTGCGAGGTCCGACAGCACGACGCTCTCGGCGATCTGTGGCAGGAGAGGGCGGATCGCCTTGCCGACGCCGCCTGCGGCTCCGGTCATCAGCAGCTTTCTCAGCATGGTCTTCTCCTTGGCTTTGTCACTGTTGCAGCAGGCGCGGCAGCGTCAGGGACACTGCGGGAATGTAGGTTACCAGCATCAGGGCGATCAGGATGGCGAGATAGAAAGGCCAGATGGTCCGGATCGCCTTCTCGATCTTGATGTTGCCGATGACGCAGCCGACGAAGAGACATGCGCCGACCGGCGGCGTGCACAGCCCGAGGCCGAGGTTCATCATCAGGATGACGCCGAACTGGATCGGGTCCATGCCGAGCTGCGTGACGACCGGCAGGAAGATCGGGGTGCAGATGAGGATGAGAGCAGCCATGTCCATGATCATGCCGAGCACGAGCAGGATCACGTTCAGCATGAGCAGGATCACGTAGGGATCGCTGGAGATCGACGTCAGGAGGCTGGCCAGCGTGTCGGGCACCCGGTAGAGCGCCAGCATGTAGGCGAAGGCCGAGGCGCAGCCGACGAGAATCATGACGAGGGCGGTCGTGCGCACCGCGCTCGTCACGGCGTCGATGAACGCCTTCCAGGTGAGCTGGCGATAGACGAGGGCCGTGATGACGATTGCGTAGATGGCACCGAACGCGCCGGACTCGGTCACGGTCATGATGCCCGAGAGCGTTCCGCCGACGATGATGACGGCCGTCAGCAGCCCGGGCACGGAGAGGATGAAGCTCGCGAGCAGCGCCTTGAAGCCGGGGAAGGGCTCGGAGCCGTAGCCGCGGCGGACGGCGACGACATAGGCCGCCACCGCAAGGCACAGGCACATGAGCACGCCGGGAACGACGCCGGCTATGAACAGCTTGCCGACCGATATGCCTCCGCCGGCGGCCACCGCGAAGAGAATCATGTTGTGGCTCGGCGGGATGACCACGCCGGCGACCGAAGAGGTGACCGTCACGTTGACGGCATAATCGGCGTCGTAGCCCTTTTCCTTCATCACCGGCATGAGGATCGAGCCCAGCGCCGAGGTGTCGGCGACCGCCGATCCGGAGATGCCGCCGAAGAGCATCGACGAGAACACGTCCACCATGCCGAGACCGCCGCGCATGCTGCCGACCGCTGCGGCGGCAAACCGCACCAGCCGGGCTGCGATGCCGCCATGCAGCATGAGTTCGCCCGCGAAGATGAAGAAAGGAATCGCCAGCAGCGAGTAGACCGAGATGCCCGACAGGATGCGCTGGAACGCCACGAAGAGCGGGAAGCCCTCGTACAGGAAGCTGGCGACGGCGGCGATGCCGAGCGCGAAGGCGACGGGTGCGCCGATGATCAGGCCGAAGAAGAACAGCCCGAACAAGATAGTCAGCCCCATGGATTACGATCCTTCGGCGTCGCCGCCGCTGGCCGCGCGCATGATGATGTTGTAGGTGCAGAAGACCACCATGAGCAGGCCGCAGATCGCCATCGGAACGGCGCGCCAGCCCTCGGCGACGCCGAGCATGGGGATGAAACGGTCGAGATTCGTCGTGAAGAGCTGCCAGCCCTCCCAAGCCATGGAAACGCCGAATACGATGACCAGCAGGTCGGAAAGGTAGCGCATCACGACACGCGGCACGAAAGGCAGTCCCTCGCGCACGAAGTCGATGCTGAGGTGGCTGTTGCGCCGGACGCCCACCGCGGCGCCGAGGAAGGTGATGTAGGAGACGAGCAGCAGCGAGAGCTGTTCGACCCATGTCGGCGTGTTGTTGAGGACGTAGCGCCCGTAGACAAGCCAACCGTAGGTCACGATGATGGTGACCAGCGCGATCCCGGCCGCGAGCATGCACAGCCAGGCGAGGCCGTCGAGTATGCGGGAGATGGGCGATTGGTCCTGCGCCGGCCCGGCTGACGGCGCGATCTCCCCTGTCTCGTCATGCTGATTGACCACGATCCGACCTTTCGTGACTTGTCCCGGGCGCGGGCGCGCCCGGGACTGCGGATCCGCCGCTGCCCCCTTGCTATTTCGTCGCCCGGATCTTCTGGACAAGCGACTTCATGTCGGGGTTTTCCTTGTAGAACTTGGCGTAGACCGGCTTCATCGCGTCCTGGAAGGGGGTCAGGTCCTTGATGACGTTGACCTTGGCGCCACCCTTCTCGACCGTCTTCTTTGCCTTCTCGGAGTCCTTCGCCCAGAGCTTGCGCTGCTCCTTGGCGGCGGCGACGGCGTCCTTCCGTACGATGTCCTGCTCGTCCTTGGACAGTGCGTCCCAGCTCTTCTTGGCGATGCAGAGGCACTCCGGAATGATCAGGTGATCGGTCGTCGAATAGTATTTCGCCACTTCGTAGTGGTTCGTTTCCTCGTAGGAGGGATAGTTGTTTTCCGCCCCGTCGATGACCCCGGTCTTCAGCGACTGGTAGACCTCGCCGAAGGCCATCGGCGTCGCGTTGCCGCCCATCGCGTTGATCATCTGCACGTAGAGGTCGTTGTTCATGACCCGGATCTTCAGGCCCTTCACGTCGGACGGCTTCTTGATCGGGTGCTTCGTGTTGTACATGCTCCGGGCGCCCGAATCGAACCAGGACAGCGCCACCAGCCCCTTCTTGGAAAGGGCGTCGCTGAACTGCTGGCCGATCGGACCATCCATGACCTTGTGCATCTGGTCGACGCTGTTGAAGAGGAACGGCAGCGAGAGCACGTTCGTCATCGGCACGATGGGGCCCATCGGACCCATGTTGAAGTTCGCGAAGTCGAGCGCACCGTTGCGTGTCTGCTCGATCGCGTCTGGCTGATCGCCCAGGACCGCGTTGTTGTAGACCTGCGCGGTGATCTTGCCGTTCGTGTCCTTGGTCACGGCCTTGGCGAAGTCTTCCATGGCGACAGTGTTCGGGTAACCGGGTGCGTGAATGTTCCATCCGCGCCAGTTCTTGGCCGAAGCCTGCGACGCCATCGCAACGCAGAGCGCTGCGCCGGCAAATGCGCTCACACGCAGGACTTTCTTGAAAGCTGTCATCGGTTGTCCTCCCTGGAAGTGTCTGAAGCGGGTAACTTGTAATACGTTTACGATGATGTCATCATACAAGCGTAAGACAGGCCGTCAACATTATTCTCGACGCCCTTCGATCCGCACCCTAGATGAAGGCCGGTTCGCGAGGCACGACAGGGAGGAATAGCCTGTGACAGAGGCGGAGAACGGAGAGGTTGCGCCGGTCGCGCAAGCCGCGGGGACGACGCCGGCGCGCAAAAACCTCGTCGCGACGGTCAGCGATGCGCTTCGCCAGGAAATCCTCAGCGGGGAGATGAAGCCCGGCGACAAGCTGGCGAGCGAGGCCGGGCTGACCCAGCGATTCGGCGTCAGCCGCACGGTGGTGCGCGAGGCGGTGGCCTCGCTTCGAGCCGACGGTCTCGTCGAGGCGCGCCATGGCGTCGGCGTTTTCGTCCTCGGTCCGCAGGCGGCGACCGGCCTGTCTTTCCAGAGCTTTGAAACCGCAAGGATTTCCTCGATCATCGAGATTCTCGAGCTGCGCACCGCTGTCGAGATCGAGGCGGCGGGCCTCGCTGCCATCCGCCGCTCGCCCGCGCAGGAACAGGTCATCTTCGAGCGGTATGAAGACATAGACGCACTGATCGCCGCGGGGAAATCGACAACCGCCGCGGACTTCTCGTTCCACCTGGCCGTTGCCGACGCCAGCAACAATCCGCGATTTCGGGAGTTCCTGGAGATGATGGGCCGCAATGTCATTCCACGTGCCTCGTTGCAGGAGGGGCAAGGGGAACGCACGGCGACCGGATATCTCGAGCAGATCCAGGCGGAACACCGGCGAATCGCCGAAGCCATTTCGGCCCGCGACGAGGATGCCGCCCGGGATGCGGTCCGCACGCACCTGAAGGGTAGCCTTCAGCGGTATCGCAACCTGATCCGCCGAGGCTGATTCTGTCAACCTTGTCAGACAAGTTGTTGACAGAGATGTGATGACGACTATGATCCTTGGCATGCCATGCCGAGACGGCGCCTTCCAAGGATCTGGAGTGACAATGGACCCGCTTGCCCTGAAAACCGCCCTCGGAGGCGGCCTTCTGTCGTTTCCAGTGACGCCCTTCGGCGCCGACGGGGAATTCAACGCCAAGGCCTATGCCGACCATGTCGGCTGGCTGTCCGGTTTCTCGGCGAGCGCACTGTTCGCCGCAGGCGGCACCGGCGAATTTTTCTCGCTGGCGCCGGAGGAGGTGCCGGTCATCGTGCGTGCGGCGAAGGCCTCGGCCGGTGACACACCGATCATCGCCGGTTGCGGCTACGGGACGCGCATGGCGATCGCGCTTGCAAAGGCCGCCGAGGTGGCCGGGGCGGACGGGATCCTGCTCTTGCCGCACTACCTGATCGGGGCGAATCAGGAAGGTCTCTTCGCGCACATCAGGGCGGTCTGCGATTCGGTTCGCATCGGCGTGATGGTCTACAACCGCGACAACTCGATCATCCGGACGGAGACCCTGGCACGGCTTTGCGAGGCCTGTCCGAACCTCGTCGGCTTCAAGGACGGCTCGGGCAAGATCGGCCTCGTGCGCGAGATCACCGCGACGATCGGCGACCGGCTGACCTATCTCGGCGGCATGCCGACGGCCGAGCTCTTCGCGGACGCCTATCTCGGGGCGGGGGTCACGACCTATTCGTCCGCCGTCTTCAATTTCGTGCCGAAGCTGGCCCAGGAGTTCTATTCCGCCCTTCGGGCAGGCGAAAAGGAGCGGACGAACGGGCTCCTGCGGGACTTCTTCTACCCGTTCATGCGCATCCGCGATCGCAATACCGGCTATGCGGTGTCGGCGATCAAGGCGGGCGTCCGGCTGGTCGGCTTCGATGCGGGGCCGGTGCGTGCACCGCTCACGGATCTCACGGAAGAGGAGATGGAGATGATGTCCAGCCTGATCGAGTCCTATCGCTGATGAAGATCGAAACCGTCAGGACCCACATTCTCGACCACAAGCTCGACCAGGTCTTCGAGAGCGCCTCCATGCGCTTCGACCGCCGGCAGCACTGCCTGGTCGAGATCGCCTGCGACGACGGGACGACCGGCTGGGGCGAATGCCTCGGCCCTGCCGGACCGAACGCCGCGGTCGTTGCCGCATACGCGAACGCGCTGGTCGGTCGCGATCCCCTGGAGACGGAGAAGCTCTGGCTCGAGCTCTACAATCTCCTGCGCGACCAGGGGCAGCGCGGCCTGACGGTCACGGCACTCTCGGGCATCGACATCGCGCTCTGGGACATCAAGGGCAAGCACTTCGGCGCGCCGGTCTCGGTCCTCCTCGGAGGACGGTTTCGCGAGAGCCTCCGCGCCTACGCGACCGGCGGTTTCCGCAAGGAGGGCAAGGACCGCGTCGAGGACATGGCGAAGGAAACCGCCGGCTACGTCGCGGAGGGCTTCCACGCGGTTAAGATCAAGATCGGCTTCGACGTCGAGGAAGACCTGAAGGTCATCGGGGCCGTCCGCGAGGCGATAGGCCCGCAGGCCCGCTTCATGATCGACGCCAACCACGGCTACGACGTCCTCGAGGCGGTCGAGCTCGGCAGGAGGGCGGCCGCGTTCGACATCGACTGGTTCGAGGAGCCGGTCCTGCCGGAGCAACTCGACGCCTATTGCGCTGTGCGCCAGGGCCAGCCGCTGACGGTGGCCGGCGGCGAAACCTGGCACGGCCGCTACGGCATGCGCGATCCGCTGGCGCGGCGGGCCGTCGACATCCTGCAGCCGGACCTCTGCGGAACGGGCGGATTCAGCGAGATGCGGCGGATAGCCGACATGGCGGCGATGCACGGCGTCCGGCTGGTGCCGCATGTCTGGGGAACGGGAATTGCCCTCGCGGCGAGCCTGCAGTTCATGGCGGCGCTTCCGCCGAACCCGCCACGCAGCAGGCCCGTCGAGCCGATCCTCGAATTCGACCGGACGCCGAATCCGTTCCGCCAGGCGATCCTTACCGATCCGATCGAGCATTCTTCCGGTATCGTCGCCATCCCGGATGGCCCGGGCCTCGGCATCGAGGTCGACCGCGACGCGTTGTCGCGATACCTGCTGAAGCCATGAGCGGAATTCCGGCCAACACCCGTCCGCTCGACGGGCCGTCGCCCATGCTCAAGGCGCCTCCCGGGGCAACCGATTGCCACATGCATTTCTATGTCGACGGCTTCGAGTCGCAGCCGGGCGGTCCGCCGATCGCGGAACTGGCGACGCCGGCGGACTATGCGGTCGTCCAGCGCCGTCTCGGCCTCGAGTGCGTCGTCGTCACCCAGTCCAATGCATACCAGTTCGACAACGGGTCGGTGCTGGCGGCACTCGATTCGATAGGGCCGGAGAAGGCCCGGGCCGTGATCGCGGTTTCTCCGGAGATGACCCGCGCCGAGCTTCTCTCTCTGCACGAGCGCGGCGTGCGCGGAGCCCGCATCATGAACCTGCCGGGCGGCGCAGTCCCCATCTGCGCGATGGGGCCGGTCGAACGCCTCGTGCGCGAGGTGGGCTGGAGCCTGATCGTGCAGTTCAACGGACGCGAGATCGAGGACCACCTCGACGCGCTGCAGGCTATCGAGACCAACTACACCATCGACCACCTGGGCAAGTTCATGAGCCCGGTGCCGGCCGACGACCCGCGCGTCGACCAGGTCCTCCGGCTGATCGATCGCGGCAATGCCTGGTTCAAGGTCGCCGGCTGCTACGAGACCAGCGAGACCGGCGCACCGGACTTCGAGGATGTCGCCCCGCTCGCGCGACGCGTCATCGCCCATGCGCCCGAGCGGGTCGTATGGGGGTCGAACTGGCCGCATGTCGGTGTTCCCCGTTCGGCCTACCCCGACGATGCCCGGCTGCTCGACGTCCTGCTGGACTGGGCCCCGGCCGACGCAATCCACAGGATTCTCGTCCAGAACCCGGCGGAACTCTACGGGTTCTGACGGCGCGCATGCGCCGGCAAGGATTTTCGGCCTTGGCCGCCGCCGACCGGAAGCCTGTTTCAGGCGCCGGCTGCGGCGGAAAGTCCGCGCCGGATGTCCTCCATGAGGTCGCGGGTGTCCTCCAGTCCGATCTGGAGGCGCATGACGGGCCCCTCCGCGGGTGCCTTGGCGATCGTCCTGTCGCCGAGGCTCGCATGCACGGCGAGGCTCTCGAAGCCGCCCCAGGAATAGCCGAGGCCGAAGATCTCCAGCGCATCGAGAAAGGCATGTGCCTTCGCCTTGTGCCGCTCCGGCGAACCGCCGTCGAGCACGATCGAGAAGATCCCCGATGCGCCGCAGAAGTCGCGCTTCCATATCTCGTGGCCCGGATGGCTCGGCAGGGCAGGGTGCAGGACGCGCGCGACACCTTCCTCTCCCTCCAGGGCCCGGGCGACGGAAAGCGCGCTTTCCTGGTGGCGTTCGAGCCGCACGCCCATGGAGCGCAGCCCGCGAAGGACGAGATAGCAGTCGTCCGGCGCCGCGCAGACGCCGAGGGTGATCTGCGCCTCTCGCAGCTTCGGCCAGGCGGCCTCGTTGGCGGAAACCGTGCCGAGCAGGACGTCCGAACTGCCGGAGGGATATTTCGTCGCGGCGTGGATCGAGAGGTCGACGCCGTGTTCGAGCGGCTTGAAGAACACCGGCGTCGCCCAGGTGTTGTCCATCGACACCAGCACGTCCTTCTCGTGCGCGGCGCGCGCGATCGCGCCGATATCCTGCATATCGAAAGTGTTCGAGCCGGGGGCTTCGGTATGGACGAGCCGGGTGTTCGGCCGGATCAGCTCGGCGATCCCGGCACCGGCGGAGGGATCGTAGTAGGTCGTCTCTATGCCGAGGCGGGAAAGCATCGTGTCGCAGAGATTGCGGGTCGGGTGATAGACTGAATCGACGACGAGAAGATGGTCGCCGGCGGAAAGGAAGGCCAGGAATGGAACCGAGATCGCCGCGAGCCCCGACGGCACGATGATGGTGCCCGCCGAGCCCTCCAGCTCGTCGATGGCCCGGGCGAGCGCGTCCGTCGTCGGTGTGCCGCGCGTACCGTAGGTATATTCCTGGTCGCGCGTTTCCATCCTCTGCGAATCGGGAAAAAGCACGGTGGATGCGTGGACCACCGGCGGATTGACGAAGCCGTGGAAGCTGCGCGGATCGTAGCCGCCATGCGCCAGTATAGTGTTGATGCCAAGCGTCTTTCCGGGTGCTCCGTCCTTGCCCATGATGTCCTCGAAACCCTTGATTGCCTTGCGCCGCGACCCGCCGGCCACCGATTCTTGCCGTTCGAGCCCGAACTCTAGGCAATCGCGGGCAAAAGGGAAGGCATCCCGCCCGTATGGTGGACAAATGAGCCAAAATGCGACGATGGCTTGATGTTTTGGCGACGCGCAGGCTTGACCCCTGCGGCATTTCGGCATGTGATGCCAGCCGTCCAAGCTGTCGGGGCCGGTGACGCGGGATGCATTCGTATCTGGCCTTCGCCCTGATGAGTTGTGGGAGAGACAAGGGCAACAGAACAAAAGGTTGTATCAAATGAAAAAGACACTTCTGTCAGCCGCCATCGGCGTGGCTGCGATCCTGGGTTACGGGATCCACGCCGCATCCGCTGCGACGCTGGATGACGTGAAGAAGAAGGGGTTCGTCCAGTGCGGCGTCAGCCAGGGCCTTCCGGGATTTTCGAACCCCGATGACAAGGGCCACTGGTCCGGCCTCGACGTCGACTTCTGCCGCGCCGTCGCATCGGCGATCTTCAACGATCCCGAGAAAGTGAAGTTCACTCCGCTTTCGGCCAAGGAGCGCTTCACCGCGCTGCAGTCCGGTGACGTCGACATCCTTGCACGCAATACCACCTGGACGATGAGCCGTGACACGCAGCTCGGCCTCGCCTTCTCGGTCGTCAACTACTACGACGGCCAGGGCTTCATGGTCCGCAAGGAGATGAACATCAACTCGGCGCTGCAGCTTTCCGGCGCGTCCGTGTGCGTCAACACCGGCACGACGACCGAGCTGAACCTCGCCGACTATTTCCGCGCCAACAACATGAAGTACGAGCTCGTCGCGTTCGAGAAGTCGGACGAGGTGGTCGCCGCCTACGATGCCGGCCGCTGCGACGTCTACACCACCGACAAGTCGGGCCTCTATGCCCAGCGCCTGAAGATGAAGAACCCGGACGACAACGTGATCCTGCCGGAGACGATCTCGCAGGAACCGCTCGGCCCGGTCGTGCGCCAGGGCGACGTGCAGTGGCTGAACGTCATCAAGTGGACGCACTACGCGATGCTCGAGGCGGAGCTCTATGGCGTCAACCAGAAGAACGTCGACGACATGCTGAAGAGCGACAATCCGAAGATCAAGCGTCTCCTCGGCAACGAGGGCGAGTTCGGCAAGGCGATCGGCCTCGACAACAAGTGGGCCTACAACATCATCAAGGATGTCGGAAACTACGCCGACGTCTTCAATCGCAACGTCGGCCCCGATACGCCGCTGAAGATCGACCGCGGCCAGAACGCCCTCTGGACGAAGGGCGGCCTGCAGTACGGAATGCCGGTCCGCTAGTGGTGCGCTCCTGACGGATGGCATCATCTGTCAGGAGAAATCGCCCCACCAGACCCATAGCTTGCGGGCTGACTTTTCCAGGCAGACGGTTACCGTCTGTCTGGGTCAGACCACCAGGTCCCGCCTACAGTCGGGAAGCATGAAGAGTCGGCGCCCGGGCCGTTGCGGCCCGGGCGCGCGAAACAAGAAAAAGTACCGTCAAAAGACGGGCAGGGAACAACAGACCCGGCGAAGCGCGAAGCGCCACGAGGCTCGCGCGCTCTTCGTGTCGGGAAAAAGTGAGGCTGCATGGCGCTGCAGGACGTTTCTCGGGACGTCGGCCCCCCCAGAATTGCGATCTTCAACGATCCGAAGATCAGGGGTTGGGTCTATCAGACCGTACTTCTCGTTATCGTCGTCTATCTCGTCTACGTCGGCATCGAGAACATGTTCGACAACCTCCGCAAGGCACACATCGCCTCGGGGTTCGGTTTCCTCGGCAATACCTCCGGGTTCAACATCAGCCAGACGCTGATACCCTACAACGAAGGTTCCTCGACCTATTTCGACGTCTATCTGATCGGCCTGCTGAATACGCTGCTGGTGTCGATCCTCGGCGTGATCGCGGCGACGATCCTCGGCTTCATCGTGGGCGTAAGCCGCCTCTCGACCAATTTCGTGGTCCGCGGCCTCGCCACGATCTACGTCGAAGTCTTCCGCAACATCCCGCTGCTGCTGCACATCTTCATCTGGTATTTCGGTGTGCTCAGGCTGCTGCCCGTGCCGCGGGAGAGCGTGAAGCTCGGTTCTCTCGCCCTTCTCAACAACCGGGGCCTCTTCGTGCCCAAGCCGATGATGGGCGAGCTCTTCTGGCTGACGGTTGCCGCCTTCCTGATCGGCGTCGCCGGCTCGATAATCCTTGCCCGGTGGTCGACCGCGCGGCAGATGCGCACCGGCCAGCGCTTCCCGGTGCTTTGGCCCTCGCTCGGACTGATCATCCTGTTTCCGCTGGTCGTGTTCGTCTTCACCGGCTCGCCGCTGCACTTCGACTATCCGGTCCTCGGCCGCTTCCGGCCAAGCGGCGGCACGACCGTGCTGCCCGAACTGATCTCCCTGTTCCTCGCTCTTTCGAGCTATACGGCCGCATTCATCGCCGAAATCGTTCGCGCCGGAATACTGTCCGTGTCGAAAGGCCAGACCGAGGCTTCCTACGCCCTCGGGCTGCGGCCGCGCGTCACGCTCCGGCTGGTGATCATTCCACAGGCATTGCGGGTGATCATCCCGCCGCTCACCAGCCAGTACCTCAACCTCACGAAGAACTCTTCTCTGGCGGTCGCCATCGCCTATCCCGATCTCGTGTCGGTCTTCGCCGGCACCGCGCTGAACCAGACAGGGCAGGCGGTCGAGATCATCATGATGACGATGCTGACCTACCTGGCGATCTCCCTGATCACTTCGGCCGGCATGAACTGGTACAACGCCAAGATGTCGCTGGTGGAGAGGTGAGGCCATGAGCTCTATACAGGAACAGACCGACATCACCTTCGTGCGCGAGGAGATGCTTGCGTCGTCGCCGCCGCCGGAGCGCACCTCCGGGGCGACGGCCTGGATCAGGCACAACCTCTTTTCGACCTGGGGCAACGCGCTGGCGACGATCGTCGTCCTCTACATCCTCTACAGCATCGTCGTGCCGGCGATCGACTTCGTCTTCGTCAATGGCGTATGGAGCGGCGGGGGACGCGACGTCTGTGCAACCAAGGCACAGGGCGGCATCCAGCCGCCGGAATGGTTCGGCGGATGCTGGGCCTATGTCCGGGCCTACTTCGCGCAGTTCATCTACGGGCTCTACCCGATCTCGCTGCGCTGGCGGGTGGACATCGTGTTCTTCCTCTTCTTCGGCGGGCTCGTCCCGCTGCTCATCCCCCGGGTGCCGTTCAAGACGGCGAATATCGTCTTCGTCCTGATCGTCTTTCCCGTGGCGGCCTTCATTCTCCTCACCGGCGGCCATGTGCACTACACCGGGTTCCTCCTGCCCAACGCGCTGATCGCGCCGTCGCCGCTGAAATTCATTATCGACTACGTCCTTCTGACCGCGATTCTCATGGCTGTCGGCTATGGCATTGCGCGCGGGACGGAAAGCAATCCGCGTCCGACATTGCAGGCCATCTTCGCGTTCATGGCGCTCCTTGCCGTCATTCTCCTGATGACCGCCATCGACTTCGGCCTGCAGCCGGTCGAGACATCGCGCTGGGGCGGGCTGCTGGTCACCCTTGTGCTGGCGGTCACGGGCATCGCGGTGTCGCTGCCGTTCGGCATCGTTCTCGCGCTCGGACGACGCTCGCAGATGCCGGTCGTCAAGCTGTTCTCGGTCATCTTCATCGAGTTCTGGCGCGGCGTTCCGCTCGTCACGGTGCTGTTCATGGCTTCCGTGATGCTGCCGCTCTTCCTGCCGGAAGGGGTCAATTTCGACAAGCTGCTGCGGGCGCTCGTCGGCGTCGCGATGTTTTCGTCCGCCTACATGGCCGAAGTCGTGCGCGGCGGCCTGCAGGCCATCCCGAAGGGCCAGTACGAGGGCGCAATGGCGCTGGGCCTGACCTTCTGGCAGATGATGGGCAAGATCATCCTGCCGCAGGCACTGAAGATCGTCATCCCCGGCATCGTCAACACGTTCATCGGTCTCTTCAAGGACACCACGCTGGTGCTGATCATCGGCCTTTATGACTTCCTCGGCCAGATCCAGGCGAGCTTCTCGGATTCGCAGTGGACCTCACCGGTTCAGGTGGTGACCGCCTACAGCTTCGCCGCCTGCGTCTATTTCATCTTCTGCTTCTCGATGGGGCAGTATTCGAAGTTCATGGAGCGCCGGCTCGACACCGGCCACCGCTCATAAAAGGAAACAGACCCATGTCAGACAACGTGGCCGAAGCCGTCGACCGCTCCCAGATGACGGTCTCCGAGACCGACGTCGCCGTCGACATCGTAGGCATGAACAAATGGTTCGGCGACTTCCATGTCCTGCGCGACATCAACCTGCGGGTCATGCGCGGCGAGCGTATCGTCATCGCCGGCCCTTCCGGATCGGGCAAGTCGACCATGATCCGCTGCATCAACCGGCTGGAAGAGCACCAGAAAGGCAAGATCGTCGTCGACGGCATCGAGCTTACCAACGATCTCAAGAAGATCGACGAGGTGCGTCGGGAGGTCGGCATGGTCTTCCAGCACTTCAACCTCTTTCCCCATCTCACCATCATGGAGAATTGCACGCTGGCGCCGATCTGGGTGCGCAAGGTGCCGAAGAAGAAGGCAGAGGAGATTGCGATGCATTTCCTCGAGCGCGTCAAGATCCCCGAGCAGGCGCACAAGTATCCCGGCCAGCTCTCCGGCGGTCAGCAGCAGCGCGTGGCGATCGCCCGGTCGTTGTGCATGAATCCGCGCATCATGCTCTTCGACGAGCCGACCTCGGCTCTGGATCCCGAGATGATCAAGGAGGTGCTCGACACCATGGTGGGCCTCGCCGAGGAGGGCATGACGATGCTCTGCGTCACCCACGAAATGGGTTTCGCCCGGCAGGTCGCGAACCGCGTCATCTTCATGGACCAGGGCCAGATCGTCGAGCAGAACGAGCCGGTCGAGTTCTTCGACAACCCGCAGCACGAGCGTACGAAGCTCTTCCTGAGCCAGATACTGCACTGAGGCGCCACCGGTACTGCACTGGGGCCACCAACGGGTACTGCACCGAGGCCACCACTGGCTGCCGTGCCGGGTCAGGTTGCCGGCGTGCGGTATCCGTAAAGCCAGTCGAGGTCCGCCGCGAGGGTCTGCGGCTGCCGCATCGCCAGGACCATGTCGCGTCCGATGCGGACCGGCCCGCGCGCATGGTAGGCAAAGCGGTTGAAGGCGGTGCGCCGCCGGACCCGGGCGACCCGGTCGCTCCGGCGCTGCGCGAACGCCGCGAGCGAGGCCGCTCCCGACCGGACGAAGCATTCGGCGAGGTCGAACGCGTCCTCGATCGCCATTGCCGCCCCCTGCGCGGCAAACGGCATCATCGCATGCGCCGCGTCGCCGATAAGGACGATGTCGTCGCCTTCGACCCAGTTTCCCTCCGCGACCTCGTGCAGCGGCCAGGGCGCGACGTCGCGGCTGGATGCGAGCATCGACCGGATCGACGCGTTCCAGCCGTCGAAGGCGGCGGCGAGCCTCTCTCTCCCGTCCTCCGCGTCGCAGACGTCTCGTGAGTCCTGCACCCCCCGGCCCGGCGTTACCGCGACGACGTTGAGGAGGGTGGAGCCGCGCATCGGATATGTCACAAGATGCGTCCGAGGCCCGAGGAAGGCGGTGGTCGCGTGCGGGTCCAGCGAAAGGACATCGGCTTCGCGCCGGTCGATCACCATGCGCCACGCGACGTAGCCCGAGAACGACGGTCGTCCGCTGCCCCGCACAGTGCGGCGAAGCGAGGACCAGACCCCATCCGCTCCGACGACCAGGGACGGCGAGAGGCCGAACCGGTCAAGGAGTTCCCCTCGAATGCCTTCGCGCGTCGTCGCCTCGATCCTCGCCCCGCGCAGCAGGCGGCAGCCGGGCAGGGCGATCGCCGCTTCCAGCAGGACGCTTTGCAGGTCCGCTCTGTGGATGACGCCGTAGGGCGCGTGCCAGCGACGGCGGGCGAAGTCCCCTGCGGGAATTTCGGCAAGTTGCCTCAGGGTCTCCCCGGAGCGCATCAGCACGCGATCGACTTCGTTCCACCGCGCTTCGATGGATGAAAGGAGGTCGAGTTCGCCAAGGATACGGGTCGCGTTCGGTGAGAGCTGGAGGCCCGCGCCGACCTCCGTCAGCTCCTCCGCCTGTTCGAGGATCGTGACCTCGACGCCCTTTCGACGGAATGCGACCGCAGCCGTCAGGCCGGCAATGCCCGCGCCGACAACGGCGACCTGCATACCGCTCACGGTCGACGAAGCCGCGTCAGGCGGCCTGTTCGAGATAGGCGCAGCCTTCGGGGCGCGTCTCGTCCCACTTCAGGGCGGGATTGTACTTGTAGAGCGTCGAGCAGTAGGGGCAGACCTTCTCCACGTCGTCCCCCATGTCGAGGAATTCGTGCGGGTGGTCGAAGGGCGGCTTAGCCCCGACGCACATGAACTCGCGCACACCGATTTCGATGGACTGGTGCCCTTCGTCGTTCTGGTAGTGCGGTATTCCGTGGCCGGCCATTTCTGGGCTCCCTCACTTGCATGTCTCGAAGTCGGCGGGACCATACAGACTGGCAACGCAAATGTGTAGACGCATTTTGCCGCCTCGGCGGAAGGAAACACGGCGAGGCCCTTTCACTTCGCCGCGTGTGGCTCTACCTTCCGCCGCAATCAAGGGGCCGATCATGAACTTCGACAACATCCCGATGCAGGCTTTCCGCAGCGACGGGCTCGAACTTGCCTATTTCGATGCCGGGAATCCGGGGGGGCCGGCTGTGCTGCTCATCCACGGCTTCGCCTCCACGGCGCATGTCAACTGGGTCTATCCCGGCTGGGTCAGGACTCTGGGCGATGCCGGGTACCGCGTCGTCGCTCTCGACAACCGGGGGCACGGCCGCAGCGAGAAGCCGCACGACCCGGCGCTCTACGAGCCGCCGCTCATGGCCGGCGACGCCCTCGCTTTGCTCGATCATCTGGGTATCGGGACGGCGCACGTGTTCGGCTATTCGATGGGCGCCCGCATTGCCGCCTATGTCATGCTGGCCGACCTCGGCCGGGTACGTTCGGCGATCTTCGGCGGCCTCGGGATCGGCCTTGTCGAGGGCGTTGGCGACTGGGATCCGATCGCCGAAGCGCTGCTCGTCGATGATCCCGCCGGCGTGGCGGACGAGAAGGGGCGGATGTTCCGGGCCTTCGCAGACCAGACCGGAAGCGACCGGAAGGCTCTCGCCGCCTGCATCCGGACGTCGCGCACGACGTTGACGCCGGCCGAGGTCGCGCGGTTCGACGTCCCGGTGCTGATCGGGATCGGCACGCGTGACGAGATCGCCGGTTCCGGCGGGGAACTGGCGCGGCTGATGCCGCATGCGTCGGCCATCGACATTCCAAGGCGCGATCACATGCTTGCTGTCGGCGACAAGGTCTTCAAGGCGGCTGCTCTGGATTTCCTCGCCGGGCGGCAGGCTCGCCGTCCCGATGGGGATTCGGCCATTTAACTTGCCGACGACGTCCACTATGTTAGGAGGCATTGCGCAGCCAACGTCAGGGAGACGGTTCATGCCAGCGAAGCAGGAAGCCCGCACCGGCAACACGGTTCAGGCCATGGACCCGATTTGGAATGCGGTTCGCGAGGAGGCCGAGGCGGCGGCGGCCGTGGATCCGCTGCTCGCGGCGTTTCTCTTCAGCACGGTGATCAACCAGGTCTCGCTTGAGGACGCAGTCATCCACCGGGTCTGCGAGCGGCTCGACCATCCGGACCTGCAGGCGAACCTCCTGCGCCAGACTTTCCTGGAGATGGCGGCGGACTGGCCCGACTGGGGCTCGGTGCTGCGCGTCGACATCCAGGCCGTCTACGACCGCGATCCGGCCTGCGACCGTTTCATCGAGCCGGTGCTTTACTTCAAGGGGTTCCACGCGCTCCAGACCCATCGGCTGGCCCACTGGCTCTGGAACCGGGGACGGCGCGATTTCGCGCTCTATCTGCAATCGCGGTCCTCCGAGATATTCCAGACGGACATCAATCCCGCCGCGCGGGTGGGGAAGGGGATATTCCTCGACCACGCGACCGGCCTCGTCGTCGGCGCCACCGCCTCCATCGGTGACAATGTCTCGATCCTGCAGGGCGTCACGCTCGGCGGCACCGGCAAGGAAGGCGGCGACCGCCACCCGAAGATCAGGGACGGCGTGCTGATCGGTGCGGGCGCCAAGGTGCTCGGCAACATCGAGATCGGCCATTGCTCGCGTGTCGCCGCCGGCTCGGTCGTGCTGAAGGCGGTTCCGCCGAAGTCGACGGTGGCGGGCGTCCCGGCGCGCGTCATCGGCACGGCTGGCTGCGACGAGCCGTCCCGCGCCATGGACCAGTTGCTCGGCACCTCGTCCGACTGACGAGATTGCCGCTGGCATTTGCTTTTCGCACGCTCGCGTGCGAGAAGCCGCGCCGTCAGAACGAAGATCAAGAGAATGGAGTTCGCTTTGAAACCCGACGAACTGAGAAAGCTCGACGCCTACTTCAAGCGGACGTTCAATCCGCAGATGATCGTCAAGGCGCGACCACAAAAGGAAGATTCGGCGGAAGTCTATATCGGCGACGAGTTCCTCGGCGTTGTCTTCCGTGACGATGAGGACGGCGACCTGTCCTTCAATTTTTCCATGGCGATCCTCGACATCGACCTGTGACCCTTCCGGGTCGCCGCTGGACACGTTTCAATACATGAACTGCTCGGCAAGGATCCGGTCCGCCCAGGAATGATCCGGGTCGGAGAGTATGCGTGCCGTCGCCGTCGCGGATTCGGAAATGCGGACATGGCGCACGGACTTGACCTCGGTATGGTCGGCGACGGCGTTCACGGGCCGCTTCACGGGTTCGAGCACCTCCACCTCGACGGTGGATCTGTTCGGCAGCAGCGCGCCGCGCCAGCGTCGCGGCCGGAACGCGCTCACCGGCGTCAGGGCGAGGAGCTGGGCGTCGAGCGGCAGGATCGGCCCGTGCGCCGACAGGTTGTATGCCGTGGAGCCGGCCGGCGTCGCGACCATCACGCCATCGCAGATCAGCTCCTCGAGCCTCACCTGTCCGTCGACGATCACCTTGAGCTTGCATGCCTGGTAGGACTGGCGGAAGAGGGATACTTCGTTGATCGCCAGCCCGTCGTAGCTCTCGCCGTCGCTGTCGATCACGCGCATTTCGAGCGGGCGAATGACGTTCTCGATCGCCACGGCGATCCGCTCGCGCAGGTTGTCCTCCGCGTAGTCGTTCATCAGGAATCCGACCGAGCCGCGGTTCATGCCGTAGACGAGCTGCCTGGTGTTCATCGTCTCGTGCAGCTTCTGCAGCATGAACCCGTCGCCGCCGAGCGCGACGATCACGTCCGCGGTCGCCGGATCGGACTGGCCGTAGAGGGAGGCGAGATGGAGCGCGGCCTCCTGCGCGTCGCTGCCGCCCGAGGCGACGAATGACAACGAATTGATCGTGCGGCGCATATCCACTCCGGCGTTCCCTTCTGCCTGATTAGCCCGTCCCGCTCACCCGGACAAGGCGCAGGCGCGGACGATCCGCCTTGTCACTTTACAGCGACCGCGATTGTGCTAACAAACGAACGTGCCCTTGTAGCTCAGTTGGTAGAGCACCTGATTTGTAATCAGGGGGTCGGCGGTTCGAGTCCGTCCGGGGGCACCAGCAAATTCAATGGTTTGCGGTGATCTTGACGAATTGGCTACACGAAAAATAGCCACATTGTAGCCAGTCAAAAAAAGCCCGCCACTTCGTTGGAGACGACGGGCCTGCGGGGCGATCTTCCAGTGGGCTTCGCTATGCCGATGGCCCCGCAGTGGCCGCTGTAGGTGGTGGACTACGCTGCGGCCGCTATCAGCACAGACCCAAGCATCTGCCTCCGCTTGTCGGTGCGCGTCTCGCGCACTGTATAGAGTTCGCGCCCGGATGAGGTGCGCGACATTCCAATTACGATCGCCGTCATGCCGCCTCCCACGTGGTCGACGCAATCGCCGAGCGCGTGCTCGTACGGAGGCAGGTCGGCGTCCGGTACAGGCACCGGACCCTCGTCCGGATAGAAAAACCGGGTGAACAGGTCGGAGAATTCGCGCGGCCCGCACGGTCCTTCTCGCATGCGCACCATGAAGGGCAATAGCATCATTTGCTCGAGATCTTCTATCTCGCTGACGCCGATGGCGCGACAAAGTTGGGCGAATCGGCGCTGGCCGATCTCCTCCATCTCCTCGTCGCTATGCTCGATCATTAGGCCGGTTTGATACCGGTCTCTAGTTCCCAGCGGGCACACAATTATTTCAACCCACGTGCCGCAGCGATCATCAGCGGGTCTCACCTCTCCGCCCATTATTTCGGCCTGGCGGATAGCAGTTGCCAATTCATCGATATTCGCCGCGCCTGACAACGTCGGCTTCGCATAAAAGTTCATGTCTCATCCCCATTTGGTTGGTTGAACGAGGCAAACGTGGACGACTCGTCGCTGTGCGTCAAGTATAAAATGGCACAATTGTGAATAACCAAAATACCATTTTACCAATTTACCAAATGGTACTTCCGCAATACATTGACGAAACTCAAAAGTCGGCCCATATTGCTCTTCGGCTGCCGCTTAGACACGGCAACCAAGCGGGCCGCGGCCAGTTCATTGGGGATGAGACGAACCGCGGCCCGCACCTTGACGAACCAAAACAAATCAGCGATCAATATGCCGCGGCTCAGACATCACCCGCTTCGATTCGGGCGAATGACGTTACGCGAGCGCACGCTGGCTGACATTCAACGCGCCTATGAGGAGGCGGGCGCCCGATTCGTGGAAGATCGGTGAGTGGATCGGCGTGATGGTGAGGCGGCCCGCGGCTCGAGCCAGTGAATACTCCGAATGGAAATCCAGTTCGATTTGCGAAAAGGAGATAAGGTTGCGGGAAAATTCTCGGCACCGGATTACTGGTCACTCTCGCCATGTTGTTGGCGACAGCACTCATAAGATGGGGATGCGGCTTCGGACTAGCCTTCTCGACGTACTGGGTGTTGGCAGGAGCCGCCGAAACGGGTGACGCTGGGACGACGAAATTCTCGCGCCAGTCCGTCCCCACTCAACCTACAAATTACGCTGTTGCGCCTGCCGCATCTTATGCACCAAAGGAGCCGATCGAGATGCTTGTCGTATTCCCCGATACCTGCCCTTGTAACCTTCACCGCCTGATCTTTAACGTAGGCCTGCAAGTTGCCGTCCTTATCCACGCTCACGCCTACATCGGTGGTTACATGCACGCGGTCATTGCCCCCGGCACGCTGCACGCTAGGCATGCTCGGTGCCTTTATGGCGGCATTTGAAATCACCTGCGAGCCGCGCGGCAGATTGACGAGTTCCGGGCCTTTTTCACCGACAATCGCCATGCCGCCGGGGGCGTAGTTCGTGCCGCTGGCAAAGCCCGGCACGCGAAGGCCGGCCCACGGGTCTGATGCACCGCCGCCCCAAACAGGCCGCTAACGAGGCTGCTAAAGATGCCGCCGCCGCCTGCCAGAGCCGCCGCCGAACAAACCGTCCAGCGCCGAATTGAGTAGCTTGTCCGCAACCTTCTGCAGAGCATCTCCTAGGGCTTGCGCCGCAGACTTGCCGTGCTCCAGGTCCTGAATGAACCCGCCGAGGACGTCTTTGCCCAGGTTGCGCAGCTCTTGCATGTTCTGCTTCATGCGGTCGTTCGCGGCTGTCGCTTGATTAACAGCGGCCGTTTGCTTCCCGTAGGCCGCAGCCTCCTGGTTGATTGCCGCAACCTGCGCGGGGGATAGCGTAATGCCTGCCTTTTCCGCGTCGCTCAGAAGTTGCTGCTTCTTCGTAGCCTCGGCCATGGCGGCGCCGTAGTCGTCGAAGAGTGGGTTGACACTCTTCAGGACAGCGGCGCGAGCCTGCAACTGCTTCAACTGCGCGTCCGTCGACCGCATGCCGCTTTGGAAGGCATTCAAAGCCTTGTGGCTGCCGCCGCCTCCGCCTCCGTGGTGTCCAGGGGGCGCAAAGCTTTCCGGGTTGGGTCGCTCGCCGGGGGTGGGGACGTTGAAGTCGCCGTAAGGTCCGGGGTTCTTTTCGGCAGACTGCTTATTCAGACCCTCGATCAGTTTTGATTTCCAGGCGTTGCCGGTCCGCGTCTGGAGTTGGCCGATCTGCCCGGCATTGTTAGTCATGTCCTCAAGCATTGCAGGGCCGGCAATACGCGACTGGCGCGAAAGGGCGGCTAGGCGCCGCTGGTCCTCCGCTGCCTGCTTGGCGATGTCCTCCAGCTTCCGCAGTGTGTCGTCGAGGGAAGTCGGATAAGTGTTCGCGGCCGATAGCTGATTAAGCTGATCGAGCACGTCCTGCGCCTTGAGGCTGCCGTCCTGCAGCCCGCCCGCCAGTTCGCCGATCTTCTGCTGCGCCGCGTCGATCGAAGCAAACACACCGGAAGTCGAAAAGCCGCTCTGGAATGCCTCGGTCGGATTGGCCAACTCCATCATGTTGGCCGCCGCCGATTGGAACTGGCTCGCCGCCTTCTGAAATGCCGTAATCTGACCGTTGAGACTGAAGCCGGTGTCGTCCGTGACCTGCTTGAAGTGCGCCAGCAGGCTGTCGATCGACGCAGGCAACTTGCCGGCGTCCTTCAACGAGGCCGCCCACTCCTTGGAATTATCTGCGGCCTCCTTTACGAGGGCGTTGAATTCTTTCAACGCATCTGATGACGAAACGGTTTTCACCTCAACATCGCCGAAAGCCGCAACGCCAGCAGCGCCCGCCGCAGCCAGGCCGATGGCAATAGCCGGGAGCGGCCCACCGACCATGTCGGCCATTTTCGCTGCAGCACCGCCAATTTTCGACACGACGCCAGAGAACCCTGTCTCGCTGCCCTGCACGAACGCGCCAACGACCTGCGCACCCTCCATAGTCGCAACTTGGAACGGCGACATGCCGGCGGCGAGAGCCTGAAACGAGTTGATGCCCGCGGCCTGCAGTTCCATCATGCCGATGCGGTTAAGCTTGAAGCTCTTGGTGGTCTCGTCAATGGCCCTGCGTGTGCCGTTGATCGCGATTACGGATCCAGCAAACCCTGCCTTGGTACGGGCTATGGCTGCCGCTGCTTCCTTGTCTGTAATCGCTCCAATAGCGTTGGCCTGCTGTATGTCCTTGAGGCTCGCGAGGTATTTCTGTTGCGCTGCGTAGAGCGGGCTATATTTGCGCTTCAAAGCCTCGAGTTGTGCGCCCTGATCCGCAAGGGCACCAGTCCACTCCTTGGTGCCGCTCGTCGCGATGCCCATCATTTTATTGATGCGCGTCTGCACGGCACTCGTGTTGGAGAACGCAGCATCCATCGACTTGCCGGCGCGCGTGAAGCTCGAATTGGCTCGCGCACCAGCCTGGTCGACCATGTCGCCAAACTTCTTGAGCTGGTTGCGAATCGTGGTGAGATCGGTGCTGATGCTTAGTACGAGGTTGGAATCTGGGTTTGCCATGGGATATCTTTTCGAATATATGGGCGCGGGCGCTTATTGGGCGGAACCGTTGGCGTCGCGCCGCGTTGGTTAGAGGGGCATAACGCCCCAAAAGGGCGGGATATGACAAAAGCCGGGGCCAAGGCGGCGACGCGAAAGCGGCGCGCCACGTCGATTGATTTCGGGCAGACGGAAGTGCGTCGCAAGTTCGATGGCCACGGATTCTTCAGGGTCGAAGAGGATCTGCCGGAGTCAATGCTCGATCGATTGAGGCGCCTGGAGTGCGCGGAAAAGCAAGAAGTCTTGAAATCTCTTATTCTCGACACAACATCATATTGTAGATCCGACATTTCCGGCGATTTGCGGGAGGTGCAAAGTGGCGATTTTTGCTTGGTTTTTCTTCGTTGTCGCTGCCATGGCTGTTGGCCTCGCGGCCCTTGCCTTGGTGCTCGGCAGGCCTCTACGGGGGGCTGGAAGGTGGCTCACAAACCGGCCCCGCCGCGAGAGCAGCGAGGCCGGGAAGTTGCCGCCTCCGCTCAACTAAGCCGAAGTGCCGGCGTCCGCTTCGGGACCGGCTTACGACCTCGCTCGGTAAGGCCGGTGTAAAAGCACGCCGTCGGTCATCTTCGATGATAATAACGAAGTGGCCAGCGGACCAAAGTCTTTGTCAACGGACACGCCGACAACGCGGCACGGGATCGCCAGCCTTCAGACGGTAGCTGATACTCAGCCCATCGAAGGTTCTCTATCGGTACGTGTGTTCATTCTTCATTCTCATCTGTTCCTCTCCTCGAGAGTTTCTGTTCAGTGGCTTCTTCGGGTCCGGCTCTGCCGGTGGCGGTGGCTGCGGCCGCGGTCGTTGCGGGAAAGGCAACTATGTGTCCCTCAAGAACCATGGCCGCAATTCAGGTGCTCGACCGCGGCAATCCGCGCGGATTGCCTCGATTTCAGCCTCGTCCATCTCGCCCATAGCGAAAAGCTCGTCGGCCTCGTCGAGCACACGCGGCTCCTGTCGGCCGGCCTCGAAACTGCCACCAGGCAACCGGACGTTCGCCCGGGTTGCGCGTGGGCGAGCATGTGCCCGCGATAGCGCTCCCATTCCGCGCGCAAGGCGTCGTCGCTCCGAGTCACGCTGCCAATGTCGAGGTCTGCTTCAACGTCAAACGGCGGAACCGCCGAGCGACGGCGGTCAGTCTTTTTGCGGATTGGCATAGGCGTCCTCCTGCCAAGGTTCTGGCAATCCGAGACGGCCGCACTCGGCAAGCGCCCAGGCACGATGCTCGTGCCAGAATTTCCGCAGATCGTCCTCGCTGAACGGCCATCCTTGGTGCGGTATGAGGCCCCAGAACGTCCGTTCTCCGAGAAGCCAACGGATGGCAATGTCTGGCAGTTGGCGGCGATGCTTCCTTCGGTGACGGGCCGGCATCAGGCTCGCCCTCCATATGAGGGATCGCGGCGCATGCGCGTGCTCTCGGATGTCTGTGTCAGCATCGAGACCAAGCTCACGGCATCAGGACTCGGAAGTCGTTGCGCGCGTCGGTGCTCGATTTGCGACCGCACGGGCTTTCTTTCGGCTGACCAAAACGGTCGTCGAATACAGAGCCATCTTCGTCGAGATGTTTCCGCGCTTCGGCCGCCTGATCAAGCGCCTCGCAAGCGAGCCGAAGCAGATGAACGTGATGCGGATCCAGGTCAAAATCAGAAACGACGCTTTTCCACCATGCTTTGGCATTTTTCGATAGCGTCGGTGGTGGTTTTGGCGCCGTATTTATGCTAGGTTTCATGAGTGAATCTCCTTGATTTTCAATCAAATCAACCGAATTTTTTCTTGCGTGGGGCATGCCGCGCGTGTTCGACTGCCCACCGCCGGTACGTGGCGGGGGAGGTTCAAAGGATCGAACCCACCCCTACCCATGTTGTTGCGGAAATGTCACACATAAAGTTGCGGCGATACGCAATAAAGTTGCGCGCAAGAATATTGCGTGATCACATCAGCCCGCGGTCCTGCAGACCCGCGAGCATCCGCGCCTTGACCGGCGACACTGGCACTGGCGCCGCTGCCGATTGAGCGAAGAAGCGATCGATGCGCATAACTGTCCAGCATGGATCTCACTGCATCGATAAGCAGGGTTGACGGACCACCGACACCTCCCGAAGCCTCGCCCGCGTGATGACCCGCGAGCGCAAGCCATCCTCATCCGTCCACGCATCGATGGCGCTTCCGATCGAAGCCGACCGACAGGCCGGCGGCAGACCGGCACGCGTGGCATGCAAGGCAGCGTCGCCTGCCTCGCTGTCCGATGCGATGGCGTCGATCCAACAGGCCAACGGCATCTTCTTCAATGTGAAGGCTTCCGTCAGCCTGCAGCGCAACGATAGCTCCGTAATCGTGATTGAGGCATAGTCTGCATATCGCCGGCCTCTATAGACTCAACGAACGCACCGCGGAGGAAGCGCTCCTCGAATGACTTGCCGTCGCTGCGGATTGTCGTCGGTTCATTCCAGCGGAGAGCATAGCCAATCATGCGCCTGCCTGTTGCAGATAGGCCCTCATCCATCGATGAGCGACAAGGCGCGTTCCGGCACCCAAATCATTTTGGTTTCACGCCAAGCGGGATCGCCGACGTCGACACGGTAAGAGCACTCCAATCCGTTGCGCGTGCGATTGAATTGCACTGACGCGCCCACGACAGTGCCGCATTCGCCGCGTTCGCTGCGTACGTCATCGCCGGGCCAAAATTTGAATTCGATTGGCTGTCTATCCATCACAGACCTCTGCCCTTGAGGTCGGCCAGCATTCGCGCACGAGCGCGTGCAGCCGGGGTGGCGTTGCGGCGCTCGCGAAGAATTCGGGCTGCTTCGTATGGATCACTCGGCAGGCGTTCACGCCTGCCGTTCACTGACGGTCGTGCGCATGGCGAAAACGCCGTCCTTTGGCTTTGTCGGGACGCGCCGTTCGTCAGTATGTTCGATCATCGAAGCGTCTCCGGAATATCGGATTTTTGCGATGTATCCGGCGTCTGCCGCCTCGCGGAACCAGACTTGCGATGGCGCCGCCACGGTCAGATCGGATCGCCGAGAAACACGTAACCCTCAAACTGGCCGAGCGGCGACCAGAGGACATCGCGCCGGTCGAGTTCGCGCAGTTAGTTCGAGGTACTCGATCTGCGCCTCTCGTGCCTCGGAAATTGCCCTCGCCATTCGTTGGACGCGGCGCGCGTACTCTGGCTTGACCTGCTCGCGAACGGCCGCGCTTGCCGTCACACGCGCTGCGCGCATCCTGATCGTCAACGATTCCGAGCGCCTTCTCGAGACGCTGAATTTCGCGCGCAATTTCCGGCAGTCGGGAACGGGCCGACTGGCGGCTCGTGTCGTCGTCAACGGGCTCGTCGCCAAGCAGGTCGGACACGTCGTCGTGACCGGTGTCCTTGCCGGTATTGGCCAATGGCCAAAGGCGGGAGCGTTCGGCGTCGAGTGCGGACCTTACGGCGCTGCAGTTCGCCGCGCTTCGCCTCCAGATCGGCAACGTCAGCACCGGCTTCGGCGAGTGTTGGGATACGGAATGTTTCGGCCGGTACGGCCTTTTTCTTGGTGAGCATTGCAACTTTCCTTACAATACGAAAATTGCGAGTTCGGACGTGCCGGCGAACCGCTCAACGAAAATCCCGTCCGGGCAGTCAATGGCCGGGAAGGGTGATCGTCTTTGAACTCATTGGCCGCAAGTTCGATCAGCGCGACAATCGGGTCGGCGCTTAGACGTTCCGTTTCGCAGTCTGACGGTGGCGGCAGCCGGTGTCCCTCCGTTTTCCCGAACGGAAAAACCGACTAGGGTAGTGGCGGACGCCGTTCCCTGAACGCTAGGCGGTGCCGGATGTAATCTGAATTGCCCTGGGCATGATTAGCTCCTGAGAAGAACGTCGCGCGCTTAGGGCGACGACGGTTGATAGCGGAAAGGTGACTGTGGTCCGCACCGCAGCCGAGTGCGGCTGGAATGGCCTGAAATCGGCTAGGTAAGGCCGTCCGTCCGAGCGCCTCGAGCGGATGGCCAGCGCCGGCATGGTTTGGTCGATGACGACCTCGCCGGCCGTGATGTCGAATGCCGGCTCGCGGGAGAATGTCGCGGCCTCAACGATATCCACCAAGGCGGCTTCGGCGTCTCGCGGCCCCCGGCCTTGGAACAGGCGCAATGCTGCCAACCTGGCCGACGAACTGAGCCGGCGCTGGCGTGCGATGGCGCTGCTAAGCTGACAATGATCCTGGCGATATCTTAGCGGCGTCAGCGGCGGTGCTGGACGGCCGGTGGAGATGGCGCGTGCCGTCTTCAGGGCGTCGATGCGCTTTGTGAACGAACCCGGAAGGCATGCCGGTATGTCCGGCGATGACCGCCGGCAAGTCGCCGTGGTTTATCGGCATGATGTTTCTCCGATCTTGGGAAATGGTGGAATTCAAGGGCGAAAAAAGAAACGGCTCTGCCGAAACGGAGCCGTTGGAGTTGGACCTTAAGGAACAAGGATCTGCGAGGACGTTTCGTCCTACAGATAAAGACCGCCAAATCGGCACGTTGTGTTATGCGGCGTTCAATATCGCCGAAACACGGTCGACGGCATCGTTTGCGGCCTGCACGTAACGCTGTCGCGTCATTCCCAATGCATCGCCAGCCTCGGTCGCCGTCGCGCCGGAAATGGCGAACTCCAGCAGGTCCATATCACCACGAGAAAGTTCCCGTCGCAGCCACGATTGGACGATCATCCGCAACGCCTCATTATTTGCCCGCCGAGCGTTGCCATCGGAAGGCGTGCCACCACCGTGACACCGGGAGACGCCGCCAAACCAATCGCCATCCCACCAGTATCCATCGTCGCCCTTGCCGGAAGGGGGGAGTCCGGCATTCGAACGCGCTGCGTCAAAGGGCACGCTGCCGTCGAGACCGAGTTGCTCTAATAGTGCTGCCGCACCCTGCTTTTCGCGACCTCGACAAACGAAACCAGGAGCGAAATCTCCGTCAAGGAACTGGACCGGCCAAGGTGTGCCGCCAAGCTTCAGGTAATCGCGGATCGCCCCTTTGCCGCGACGGGGCTTGCCGGCGGATTTTTCGTAGGTCCGATACTCTGCCGGCTTCAGCACTTTTCCATTTTTGCTTATTCCGCGTCCGATCATCGCTCCGGCAGGAACGTGCACGTCGCCCATTACCGCCTCTCCGAGAACAAGTATCGGCGCACGCTCCGTTGTGGCCTGCTTCGTAAAGACCAGATCCCCGATATGTATCGTACCGCCACGCGACCGAGCGGCATGGGTACGCCCTCGGGCAGAGCGAACGGCGACACGGCCAACGGAGGCCAATTCCATCTCGCCGATCGTCGGACGCATTCGCCATCCGCGACCGGGCTGAGCGGCGCTTGTCGGCAACGCTGTGTCCGGGTCGTTGGCGTTGGCGGCCACGGGCGCGTGCGGCGCCAAGAGCGCATCGAGGGCGTCGAGCGTTCGGATTTGCTGATTATCATTGGCTGCGCGAAGACGCTTTTCTGTCGGCGTCGTGGAAATGCGAACACGAGCATCCGGAAGGCTGTCGAGCCAGGCACGGCGTTCGGCAAGGGCGACGAAGCTGTCTATGTGGCGGGGCGTCGGTTTCGTGGTGGGCATCAGGCTGCCTCACGGATGTTGAAACGGTGGTTGTCGTTGGCGGCCAACTGCATGGCGCGGATTGCGAGCGACTCCGGCGTCATGGCGGTGAGCATTTCTGCGATGCTGATCCGCCTGCCGCGGAACGGCGCCTCATTGTCGTTGCCGGCCAGCTGGTGGGGTTTGCGGCCACGCGGGGTGGTGCCGTTAGCGAGGCGGAGTGCGGTGTCGGCGTAGGGGACTTCGTGGAAAATCATGCCGCCTCGCTTTCATCGGCCGGAAGTTGTTCGATCAGCAGACGGATACCGGCTGCATCGGCAAACCGCTGCTCGGCCTTGGCTTCGGCAAGCGCTTCCTCCAGATCTGATCGCACGGAACCAACGCGCCGGTATGCGCTCCGGCACCGTTTCAACTCTCCACTCACCGCGACAAGGAGAAAGGTGTCTGTCGAACCACTCCCAAATCGAATAGACGCGCGAAACGCCATCCTGGAAGTTTCGACAGCACCGCCGCAGATAGGCCGCATCGAGAACACGCCGGAATTGCCCTGGGCCGCCAAGCAGTAGAAATAGCCGGGATGCTCTCGGCTCGGCAGAACGTAACCCGCGTTGAAAATGTCGTCCTGACCACCGCCCCATACCACAAGCCCGTCGCCGGCCTCTGGCATGGTGGTTGCGAGCAAACGCGACAAGCTTGCCGTGTCGCCTTCGACGCAGCCAGGCGCGATTGCGTCGAGTTCGATCCAGAATAATGTCGACATCGCGTTCCGGCATGTGCCGTAAAATCGGGCCGCGCTGTTCCTCGGAAAAGCACTCGGCGCAGCTATCCATGAGATCCAGCGCCTCGGTCAGGAGCGGCAAACTGATTGCGCCGTCCTCCGTGGCGGCAAGTAACTTCTTTGATGCCTGCTCGCGCTTTGCCAGAAATTCCAGCGCACCGCGTATGCCGCCCAAATCGGCAACCGTTGCCGATTTCAAGCCGGACTGCGCGATCTGCATATATTGCCGCGCACGCCTCTCCGGCACGGCGGCACGCTTGAGAAACGGAAGCCATTCGCCGTGCCGACATTCGGCTTTGGCCTCGACCAGACGTTGGCCGGCCTCGATCGCCTTCTCGCCGGCCGTGCGCTGCGCGGCATCGGAATTCGGCCACCAGGGCGCGGATAGTCTCTGCCCGGTCGGCCAGTGTGTTTGATTCAAGCATCGTGTTTCTCCTTCCTCGGAGTGTCACCAAGTGGCCCTTGTGCGCGGGAGTTGTTCAGGCGGCCTCTTAGAAAGAGAGAGACCGTTTTTGGTATTATAGACTCGCGCACGCAATGGACAGTCGGCGACACTTGCATTTCACGCTGAGCGCAACTCAGACGCGCTGGCTATGATCTCGCGGACAGCGGCCCGCCTGTCCGCCTCTTCTTCCGCTCGCTCGTCGAAGAGTTCGTAGACGCGCTGATTGACTGTGAATTCTTTGCTGTCCCTCCGAAAGATTGTCGTCACGGGATCGAGCCAGCCAAAGGCGTCGAGTTGCTGAAGGACAGCCTCCGCCTGGACGTTATCCATGGCGCGCATAATTCGGTCGCCGCGCCGCACCTCGCGGACAGTGACGCTCGACGGGCGGTGCGTCAGTATCCAGCCAGCTGTTGCCAGTAGTTGGTCCTTCCTATCCGACAGGCCGAGCACGTCGGAATAAAAGACGATGGCGTGCCGGTAGAGGAAACCGTGTAGGAAGTCCCGCACGCGGATGGCCACGTCTTCAGGAATGGAAGACGCAGGCCGATCGCTCTTGGCTTCGATGCAATGCCAAATAAGGCAGAGCCTGGCAAACAAGCCGTTGTATTTCCCGAGGTGCGCCGCGAGCTTCGTGTTGACCGCTTCCCAACTGGTCGCCAGTTCGAAATTGCGAGCGGCGACTTCCTCCCAGACACGCTGCGCGGCAGGAGAGAATTGTAGCGGCACTTCCGCCATTCCACCGCGCACCGGTTTGCGCAGGGCCGTCAGGCGCTCGACAAGCGCAGCATAAGACCGAGCAACATCAGGTTGCGGAACGTCCTTTCCGAGCTTGGCGGGGCGCAACACGATGGGAAAGATACGCTGCAGCAAGCCGTCATCATGGCTATCGCGTGCGACCGCCCTAATCAGTTCTGGCTGAATACCTCCGAGGAGCGTGACGGAAAGGTTGGGAATGAACGACGCCCCGCGGCCGACGCGGTTGACTGTGTAGGAACCACCGTTAAACGCCTGAAGCCAGAACGCGCGATCCTTCTGCGCGCCACGTCCTCCGCTGTTGTATTTTTCCATGCTGCCGAAAAAGCCTGACAGCTCGTCCTGCATCACAAGGACGCCTTCGGGGCTGTCCTTCAGAACCTCCTGAGCGGCTTCGATAGTCGTGTCCTCAAGCCGCAAGCGGGTATGACGTGGTGGCTCTGCGGCCTTCCGAGCATCTTTGTCCAAGTCGTCGTAGGTGGCCTTCGCAGAGGCGAATTCTCGATACATCTCCTCGTCGATGCGCTTGATCGGCTTCGTGGCTGCGGCAATGAGCGGAGACTTCATCGTGGAAGGAAGGCCGATTTCCGCTGTCCAAATCCGTCCCGATTTAGTCCACGAGGGATCATGCTGCTTAGGTTGGATCCTTACACTGTCCGGTATCGCTGCCGCGCAAACAGTGAGTGCCGCCGTAGCCAGGCCGCTCAGGATCGACGCCCATAATGTCTGCTTGGACGTGAGCGAAGTCCGCTATCTCATTGGGAAGAAGGTCTGGAGGAAGCACGGGATGCGAAGCGCGCGCCCAGAGATCGACAGGGTCGTTGTCGTTATCTGCCAGCGGCACCGACCGCGGCAGATCAAGATGCATGTCGAGATACCTCTGAAGGTCTCGGCGAGAGTGCTTTGTGCTGGCGGAGGTGAGCTTGTACCCGCCCCACTTGGACGGAAAGATGTTGCAGGTCTCACCGGCAACGACAGCGTCTCGCAAGACGTTTCCTTCAACGGTCCCGCCGAGAACGCCGCACAGTTCGTCAAGCGTCGGTAGGTCAGTGGAATCGGTCATCGGCGTGCAGGCCTCCCAAGGCTTTCGAAGCGGCAGAAGTCATTTCCTCGCCAAGCGAGGGCGCAAATGTCGCGACATGGCGACCGTTCGCGTTTGGTGCGATCGTGCGGCGAGTGCCGTCAGCGAACTGTCGGAGGCACAAGCCATACAGCCGAAGGCTGTCGGTCACTGCGACATCAAAGTGCGCGAGCGTCCGAGTACCGGAACCCGGCGGTGCCGGTCGGATTGATAGGATTTTCAAGATTTAGTTTTCCCGTTTCGGGAGGGGCGCCCGGCGCTCCCGGGCTGGTGTTGGCCGTGGGCGAGGGGAGGGCTGCCGGGGTTAGGCGGCTTTGGCCATTGCTTCGCGGTCAGCCAATCTGCCGATCACAGTGCCCCACGGCCTTGGATGCGGCTCGTACTCGTGGACGTCGGGCACGTTGCCTTCGTCGGGGAAGCAGAAGCGCGTAAAGTCCGCGTCATCGTTCATGAGCGCGACGAAGGGCATGAACATGATCTCTTCGAGGTTCTCTATCGGGCCGTGGCCAGCAGCGCGGCATATCCGAGCGAGCATTTCCAGTGGGACAGGCTGTGCGTTCAGGCTGAACTTGAATGGCGCAAGGATCGAGAAATTCGCAAAGATGCTGCCTTGTTCGTCAGCGCCGATGCCTTCAATCTCGGCGCGAACCGGAACACCGCCTCCTGTTTCCTGATCGCTGATGTAGTCCATCGGCTCAAAATTAATCCAACGGCCGTCCGGCAGGTAGGTATCGGAATTCTCTAGATTGTGCCTGCAGACAGCAACGTTGATCCGCGCGTAGGTGATCTTATCGATGTCAGCATCTGCCGCGATCAGCCTATCGAGAGCCGCCTCGGCTTCGCGCAAGGGCTTTTCTTCGTATTCCCTTTCTGCGGCGGCCCGCGCCGCTAGAAACTCCTCCCGTGTTGGGAAGGAGGCATTGCCGATGATCTGCCGCAACTTCTCGATATGGCGTTTCGCCGAGGCAACGCACTCCTCGGCACGCTCTATGCTTTCAACGGCCCACTTGTCGAACGATTGGCCTTTCAGTATCGGCGTTTCGTCGATCTTCATGCCGGCGGCAGGACCATTGGCCACCTCGCAGTGCACGTTGCCATGTGGATCAGAAATGATTTCGATGTCGTAAGTCATCACGCTGCCGCCCTCGCTGCTTTGGAATTATCGTTCGCAGCACAACGATTGGCGGCAAGCCAATCATCGAGGTCTTCGGTGCGATAGATGACGGAATTTCCGAGCTTGATGAAAACCGGGCCGGTGCCGTAACAGCGTGCCTTGTCGAGGAAAGACTTTGATAGGCCGACGTATTCGGCGGCCTGTCGTACTCGAACGTTTGTCATAGAAACCTCCATTGGTTTGGCGTTGCATTCCAAACTTAGGAGTTGTAGGCAGAAATGTCCTTGCGAGAAAATGGGATTACCTAACATCCATCGCTTCGAGAACTGCCGTTTCGTAGATGTCCCAAGCGCGCCTGATCGTGCTTTCGGATGCGCTGAACTCGACAGCAAGTTTCTCGCGCGCGCGCTTGTCGGAAAGGCCTGCGTCTTTCTCCTCTTGGAATCGCTCAGCTATTTCGAGCCATCGCGCCGGAGGCCGTGCCGGTTGTCCTTTCTCGCGCTCCTGCGGCTCCAACAATTCCGCGACGAAGAAAAGGAAGCCGCGAGACGCAAAGCCTTCACGCAGCAACGCAGTCGTCTCCCGCCGCGCCTGATCGTGCCTTCCGTCGAACATCTTAGCGCGCAGATTGGCGGTCTTAACGCAGAAGGTCTTCGGAAGCGGCGCCATTATTCGCACTCCATAGCGGCGGCGATCCGATTGGCGATATGATCAGCGGCGCGACGCGCTGCCGAGTCGGCAATCTTTGCGTACCGCTTTGTCGTCGAGGCGTTACTATGCCCGAGCAGGGAACCGATCACCGGCAAGCTCCACGCCTCCGCTCCCACACTGGCAAAGCTGTGCCGCAGATCGTGAATGCGAACACCGGTGAGGCCGGCGCGTTTGCAGATGGCGCGCCATGGTCTCTTTAAGTCGGCACGCGGCTTCTCGGTCTTCGTGCCGGCACTGTCACTGGCGATGACGAACCCGCCGACGCGCGGCAGATTCGCAATAACCGTTAGAGCGGCAGGTGCGAGAACGACGGCCTTTGCGCCGGTCTTCGAGTCCGGCAGAAAGGCAATGCCGCGTTCCGTGTCGACTTCATCCCACCGCAAATTCAAGACTTCCCGCAGGCGCATACCAGTGAGCATCAACAGCCGAATTGCTCCGGTGACGTGCGGCGAGAAAACGGTACGTCGTTTTTCCGGCTTGGGGGCATGCTTGGCCATCAAACCAGCGATGTCGACGTCGTAGGGCAGTCCGCTTGTTTCGGCCTCGTGCAAAGCCTCACCGATGCACTTGATTTCTTCGACGCTTAGAAACCGCTCCCGGCTGCGTTCACTGTTCTTGTCGATCCGCGTGGCCGGATTGAATCCCTCCTTCACATGCCCGTGCTTGATCCCCCATCCATAAGCAGCGGACAGTATCGCCACAGCGCGATTTGCAGCATATTTGCCGCGCTTGCTGGCGACGGTGTGCATGCGCTGGACTTCGGTGCGGGTGAGGGCGGCCGCCCTCACGTTTCCGATGTTTGGCGAGATGTGAACCCGCAGGATATCGCGATAATAATCAGCCGACTTGCGTTTGGTCGCGACATGCTCGTCAATGTAGCATTGAACCAACCGCGTGACCGTCATGCTTGCGCGCTCGTCGGCGCGGTCTTTCGCCAAGTCCTTGCCAAGAGCCGCATTGGCGATTGCCAACCGTGCCGCGTCGCGCGCCTCGTTTGCCTTCAACGTCCCAACGCGCCCCAGCTTGACGCGTTTCTTCGATCCGCCCGCCACAGATCGGAACTCTGCAAAAAAGGTACCTACATTGCCAGGCGTCCGATAGAAGCCAAATCCGGTAAGATCATCATCGAAATAAAATGTGGTGCGGTTAGGTATGGCCAACTCCATGACCTCCGAAACCGTAGTCGCCGTTATCTTGATCTTGGCCATGCCTCAACTCCCCGTGTAGCCACTATGTAGCCAGCATATGGGACGACATCAGAATATAATCAAGTGGACGGTGGTTAGATAGTGTTGGAAACAAATGATTTCTGGAGCGTCGTCCAACGCTAGGAATAGCCAGATAACGGGCAGAATATGATTTGTAATCAGGGGGTCGGCGGTTCGAGTCCGTCCGGGGGCACCACAATTTCAAATGTACATCCCGAAGACATAGGCAGCAGGTCGTACCTGAGTGTCTGGCGCGAAACGAACGGTTCATTTTCGAGCCCTCGCCAGCCGTCGGGTGAGCATGCGGATATGGGCGATGAAGACCCGGGCCTCGGCGGAATTGTCCGCGCGAAGTCCTTGGCCAGCCTGCGGCATCGGCCCGGCCATGCGAAGGTGCGTTCCAATACCCAGCGGCGGTGCTCATCGGATGCTTGCCCCGATGCCGCCTTTCCGGGAGGTCTTCAGAAGATGCCGCCGATGCCGATACCGCCGCTTATGTCGGGGGGCGGGGGTGCAGCGGCGGGACGCTGGCTGCCGCGGGATGAACGGGAGCTCCTGTTCGCGCGCGTCGATCCGCCGCCGGGAGAACCGGCGTCCGAAGCGAGCGTGGCCGGTGGCTTCCTGACGATCACAGGCTCCTTGCAGACCCGTCCGGAATGCAGGAACAGGTCGCTCAGCAAACTGAAGCTCGGCTGGTAGTCCGAAGCCTTCTGCTTTGTGTTCCTGTAGTAGCTTTGAAGGGCGCGCACCGAACCTCTTCCCCAGTCGCCGTCGACCTTGAGCCTATAGCAGCCGAGCCTGCGAAGTTCGGTCTGGACCTTGGCCGCCAGGTCGGCGGCCTTCGCCGCGGAGTCCGTGCCCTGCGATCCAACGATCAGGGTCTCGAGCCCGGTCGCGACGCTCTGGCGTTCGACCGGCGTGGTCTCGGCCGGCGACAGGCTCGCCATCTCGGCGTCGCCCGGGGCCGCGGCGGAGTTCGGCGACGAGGGAGTGATCTCCACGGAACGCAGGGTCTGGCCAACGATCAGCACGGCGGTCTGGAGATCGTTCGAGGCCAGTTCGTTCTGCAACTGCTTTTTCGCCGAGGGATCGGCAAGGATGCGCGAGAGGCTCGCGCTGAGCCTGGCGGGATCCAGCACCTGTTGCTCGGTAAAGTAGAACTGTTCGCGCAGGTTCGACTGGTCCCACGGGACCTGTCGCCCGACGGTCATAGCCTCGGTCGCGTTGCGTACGCGGATCATCATGTCGGAAATGCTGAGCCCCGGCACTTCGAGATTCTTCAGCAGCGCAGTCGTGAAGGGACTGTTGCTGCCGGAGCCGTCGACAGTGACGTTGCCGGGCTGGGTCGCGAAGGCCACGAACATGTTCTCGCCGACCTCGACCTGGGCGAGGCCTGCGCTGGCCCCGCTGCCCAGCGGGTTGTTGCGGCAGGCATCCAGGAAGATGAAAGTCTGCCTGTCGCGGCTTGCGTAGCGGGCGATCACGTCATCGAGCTTCACCGCCGCGTCCGTGACTGTCTGGAGGGAGTCCGGATCGGGCGTGTCGACGGGAAGCAGATAGTTCTTGCCCTGCAACTGTACGCCGTGGCCGGCGTAGAAGATGAGAACCGCGCTCGCTTCCGAAAGCTTCGCGTCCGCATCGCGGAAGATCTTCTCGAAGCCCTCCTTCGTGAGATCGGTGCCCACCAGCACATCGAAATTCAGGCGCCTGAGGCTCTCGGCAAGGCTCGTCGCGTCGTTCGCGGCATTCGGGAGATGCTCCAGGCGGCTGCTCCGGTAGTCGGAATTGCCGATGACGATGGCGACCCTGCTGCGCTGGATACCGGAGGGGCTCTCCTGGATCGCGGCCAGCGCCGGCAGGACCGAAAGGCAAAGCAGGAGAACGGCGCCGGCAAGCCCTTGCAGGATTTCGGGAAATTGAAGACGATCCATATCTGCGCGCTCGCTTCGTCTCACGCAAGGTCGACCGGCTGCTGCGACGGGAGATGCATCCAGGTCCTCCGAAGTTCGCCGGTGGAAAATCCTACACCTTCATCGCTCGCAAGAACAGGCATTCGCCCGGGTACTCCCGGGCCGGGCCGCGTGCGCCGCGAGCCGCTCGCGCGGCCATCATTCCAGTGCATAGGTGAAGCCCTCCGGCGACGCGCCCACGGTCACCCGGTTGAGCGGCAAACCGTCGATCGTGCGGCTGAGCAGGTTGCGACTGAGCTCCGGCAGCAGCGTGTTCGTCAGGATCGCATCGATCATCCGGCCTCCGGACTCGATCTCCGTGCAGCGCGCCTTGATCAGGTCCATGACTCCCTCTCCGATGACGAGCTCGGCATTGTTCGTCTCGCGCAGGCGCCGGCCGATCTTGGTGAACTGGTGCCGGGTGATCGCCTCGATCATCGAATCGGAAAGCGGATAGTAGGGGATCGTCACCACGCGTCCGAGGAAGGCCGCGGGGAACACCTTGAGCAGCGCCGGACGCAACGCAGCGTCGAGCCCCTCGATGCCGGCGCGCGTGCGGCCGCCCTCGGTGCGCTCCATGATCACTTCCGACCCGACATTGGAGGTCAGGAGGATCAGGGTGTTCTTGAAGTCGATCCGGCGTCCCTCGCTGTCGTCCATGACGCCCTTGTCGAACACCTGGAAGAAGATCTCGTGGACGTCGGGATGCGCCTTCTCGACCTCGTCGAGCAGGATCACCGAATAGGGCTTGCGGCGGACCGCCTCTGTCAGGATTCCGCCCTTTCCGTAACCTACGTAGCCCGGCGGCGCGCCCTTCAGCGTCGAAACGGTGTGTGCCTCCTGGAACTCCGACATGTTGATCGAGATCAGGTTCTGTTCGCCGCCATAAAGCGTCTCGGCGAGCGCCAGCGCCGTCTCCGTCTTGCCGACACCGGAGGGGCCGCAGAGGAGGAAGACGCCGACCGGCTTTTCCGGTGCGCCGAGGCCGACGCGGCTCGTCTGCACCCGCCGCGCGATCATCTCCATGGCATGATCCTGGCCGACGACCCGCTCCGCGAGCGTCGCGGCGAGCCTGAGCGCCTTTTCCGTCTCGCTGGAGAGCATCCGCCCGTCGGGATGCCGGTCCAGTCCTGGACGACTGCGGCGACCGCATTGCGGTCGACCGAGGGGAGGATCAACGGGGTTTCCCCCTGCGCCTCGGTGAGCGCCCCGTGAGTTCGCGAAGCCTTGCCAGGTCCGCGTCGCGGCTGGCCGGGTCGCTTCCGGTCATCGGGGCTGCGCCTTCGGGCGCCGCCTCCGCCGGCTCCTCGGTGTCGCGGCTTCCATCCCCGTCCGCTTCGCCCGCCGGCGTCGCTTCCGGCTGCTCCCGGGCGACGTCGAGCGCGAGGCCTTCGCCACGAAGTCGCGCGCGCAAGCTCCAGGATCTCGCCGACGAGTTCCTTCTCGCGCTGCCAGCGCGCCTCCGCCGCCTGCTGCAGGCCCTCTGCCTCCGCAATCCCTTCGTCGACGCGTGCCTGCCGTTCCGCGACGTCCATGCCGATCGCAGCCTCTCGCCCGATGATGGCGCTTTCCACCTCCAGAGCCTGCTTCCGCCGCAGGATGTCCTCGACTTCGGCCGGCGTCGCGTGCTGCGAGATCGCCACACGGGCGCAGGCGGTGTCGAGAAGGCTTATGGCCTTGTCCGGCAACTGGCGGGCGGGAATGTACCGGTGCGAAAGGCTGACGGCAGCTTCTATGGCCTCGTCGAGGATCTGGACCTCGTGGTGCTTTTCGAGAACGCCGGCAACTCCTCGCAGCATCAGCACGGCGGCGGCCTCGGAAGGTTCCTCGACGCGCACGACCTGAAAGCGCCGGGTCAGCGCCGGATCCTTTTCGATATGCTGCTTGTATTCGGCCCAGGTCGTCGCTGCGATGGTTCGAAGTTCGCCGCGCGCCAGCGCGGGCTTCAGGAGGTTGGCCGCGTCGCCGGTGCCCGCCGCGCCTCCCGCGCCGATGAGCGTATGCGCCTCGTCGATGAAGAGGATGACTGGCGTTTCCGAGGACTGGACCTCGTCGATGACCGACTTGAGGCGCTTCTCGAATTCCCCCTTGACGCTGGCGCCGGCCTGCATGAGCCCGACGTCGAGCATGTGCAGGCCGATGTCCCGCAGCGGCGGCGGAACGTCGCCCCTGGCGATCCTGAGCGCGAAGCCCTCGACCACCGCCGTCTTGCCGACGCCGGCCTCTCCCGTCAGGATGGGGTTGTTCTGGCGCCGCCGCATCAGGACGTCGATGATCTGCCTGATTTCCGGATCGCGGCCGACGACGGGATCGATCTTGCCGTCCCGGGCGCGCTGCGTCAGGTCGGTAGCGTATCTGGCGAGGGCCGAGTCGGCGGCGGAGGCGCGCCGCGGCTTCTCCCCGGCCGGTTCCTCCGCATGGTTCTCCAGCGAAGCGGAGACGATGTCGTCGAACCGCGCGGCAATGTCGTCGGCGTCCACCTTGTCGAATTCGGCGCTGATCTTCGAGACGAGAGCCTCGAGGGCAGGGACCTTCAGGCAGGCGAGCAGGACGTGGCCGCTGCGCACCTCGTCGGTGCCGAATTCCAGCGTGGCCAGGCTCCAGGCCTCCTGGATGGCGTGAAAAATGTGGTCGGAAAACTCCTCGATCGCCGTCGCGCCGCGCGGCAGCCTGTCGAGCGCGCGGGCCATGTCGCCGGCGAGACGGCCGGCCTCGGCGCCGGCCTCAGCCAGGATCAGCTGCACGTCGCTGCGCTCCGACAGGACCAACTGCTCGATCCAGTGCGCCAGCTCGACATAGGGATTGCCCCTCAGCTTCGCGGAGTCCGCCGCCGCCTTGAACGTGCGAAGACAGGTCGGATCGAGCTTCCCGACCAGTTCCTTCCTCTTGAAACTCTGCTTGGACTTGCGCTGGTGAATGCTGCCTGACTGCATCGGAATAGTCCCGTCTCAGCCCGTCGTCACAAGCAAAATGCCATAAAAAACCGCGCCGCACAAAGTGGCGGCCCGATCTTCGCGCGAACAGGCGTTCCCACATGAATTTTTACCAAAGGGTACAAATTCATGAACTGAAATATCGACAAGAATTTACTAATTTAAGTGCAGATGTACCTGTAGAAGTTGGAAAGCCGAGTAAAATCAATTGATAAAGCATGGGATTTGCCCGTCGAAGCCGGAGTGTCGAGAAATTTCCGACCACCATGGACAGAAACGACGTCAGGTTGAAATACCGTTATTATGGGCTGTTTCGGCGGCTCCGGATTTGTGCTAGAAACAGCCGGCAAGCAAGAGGTGGTGACGTAGTATCAATCCTATCTCGGGGGAGATTGTGTGATTGATTTTGACCGCTGGCTCAGTCCGTTGGACGGAGACAATCCTTCGGGACAGGATTTGCGCAACGATGTGCGCTTCCATGAGCTCGAGCGGTTGGCCGAACCGCAAGTGGACGTCAGCTATGACGACCACAACCGGCCGTCCAGCGAAGAGCTGGTTCCAGTCGACTGGCGGAAGGTTCTCGCCAAGGCCGAAGAGGTCGGTGCCGCCGGGCGCGATCTGCGCCTTCTCGTCATCGTGGTGCGAGCACTGGCGGGCGAAGAAGGCTTCGCCGGGCTCGCCCAGGGCCTGGAACTGATCGCGCGCACCCTGTCTCAATACTGGGACACGATGCATCCCGCACTCAGGCAGGGCGCCACCGGCAGCGAGGCCGCCTTACGCCGGATGAACGCGCTCGTCGACCTTCAGAATGGCAGGGACGGTCTGCTTCGCGATCTGCGCGAGCGGGTGTGGTTGACCGTGCCTCCCGTCGGACCGGTGCGCGGCACCGACCTCGAGAAAGCATCCCTCGACGACACTGCGGCCTTGCGGGAAGCCCCCGGCCTCGGCGCCGCCGAGGCGGAAAGGCTCAAGACGGAGCACGGCAAGCTGATCGACCGGGTGAGGGCCGCCTGCGCGGAATTCGCGAGGTCGTCTCCGGAACGGATGTCCGGCACCATCGCCGACGTCGAGGCCGCGATTGCGGCGCTCGATGCGGTAGACGCGGCCGTCCGGCAGCACCTTCCGCAGGCGGCGGCGAGCGCGCCGGATCTGCGCACCTTCCTTGAGCGGGTGCGTTCGGCATTGACGCGAGGAACGGCCCTGTCGGCCGCCGGTTCGGTGCCGGCGGCGGCCAATGGCGCGGCGGACGAGGCGCCGCGGATCACCGAGGAGCCTGCACGGCCGCGGCCGAACGGCCCCGACGGCGCCGCAGCGGTGCTGCCGACCCGCATCGGCTCGCGGGACGACGTCGTGAAGTGCCTGGACCTCGTCATCGGGTTCTATGATCGCGAGGAGCCGTCGAGCCCGATCCCTCATCTCGCCCGTCGCATTCGGCGGATGGTTCCCATGGATTTCATCGAGCTCATGGAGGACCTGGCGCCGGCCGGCCTCAAGGAATTCCGCCTGCTGGCGGGTTCCGCGGAAATGAAGAAGACAGCCCAGAAGGAATGAGAGGGAACATTCATGCCAGCGGAAAGCAAAGCCAAGACCATCGAGCGAAACAGGTCGCCGCGCGTCCAGATCGCCTATGACGTCGAAACCTACGGGAGCCCGACCACGATCGAACTGCCTTTCGTCATGGGTGTCATGGCCGATCTCGCCGGCGCCTCCGAGACGAAGGAAGCCGCGAAGACGGTGCAGGACCGCTCCTTCGTGGAGGTCGACGCCCAGCGGTTTCCGCGGTTCATGGAAGCCCTCGGCCCGAGGGTGAAGGCGCGCGTGAAGAACACGCTGCCCCAGCCGGAAGGCGAGGAGCGGGACGAGGAACTCGCCCTCGACCTGACGTTCTCGGGAATGGCCGATTTCGCGCCGGACCGCGATCGCCGAACAGGTGCCGCAACTCGCCGAGATACTCAAGATGCGACGCCAGCTCGAGGAGCTCCTGGGTTTCATGGACGGCCGCGTCAACGCCGAGAAGCGTATCGCGCAATTGCTCAACAACGAGCCGCTTCTGGCCCAGATCGCCTCCCAGGCGGTGAGCGAGGCGGACAAGGTCGAGGAATAGGAACATGGCTGAAGAACAGAAGGTGGCGGCGGCCGTCGCAGAAGCCGAGGCTGTCGATCTCGGAGAGTTCAGTGACCTCCTCGAGAAGGACTTCAAGGTCAAGAAGGACGACAGCGAGCGATTGCAGCAGCTGGTGCGCAACCTGGCCCTGGCCGCGCAGTCGCGCTCGGAGGCGACCGCGCTCTCGTCGAACGCGATCAAGTCGATCAAGTCGCTGATCGCCGGGATCGACAAGATGCTGACCGAGCAGGTCAACGAGATCCTCCACGCGCCCGAGGTGCGCGAGATGGAGGGCACCTGGCGCGGGCTCTGGTACCTCGTGAACAACACCGAGACGGATCAGAAGCTGAAGATCCGGGTGATGAACATCTCCAAGGAGCAGCTGGCCGACACGCTGGAGGACTACGAAGGCCAGATGTGGGACCAGAGCCCGATCTTCAAGAAGGTCTACACGGAGGAGTACTCGCAGTTCGGAGGCGAGCCATACGGCTGCCTCATCGGCGCCTACGAATTCTCCAACCACCCTCGGGACGTCGGGCTCCTGCGCAACCTCTCGGGCATCTGCGCGTCGGCGCATACGCCGTTCGTCGCGGCCGCCTCGCCGCGGCTCTTCCGGATGGAGAGCTGGCAGGAGCTGCCCAACCCGCAGGACCTCCAGCAGATCGTCTCCAACCCCGCCTATGCATCGTGGCAATCGCTGCGCGAGAGCGAGGATGCGCGCTACATCGGCCTCACCATGCCGCGGGTGCTCGCGCGGCTTCCCTACGGCGCGGACACGGTGCCGGTGAAGGGGTTCGCCTTCGAGGAGGAGGTGCAGCAACGACCACCACAGGTATGTCTGGATGAACGCCGCCTTCCCGATGGGCGTCAACATCAACCGCAGCCACAAGCTGTTCGGCTGGGGCACGCAGATACGCGGCGTAGAGAATGGCGGCTCGGTGCTCAACCTTCCGGTGCACAGCTTCCCGACGGACGACGGATCCATCGCCATGAAGTGTCCGACCGAAGTGGCGATCGACGACCGGCGCGAGGCGGAACTCGCCAAGCTCGGCCTGATGCCGATCCTGCACCGCAAGAACACCGACATCGCTGCCTTCATCGGCGCCCACTCGCTGCAGGACGACGAGACCCGTGCGGGGCGCCTCGTCGATCCGGACGCCCAGTCGAACGAGCGGCTCAGTGCCAACCTTCCCTATCTCTTCCCGGTATCGCGGTTCGCCCACTACCTCAAGGCGATCGCGCGCGACAAGATCGGTTCGTTCAAGGAGCGCTCGGACATGGAGACGTGGTTGACCGAGTGGATCAACCGCTACGTCCTCGCCAATCCTGCCTTCGCCGACGACAAGGCGCGCGCCAAGCGCCCGCTCGCGGCGGCGGAAGTGCAGGTCGACAGCGTGGAGGGCCGGCCCGGGCTACTACAACGCCCGCTTCTATCTCAGGCCGCATTACCAGCTCGAGGGCATCAACGCGTCGCTCCGGCTCGTGTCGGAACTGCCCTCGGTAAAGAAGCTAGCATTCGTGATTTTGGACTACGGCATCAGTGCCACAGGAGGCGAGAATGAAAATTGACGGGTTTCTGAAAGTTCCGGACATCGATGGCCCGAGCAAGCGGGACGGCCATGAGGACGAGATCGAGGTCTACGGCGTGCGATTTCGCAATGACGTCTCCCGCACGATGCCGAATTCGCTGTCGCGGCGGGGCCGCGTCGCGCTCGGGATGATCACCTTCACGAAGAACTACGACATGTCTTCTCCCTACCTGGAGAAGGCTTTGTTCGAGAACACGCTGATGGGCGAGGTGAAGTTCTCCGCGCGCAGGACGATCGAAGGCGAGACGAAGGACTATCTCGTCGTCACGCTCAAGGAAGCCTGCGTGACCGAGTACAGCATGGCTCCGAGCGCCACCGAACCGGACCTCATCGAGGACCAGGTGAGCTTCGCCTACAAGTCGATCACGTTCACCTACGACGACACGCACGAAATCGAAATGGATGTCCATGTCGGCATGTGACGGAGGCGTCCGGCGCCGCGGCAACGAGACGGCGGGCGGCGCCGACAGCCCCAGAGCAAGGCGCGAGGCGGTGCAGCCCTCGCTGTGGGACCGCCTCGTCAACGATCTTCCGGGCCTGCGCTCGGAGATCGACGGGCTGCGCCATGCGCTCGAGGCCGACCTCGGCCCGGAGCGCGTGGATGCGCTGCTCGAGGGCGGCGAGCGCGGCCTCGGATCCGACGGCGCTCTCAAGAGGGAGCAGAAGCGGCAGCTGCACCGGCTGGCGACGATGATCCGGCAACGCGCCGAGATCGAAAGGCGGGGCGTCGTCGTCTCGGGCCGCGTCTTGCGCGAGGCGGTCCGCCGGGACATCGAGGCTCTCTTCAACTGCGAGCGCTTCGAATGCAGTCCGATGCTGTCCGACATGGAGAAGGAGCACCGGCGCGACGATCCTCCCGGCCTGGAGGGCTTTCCCGAGGTGCGGCGCAGCGTCGTGAACTACGGCGTGCCCTCATTTTCCGGCCGCTCGTCCCGGGATTTCGACAGGGACGAGCTTGCCCGGGAGATCCGCACGATCCTCGGCCGGTTCGAGCCGAGGCTCGAGAAGGGCACAACCGTGGTCAAGGTCACGCTTGCCGACAAGGCCGGCGTCAGGATCGAGATCGACGGCGTCCTGATCATGACGCCGACGCCGGAGCGCTTGCGGCTCCGCACGACGATCAACCTGGAGAACGGCATGGCGCGCACCGAGCTGGAGGACGCGTGAGCAGATGGACCGGATGTTCCTGCAATATTACGAAGAGGAACTGACGCATATCCGCGATCTCGCCGGCGAGTTCGCCGACATGCACCCGGCCGTCGCCCGCAACCTGTCGCTCGACACCGTCCCTTGTCCCGATCCCTACGTCGAGAGGTTGCTTGAGGGCGTCGCCTTTCTTGCCGCGCGAACCCGGCTCAAGGTCGACGCCGAGCGTTCGCGGTTCGCGCGCGCGATCCTCGAGGTGCTCTATCCGGACCTTGTCTCGCCGGCCCCTGCGACCGCCATGGCCGTGCTGCAGCCGGGCCAGCAGGTTCACATCATGGCGGAGGGCCATGTCGTCCCACGGGGCACGCGCCTCGTGTCCGGACTGCCGGCAGGACTTTCGACGCGCTCGACCTTCACGACCGCGCAGGACGTGGCGCTCTGGCCGCTGAAGATCTCCGCGGTGCGCCACTACCAGGACCGCAGCGCTCTCCACGCGGCCGGGCTGGCCTCGATTTCGGGCGTTTCCGGCGAAGCCGCCTTGTGCGTTTCGCTGCAAGCGGTCGGGCAACTTCAGCTCCGGCAGTTGCAGCTCGACCGCCTCGACCTGTACTTCGGCGGCCGCAACAAGGCGCCCGCGCTCTTCGACGCCATCTTTGGCGCGTGCGTGAAGCTCGGCGCCCGCCCGTCGGGCAGGACGGACGCCGCGCCGGCCGCGCTGGCGGAGCCGCAGATGGTGGGAATCGCCGACGGCGAGGCGCTCATGCCGCGCACCCGGCCGACCTTCGAGGGCTACCGCCTTCTGCGGGAATATTTCATCATGCCGGAGCGCTTCCACTACGTGCGCGTCGACGGCCTGCTGCCTGTGGTTCGGCGATGCGAGGACGAGATCGACATTGTCTTCATGTTCGATCGGCCGGTGCCGGAGCTCGCGGACGTGACGCCGTCCCATTTCGAGCTGTTCGCGACGCCCGTCATCAATCTCTTCGAGCGGGAGTGCAACATCGTCGAGATCGACCGCAGGCGGACGCGCCAGGTTCTGCATGCCGACCGGACACGGCCGCGCGACTTCGAGATCTTCAGGGTCCTGCGGGTGGAGGACGCCGATGTCGACGGCCCGGAAGCGGAGGTTCCGGCCCTCTTCAGCCTCGGCCAGAACCGCGGCAGCGGCTGGGTCTATTCCGTGGAGAGGCGGCCGCGGCGCGCCGGCGAGGACGAGCGCCGAGAGGGTATGACGCGCACCTCCTACACGGGAGACGACGTCTTCCTTTCGGTATCGCGGCCGGAGGGCAAGCCGCCGAGCCGCGCCCTGAGGCGCCTCGACGTGACGGCGCTCTGCACCAACCGGGACCTCGCCATCCTCGACGACATGCCGGGCCTTACGCTGGAGACCGGCGATCCCGTCGAGACGGTGCGCCTGCTTGGTGCGCTCCGTCCGCCACAGCCGTCGATCCCCGCCGCACTTCCGTCCGGAGCCGAGACGGAGTCGCGTGCCGACGAACTCGCCTGGCGCTTCGTCTCCCAGCTTTCGCTGAATTTCCTCTCGCTCGGAGAAAAGGGGCGGGGCGCCATTCCGCTCCATGCGCTGCTGGATCTCTACGCGGACCGGGGCGACCCGGCGCTGTCCCGCCATGTCCGCTCGATCACGCGCGTGGATTCCCGACCGGTGGTCGAGCGGCTCGACATTCCCGGCCCCATCTGCTTTGGCCGCGGCGTCGAGATCACCCTGCATGTCGATCAGTCCGTCCTGGCGGGACAGAGCAGCCTGCTGCTTTCGGGCCTGCTGTCGCGCTTGTTCGCCCGCCATGCGGGTATCAATGGCTTCGTGCGCACCTGCACGCGGCTGCTCCAGAAGCAGGAGGACGTGCTGTGGCCGATGACAGCCGGCAACCGCTATCTGATCTGATCGGAGCGGATGTCGCTCCGGAAACGATCGACTTCTTCGAGCTGCTGCGCGTGCTGGAGCGGAGCGGCCGGCTTTTCGGGCATGGCGGTTCGCCGGACAGGGAGCCTGCGCGGCTCGGCCAGCAGGTGCGGCTGAGCTTTGCGGCCGCCGACGTCGCCGCCGTCGACGAGGGCATCGGGGAGGACCCGGTCCGCGTGACGGTCGCCAATTTCGGGCTGCTCGGCCCGGAGGGCCCGATGCCGCTGCACCTGACCCGCTGGGTGCTGGACCGTCTCTCGCAGCGCTGGTTCGAAGGCGAGAACGCGCGGCAGACCAGCGATACCACCTTCGTCGACTTCGCCAACGTGCTGCAGCATCGCATGATTGCACTTTTCTACCGGGCCTGGGCGGATGCGCAGCCGGTCGTGCAGGCAGAGCGCCGCTCCGACGGCCGCGTGCGGTCGATGCTGCGCAGCATGGCGGGCATCGGCCTGCCCGGGACATCGGATGCAGGAACGCGGGAACTCGATGGCGTGAAGCTCGGACAGGCCGCCGCCCTGGCAATGCAGGTAGACGGTGCCGAGCGGCTGACGCTCTTCCTGGCGGAAGCGTTCTGCGTTCCGGTGAAGCTCAGGGAATTCGTCGGCGTCTGGCTGCCGGTTCCCGCCCGTCTGCAGAGCAGGCTCGGACGGGCCCATGCCGCCATCGGCCGGAGCGCCACGATCGGTCCCCGGACGTTCGACCGCCAGAGCCGCATTGAATTGCGCGTCGGGCCTCTGTCGCTCGAGCGATATCTCGAATTCCTTCCGGGCAGCGCCACGTTCGAAGCCTTCAGGCGCGCTCTCGCAGGCCTTGTCGGCCACTCGCTGGACGTCGACCTTCGTGTCGTGCTGGCGGAACGAGAGACGCCGGCGATGCGCATCGGCGGTTCGCAGCTCGGGCGCACGAGTTGGCTTGCGAGGCAGGAGGATCGCGGCGACGCCGAGGACATGAGGGTGAGGGCGGTCGTCGGCTGGCGACCGGAGGAGGTTGCCGCGTGAGCCTCCTGCTGACGATCGAGCACGCACCTCATCCGCAGCCGATGCGCCAGGCAAGGCTCGACGACGGCGAACTCGTGATCGGACGCAGCGCGGAGGCGGGCTGGCAGATCGACGATCCGGACAAGTTCGTCTCCCGGGAGCATTGCCGCATCAGGGCGGAGCCGGGCGGCTTCGTCGTCACCGACATGTCGAGCAGCGGGCTTTTCATCGATGATGCCAGCCGTCCGCTGGGCGCTGGCAACACCGCGCTGCTCAGGGACGGAATGCGTCTCCGCATGGGCGAGTACGTGGTGGGCGTCGACATAGGTGAGGACGCCGAGTTCGGCGACGAACCCCGTACCGCACCGTTGGCAGAGGGCTCGCGCGTGCCCGTCGATTTCGGCCGGGACGATTTCTTTTCCAGCAGGGGGGAGGACAAGCCCCGGCCGAAGCCCGGCCGGACGACCTGCCCGACCCGTTCGAGTCGCCGGGGTCCGGCAGTCTGCAGGGCGAGGACGCCGCTGGCAGGGACGGATGGGACTCTCCCGGTTTCGACGATCCTTTCAGCCTCGATCCCGTTGCGACGCCGAAAGGCGAAGGCGATCCTGCGCGACCGCCGTGCACCCGGGCAATGACGACCCGTTTGCGCCCGGGACTGCGCCGTCGCGCGAGGCCGCGGCGCATGCCGCAAGTCGACGATTTCGACCTCGAAAGGGCAATCGCGATCTCCGGCGGGCGTCAGGCGGGCCCGCCGGACCAGGCGCAGCCCGCACAGCCGCTTGGGGGCGGTGCGGGACCGGTCTGGGACGAACCCGGACCGCGCGCGACGTCGAGACGGCCGCACGCCGGCTCCGCCCGGTCGGGGCGGACGCCTGCACCGGCCGGGGATCTGCGCGCTGCCTTCCTGCGTGGGGCGGGTATCGAGGGCGCGGCCGGCGCGGCCGACGACGCCGCGGCCGAGATGGAGCGTTTCGGGCGCGAGTATCGTCTCATGATGGACGGGCTCATGCAGCTTCTGCGCAAGCGCGCCGAGGAGAAGGGCAGCGCCAGAGTGGCGCAGACGGTCGTCGGCTCGTCGATGGTCAATCCGCTGAAGTTCCTGCCGACCGTCGATGACGCGATGGCGACGCTGATCGCCGACAGGAGCCCCGGATTTCTCGCCGCCGACGCAGCGATCGCGGACGCCGTGCGTGACCTTGCGCAGCACCATGTGCGCGCGTGGCGCGGCGTGCAGGGGGCGCTGCGACGTATGATCGACCGTTTCGACCCGGCCGCGATCGAAGAGGAACTGAAGTCGAGCTCCGCCCTCGGATACGCTGCTTTCCGGCGGCCGGAGCGCCAGGCTTTGGGAGCTCTACCGCAAGCGGCACAAAGATATTGCAGCAAGCGCGGAGTCCGCGGTTCCTGGGAGAGCTCGGCGCTGATTTCCGCGACGCATATGAGGAGGAATAGTCTGATGCAACGCCGTCAATTCCTGCTGGTCTCGGGCTGGGGAGCCTTGCTTCCGCCTGCCAGAGCGGACCGCCGAAACCCGCGACCCTTGTCCTCAACGTCGCCGGCCAGAAAGGCATGAACCCTGCGCCGGACGGCAGCGACCGGCCCGTGACGGTTCTCGTCATGCGCCTGCGCAGCACCGGCAAGTTCGAACTCCGCCGACTATTTCTCGCTGCAGAGCAACGCCGCGGGAACACTCGGCGCCGACCTGATCGGCAGCGACACCGTCGCCGTGGCGCCCGGCAAGGTCGCATCGAAGACCATCAAGGTGGAGCCGGAAGCGGCGGCGTCGGCATCGTGGCGCTGCTGCGCGAGCCAGGCGGCAGGAACTGGCGCGTGGCCAAGTCGGTCTCGCCGGGCTCGACAGTGACCGTCAACGCCCGGCTCGGGCCGGGCGGATTGTCGGCCTAGTGGTGCGATCCCGACAGATGGTACCATCTGTCGGGAAAATCCGCCCCACCGGATCAATAGCTTGTGGGCTGACTTTTCCGGACAGATGGGTGCCATCTGTCTGGGTCAGGCCACCAGGGGCAAGTCCAGACGGAAGGTTGCCTGATGAGCGACGTCAACAGGGTGCTCTGGTCGGAAGGTCTCTTCCTGAGGACGCAGCACTTCCAGCAGCAGGACCGGTTCTTCGAGGCGACGGTGCGTGGCGCGCTGCAGGCCGGCAACCTGCAGACGTGGGGCTTTCGTTCGCTTGTCCTCGACCCGGCGCTGCTCGAGTCGGGCGCAGGTCGGCATCAAGAAGGCCCGCGGGATTTTTCCGGACGGGACGCCGTTTGCCATTCCCGAGACCATGGACCCGCCACAGCCGCTGGCGCTGACAGCCGAGATGACCGGCGGCCCGGTGCTTCTGGCATTGCCGCAGGAGGCGCCGGGTGGCGTCTCGTTCGACCCTGCCCACGCCGCGCCGAGCGGCGCGCGTTATCGCGGGCGGATGGTGTCGGTGCGCGACACGGTCCTGAACGGGGCAGATGCCGAGGAGATCGAGGTCGCCCGCCCGCAGTCCGTGCTGCTTGCGCCGGGCAAGCCGGCAGGGGGCTACACCACCTTGCCGGCGGCAGGGATCGAGGGTCTGCGCGCCGACGGTAGCGTCGCGCTCGACGAGGTCTTCCTGCCTCCTGCACTCGCCACGGCCGCCGTTCCCTGGTACGCGCGGTTGCTGAAGGAGATCGTCGCCGGGCCTCGACCAGATCGCCGAGGCGCACGGCAAGATGGTGCTCGGAGGGCCGGGCCGCAGCATCGAGGACCTCCTGATGCTGGAGCTTGCAAACCGCGCGCGGCCGCGCCTTGTGCACATGCTCGCCCAGGAGGTCTATCATCCCTCGGACCTCTTCCAGGAGCTTGCCGGCCTCGCCGGATCGATGGCGACCTATGGCCTAAGTACGCGCAAGCTCAAGGACCTGCCGGCCTACGACCATCAGGCGCCGGGCCCGGCCTTTGCCGCTCTCGCCGACATATTGCGCTCGCTGATCCTCAGCCTGCGCTATGTCGAGCCCAAATCGCGCGCCCTCCCGGTGATGCGCCACTCCACGAATGTCTGGAAGGTGCGCATCGACAATCCGAAGCTGCTCGTCGCCAGCCGCATCGTCGTGCGCGTCGGCTCCGAACTGTCCGAGGACGCCCTGCGCAAGATATTCGTCAACCAGGCGACCGTCGGCTCGGCCGACGAGTTCGAGGGGCTGTGGAAGTCGCGCCTGCCGGGCATCCCGCTGAAGCCGCTGCATTCCCAGCCGCGCGAGATCCCCTATGACGGCGATCGTCTCTGCCTGGAACTGGACCAGAAGAGCGAGCACTGGGCGTCGCTGCTCGATGCGCCGGGTTTCGTCATAGGCGTTTCGGGGGTTCTGCCCAGCGAGCCGCAGGTCGACTGCTACTCCGTGAACAGGTGAGGCAAAGGTAAGGTCATGAGCCGGGACGACCCCTTCGGACTGTCCGACGACCGCGAACGGACCAGGATCCGGCTCGTCGGCGCGCCCACCCGGAACGCAGACCTGCCGCCGCCACGCGGGGGCCCTGTTATTCGCGGACGGGCACATGAAAACACCTTCGTAAATGCCTTCGCGCGCCTACTGGAGTTTGCCCCGGAACTCGAGAGCGCCACCGCCCCTGGCGATCCGGAAGGGCTTCGCACGCGTCTCCTCGACGAACTGACCCGCGCAAGGGACGCATCGGTGTCGGGCGGCGCGTCCCTCACAAGGGCAGACCAGGCCGCATGGCTCGTCGCCGCGCTCCTCGATGACCTCGCGCTCAACACGCCCTGGGGCGGGAACAGTGCCTGGCCGCGCCAGCCGCTGGTGGTGATGCTGCACGGCGACGTCGACGCCGGCACGCAGTTCTTCACGCGTCTCGAGGAACTCGAACGACATCCCAACCGCGACCGCGAGATGCTCGAACTGCAATATTATTGCATGTCGCTCGGATTTCGCGGGAAGTATCGCGTGCCGGGACGAGCGGGGGACCGATCGCTGAACGCCGTCCGCGTCGCCGCCGCGCGCTTCCTGCGCGATCCCGACGCGGAAGGTGCACCGCTGTCGCCGAACTGGAAGGGTGTCGATGCCCCGGACGAACCGCCGCGGTTCATCGTCCCGATCTGGGTATTGCCGCTGGCTGCCGTCGTCCTCGTCGGGATCGTCTATGCTGCCCTCTCGACGGCGCTCAGCAACGGCGCGGTGCAATTGTCGACGATCGCCCGCGCCCTGCCGCCGAAAGACAGGGTGGCGCTCGTCCGCGTCGCACCCAAGGCGCCGGTGGCGGAGCCGCCCCCGCCGCCGGTCAAGGTCCAGCTCGCGCTCATGCCGGAGTTCGACGCGGCCGCGCCGCCGGACCTGCGCCAGGCGCTGCGGGGTACGGAGAGCGTCTCACTGGCGAAGCTGCGCATCCAGGCCTCGAACCCGGAGGTCTTCAAGTCCGCGAGCGCCGATGTCAACGACAGGTTCCAGCCCCTGATCGCCGCCATCGCCACGGTGATCGCCAGGAACAAGGACGTCATCGGCAACGTGACGGTGGTCGGGCACACCGACAGTGTTCCGCTGCAGCGAAGCAACCCGCTGTCGAACAACCAGAAGCTCTCCGAGGCACGCGCCAGGTCGATTGCGTCCCTGCTGGTGCAGGACGGCGTGCCCGCGGGGCAGGTGCGCTTCGAGGGGCGGGCGGCGACCGAACCGATCGCCGACGATTCCACCCGCGAGGGGCGTGCCCTCAACCGGAGGGTTGAGGTGATGGTGGAGAAGAGGCTGTAAAATGGTGATCCTGCGCTTCTTCTGGGCCGTTCTTACGTCGCGCTGGCTATGGGCCCTCATCGGGCTGGCGCTCCTTTCGCTCGTCGTCTGGATATTCGGCCCGATCGTCAGCGTCGGGCCGTACCAGCCGCTCGGCTCGGCGACCGCCCGTGTTGCGGTCATGGCGGCATTCGTCATCGTCTGGCTGGTCTGGCTGGTCATCGCCCAGCGCCGCGCGATCCGGGCCAACCGCATGTTCGTCGCCGAGATCGCGGCGCCTGAGGAGCAGCCGAGCGCCGGCGAAGAGGCGGTCGCCGCCGTCGGCGCGCGGTTCCGGGAGGTGATGGGCGAGCTCAGGCGCCGCAAGCTGGGCGGGCGCCGCTTCCTGCGGGAATTGCCCTGGTACGTGATTGTCGGGCCGCCTGCGACGGGCAAGACCACGGCCCTTCGGCAGTCGGGCCTCGATTTCCCCATCGATCTCAACGACGACCTCAGCGGGGTTGGCGGCACGCGCAACTGCGACTGGTTCTTCTCCGAACATGCCGTGCTCATCGACACGGCCGGACGCTATACCGAGCAGGAGAGCGCCCCCGACGCCGACGCTGCGGAGTGGCTGGGCTTTCTCGATCTCCTCAAGAAGCATCGTGGCCGCCGGGCGCTGAACGGCGTCATCGTCGCGCTCGCGGTCGATGCCCTGTGGGAGGGCGACGAGGCGATCCGCGCCCATGCCAGGAAGATCCGGCGTCGCCTGGCCGAGATCAACGAACGGCTGGAAATCCGTCTGCCGGTCTATCTGATGCTGACCAAGGCCGACCTGATCAAGGGCTTCGAGCCCTTCTTCGGCAACCTGACGACGGCTGCCCGCGAGCAGGTGTGGGGCACGACCTTTCCGGCCTCTTCGGCGCCCGAACCGGCGGCCGTCGCCGACGGCATCTCCGCGCTCGCCCGGGAGCTCGAGAAGCGCATGGTGCCGCGGCTCGAGGACGAGGAGCGCCTGTCCGCACGCGCGGAAATCTTCCGGTTCCCCGCCCAGGTCGAAAGCCTTTCGGAGCCGATCCGCCTTCTCGTCGATGCCACCTTCGGCGAGAGCCGCTACGAGGAGAGCGGCTGGCTCCGCGGGATCTACCTGACGTCGGCAACCCAGGAGGGCGCCCCGGTCGATCGCCTGACGGCGCAGTTGTCTGCATCCTTCGGTCTGCCGGCCCAGCGAAGTGCGTCGATGCCCCGGTCGCAGAAGCGCAGCTTCTTCCTGAAGGGTCTGCTGGGCGACGTCGTCTTCAAGGAGGCCGGGCTCGGGGTCTTCGATGCCCGGATGATGCGAAGGCGTGCCTGGATCTGGCGCGGAGCGGCCGGTCTCAGCGCGGCGGCCGCCCTCGTTGTCGCCGGCTTCTTCATAGCCTCCTACCACGACAACGCGACCGCGATGGAAGCGCAGGCCACGCAGTTCGGTGCTCTCCAGGGGCCGCTCGAGGCCATCGCGGCGAGGCCCGTGCCGGTCGAAAACCCCGACATGCCGACGGGCCTTGCCGCCGCCGCCGCAGTGGAGGCCGCGCAGGTTCCCCGGCCCAACTCGTTCCGCGACATTGCCGGGCCCACCGCCGCGCCGGAAATGCTTCAGACCCAGAGCGACGTCTACGACCGCGTCCTGCGCAACGTCCTCGAACCGCGAATGGTGGCGCTCCTGGAAGCAGCGATGTGGCGTCAGCTGCGCGACCCCGATTTCATGTTCGGAGCGTTGAAGACGTACCGGATGATGACGGGGCTTTCCCCCATGGACCCGGCCTTCGCGCGCAGCTGGTGGGCTGACGTTCTGCCGAATTATGCGCCCGTTCCGCCGTTTGCGTCGGCGGACGCGGAGCAGCACGAGCTGGCGGCCCTCGACCGCATGGCCGTCGACGACAGCTACGTCGAGCCGGACAGGGCACTCGTGGCGGAGGCGCTGAAGAGCGTCTGCTCGATCTCTCTGCCCGTTCGGGCCTATCGGGCGCTGCTCGCGGACAAGGCCGTTAAGGACCTGAAGGAATGGGTGCCGGCCAGCTTCGTCGGCCCGAACGGCCTCAAGGTGCTGACCCGGCGTTCCGACAAGACGCTCCGCTCGGGCCTGCCGGGCGCCTTCACCTATGACGGCTTTCACAACGTGATCCTCGACCGGGTCGACGAGGTCGCCGCACAGGCCGCTCTCGACCGTACCGTCTTCGAAGGCGGTTGCGAGGAGAATTCGCAGACTTCGGTGCCGGCGCTCTCTCGCGACATCCTGAAACTCTACTACGAGGACTTCGTCGCCCGCTGGGACAGCCTGCTGCATGACATTCGCCTGGCGCCGCTGACGAACCTCAACGTCGCCAGCGAGAACCTGAAGGACCTTTCCAGCCGCAATTCCGCGCTCAAGCGCCTTCTCACCGCCGTGGTCCACGAGACTGACCTGACCCGCACGGAGGATGCGTCGGCCAGGAAGGCGACGGACACCAGGCTGGCCTCGAAGCTGTTCGCAAAGCTCGGCAAGCTCGGGAAGCTGGCGAAGACGGGAGTGAAGCTCATGCCGCGTGGCGGTGGCGGCAACGACATCGACCGGACCGGTGCGAGCGTCGCCGAACATTTCAAGCCGCTCAAGGGAACGATCGCGGAGGTTGACGGACAGCCTCCGTCGCTCGACGCGGCCGTTGCGGCGATGACGGCGCTTTCCAACATGCTGCAGACCGTCATGGCCAGTCCGAACCCGCCGGAGGCGATCAAGAAGCAGGGCGGCCTTGCCGAGCTTACCGGGGCCGTCGCCCGGCAGGCGCAGATCCTGCCCGACCCCGTCAACCTCTGGCTCGCCGGCATTGCGGGCGACACGAGCGGGCTGACGCAGAAGGCGGTCGCCTCGGAGCTGAACGCCATCTGGCGCTCCGATATCCTGCCGTTCTGCCGGGCGGCGCTCGACAATCGCTATCCCTTCGCGCCCGACAGCGCTGTCGACGTCAACATACGCGACTTCACGCGGCTGTTCGGGCCGGGGGGTCTGATCGACACGTTTCACCAACGACAACCTGCTGCCCTATGTGGATACCACGGGCGAACCCTGGAAGTGGCGCGCCGACCTCGGTCTCGCCCCGGCTGTCCTCGCCGATTTCGAGCAGGCGCGCCACATCCGCGACGATCTCTTCCCCGGCGGGACGGGGCCGGTGATGAACTTCACCCTGGAGCCGAAGGACCTCTCGCCGAGCGCGGTGCGAATGACGCTCAATCTCGACGGGCAGACGCTCGAATACTTCAACAACGCCACCCGCCCGCAGCCGATGACCTGGCCCGGCAAGGATGGCACCGGCGTCATTTCGCTCGCCTTCCAGCCGGTCGACGGGTCGCCGCAGGTGATGATCAACGAGACCGGAAGCTGGGCCTGGCTCAGGCTGCTCCGCGGCGGCCGGTTCCGGCCGACGAACCAGCCGGACGTCTACGGCCTGCGGCTCGGCATGAAGAACTACTACGTCGACTTCGAATTGCGCGCATCGAGTGTCGAGAACCCCTACAATCTGGAGATGTTCAGGAAATTCACGTGCCCGCCAAACATCTGACGACAGGCTTCTACGGCAAGATCCCTGCGGCCGGTGATTTCGTCTCGCGGGGCCTGCCGGGGGATTTCATCCGGGCCTGGGACCGGTTCGCGGCCTCGTGGCTCGTGCCGCCGATAGTCGACGGTACCTGGCACGACGACATCGTGCTGCGCTTTGCTTCGGGCGGCTTCGGAGCCGCTGCGATGGCCGGCATCGTCATGCCGAGCCGGGACAGGGCGGGCCGGCGCTTTCCGCTGACCGTGGCGGCCGCCTCCGACCGGGCGGCCGAAGAGCTCGCCTGCGATGCGCCGGACTGGTTCGACGGGCTGGAGGAGCGGGCGCGCGCCGCGACGCGCGAGGGCGCCACTGCCGACGAACTTGCGGCGGCGCTCGCGGCGGTCGCGGCCCCGTCCGCGCGGGAACGCGACAGGTCCGGCGGCGGGCTCTTATTCTGGACGGCGGACGCGCACCCGTCCGGGTCGACGCCGAAGCGCCGGGCGATGGCACTGGGCCGGCTGCTCGCCCGTGAGCCGGAGGCGAACTGATGCAGATCTGGAACCGGAGCGGCTTCCTGCACGCGTTCACCATGGGCATGGACGTGGCTGCCCGCGAGTACATCGTCGTGGTCGTGAAGGGCACGTTCGACTTTCCCCGAGCAGGCGGGCGGGCCGGTCCGGCGGTCGGCCGAGCAGGTTCCGCTGGTCATGGCCGATACGCAGACCGGGGAGCCCGGCTATTCGGCGACGCTCTGGGAAACGGATTTCGCCTTCCGCAAGCCGCGCTGCGACGTCGATCGCCAATGGCTGCGCATACGCCCCGGGCGGCAGGCCGGCCGAGCGCGTGCCGGTCGGCATCAAGGTCGGCAACTGGTCGAAGCTCTTCGAGGTCGTCGGCGACCGGGAATGGCGGGCCCGCGGCCCTGTCTTCGTCGCGACAGGGCCGCTGCCCTTTCTCGAGATGCCGATCTCCTACGACAACGCCTGGGGCGGAGCCGACCGGCTCGACCCGGACGACGCGGCGCCGGACAGCTATCGCCACAATCCGGTCGGCACAGGATGGGCACGCACGCGCAACCAGCGCTTCATTCCCGGCCTGCGCCTGCCCAACACACAGGCGGTCGGCGAGGAGATCCGCTCTCCCTTCGGCGACTACCGGCCGATGAGCTTCGGTCCTATGGGGCGCGGATGGCCGGGCCGCATCGAACATGGCGGCACCTACGACCAGAAGTGGATCGACGACGTCTTCCCGTTCCTGCCGGCGGACTTCGACGAGCGATATTTCCAGATGGCCCCGCCGGACCAGCAGATCGATCATCCGAGGGGCGGCGAAGAGGTGCAACTCGTCAACCTGACGCCGCGCGGCCGCGAGGTGTTTCGCCTGCCGGCGACGGCGCTGCCGATGACGCTGTTCAAAGGAAGGGACAGGGCTTTCGAGGGCGACCTGTTGCCCGACACGATCCTGTTCGACACCACGAACCGCCGTTTTTCTCTCGTCTGGCGCATCCAGCAGCGCATCCGGCGCTCCGTTCTGGATTTCACCGAGTGCTGGGTCGGCGCGCCGACGCGCGCGATGGTCCGGGCAAGGGAAGCGGGGAAGCGGTATGTTCCCTTGTCCGGGGAGCCGGCCGGAAGCGGGGCGGCAGCCGCATGAACGGCCGTCTCGATATCCTGTCTGTCGGCATGGTGACTGCGGTCGGTCTGGACGCGCCGTCATCCTGTGCGGCGATGCGTGCCAGGCTGGACGGCTTCCAGGAGACGCGCTTCATGGGGCCGGGCGGCGACTGGCTGGTTGGCGCGCCCGTGCCGCTTCCGCGCAACTGGATCGGTGGCAAGCGCATGGCGCATCTCGCGGCCGCCGCCATCTGCGAGGCCTTCGAGGCGGTTCCCGAAGCCCGGGGCCGCACCGCGCTCCTCCTCTGCCTGGCGGAGGAGAACCGCCCCGGAATTCCCGTGCAGGATGGCCGGGCGCTGGCACGCGCCATTGCGGAGGTCGTCGAGGCCGAAGACATCCGCCTGGCCGGAATCGTGGCTCACGGCCGCCCTTCCGGGCACGTGGCACTGGAGCAGGCCCGCCGGATGATCGGCGGGCGCGAGGTTCCGTTCGTCATGATCGCAGCTGTCGACAGCTATCTGACGGCCGCTTCAATCTCGCACCATCTTTCCGACAGCCGTTTGCTGACGGCTGACAACCCCGACGGTTTCATTCCGGGCGAGGCGGCTGCGGCAGTGCTGTGCGCCGCGCCGGGGAAGGGCGCTCTTAGGCTCCTCGGCGTCGGCCTGACCCGCGAAAAGGCGTCGATCTACAACGCCGGCGACCTTCCCCTGCGGGGAGACGGCATGACGAACGCCTACCGGGCCGCCCTGGACGAGGCCGGCCTCGACATGAATCGCCTCGGCTATCGCATCGCGGACCTGATCGGGGAGCAGTACTGGTTCAAGCAATCGGCGCTCGCGTCGCTCCGCCTGCTGCGTGGCCGGCACGAGTTCCAGGACATCTGGTCACCCGGCGAATCCCTCGGCAATGTCGGTGCCGCAGCCGTGCCGCTGATGATCGGCATGGCCTGGACCGCGGCGCGCAAGCGCTATGCCGCCGGCAACCCCGTCCTGATAGAGGCATCCAATGACGGCGGGGCCTGCGGCGCCGCAGTCTTCGCGGCGAGGGCAGCCTGATGACCGTTTTCGCCAACGGCCTGGAGGTCGCCTGCAAGGCGCAGAACAACAAGGTCATTGCCGCCTTTCCCGACGTCTGCTTCACGCCGCCCGAATGCCCCGCCACCCCGCCGGGCGTACCGGTTCCCTATCCGTCCTTCGGAATGGATTCCGATACGGACAGCGGCACCAGCACCGTCAAGATCGGTGGCCAGACGATCACGCAGAAAAACAAGTCCTACTACACGAAGACGACGGGCACCGAGGCGGGCTGCGCGGCGAAGAAGGGCGTAATCACCTCGACCAACACCGGCAAGGAATACGCCGTAGCCTGGTCGAGCAACGTGAAGGCGGACGGAGAACCGGTCAACCGGATGACCGACCTCTCGACGAACAACCATGCCTCGCCACAAGGCAATGCGCCTCCATTTCCGAAGATCGGCAAGGTTCAGGGAGCAGTCATCAGTACCGAAGACTGTCTGGTGGGCGAATATGCCAAGATTTGGGTCAAGTGCGCGGAATACGGCGGCGAGGCACATCACATCGTTCCGGACAAATGCTTTCGAACGGGCTCCCGACGATCGAAGCCTGATGCGGCGGGCATGATCAGCCGCACACTTGATGGCACCGACTACGACATCCTCGCGCGTGTCGAGAACGCCCCCACTCTCGACGAAGGGATGTGCATCTGCCTTATGCCCGCGCAGCACGACCAGATTCACGCGCTCGAGCGCGAGGCACTCGCCGGAATTGGCGATGGCCGTACCGCGAGTGTCGACGAAATCTATCCAGCCTGCCATGAAACGCTGGAGAACGTGGAAGGATTGAGCGACGACTGCGTCGACGCGGCGAATGAGGCGACGGAAGACCAGTGGAACAATTTCGAGGATGGGCAAACGCTCAGGACGTCGAACCGGCTTCCCGACGCCGATGCCGTGGATAGTATGCTGGGCATCTAGGCCCGGTCTCGAAGGCGAAGGAGTACCAGATGCCGCAAATTCATGCTTCGCTTGCTATCTCCGCCAAACAAGCCGCTGTTTCGATAGGTGAATTGAGTGATGACGACCCATTCAGCAAATTGGTCGTCTTCACCGAGGATGGCCCGGTCGTCTGGGGGCATGTTTCGGTCCGGCGGACGCTGGTCTCGATCGCCGCCTTTGCGAGCGCCACCGCCGGACAAGACGTTTTCGTAGCAATGAGCAACGAGGGTGACGTCTACTTCGCCGAGGGAAAGGCACCGCGCGAAAAAATTCCCGGCGCCGGGGTGCTGAGCGACGACGCAGACGGCTACGGTTCGATGACATCGATACGGCGTCTCGATGGCCAACTTTGGGCCTGCGGACACGGTGCGCAGATCTATGTCCGCGCCGGACCGGCCAACTGGCAGCGCATCAGCGACAGGACGTCACCCGATCTGGGAGATCTGCGCTTTCTCGCTCTTGCAAAGAGCTCCAAGGCTCTGGCGGCTTGCGGTTTCACCAGTTCCGTCAAGAGATCGGTGTCGGCAGGCGAGCAAGCAGAGATGGAAGCCGCGCGCGCCCGTGGTGACTTGCGAACGTATCGGTCCATGATCCGGGAGTCCCGAAAGGCCGTTTCCCGCCCCCAAGGCTGCCTGTTTCTCCTCGAGAACCGTGTCTGGCGTGCGGCCGATCTTCCTAACAACAACTACCTGCATGACGTGCGCTGTCTTCCGGACGGACGCTTCGTGGCCGTCGGCTCGGCGGGGACGATCGTGGCGGGTGAGCGTCCGGACCAGATGGAGGATTTCAGCGTTCCCGGACTGTCGGAAAGGCTAGTTTGCGTGCGCATGGAAAACGACCAGATCTACGTCTTGGGCGAGACGAGCGTCCTGCTGCTTGCGAGCGATCTGTCATTCGTCGACACTTGGCCATTGCCAACGGACCTTGGCGATCCCGTCGGCATCGACGCCGTGCAGGGGTGCGTCTGGTTCTTCGGACGAAACGGCATGGCGCGGCGCCACGCCGGCACGTGGCAGACGGTCGATATCCCGCCGGAATTCTGGCAACGACCCTGACCGCGGCTACGCCCACCCGGTGACTACCGTCGCCTCGCCGTGGCAGCGAGAAATCTTCGCACTCTTTCGAGATCGAGATCGACAACTCGCTGGTTCGTGCGGGCCTTCAACATCCGGGTCACGAACAACTCCCCCGCCTCGGGGAATTCCTCGTACCGCTCCCGCGCGATCTCCCGGCCGACGTCGCCGGCAACCCGCAGCCCGTCGAGATGGGCCTCCAGCCGTTCCACGAGCCGGGCGAGGCGCTCTTGGTCCATGTCCGGATTCTCCTCCGGGTGCAGGAGGTGGTGGTCGTAGACCGTCCAGAGAAAGGCCGCCATCTCGGCATGCTGGCGAACGATTTCGCGGAGAACCGGCGCCTTCGGCATCAGTTCAGGTTCACCGATCCGCCGCGGATGCGGTTGGCGGCGCTGGCGTGGCTGACGAGATAGGTGCCGCGGATGGTTATGTGGCCGTCCTTCTCCATCACGATCCTCGCCTTGCCGCAACGCAACTCGAGCCTTCGGGGCGGTGACCAAGACCGTTCGCCGTCGCTTACGATCTCCGCCGGCGCCGGCTTTCGGAGGGGATCTACGATGCGGCCGACGATCAGCGGTCGCCGGGGATCGCCTTCCTCGAAGAGCAGGGCGACGTCGCAGCCGGCCATGTCCGGCGATAGCTCGGCAAGCGACCGCGCCTCGACGGCGCTGGCGTTCCTCGAGCCCGCCATAGGAGACCAGCGGGCCGCTTTCGCCGAAGCCCAGGAACTGGCCGATGACGACGCCGTGGATCTGTCCGCGCGTTTGTCTTCACCTTGATCCCTCAGTTCTGGTTGATCTTCGAGCCCTTCATCGTGATGTCGCTCGAAGCCTTGACGTTGATCTTGCCGGACCCGTTGACGCTGATGTCCTTGCCTTCGATGCTGATGGTTCCGTCTTTCTTCATGGAGATCATTGCAGAGCCGCATTTGATGACGATGGATTCGCCGGCCTCGATCAGGAGATTCTTGCCGATCTTGAGCAGGCCGTTGTTGCCGATTTCGACTTCGTCGTCCTTGGCGACGGTCAGCCCCGGGAGCCGCCGATGGTCGGTGGCGTCGTCCTGGCCGACGGCGCGCTGCGGCCGCCGCCGATGTCGGCGGACTGCGAGCCGATGACGATATGCTCTGGTCGCTGCCGATCTGCCAGCTGTCGGCGACGCCGATCGTGTGGATCTGGTCGGCGCCGACGGTGACGCGTGCGGGCCGCGCCGACCTTCGCGTCTCGCTCGCCCCGACCGTGTCGACGCGGGCCGCGCCCACCGATGATGCGTCTGCACCAGCGAGACCGTCTGGCTGTGGTTGGCGCCGATCGTCTCGCTCGAATTCGCGCCGATTGCGATCGTCTCGTTCGAGCCGACGGTGAGGGACCGGTTCACGCCGACCGTCTCGGTGTCGTTCGAGCCGATGCGCACCGTGCGGTTGACGCCCGACGGAGGTCGTCTTGTTGTTGCCGACGTCCTCGTCGAGATCGACGCCGACGGAGTGTTTCGCGTCGTGGTCGATGCGATCCGCCTGGTCGTGCTGGACGAGCTTGGCTGCGATCGTTCTTGACGAGAAGCGTGTGGTCCTTCTGGGCCTGGAAATAGACCTCCTCGGAGCCCTGCCTTGTCCTCGAAGCGCAGTTCGTTCCAGCCGCCGCCGCCCTTCGAGGAATTGCTCTTGAAGCCGGACTGCGTGGCGTTGCCGGGCAGGCCGTAGGGCGGCATCTGCGCGGCGTTGTAGACGCGGCCGGTGATGATCGGCCGGTCGGGGTCGCCCTCGATGAACTCGACGATCACCTCCTGGCCGATCCGCGGGATCTGGATGAAGCCCCAGTTGCTGCCGGCCCAGCCCTGCGAGACGCGCACGAAGCAGGAGCTGTTCTGGTCCTTCTTGCCGAGCCGGTCCCAGTGGAACTGGACCTTCACGCGCGCATACTTGTCGGTGAAGATTTCCTCGCCGGACGGGCCGACGACGGTTGCCGTCTGCGGCCCGCGCATGACCGGCCGCGGCGTCGAGCCGGGGCGGGCGGAAGGGCAGCTTCGTCGGCGCCAGTTCCAGCTGCGACCCTGAAGCCTCCGCCTCCGTCGGCGGCGCCGCCTCCGAACTCCGGATCGGTGAGTTCCATGTCGGCGCGCACCACGAGGTATTCCCGGTTCTGGTCCGCGCTGCGGGAAGTTCTGCAGCGTGAACGTGCAGCCCGGGTGGAGCCCGCGGACGTTTCCTTCCCCTCTGGCCCGTTCGTGCGGCGCCTGCAACTCCTCGCGGCGGATCGAGGCGATGGCCTCGCCGTGGCCGATGTCGAGATGCGTGCCCGGCTGCCGATAATTCTCGCCGCCCGCTTCCTTGTGCGAGAACGGATGGCTCGACTTCGCCATGAGGTCCGCGCCCGGCTTCTCGAAGTCGTAGTCTGTGTGAACGTACGTTCCAGGCCGCACCGAAGTTCCGGGAAGCCACTCCGTCATGTATTCCTTGTCGCTGCGCATCGGATAGCCGCGCGGCTGGAAGTCGACCGTCTCGTAGTCCGGTACGGGCTTGAGCTTGCTCATGGAATCCGCAAGCACGAGCGTATGCTGGCCTTCGGCATGCTCGAAAAAATAGAAGATGCCTTCGTGCTCCAGGAGCCGCTGCACGAAATCGAGGTCGCTCTCGTCGAACTGGACGCAGTATTCGCGCGGCTGGTAGGAGCCCTCCAGCCGCTTCTCGAACTTCGCTGCGTCGTACTTGGAGAATATCTCCTCGACGATCTCGACCACGCTCATCTTCTGGAAGATGCGGCAGTCCGTCGTGTTGCCGAGCAGCCAGAGCCAGGGCCGGACCGTCGCCTCGCAGGAGACCCTCCGCTCCTCGACGCCGGTGACCCGGAAGTCGGAAACGATGCCGCTCATCCAGCGCGAAGGAGAGCGCTCGATCTGGAGGGAAAGCGGCCCTCCGAGGACATCGAGCGGGTTCAGGTCCCGGCCCGTCACGACGAAGCCTACCTTGTAGGTGAAGCAGCGGCTGATCTCGTCGCGCCCCGCGAGGTGCGTGAACGTGATGCCGGAAGATCCGGCCGGCGTCTGGAGAACTGCGGAACGATCAATTGTAGCGCTCTCACCGGCCATCGTGTTCCGCTCTTCACATGCATTCCAGCTATTGCGGATTGAAACTAGCACAACTCCGACGGCGTACAAAGTATTTCGCGAAATGCGAAAATAACAAGCCGCTCTTTTTCTGCGACGCGTCATGTTATGCTTGCTCGGAGGACGCGCCTGCAGTCCTGCCGGAAGTCTCCGGCAGTTCTGGCTGCGCCCGCCCGGACCTTGCTGGACGTGCCCATGCTGATCCGCCTGACGATCGAGAATGCAGACCGCCTTCCGGATGGCGGCCCCCTCCAGTACCAGGCAGACAGCCGCGGATTCGATATCGGCCGCGAGGGCCGCCAATGGACCCTGCCGGACCCGCGCAAGCTGATTTCTGGCCGGCATTGCGAGGTCGTGTGGGAGAAGGGCGGCTTCTGGCTCCACGACACCTCGCGAAACGGGACGTTCCTGAACGGATCGAGCGAGCGCATGGCAAGCCCGCACAGGCTGCGCGACGGCGACCGGATCAGGATCGGTCACTACATCGTATCGGTGGCGCTCCGCGAAGGCGCGTGGGGACGGGGAGCTTCGGACGCGACGGCGGGCGGCGGGCTCGAACGGGCCGCGGCTGGCGGAGCCGGCCATGCAGCCGCCGCGGACGGCGGCACCCCGCCGCAGACGGCCGCAACCTTCGCGGCCGGGCGGTCGCCGGCCGCCGGCATTGCCGGACGGGCGCCACAGGGTGCCGGGGCGGACATGCTGCTGGAGGCGATTGCGGAGGGCGCAGGCGTGCCGGCGGAAATGTTCCGGCAGCGCGATCCGGAGGAAGTCGGGCGGGAGATCGGCGCAGTCCTTCGCACGACCGTCGATGAACTCGCCCTCCTGTTGAGGGCACGCGCAACGGCAAAGACACTCGCGCGGAGCGGGCACCGCACGATGATCGGCTCGGTGGAGAACAATCCGCTGAAGTTCGTGCCGGCGTCGGAGGAGATCATCGAGATCATGTTCACCCGCCGCCGTCCCGGCTACCTCGATGCGCGGAAGAGCGTCGAGGCGGCCTTCGAGGATCTGAAGACCCATGAGATGGCGACCTATTCCGCCATGCAGAGCGCCCTCGCGCGGCTGCTCGACGACCTCTCGCCGGAGACAGTCGAGGGGAAGGTGACCTCCTCGACGTTTTCGTCGAGGAAGTCACGCGCATGGGACGCGCTGGTCGCCGTCTGGAGAACGCTGGAGGAGCAGCGCGAGAACGGCATGCTCGACGTCTTCCTCGAATATTTCGGGGAGGCCTATGCCAGGGCGTCGAAGCAGAAGCAGGACACCTGATCGGCCACCTGAAATGTGGCCCGTGGCGGGCCGGATCGCGAGGAGGTAAGGTTGAGCCTTCGTTCGACATCCGGCTGGCGCACGACATGGGGGAGTGTGGCTATGGCGACGAACACCGGCAGGCTTTGCTCCGGGATAGCGCGATGACCTCCGGGCGCGGACCGACGCAGGCCGACGAAAAGACCGTCTTCCACGAGGCTTCGGGGGTGGACGGCGAGCGGCATGAACGGCACGGCGCGGAAGCCGGCGCGCCGGCGCCGGCCGAACCTACGACCTTCGATCCGTCGCCCGCCGAACATGCGCCGAGGGGCTGGGCACCGACGGGCACCGTCTTCGAACCCGCCGCAGGCGTTTCGCAGCCGCCGCCGCAGCCGGAGCGGCCCGGGATGCCGCAGGCCGAGCTGCTTGGCGCTCTTTCGCACGTCGGGTACGGAACGTCCAATCCCCTTGTGGCGGCCGCCGCGCCCGCGTTGATGCTTCTCGGCGAGCTGCAGCTCGTCGCCGCCGAGCGGGACATGGCGGTGCTGGCCCGCCACCTTGCCGAGACCGTCCGCGGCTTCGAGCGCGCGGCGGCGGAGGCCGGGGTCGCGGAGAACGATGCGCGCGTTGGCCGCTATCTCTTGTGCGAAACGATCGACGACATCGTCGGCGGTCTCCCGGGTATCGAACGTGAGGTGTGGCTGCGGGACGGCATGCTGGCACGGTTCTTCCGGGCCGACGAGGCCGGCCGGGGTTTCTTTCAGGCGCTGAATGCCGTGCTTGCCGATCCGGGATCACGCGGAGACCTTCTCGAACTGGCGCATCTCTGCCTGGCGCTCGGCTATGCCGGACAGTATCGTGTTCGACGCGAAGGGGGGGCGATGCTCGGCCAGGTGCGCCGCGACGTCTATGAGGCGCTGCGCTATTTCCGCCCGCGTCCCGATGCCGGGATATCGCCGCAATGGCGGGGGCTTTCCGAGACGATGCTGCCGAAGGGACGCAAGGTCCCGTTGTGGGCGTTCGCCGGCCTCGCCACGGGCCTGCTGGCCGGCATCTTCTTCCTCGCGCGCATCTCCGTGACGGCGGACGGGGACCGGCTGGAGAGCGCGCTCCTGTCGCTGAACCCCGCCGGCAGCGTCACGATCAGGCACGCCGCCCTTGCGCCGCAGGCCGCGAAGACGGTGAAGGCAGCGGCGCCGCAGCCGCCGCCCCCGTCCCCGCCGGTTCGGGGGGCGGGAGAGATCGACCGTATCCGCCGGGGGCTTGCCGACGACATCTCGGCAGGCGTCCTCAAAGTGTCCGCGAAGGGCGACTTCATCGTCATCGCGGTCGACAACGTCGCACTGTTCGAATCGGGCAAGGCGCAAGCCAAGTCCGGCTTCTCGGCGACGGCGGGCCGGATCGGATTTGCCCTCGATCGCGAGCCGGGCCCGATCCGCATCGTCGGCTACACCGACAATCTGAAGCCCGGTCGCTCGAGCGTCTTCAAGTCGAACTACGATCTCTCGGTGGCCCGCGCGGAAGCCGTGGCGAAGCTGATCCGGCCGAAGCTTGCCGATCCCGCGCGCGTCGCGGTGGAGGGCAAGGGCGCCGAGGACCCGATAGATACCAACGCCACGGAGGCCGGACGGGCCCGCAACCGCCGCGTGGAGGTCATGATCCGCCGGGAGGAGACGCTGTGAGCACCGCTGGGCCATGCGTCCCGGCAGGGAAGGCGCGCGGCTTATGACCTGGCTCCTTCGCATGGTCGGTCTGGTGGCGCTGGCGGGATTCGCCGCGGCGGTCTGGTTCGCCGGGCCGATGGTCGGCTTCGGCGACGCGCGTCCGCTCGAGCCGGCGTGGCTTCGCGCCATGATCATCGGCTGTGCCGCACTTGGTCTCGTTGCCTACTACGCCTTCCTTTACTGGCGGGCCGCCAGCGGCGCGCGAGCGCTTGAGAAGGCGGTGATCGCGGGAGGCGGCGACGGCGACATCCTGGAATCCCGCATGAAGCAGGCGATCGCCACGATGAAGCGCGGCAACGGTCGGCGGAACTTTCTCTACGAGGTCCCCTGGTATCTGATCATCGGCCCCCCGGGGACCGGCAAGACGACAGCCCTCGTCAATTCCGGACTTCGCTTCGCACTTTCGGAAACCGGCGACGGCGCAGCCGTCGAAGGTGTGGGCGGAACGCGCTACTGCGACTGGTGGTTTGCCGAGGACGCGGTGCTGATCGACACCGCCGGCCGATACACCACGCAGGACTCGGACGCCGTCGCCGACCGCAAGAGCTGGCTGTCCTTTCTGGCGGTCCTCCGAAAGTACCGGCCGAAGCAACCCGTCAACGGCATCGTCGTCGCCATTAGCCTCTCCGATCTGATCACCCTCAACGGACAGGAACTCGGCGTCTACGTCAGCGAGATCCGGAAGCGGCTGGCGGAGATCCGCGACAGCCTGCGGGTCCATCTCCCGGTCTACGTGCTCTTCACAAAGGCGGACCTTGTCGCCGGCTTCGCCGAATATTTCGCTGGCTTCGATGAAAGCCGCCGCCGCTCTGTCTGGGGAGCCGACTTTCCCGCCGCCCGGGGCCGGACGCGCGGCAGTTGCCGAGGTACCCGCCGCCTTCGACCGGCTCGTCCGGCGGCTGTCCGAAGAGGTCGCGGACCGCATGGAGGAGGAGGCAGACCCGGCAGGCACGCATCGCGATCTTCGGCTTCCCGGCCCAGTTCGGGCTTCTCACGGCAACGCGTCGACGATTTCATGCCGGGTGTCTTCGGGACAGCCTCGTCGGGTCCGGGCGAGACGCTGCGCGGCTTCTATTTCTCCTCCGGAACCCAGGAAGGCACGCCCGTCGACCAGTTCCTCGGCACGCTCGCCCGCAGTTTCGGCAGCGAGCCGCGGCAGCAACTGTCCGGAAAGGGCCGCAGCTATTTCCTTCACGATCTTATGACGCGGGTGATTTTTGCGGAAGCGGGTTGGGTTTCCTACGATCCGGCAGCCGAGAAAAGAGGACGGATCGGCCGGATGGCGGGACTTGCCGCGATCGCGGCGACAGGCGTCGTCGTCGCCGGCGCGATCGCGCTCAGCTTCGCCGCGAATCGGGCACTCGTGGGCGACCACCGAAATTGCGTTGGCGCAGTATCGCCAGGGGGCGGCGGCCATCCTGGCGAAGGCCGCGGTCGACCAGCCGGATCTCGAGACCGTCGTCGGCCCGCTGTCGGCGTTGCGCGCGTTTCCGACCGGGTACGACAACCGCGACGCTCCCGTGACGATCTTCGAAAGGCTCGGCCTCGGGCAGCGCCGGCGGCTGGTGGCGGCTTCCGAGGCGGCGTACCGGCACGCGCTCGAGCGGCTGTTGCGGCCGCGCCTGCTGATCGAGGCCGAAGAGGCGATCCAGCGCAACCTCTCCGATCCGGTCGCACTCTACGAGCCGCTGAAGATCTATCTCATGCTGGGCGGCAAGGCGCCGAAGACCGACCCGGATCTCGTCGTGGCATGGTTCGATCGCGACTGGGAGCAGAACAGGTTTCCGGGGCCTGGCAACAGTGAGGGCCGGGCGGTGCTCGCACGGCACGTCAGGGCCATGCTCGCGCTGGGCCAGGCGTACGATCAGCCCTATCGGCTGGACGGGAGGCTCGTCGCCGCCGCGCGCCGGCTGCTGGGGCCGATGAGCCTCCTCGATCGCGCGAAGGCCGTTCTGGTCTCCTCGACGGCCGCGACCTCGCTTCCGGATTTCGTCGTCGCCGAGCGCGCCGGCGCCGCAGTCCCCGCTGGTCTTCGAGACGACCGACGGCAGCGACTTCTCGAAGCTCCGCGTGCCGGGCATCTTCACATACGACGGTTTCAATCGCGTCTATCTCGATCAACTGGCGCGGATCGCCGGCGCGCTGAAGGCTGACGCCTGGGTGTTCGGCGACGCGAACGGGCAGGGGAGCGTCGAGTGCCGACCTTGCCCGGCTCGGACCGGAACTCCTCGACAGCTATGGTGCCGACTTCGCGCGGGCCTGGAACTCGATGCTTGCCAACCTGAAGTTCAAGCCGTTCTCGAAGGACAAGCCCCGCTACGTCACCCTGTCCGCAGCCGCGGCGTCGGGCTCGCCGATCGAGAAGTTGTTCGAGGCGGTGGCGCGCGAGACGGATCTGACGCGGGAGCCGGACGCGGTCGACATTGCTGCCTCTGCCGGACCCGGCACCGGGCCGCAAACGCCTCTGACATCCGAGGAGCGGGCAAGGGGGCTCGCGATGATCGGAATCGAGGATGCGGGGGGCAAGTCGCAGAACCGGGCAGGGGCCGCGTTCGCCGCTGCGCCGGAGCTTCGGCCGGGCGCGCGCATCGCGGGGCAGTTCCGTGCCTACCAGGCGCTGGTCGACGGCCGCCCCGGCCAGAGGCCGGTCGACGGACTCGATGCGAAACTTTCGGGACATCTATCAGAGCCTCCGGCTCGCCGCCTCGGATCCCGCAGGAAGCGAACGCGCCAGCTCGACCCTGCAGCTAAAGATCCAGGCCCTGCGCCTCAACGCCTCTCGACTGCCCGGCGTGCTGGCGAACATGGCGAGTGCTGCCGCCGACGAGTTCGAGGGCCAGGCGGCCGAGACCACGATCGCGCGAACTCGACCAGAGCCTGAAGGCCTCCGTCACCGGCCCCTGCGAGGAAATCGTCACAGGGCGTTATCCCTTCTCCGCCGGCGCTGCATCCGACGTGCCGCTTGCGGACTTCGCGCGGCTGTTCGCGCCGAACGGCATCATCGACCGCTACTTCGCCCAGAACCTCGCTTCGCTGGTGGACATGGGCGCCAAGCCATGGAAATGGCAGCCGGACAACCGGCTGGGGCGGGAATTGTCGCAGACGACGCTCGCCCGCTTCCAGATGGCCGCCGAGATCCGCGATGCGTTCTTCGCGCGGGGAGAAGCAGCACCGTCCGTAAAGCTCGCGGTGGAGCCCGCCTCGTTCAATTCCAACGTCGACATGGCTCTCCTGAACGTCGACGGCCAGGTGATCCGGATCGATCGAAACGGCAGTGGAGGGGGCACCCTCGCATGGCCCGGCGGGGCCGGTTCGGCCACGCTGAGCCTCACTCCGGCGCTGCCTGGGCGGCAGTCGTCGATTTCCTTCAGCGGGCCCTGGGCCCTGAAGCGGCTTATCGACCGGGCCCGGATCAGTCCGGAGGGCGAGGGGCTCGCCGCACGTTTCGTCGTCGGCGGAAGGGACGTCGCATTTGTGATGAAAGCCCCGTCGGGGCCGGTCCCCTTCAGCCTCCCGGCGCTCTCGCGCTTCGCCTGTCCGGAGGGCTTCGAATGACCGCGCTGCGGGGCCTTCGCGCGCCCGCGGCGGGGTGCTGCGCATATGGTCTAAACAATGCGACTGTGGCACACTGCGGTGCGCATGATCGCGGCAAGGCGGCGTTCCCTGAACGCCGGGAGGGCACATGAGCGACGCAGTCCTTCCCTTCGTGAGCTATGGGGTGAGCCACCGCGGATGTGTCCGCCAGCGCAACGAGGACAGCTACCTCATCGAGCCCGAGAGCGGCCTCTGGCTCGTTGCCGATGGCATGGGCGGCCACGATGCCGGCGACGTGGCCTCGGCGAGCATCGTGGAGCACCTTGCAGGCATCGGTGTCGCCGGCTCGGCGCGGGAGCTTCGCGCACGGTTCGAGGCCGGCCTGTTGCGAGCGCATGAGGAGATCCGCAGCCTTTCCGACGAGCGCGGGGTGACCATCGGCTCCACGGTCGCCGCCCTGCTTGCCATGAACGGCAACTTCGCCTGCCTCTGGTCCGGAGACAGCCGGGTCTACCTGGTCAGGAACGGCGAGATCTCGCAGATCTCCCGTGACCATACGGAAGTGCAGGAACTGCTCGACCGAGGCATCATCAGCCCTTCAGAAGCCAGCGTGTGGCCGCGACGCAATGTCGTGACGCGGGCGGTCGGCGTAAGCGACGAGATCGTCGTCGATGTCGAGCAGGGGGAGACCATGCCCGGCGACGTGTTCGTGCTCAGCACCGACGGCCTGACGGCGCATGTGAGCGACGCCGAGATCCGGCGTGCGCGATCGCGGAGTCGCCTCGCAACGCCTGCCAGACCCTCCTGAAGATGACGCTCGACCGCGGCGCCATCGACAATGTGACGATCGTGCTCGTGCGCTTTCTCGGAGAACCGACGGCCGCTCGCAGACGACCCGCGTGCTCGAGACCGGGCGCTGAGCGGGATGGGCGCCGACGACAGGACACGCATACAGACCGAGCGCACCAGCGCCGGTGTCGGCACGCAACTGAGCGGTATCTACGAGCTGGATGCGCGGCTCGCTTCCGGCGGCATGGGCGAGGTCTATCGCGGTCACAACATCCAGACCGGCGACCTCGTCGCGATAAAGATCGTGCTGCCGGAATTCGCCGGGGACGAGACCATCCTGAAGCTGTTCCGCAAGGAAGCGTCGGTCCTGAACCATCTCTCGCACGAAGCCGTCGTGCGCTACCACGTGTTCACCGTCGACCCCGGAATAGGGCGGCCGTACCTCGCCATGGAATACGTCGACGGCGAGTCGCTCGTCGAGGTCATGCGGCACGGCCCGATGCCTGTGGAGAGCGTGCGTCGGCTGTGCCATCGCCTCGCCTCGGGCCTCGCTGCCGTGCACCGGGCGGGCGCCATCCACCGCGACCTGTCGCCGGACAACATCATCCTTCCGGGCGGGAACGTCGAGAAGGCGAAGATCATCGATTTCGGCATCGCCCGTTCGGCGAAAATCGGTGGCGGGACGCTGATCGGAGGGCGATTCGCCGGCAAGTACAATTATGTTTCGCCCGGAACAGCTCGGCCTCTTCGGCGGCGAGGTGAACGAACGGTCCGACATCTACAGTCTCGGCCTCGTCCTTGTCGCAGCGTTGCGGGGAAAGCCGCTCGACATGAGCGGATCGCCAGGTCGACACGGTCGAGAAGCGCAGGCGGGTACCCGACCTGTCGGAGGTCGCCGGAGAATTGCGGACGCTGCTGTCCGACATGCTGCAGCCCGACCCGGCCGACCGGCCGGGAAGCATGGCCGAAGTCGCAAGGCGGGCACGCGCAGGTTCGAGGAGCGAGGCGGAGGACGAGACCGAGTGGCCGTATGAAGCAATCTCCGCAGGGGAGGAGGCGCCCTGGCTGGCGCTCGATGCGCGCCGGCCGTCTTCCCGGGCGCCGGAGAACGTGACCGCCCCGGGCGGCGACGGAGGGTTCGTCCGGCATGTCCGTCCGGCATTGCCCGCCGACCCGCAACGGCCTGCTCGGCCGTCCGCGCTACCTTCGCCTGCAAGAAGCGTCGCGCCACTGTGGCGCAGGCGGCTGGTCCTCGTGCTTGCCGGTTTCGCCATTCTGGTTGGTGGTGGTGCGCTTCTCGCAAAAAGTGTCGTTGATTCCCTCGTGCCCCGGCTGGCGGGTCCTGGCCCGATTGCAATGAAAGCCGAAACGAAACCCGTGGTAGCGCAGGTGCGTGCGCCGGCTGCGGCGCCGCCGGGAACGAACTCCCGGCCTTTGCCGGCGACGCAGGCCGGGACAGCGAATAAGACGCCTCCGGCAGCCGCGAAGACAGAGGCCGCAGCGATTGCGCCGTCCCCGGGCCGGGCCTCCGGGAGGCAGCTCGCCGACGCAGCCCAGGCCGCCGCCGCAGGGCGCCGCCGCCGGCGGACCTTCGGCCAGCGGGCGGCAGAACGACGCCGGGCTCCCGGCAATTGCAACGCAGACGGCACCGCCATCGCAAGGTCTGAAGTCGGACGATATCCTGAAGCGCCTGCTGGCCCAGACGCCCGCCGCCAATTCGGTGGTCCCGGCCGGTTCCGGCGCCGCCCAGCCGCAGGCCGATGCGGCCGGGCAGGCTGGCGCAATCGCACACACCCTTCCCAAGCTCGAGTTCAAGCCTGTTTCTCCGCCCGTGCCGCGCCAGTCGGCGAGCCCGGCGGGAACCGCCGCTACCCGCCCGGCCGGCCGCGCCGACGAGGCAAATCGGCATGCTCCGAAGTCGCCGGTTTCGCAGCCTCGCGTCGTTGCCGAGCCCTCCGCCAAGGCCGCCACCGCGCCCGCCGGGCAGGATGTCGGAGCGCCGCTGCAGGGAGCGGAACGGATGATCGTCGAGAATACCCCGGCGCCGGCCGCCCTGCCTCCGCCGGTTCTGGTACCGGCTCCGGCGAAGGGTCCGGTGCCCGCCCCGCGGACATCGAAGGAAGCTGCGGACGGGGCCGCACGGCCGGTCGGGCTGCCTGCACCCGCGCCGGCCGCCGCAGCACCGGCCGGCACCGGGGCGATGAAACTTGCCACTGCCGGGCCGGCTGCCGGAACGGACTCGAGGCCGCCTCCCTTCGACGCCGCGCAGGCGGTGGCGGCGGCGGCGGTCCCAGCGGCAGAAGCTCCGGCCCGGGAGGTGGCGCGAACGCCGCCGCAGTCGTCCAAACCCTTGCCGGGCGGCGCACCGGACGTGGCGGCGAAGGAAAGCTCCGGAGACACGAAGCTCGCCATGAACGTCGTGAAGCCGAACCTCTCTGCTCCGGGGCGCGATCCCGTCGCCGAGAGGACCGACTGGGTTCGAGGTTTCAGCGGCGGCAGCTGCTTCTTCGCGTCGCCGGCCGCGATCACGGTCGATGCAGCGCGCGTTGAAGGCCTCGGCTCCGCCGTCGAGCCGTTCGTCCGGCTGATGGATGGCTTCAAGAAGAAGTTCGGCGTAGAGCCCGACATCCAGGTCGGCATGATCGCCAGGAGCCAGTGTCCGGTTCCGCTGTTCCTGCAGGGGCTGCCGGGATCCGGCGCGCCGGGCCCCAAGCTGACGCTCGACGACACGTCCATTCCGGACGGAGGGAAACTCAGCGGGGCATTGGAGGTGCGGGGCGGACCCTATGTCAGCCTGCTGCTGATCGACCACGACGGGATGACGTTCAGCCTCGATCACGCGCTGACGGTCAAGGGCGGGCGCGCTACGTTCGACATTCCGATCAAGCTCGACTCTCGGCGAGAACGTCGCCGGGCAAGCCCAAGCCCGAGATCCTCGTCGCAATCGAGGGCGACAAGGCGATCGCCAGCACCTCGCTGCCGCGGCCGGTGCTCGGCTTCCGAGGCGCTGCCGCGCATCCTGTCCGAAATCCGCCGGTCGGGCGCCGGCTTCTCCGCGACCGCGAAATATTTCCAGCTCGGCGGCTAGTCCGTCATGGTCGCGCGTGCGTCCGCCGGCCTCCGCTCCGGCATGCGGGTCGAGCCGCGGGCCGCGGTACCGGCATCGACGGCGCGCGCGCGGCCGGGGGCGGACCGTCTGCGGGCCGGCGCGAAGGGCTGCGCCGGGAGGTGGCCGGCGCCTCCTCTCGGTCCTTGCCTTCTCGCCCTGCGTCGCGCGCGGCGGAGTTCACTGTCTGCAACCAGACACTCGACGTCGTCAACCTTGCCGTCGGGGCGGAGGTGGACCACGCGTTCCAGACCGACGGCTGGTGGACGATCGGTGCCAACCAGTGCGTGAACGTCATCCGCAGGGAACTCGCCGACCGCTACATCTACATCTACGCCACAGACGTCTTCGGCCATGCCATCCTCAACGGCTCCACCGACATGTGCGTCGACAGCCGGCGCTTCACCATCCGGGGCATCGCCGACTGCTGGCAGCGCGGCCATGTCGCCGCCCGCTTCTACGAGGTAGACACGCGCGACCAGGTGCGCTGGACCTTCTTCCTGACGGACCAGGGCCCGTGATGCACCGGCTCGACACCAGCTTCAGGCAGAAGAAGCAGGCGGCGGCGGAACGCCGGAGGCGCCGGAGGCGGCAGCAACTCGTCGCCGGTGGCTGCCTTGCGGCCGTCCTCCTCGTCGCGGCCGCGGCCTTCGAGTTCCTCGGGCGCCGGTCCTCGAGCGACCTCGACGAGAACCTCAAGCCGATCGAGGCGTCCGCGGAACTGCCGAAGGACGCCTCGGTCTACGTGCCGACGCTGATCGACCTGCCGGGCGACCCGATGTGGATCACGCTCTCCAGCGAGAGCGGCGGCACGGTGAGGAAGACGAGTGTCGCGAGGCCGGCCGGCCTGGCGGGCGACGGAATCCCGCCGCGGATCGAGGTGCTGTCGGACACGATGATCAGCTCGAGCGAGCGCTTCATGACGACGATCCCCTCGACGCAGCAGGATTTCGCATTCTTCCAGGCGCAGCGCGCGGGCGCCGGGGGCAGCGGCCCTGCGGTCGAGGCGTCGCTCGCTCCGGCGCCCGGCACGCCGCTCGGCGGCGGCCGCGCAGGGCGACGTCTCTGGACCCGCAAGGGCGGCTGGGGCGAGACGATCGGGCACGGCAGTCGCGCCGCTGCCGCCTTCCGCAAGACCGATATCGAGAACAACACCAGCGTCGCGACGGTCATCCCGGAGAGCCAGCGCCTCGACGCGACGCAGGAAGCCTTCGTCAAGATCCTCCACGCACGCAGCCTCGAGGACGTCGTGCTCGACAACCACTATCCGGCGGCCGATGCGCGTGCCGCGGCGGAGGCGCTGAAGTCGCTGTTCGGACGTTCCGGCCTCGAGGCCGGCGACGTCGTCGCGATGCGCGGCCTGCGCGCGGCGGGCGCGCTGTCGCTGAGGCAGGTCTCGGTCTATTCCGCCAACGCCTTCATCGGCACGCTCGCCCGTGACAGCATGGCGCCCCCTTCGTCTCGGGGGTAGACCCCTGGGTGCGCAACGACCTCTTCAACTACTCCGGCGCCTCCGAGGTGGACGGCCACAAGCGGCAATACCGGCTGCTCGACGCCATCTATTCGACCGCGGCGCGCAACGACGTTCCGACCAACGTCATCGGCGAAGCGATCATGTACCTGTCGCGCGGGCAGGATCTGAACGCCTTCGCGACGGCCGACGAGCAGCTGACCCTCGTCTATTCGGACCGGCCCGGGGCGGCAACGGCGCAAAGGGGCGGGTGCTCTATGTCGGGCATCCGCGGCGCGCAGACCAAGATCGAGTGCTTCGTCTACCAGCGAGGCCGGAGGCGACTTCGCCTGCGTCTCCGGCGACGACGTTCTCACGACTGCCGTCACGGGCAACGGCATGGTGACGCCCGTCGACGGCGTGCTGACGGCGACCTTCGGTCCGAACCGGCATCCCGTCCTGAACACGGTGCGCATGAACAAGGGGGTGGACTGGGCCGCTCCCGCCGGCACGCCCGTGGTCGCCGCGTTCGACGGCAAGATCGTGTTCCAGGGCGACGGCGGGGGCTACGGCAACCTCGTGCGCATCGAGCATTCCGGCAATCGCGAGACGCGCTACGCGCATCTGCAGCGCTTCGCCGTTGCCGCCGGTGTCGGGGCCGAGGTGAAGGCGGGCACCGTCATCGGCTATGTCGGCGCAACGGGAGCTGGCGACCGGACCTGGACTGCATTTCGAGCTCTACGAGGACGGCGTGGCGGTCGATCCGCTCGGCGCGCCCGCCGGCTCCGCCTCGACGGGCGACACGGCTGTCGACACGCTGACGAACCGCATCATCCATGTGGAGAGCGGCGGCAGCGCCCGGGCGAAGAATCCCGCTCTCGTCGGCAACCGGCCTGGGCCAGTTCATCGACGCCACCTGGCTCAGGATGATGAACACCTACCGGCCGGACCTGGCGAGCCGGCTTTCGACGGCGCAACTGCTGGACCTTCGCTACGACCCGACGATCTCGCGGGAGATGGTGCGCAACCTCGCCCGGGAGGGCGAGGCCTACCTGAAGGCGCGCGGGCAGACCGTCACGGCCGGTCGTCTCTATCTCTGCCATTTCCTCGGCATGGAGGGTGCCGGCCGGGTGCTGGCGGCTCCGGGCGACGCCCAGCTCGTCGCGGTGCTCGGGCCCGGGCGTGATCAGTCGCCAACCCGTTCCTGGCCGGAAAGTCGGCCGGCGTATGTCATCGACTGGGCCGAGCGGAAGATGGGAAACCGCGCGGCCAATATCGCCTCCGCTGCGGCGGCGGTCGTCAGGCAGGTCAAGCGAGACCTCGCCGGAATTCCTGCGCTACAGGAAGGCTATCGATGTCATCGTCGCTTCCGCCGAGGGACCCGGAAAGCGGCCCGCCGGGGACGGGCCTGCCTCCAGCCAGGCCGCGTCCGGGACCCCGCGCGCCCGGTAGCGGAACTTCGCCCCGGATGCGCGTTGACGCGATGAGAACTACGAATTGGTTCTGTACAGCTCCGTCGTGACGAGCAAATCCACGAATTCCGCGTAGAGTTGCCAGACGGGCGTGCGTGTTCGTACGATAAAGCCCGTATCCGTCTCCAGCCAGTCCCAGGTGTTTCCGTGAGGCGCCTCTTCGAACTTCGCTGCTGCCAGGTAGAAGTAGTAGAGTACGTTCTCGACGTAGCGCCTCATTTCCGGGGGCGCATTCCTTCCGAATTCGCTGAGTTGGGCAGTATTGCTGCGGGCCGCTTTCGCTCGCGCTTCCGCGACATGCTGTCGGGCCTTCTTCACGAGTTCGACGTCACTCGGGCACTGCAACCCTTTCCAGCCTTCGTCGTTCTCGAGTACCGGCAGTCCAGGCCAGCAGGCCATTGCCGGCACAAGAAATTCCTTGTTCGCCTTGCGAAAATCGCCGGTTTCGAGAAGCTTCCTGAAAGATGAGATGAAGAGCTTTTCAAAGCGCGGGCGCCGGAAGTAATCCGAATCACTCAGTTCACTCAGAACTGCGCTCAGATGAAATTCCTTGGCGACCTCTTTGCCGATGTATTCGGAAAAGCGCTCGATTATGATGTCGATTTGTGGATGAGGCATACCGACTCTGGAAAGACGGGAGGCGCTTTTCAGAAGTCGCTCAGAGCATTCCATAGGAAAAATTTGCTCGAAGAAGATCTGGATAAATGCACGCTCCTGAAAGAATGCAGGGAACTTGAGAAACTTTGCCTCTCGAAGGAACCCCTTCAGGAAATCGTCGTCGAGCTTGCAGTTGTTGGAATTCCGGCGTTCGCCTGCAAACGCCCGCCAAAGACGGGGATCGTCGGACTTCATCCGATCCAGAACGCGTTTGATGCTGTAGGCGTAGCGCTCGGTGAAGGCCTCAGGGTCGTAGTCCGAGATTTTCGCCATGCTTGCAAAACGGTCCCGGTCGGCCGGGGCGAGCCGGGTAGCCAGCTCGTTCGGGAGCGAATCCGTGCGTGCGATTGTCTCGCTGATATCTCCGTCGTTCACGAGGCAGGTGTGGCTCTTCACTTCCATCAGGAGAGTCACATCGCTGTCCGAAAGTCGAACCGGGGCTGTTCCCCCCTGGGTCTCCTGCGACACGAGTCGCTTGAGCCCTGCCTGTATCGCCGCCGGCGTGAAGCGCTGTTTGAGCCGCGTCGACTCCTTCTCGCCCAGTTCCCTGTCGAGGGCCTGCTCGAAGTCGCTCGCCGTGGGGTACTCGAACGGATCCATTCTGCTCAGCTCGGGAAGTCGCTCCGAGAGGCATTGCTTTGACGGAAACGCGCGAAGGAATTGAGCCGCTGCGTCGGGACCGATCGGCGCTTCTCTTGTGCTCTCGGTCCGGCCGCCGGGACCGCTCATGGACGTCGTGGATTGGTTCCGGCCTGTGAAGCGGGCGCGCCGCCCGTTTTCGGTGGCGAATGAGGTCGACGACTGCGTTGCATCAGTCACTTGGAGGAGCGGGTACGATTCCCGGTCGCCATGGCCGCTGGCGTTCTGCCCGGTTCCGATGCGTGTCGCGCGGACGGGTCCGGCGGTCCCGGTGGCCGGCTGCCGGTTCGCCCTGCCGTTGTTGTGGTTGTTGTTGTTGCTGGTCGAGCGTTCTCCCGGGCCGGCGTCGGCGGTCTCCATGCCTCGCTTCCGTTTCCGCCCGTCAACTTCCGGCCGCGACGTCCACGAACCTTGCCGGAGGTGGTGAAAGCCCTGAGCCGACCCGCCCTGTGCAACCGAGGCGCTGTCGGAACGATCCGTCCTCGTGGTGCTGGATGCGGCTTGCCGCGACGGGTGCGTCGGCCGGTTCGTTCGCCAGTTCTGGTTTCTGATCGGATCGCCCATGCCTGTCTTCCTTCATGTCATGATATTTTGATGTCGCGGGCATGTCCCGGACATCGTTCAACATTTCGCAGAGGTGATTCCCGCTCTGTCACAAAAGTCACAGTGATCCGGATTTCCCCCGGCCGGCTGGCGGAGTCCGGAACCGCTCTTGGTCGCCTCAGACTGGCTACCGTCCGTGAAGCGGGCCTGCCGCCCTCCGTCGGGGTCGAATGAGGACGACGACTGCGTCGGGTGGGTCGCCTGGCGAAGTCGGTGCGATCCGTGGTTCCTGTAGCCGCTGGCAGTCGGCCCGCTGTCGACCTCCAGGCGCTTGGCCCGGTCGGATCCGGCGGCGCCGGCGGTCGGCTGACGGTTCGCCCCGTCGTCGCAGCTCCCCGTCGTTCGACCTTCAGCGGTGGTGCCTTCGGCCTCCATTTTACGCTTCCGCTTCCGCGCGCCCATTTCCGGCCGCGACGTCCACGAGCCCTGCCGGAGATGGTGAAAGCCCTGAGTCGTTTCGGTCGGCGTGACCGGTGCGCCATCGGAACGATCCGTTCGCATCTCGCTGGATGTGGATGCGGTTTCCTGCGACGGACCAGCCGACCGGTTCGTCTGCAAGTTCTGGTTTCTGATTGGATCACCCATGCCTGTCATTCCTTCATGCATTGATGTCGCGGGCATGTCCCGGACATTGTTCAACATTTCCAGAAAGTGTTTCCCGCTCTGTCACGAAAGTTACAGTGATCCGGCTTTCCGGCGGCGGGCTGGCCGAGGCAGAACAGGGAGGCGGCGGCTGTCGGACGAGGGGCCCCGGATGCGGACGGGTCCGGCTCGGCGCAGAACCCTCCGGAAACTCAAGCGCCCGGCAGCTGCAAATTGCACCGGACGCCTGAGCGCTGACCGTAGCGTCAGTGGCGGAGCAGATCCGTCGTCCAGAGCAGATCGACAAGTTCTGTATAAACGTTCCGGGCGGGGGCGCTGAGCCGTGCGATGGACTTTTTGTATTCGTCCTGGGGATGGGTAATATCTCTTGAAGGCGTTGCTTCTATTTTTTCTTTCAGAAAGAAAAAGCAGAATACGATGGTTTCAACCAATAGTCTGGGTTCCGGGCGGGTGTGAAGCGCGAATGCCGCGTGCTCGGCTTTGGGGCACTGAGCCAACGACGCCCGCGCGTATTTGACAAGGTCGTTGGCTATCGCCGCGCAAAGTCTGTCATCCGGGTCCTGAATCCTCTTCAACGCATCTTCATCGCCGTACGCAGGCACGTTCGGCCAGTTGATCTTGGTATGCGAGAGAAAATATTTGCGAGTGTGGTCATAATTGCGGGTCTCAAGGAGCAGGCGAAAAGAACAAATAAACAATCGTTCGAAAAGTGGTCGTTTTGGAAAATCCGGCTCGCTTATTTCGCTCAGTACGACGCTCAATTGAAAATCCAGACCGACCTCCTTGCCGATGTATTCGGCGAAATGTCCCGAGGTGATGTCGATTTCGTTGAATGGGAGAGCGTGACTTATAAAGCGACGATAGTTTTGTAGAAATCGCAGGGAGCATTCCATGGGTACAAGGCGTTTGTAAAACAGATAGATTTGAGTGCTTTGCTCGTAAAAAGATGGAAATTTAGGTAGCCGCGCATGTTCCATGAATTTGTCTTGGAGATTGGCTTCAGAAAAATTCAAGACAGCGCGGTTTGAAATCGGTGGAGAGCTTTTCCGCCAGCTTCGGCTCCCTGGAAATCATGCTGGCGAGGAGACGGTTGAGTTGGCGGGAGTAGCGTCCGACGAGCCTGCGGGAGTCATGTCCCATGAGCACTCCCATGCTCGCAAAGTTGTCTCCGTCGGCGAGGGCGAGCCTGCGGGTAAGCTCTTCGAGCAGTGAGTCTGCGTGCGGGACCGCCTTGCTGTCCTCGGGTTCTTTCGCATGCGTGATGCCAGCGGCCACTTCGCTCACTGTGCCTTCGGTATCTCCGGTCGCGGTAAGTCCTGACGTGATCTCCTCCAAAATCAATTCCTTGAGCCCCCACTGGATCACCGCCGGCGCGAACCGCTGCTTGAGCCGGGCCAACTCCTTCTCGCCCAATTCCCTGTCGAGCACCTCCTCGAATGCACTTGCGGTGTCATATTCGAACGGGTCAATTCCGCTCAGTTCCTGAAATTGCCGATCGAAATGTTGCGTCGATGGAAACGCACGGAGGAATTCGGCCGTGGCGTTGGAATCGATCCGCTGCTCTCTTGTGAAGTCGATCGGGGTGCCGGAACCGCTCGCGGGTGCCGGCGGACGATGAATATCCGTGAGGCCGGCCTCACTTGCGTTGTTCGTGGTGAACGAAGACGCCGAGGACGTTGTGGTCGTGGCCTGCTGAAATTGATGCGACTCCTGGCTCAACGCGCCGCTGGCGTCATGAACTGTAATGCGTCTCGTCTGCATTGCCCTGCCGGGTTCCGCAGGTTGGCGGGCCGGCGGCTGGTATGTTTTCCCGACAGTTTTGCCGCTCAAGAGTTCCATCGGATTGCGCCCGGCAGTCTCCGTGGATCGTTTCCTCTTCCGTCCGACGGATTCGGGCGCCGGCGCCCACGAGCCCTGACCGAGATGGTGAAAGGCCTGCGTCGTCTCGGTCTGCGTGACCGGCGCGCCACCAGAACGATCGGTGCCCGTTGCGCTGGATGTCGAAGCAGGTTCCTGTGACGGAGCCGTCGGCAGGTTCGTCTGCAAGTTCTGGTTTCTGATCGGATCGCCCATGCTTGTCTTTCCCTCATGCATTCTTGTCGCGGGCATGTCCCGGACATCGTTCAACATTTGCCAGAGCCGGTTCCCCGCTCTGTCATGAAAGGCACAGTGATCTCGAGTTTCTGCCGTTGGCCGGACGGAACGGGGAGGGCAGGCTCCGCGCGGTAGCGGGGCAACCGGCAGTCGCAGCGCCCGGGCTGCGCGCGGACGCTTCGGTCCACCAGCCCGGTACGGGACGCGCGACCATGCCGCGCAGCGTCAGTCCGGCTGTGGAGGCGGGTGCCTTGCGATGCCAGCGGCGGGTGCCGACCTGCACGATGTCCGCGACAGGTTCGGCACCCGCGCCCGGTAGCTGAAGCTCGCGTCGGACGTCTCGTTCTAGTGAGTACTACGAGTTGATTTTGTACAGATCCGTCGTGACGAGGAGATCCACGAATTCTGTGTAAAGGCGCCAGAGAGGCGTGCGTGCTTGTTCAGTAAAGTCAACATCATTGCCCAGCCAATCCAGGGGATTGCTGAAAGACGGTTCCTTGAAGTCAGCCGCCGCCAAACAGAAGTAATAGAGTATGTTTTCCACGTAGCGCCTCATTTCCGGCGGCGCATTCCTTCCGAATTCGCTATGCTGCGCCGTTTCGCTCCGGGCTGATTTCGCCCGCGCGTCCGCGACACGCTTGCGGGCCTTCTTCACGAGTTCGGCGTCATCCGGGCGCTTCAACCCTTTCCAGCCCTGGTCGTCCTCGAGCGCCGGCAGCCGTGGCCAGCAAGCCCTTGCAGACAAAAGAAATTCCTCGTTTGCCTTGTGGAAATCGCCGGTTTCGAGAAGTAATTTAAAAGAGGAAATGAATATCTTTTCGAAATTTGGACGCCGAAGGTAATTCAGGTCGCTCATCTCGCTGAGAACGGTGCTCAGTTGAAATTCCTTGGAAACCTCTTTGCCGATGCACTGCACATATCTTTCGAGAGTGTTCTTGACGATATAAGACATGCCGACTTCCAGGAACCGGTTTGCGTTTTTCAGAAGTCGTACGGAGCATTCCATTGGGAAAAGTTGTTTATAGAATATGTGAGTGGATACACTGGCCGGAAAGAATTCAGGAAATCTGATAAAATTTGCTTCTCGCAGGAATCCTTTCAGGATGTCGCCCTCGAGCGTGCATTTCATGCTGCGTTTCCCTGCAAAGATTTGCCAGGTGGGTTGGTCTCTGGACTTCATCCGATTGAGAATGCGTTCGATGTTTTGGGCGTAGCGATCGGCCAGGATATTCGAGTTGTGCCGCGTGATGATGCCCATGCTCGCGAAACTGTCCCGCTCGGCGAGGGCGAGCCTGGTCGCCAAGTCGTCCGAGCCCGGGTCCGTGCGCGCAGTTGCCTCGCCGACCTCCATGCCTCTCGGAAGGGAAGTTCCGCCCTTCGCTTCCGTCATGACCGGCGACCTTTCTTCGGTCTTGAAGCAATTCAATCCCTCTTCGGCAAAACGAGCCGGGGCGAACTCCTCCTCGATCTCCTGTGACATCAGGTGCTTGAGCCCCGACTGGACAACTGCCGGCCCATGGCGCTGCTTGAGCAGCACAGACTCCTTCTCACCCAGTTCCCAGTCGAGGGCCTCGGAGAAGTCTTTCGCCGTGGGGTACTTGAAGGGGTCCATTCTGCTCAGTTCGGGAAATCGTTCCTGGAGGCGTTGCATTGACGGAAACTCGCGATGGAATTTTGCCATTGCGCCGGGATCGATCGACTTCTGTCCTGTGCTCTCGATCCGGCCGCGGGGACGGCTCGGTTCCGTCGCAGGTTGATCCCGGTTCGTGAAGCGTGCCTTCCACCCGTCGTCGACAGAGAATGAGGACCGGGATTGCGTTGCGCCGGTCGCATTGAACGCTCGGAGCGATCCCTGGCTCCCGTAGCCGCTGGCAGTGCGATCTTCGGAATTGGGCCCCTTTGTCTTCCTCCTTCGCTGCCGCTTTCGCTCGCGGCCTTCCGGTCGCTGGGTCCACGAACCCTGCCCGAGATGGTGAAAGGCCGGTGTCGTCTCGTTCTGCGTGACCGATGTGCCGTCTGGACGACCGGTCCGCGCGGCACTGGATGCGGATGCGGCTTCCTGCGACGGATCCGCCGGCCGGTACGTCTGCGAGTTCTGGTTTCTGATCGGATCGCCCATGCTTGTCTTCCTCAATGCATTGATGCCGCGGGCATGTCCCGGACATCGTTCAACATTTCCCAGAGGCGTCTCCCGCTCTGTCACGAATGACACAGTGATCCGGATTTCCCGCGGCTGCCGGCATGCATTGAGAAGTTGCGCAACGGGAGACCGCACCGCCGCCACCGGCCCTCCCCGAAGGTGTCCAGCTGGTTGCGGCGTTCCGGACGCGTCGTCGCAGCGAGCGTGAGTGGTGCGCTCCTGACAGGTGGTACCTTCTGCCGGGAAGAATCGCCGCACCAGCTCAACAGCTCATGCGCCGACTTTTCCAGACGGACGGGTACGATCTGTTTGGGTCAGGCCACTAGAGCTTCTGGCCGTACAGTCCCGTCAGGGCGAGTAAATCGATGAAATCCTGATATATCTGCGCGGCGGGTGTGTGCGTCCGTACGATAAATCCCGTATCCATCTCCAGCCAATCCATGGGGCCCCTACGCGATTCTCTGAAATCGGACGCCGACAAATAGAAATAGTATAGTACGTTCTCAACGTAGCGTTGCACTTCGAGAGGCGCCTTCTTCCCGAAGGCGCCATGTTGGGCATTGCTGCTCCGGGTCGCTTGCTCCCGCGCGTTGGCGATATGCCGCTGGGCATTCTTCACGAGTTCGACGTCATCCGGGCGCTGCAACCATTCCCAGCAGTCGTGGTTCTCGCGCCCCGGCAGTTCAGGCCAGCAAGCAATGGCTGAAGAAAGAAATTCATTGTTGGCCTTGAAGAAATTCCTGGTCTCGAGAAGGGTTCTGAAAGAGAGAATGAATATCCTTTCAAAACGTGGGCGCCGTAGATAATCATCGTCACCAATTTCGCTCAGGACAATACTTAAATGAAATTCGTTTGCAACTTCTCGGCCTATAGTATTTGCGAATTTTTTAAGCCAGATTTCGACTACCGTGTGAGTTATGTCAGCGCGTAAAGAGCGAAGGGCGTTGTTGAGCAGGCGGACAGAGCATTCCATTTGGAAAAGCTGCTCATAGAACAGAGAAATGGAAATACGCTGCTGAAAAAATTCCGGGAACTTGGGAAAATGTCCTTCTTGCGTGAACTGGCGCAAGAGCGTCTCGTTAAGCGTGAACTTCTTGTGATCGTCTCTCGCGCTGGAAAGTAATTGCCAAGTACGCCGATCTTTGGACTTTATCTGGTCGAGAATTCGGTTGATGCGCTGGGCGTAGCTATCACACAAGGCATAGACGTCGTAATTCCAGATCTTTGCCATGCTCGCAAAGCCGTCCCTCCCGGTTAGGGCGAGCCGTTTTGCCGGGTCGTCCAGGGTAGGGCTTGTGTGCGTGACTGTGTTGCCGCTCACCCGGTCATTCGCCACGGGCGTTTGGACCTTGACTTCCTTCTGGAAGGCCGCATCCGCTCCGGCATGTTGAACCGGAGTTTCCTTCCCGGAGATCACGTCGTCTGCGACAAGTTGAGCCGAGGCGATCTGCGCCTGGATCTCCTGGGCCATCAGTTGCCTGAGCCCCGACTGGATGACCGCCGGCGCGAAACGCTGTTTGAGGCGGGCCGACTCCTTCTCGCCCAGCTCACTGTCGAGAGCCTTCTCGAAGTCACTGGCCGTGGAGTGCTCGAACGGGTCTATTCCGCCTAGTTCTGGCAATCGCGTCTTGAGGTATTGCCTTGAAGGAAACGTGCGCAGAAAGTCGTGCGTTGCGCCGGGATCGACCGGGTCCTCGCTCGTGAGATCTATCAGGCCGCCGCTACTGCTCGTGGCCGTCGCAGACCAGTTCCCGCCCCTGAGGCGGCCCTGCCGCCCGTTGTCGGAGGTGAAGGAGGACGTCAATTGCGTCGCGCCAGTCGCCAGGAGAAGTCGGCGCGGTCCCTGGTGGCCGTAGCCGCTGGGGATTTGGCCGGTGCCGGGGCGCATTGCCGGGTCGGTACCGGCAGCACCGGTGGACGGCCGCCCGTTGTCGGAGGTGAAGGAGGACGTCAATTGCGTCGCGCCAGTCGCCAGGAGAAGTCGGCGCGGTCCCTGGTGGCCGTAGCCGCTGGGGATTTGGCCGGTGCCGGGGCGCATTGCCGGGTCGGTGCCGGCAGCACCGGTGGACGGCCGCCGGGTGGAGCGGACTTCCGGATTGGAGCCCACGGTTTCCGTGTCTCGCTTCCGCTTCCGCTCGCCACCTTGCAGCCATGAAGTCCACGAACCCTGCTGGAGATGGTGAAAGGTCTGTGTGGTCTCGTTCTGCGCGGCCGGCACTCCACCCGGACGAGCGGTCCTCGTAGCGCCGGATGTCGATGCGCCATGCTGAGGCAGATCTGTCGGCCGGTTCGTCTGCCGGTTCTGGTTTCTGATCGGATTGCCCATGTCGTCTTCTCCCGTGTCTCGGTGTCGCGGGTATGTCCCGGACCTTTTTCAACATTTCCCGGAAGTGATCCTTGCTCTGTCACGAAAGGCACAGCGGTCCGGATTTCCCGCGGCGGGCAGGCGGGGACGGCTTGGGGGGGGCGAACGAAGGGGCGACTGCCGCTGGCGCCAGGGCGGCAAGGCAACGTGCCGATGGTCCCGTCCGATACCGTTGCGCGATCTGGCCGCGCAGTGCGAGCATGGCTCGGGAAGCGGGTGTCTGCCTTCCGATGTCCGTGGCAGTTGCCGCTATCCGGCCGCCACCCGCCCCGGACGCCGAAAGGACTCCCGGGCTCTCAAGCCGGCAGGCGGAAGGCAGAGAGACGCCGCTGCACAGGAAACCCTCGAGAAGTCCGCCGGCGCGAACGCTCGGTGAACTGCGTCAGTTGGTTGTGGAATTCAGTCGCATCTCTACGCGGCGATTGACTGGATCGTAGGGGTCGGCGACGCGCGGATGCGTCTCGCCGAAACCGACCGCCTTCAGTCGCGCAGGCTTGACGCCGTTTTCGAGCAGGAAAGCCATGACCGACTGCGCCCGCCGGACCGAAAGGTCCTCGTTGTAGCGCTCGGAGCCCGAGGCGTCCGTGTAGCCCGCGACCACGAAATGCAGCTGGCTCAACCGGTTGTCCTGCAACGCCTTGACGAATTCCTCGAGCTTGGCTCGGGCGTCCGGCGTGAGCCTTGCCGAATTCAGGTCGAAATTCACGAGCATGTCGAGGCCGGCGGCCGGCTTCGACTGGGTGCTGTCGGCGCACTGGGCCTGTGTTCCAACGCAAATTCCCCTCGACTGCCCGAGGTCCACCTGGTCGGCAAAGAACTTCACGATCTTGTCCGATGTCTGCGCAGGTCCGGCGAGGGCGCCGGCGGGCATGAAAAGAGTCAGCAATAACGCTGCCAAGAACATCCGTCGCATGGCCCGGCCTCCCGCTTCATGATGGCGAACCGAAATCGTTCGGTCAGGGACAAAAGTATAAACTGTGTCAAAAGTTTGTCAATTGTTCGAGTGCCCTGCAGGGGATGAAGCAAGCGCAGATCCTGAACAAAAATATTGATCATTTGGAAGAAATTTTGGAAGTTTTCGTCTCGTATGCAACCGTTTGGCGAGTTTCGACTCGATGCCGCATGGAGGAATACTTTTTTATGGGGAATATTCGGGAAGTGCGCGATGTCCATGCCTGTCAAATCGGGAGGATGCCCTCAAGTATTTCCGAAAATTCTTTTATTATACGCGCGCCTGGCGCTTGCCGCGACGTTTCTGCTTGCGTGCCTGGCTGTTCCTGCCGGCGCGTCTGCCGTGATCGGGCGCCGCATTGCTCTGGTGATCGGCAACTCCCACTACAAGAGCTTCCGCCAGTTGCCCAATGCGGCAAGCGATGCCCGCAGCGTCAAGTCGGTACTCGAACGGGCGAATTTCGAGGTCGTTCTCGGAGTGGATCTGGGCGGCAAGCGCCTCGAGGACACGATCCGCAGGTTCCTGAGAAGCCTCGACGAAGGCGACGTTGCGCTCTTCTACTACAGCGGCCACGCGGTCCAGGTGGCCGGGCAGAACTACATTCTCCCGGTGGATGCCAGCCTCGCGTCTCCCTACGATTTGGACGTCCAGACCTACAACTTTTCCAATCTGCTCTCCTACATGTCGCACTCGTCTTCGCTGCAGATCGCGATTCTGGACGCTTGCCGCGACAATCCCTTCAGGAACGGCTTCTACTATGTCGGCGACAAGAAGGTGCAGGTCCAGGGAAACAAGGGGCTGGCGCCCACCGTTCCCGGCATGGGAAGCCTGATCGTGTATGCGACGGCGCCGGACGCCGTCGCCTATGACGGCCGGCAGGACCACAGCCCTTTCTCCAGCGCCTTCGCCGACCAGGCGCTGACGCCGGGCATCGAGGTCCGCGACCTCGTCACCCGCATTCGCAACGAGGTCATAAAGTCGACCCAGGGGCGGCAGGTGCCCTGGGATTCCTCGAGCCTCACGACCTCGTTCTATTTCATCAAGCCGCAGAACCTCGTCGCCTCGGCGGCCGTCACCGACGTCACCGTGCCAGCCGTCGCCAAGGCGGTTCCTCTACATCTGGGCGTGCCCCTGGCCGACGGGACCGAGCCGCTGACCGTGGAGGTGACCCGGACGCCCGCCCATGGGGTACTGGAACTCGCCGGCAAGCCGGTCGAGGCCGCCGCTTCGATCCGCGCGGACGATCTTGCGGAGATCGCCTACAAGCCAGCGCCGGGCCAGCCCGGTACCGACCAGTTCGGCTATCGCGTGAAGACGGCCGACGGGCGTGCGCTGCCCTCGACCGTCCGCATCCGGGTCGATGCGAAAACCGTCGCATCCGCGGATTCGGGCCGGCCGGCAGCACCGGCTGCCCGGAGCGATGAACCGGCCACTGCGGAAAAGCCGCGCCTGATCGCCATGGCCGCCGATGTCGGCACGGGTTTCGTTCCCGTCGGTGGCGAACTGGGCGCGACGAAGGAAGCGACGGACGGCTGGCTTCGCCTCGGCGGGCACGACCCGGGAGCACAGGTGTCGATCGACCGCAAGGTGCTGGCGCCGGGCGACCTGGTGCGCGTCGCCGATCTTCGCCGCCTGAGCATCAGGCCGTCGCTTGCCGATGCCGGGCGCAAGATGGACGTGGCCTTCGTTCCCGCGTCCGCCCGCGAGACGGGCATGAAGCCTCTGTCAATCGAGGTCGCCGCGTCGGTCAACGAGTGCGACCGTCTGGCGGCGGAGCCGCTCGACATCCAGGGCGTTACGAAGGGGGTGCTCCCGAACGAGATCGACATCCCGGCGGCCAAGGCGGCATGCGCCAAGGCCGTTTCGGACTATCCGGCCGTCGGACGGTTCAAGTTCGAGTATGCGCGCGCGCTCTATGCGGACGGCGACTTCCAGGCGGCGGTCGACAACCTTCGCCTGGCCTACAAGCAGGGCCACGTCCGCGCCGGCGAATGGCTCGGGCGCATGTACCAGCTCGGTGTAACCGTCAGGCGTGATCCGGCCGAGGCGATTCGTATTTCGAGGCGGCCGAGAAGAAGGGTGACCCCTACGCGCAATATGTCTTCGGCAAGGCCCTGATCTACGGAAAAGGCATCAGGCCGAACGTGCCGCGCGGGATCGACCTGCTGACGAGTGCGGCGCAGTCCGGGCATACCTACGCGATGAACCAGCTCGGCGCGGAGTACCGGTACGGCCAGCACGTGCGCAAGGATGTCGAACGGGCGCTCGCGTTCTTCCGAAAGTCTACCGAGCGGGGAGACGTCTGGGGCATGGTCAACCTCGGTCTGCTCTATCGCGACGGTGTCGGCGTGCCGAAGGACCCGGACAAGGCGATGTCTCTCTTCGTCAAGGCCGACGAGGGCGGCCAGCCGGCTGCAGGGACGCTTATCAGCATGATGAAGCGGTCTTCCGGCAACGCTTCCCCCTCGGACATCATCGCGGGCTTCCGACGCAGTGCCGGGCGCGGCGATGCCTGGGGCGCCTTCTATGCAGCGGAGATGATCGCCGCCGACGCGTCTCTCTCCAGCGACCCCTACGAGGCGGCCCGTCTCTTCGCGCTTTCGGCCTCCCAGCAGACCGATCCGGTCTCCGGGCAGGCCAGAGCCTCACTGGCGAAGCTTCCCGCGGCGACCGTCGACCGGGCCGTCCAGTCGACGCTCGCGGACATGGGACAGGACGTCGGTGCGATCGACGGCGTTCTCGGAAAGCGGACGCGGGAGGCTGCGGCCGCCGTCCTCGGCAAGGCGGCACCGGGAGATGCGCGTGTGCTGCTGATCGAACTCGTCCGAGCCAGGTGGATCAGGTCTCAACCACGTCTGGACATGCTCTGAGGCAAATTGGAGAGGGTCATGAGGAATACCGTTCTCGCGTTGCTTTCGTCGGCGGCCATGATGGCGCTCGCCGGCTGCATGCTGAATCCGTTCTACAACGAACAGGCGACGGCCCGCGCGCCCTTGGCGACACCGGCACCAAGCCCCGCGACGGCATACAGGGAGACTGGTCCATCCAAGGCGAAGCCTGTCTTGACCCCGGTCCGCTACCAGGAGGGGGGTGGCGGCGGCGGCAGCAGCGGCGGCGGTAGCAGTGGCGGAGGCAGCAGTGGTGGCGGCAGCGGCGGCGGCGGTAGCAGCGGCGGCGGCAGCAGTGGCGGCGGCAGCAGCGGTGGCGGTAGCAGCGGCGGTCCCGGAGGTGGTGGCGGTGCTGAGAGTGGCTGTTGCGCTGCCGGCAGGACGTTGATTGTGCCTACCCGAGTCCCAGATGGAAGCCGGGTCCTCCGGGCAAGCGCCGCGCATGGCCATCCGGCGCCCGGCCTCCGATCTTGCCTGCGCTGCAATTGCGCACGAAGAAGATCGGGCGCCGGGCCTGAGGCGATGCCGGTGGTTTCGGCCTTCGCTCGCCGCTTGCGGTCCGGAACGCTAGCGCATGCCGGCCAGGGCCTTCAGCCTCTGGAGCGCGGCGGCGAATCCTTTGAGGGAGACCGAGAAGGTCAGTTTCTTTCCATCCACGCTTTCGGCCTTGAGGTGAAGCGTCGAGCCCGCGCGGAGGGCGGCGGTCGTCTCCTTGTCGAGCGCCAGCGGCACCAGGCAACCGGCCGGCAGGCAGGTGGAAAAGCGCGACGGCTTGAGCGCCGTCGTGTCATCGACCTGAAGCGTCACGCCGCTGTCGAGATGCAAGCCGAACGGCAGCACGAGAGTGCCCGAAAGCGTGTCGCCACTCCCCGCCTGCAACTCTACCGCAAGGACCCGCCGCCCGTTCTTCTGTCTCTGTTGCTGCAGGATGGCGCAGGCCACCCTGGAGCCGCCCCGGCAAGTAAGGGCCCAATCCTGGTAGGTTTCCTGGAGCGAGGAGGCTCCCCCGGGCAGCGCCGGCGTCTTCTCGGCCGCCACGGCGGACTGGCCGGCAATCGCCAGCAGTGCCGCCGCCATGCAATGTGCTGCGCGCAATTTGCGGATCCTCCTTCTTCAACTCCGGTGAACAACAACCTTTCGGCCTCGATGTCCGCAAGGCCGAAACATGGTCTTCATACGGCCCGTGCTGTCCACGCTCAAGTGGCAACGTATTGCAGGGCTATCAATATTTGCAATTTGTCAGATTTATCACGTGTGATAAATAATTTTTTTATGCTCCTCATGAAAATCCGGATTTCGGATCGTGATAAAACTTCCAGGAAAGCCAGGAAAGGATTGACGATCGCGAAAATCGAATGCATAGGCTCAATCTATATTCTTAGTGATATTTTGATGTGGATTAAGACATGATGGGGCTCGGAGGCGGCGAAACAGCCGGCATGGCCGGATCGGTCCCGGAGGGGCCGCCGGAAGGTGCACCGGCTGCGGCCTATTCGATGTCGGCCGGTCTTGTGTCTCGGCTGGGGGAGCTGAAAATCTCCCTCGCGGTTACCTCATACCAGTCCGGTCTCTTCTACCTCATCGGCCGCAATGCCGGCACGGGCGGCCTCAACATTCACCACACGCCCATCCTGCGCCCCATGGGAGTGGCCCTGGGATCCGACGGGGCGCTCCTGCTCGCGGCGGGCCTGCATCTGATACGTTTCGTCAACGCCCTGGAGCCGAACCAGCGTGCCAACGGGATATTCGACGCCTGCTTCGTGCCGCGCACGGTGCATGTCACCGGCGAACTCGACGCTCACGACGTCGGCACCGACGCGAGTGGCCGGCCGGTCTTCGTCAACACCCGCTTCAACTGCCTCGCGACCGTCTCCGACCGCTACAGCTTCGAGGAGGTGTGGCGCCCGCCCTTCGTCTCCGCGCTTGTGGACGAGGATCGCTGCCACCTGAACGGCCTTGCGATGGGGGAAGATGGCAAGCCGGCCTACGTGACCGCCGTCAGCCGTTCCGACACGATCGACGGCTGGCGCGACCGGCGCACCGGCGGGGGTGTGGTGGTCGATGTGGCGAGCGGCAGGGTCGTATGCGAGGGCCTGTCCATGCCGCACTCGCCGCGTTTGCACCGCGGCACGCTGTGGTTGCTCAACTCCGGCACCGGCGAACTCGGCTACGTTGCGCTGCCGGAGGGCGGCGGCATGGGACGCTTCGAACCGGTGGCCTTCTGTCCCGGCTTCCTGAGGGGGCTGGCGTTTTTCGGACGCCATGCCTTCGTCGGCTTGTCGAAGCCCCGCTACAAGCGCTTCGAGGGGCTGGAACTTGACGAGCGGCTCGCGGCAACGGACTCGGAGGCCTGGTGCGGGGTCCAGGTCATCGACGTGGAACGGCGAAGCTGCGTCGACTGGTTCCGCATCGACGATCAGGTGGCCGAGCTCTACGACGTTGCGGTCGTCCCCGGCTTCGCGTGCCCGATGGCGATCAGTCCGGCTTCGCCCGACGCAGCCCGCATCGTCAGCCATGCGCCGGGCGAAGCTCCGGCGCCAGTTTGCCCGGGCGGTTCTCCGGTCGCTGCTGCGGCCTCCGGCGAGATCGTCCAATGACCGGTTTGCAGAGCAGGAGGGGTATGTGTTGAGGCAGAGGATCAAATCGGCAGCGGGCAACGGCGGGCGGCTGCGCAAGCGTCTCGTGCTTGGTACCGCGCTCGCGACGAGCGCCTTCGTCGGCGGCTATGTGCGGCGCGCCGATGCCGACTGCACCGGGGCGGGCGGCACCTATATCTGCAGCAACGCGACAACCGCAACGCAGATGCTCAACGGTGCGCCGCTGACGGTGACCACGGACAGCAGTTTCAGTATCGACACCACCGGCTCGGACCAAAATGCTTTCCTCCTGACGGGCACTGACGGCCTCAGCTTCACCGACAATTACGGTTCCGCCATCACCGGGGCGGTGAACGGCATTGGCGCCTACAACAACGGGACCGGGGCGCTGACGATTACCGCGACGGGCACGGTAACGGGGCTGAGCATCAGCACAGTCTATCCGGGCTACGGAAGCGTCGGGATCGGTGCTGTCAACTATGGTACCGACCTGACCATACAGGCGGCCGAGGTGCACGGAGCGGTGGATGGCGTCTATGTCGTCAACTACGGTACGGGCGCGCTCTCCATTACCGCCACGGGGACGGTCGCGGGAACGAACGGCACCGGCATCTCCGCCATTGCCAAAAGCGGTTCGAACGGCCTCTCCATCGACGCGGTGGATGTCAGCGGCGGTTCCATCGGGATCGATGCCGCCAACTACGGGAGCGGCGCGCTCTCCATCACCGCCACCGGCACGGTGAGCGGGGGAGGCGGCAACGGAATCAATGTCTTCGCCGACAGCGGCACGACCGGCCTGGCGATTGACGTGGCGAATGTCAACGGCGGCGCATACGGCATCTACGCCACCAGCTACGGCAGCGGCGTCCTCGCCATCACGTCCACGGGAACGGTGACGGGCAATGACGGCGCCGGGATCTCCGCGGACGCCGAGGGCAACTCGACCGGCGTGGCGATCGACGTGGCGAATGTCAGCGGCAGCGACCAGGGCATCACCGCCGTCAACGGCGGAAGCGGTAACCTCTCAGTCAATTCGACCGGGACGGTGACCGGGTACGGCGGCGCGGGCATCGCCGCCTTTTCCGGCATAAAGTCGACGGGCCTTGCGATCGTGGCGGAAAACGTCAGCGGCGCTACCAATGGCATCGCGGCCGCGCACGGTGGCAGCGGCAACCTCTCGATATCCGTCACCGGAACAGTGACCGGATCGAACGGCATCGGCATCTACGCCAGAGACTACTCCGGCGTCGCCAGCTCGAGCATGGTCCTGAGCGTCGGAAGCGGTGCGGCGGTCAACGGCACCTATGCAGGAATCATGCTCGCCTCCGACACCGGCCGGACAGGAAGCCTGGCGAATGCGGGCTCGATCACTGGTGCGACCGGGGTGGTCTCCCTGGCGCCGGTCGCGATCGCGAACACCGGCTCGATCACCGGCACCGGCGGCACGGCGATCGACCTCACGGGCACCGGTGGCGCCGATACCGTCGAGCAGCAGGCAGGTGTCGTCACTGGCGACATCCTGCTCGCAACCGGCTCCGGCGCGGGCGACACGGTCAATGTCCGTGGCGGCACGGTAGCGGGCAACGTTGTCGGCGGAAGCGCGCCGGACGCCATCGCCGTCCTGGGCGGAACCGTCACGGGCGACATTCGCGGCGGCGGCGGATCGGACACCATCGCCGTCCGGGGCGGAACCGTCGAAGGCGCCATCCGTGGCGGCGCCGGAGACGACACGGTCACGGTCTCCGGCGGCAAGGTCGGTGGCGCCATCGCCGGCGACGCCGGCTACGACAGCGTGAATGTCAGCGGAGGCACCGTCGCCGGAGGCATCGACGCAGAGCATGTCGAGCTCTACGGCGGCAACGTCGGCGGCAACATCACCGGTCTGTCGAACGCGACGCTCGTCATTGACGATGCGATGGCGCCCGCGGCCCTCGACCTGCCGGACGGCGTGCTCTTCAGCGGCACGAACGCGGTCGGGACGATCACCGACACGGATCTGGCGCATGCCGGCGGCGGCACGTTCCGGAGTCAGAACTTCTCGGGATTTTCCGAGCTGACGCTCGTCGGCTCGCAGATCGGGTTCCGGAATTCGACGCAGACGATCGGTCAGTTGACGCTTGCTTCCGGCTCGACGCTCTATTCCGATCCCGTGGTGACGTTGCGCTCGCCTCTCGGTGGCTACGGAAACCTGACGATCGACAACTCGACGCTGAGCTTCATAAACGGCAGTCCGAACGATGTGCTGGTCGTCGGGAACCTGGCGCTCAACGGCGCGACCATCGGCTTTGACATCAACCAGCAGAGCGTCCTGGCCGACCAGCTGGTCGTGAACGGCACGATTTCCGTGGGCGGCAGCAACGTTGTCCTCGTGAACCTGCTGGGCACGCCGCAATTGTCGGGTCCGACAGTCATCCCCATCGTCATCTCGGGCAATGCGGTCGACCCTTCGTCCTTCAGCGTCTCCGGTATTTCCGGAACCGCCGCTTCGCTTTTCAACTACAGCGTCGTATCGGGCCCCGGCGGCGGACTCCTGCTGCTCGCGATGCCGAACCCCCAGTTGCTGCCGCTGACTGTCGCCACGCAGGCCGCAATCGACACCGAGTCGTCGAACACCGCCCTCGAGGCGCTGCGCGGAATCACGAACCGGGCCGCGGAATTCGGCCTGGGTCTTTCCACCGGCAGCGCCCCGATCCAGGCATCGTCGAATTTCGGCGTCTTCGCATCCGGCCAGTGGGCGCACGTCAACCATGACGGCTTCCGCGTGTCGAACACATGGCAGGGTCCGGATTTCGTGGCGAATGATTTTTCGGCGGCCGCCAGCCTGGATTTCAACGCAGCCAGGCATTTCCAGATGGACCAGCGCTACGGGCTCAACATCGGAGTTTTCGGCGGATACACGTCGACCAACGTCGGATACGGCCCGTTCGCCAGCTTCCCGAGCGTCGGGAGCGCCAAGAACAAGGCCGGAATGGCCGGCCTCTACAGCCTGTTCCGATGGGACCGCAACTACGTGCTCGTTTCGGGCACCACCTTCGTCGGCAAGACCGACATCAACAACGACGTTCTGAACTCGACCGGCTCCTACGATACGGTGGGCTATGCCGGCACTGCTTCGATCGGTCATATCTTCGCGCTGTCGGATCGGACAAATCTCGATCTGCGCGGTGGCATGGTCGGGGCGACGTTTTCAGGAGATCCCTTCATCGACAGCAGCGGCAACGCTTACGGAAGGTCGCACGTCTCCTTCGGAGCCATCAAGTTCGATCCGGGCATATACGGCACCTACAAGCTCGACAACGGCATGGTCTTCAGCCCCTACGCAAGGGCCGATCTGCAGCAGCGCTTCGGGTACCGGAACGAGGCGAGCATCAGCGGGATCGGCTTCGATTTCAAGGACGCCAACTTTTCCGCCGGCCTGTCGGCGGGCTTCAACCTGAAGGTTTCCCGTGCAAGTACGCTCGAGCGCGGAGATCCGGGGGAAGGCCTCGTCCGACAGTCGCATGCTGGCGGGCAAGATAGGCTTCAAGGTCAGTTTCTGAGGGCGGCCGCCCGGCCGTCGCAAGGAAGAGCGAAGGAAAGGGAGCCGGTGCGATGCCATTGTCGGGTTGGGAACGGGTGGGTCGGGAGGACCCGTACTACAAGATCTGTCTCAAGGCTTCTACGGCTGGGGGTTCGCTGGTGGGCCTCGCCGTCGGCGCGTGGGGCGGTCCCGTGGGGCTGCCGGCGGGTCTCGCGGCCGGCACGGTCCTCGGCTTCGCCGCCGGCTATGTCGCCTGTCCGTATCTCGCGCCGGGGATCAAGCAGAAGTTCCCCCTGGGCGGACTGCTCTCGGATGCCGAGACGACAAGCGCGGCGGAGGCGATGGGCCGCTATGCGGGCGTTTCCGACGCAACCGGGGCGATCCGGCTTCTCGCAGTCGCCCGCGCATGGTCGAAAGGCGCTCCGGCGGCGCCGGCATGCGCCAATCCAGCTTTCGTCGCAAGGCAACTCTTGCGAACCTAGCCCGCCCGATGCGGCGGCGCGCGCTCGTTCCGCCAGCAGGTGCGCCTCGATCATCTCTCCGGCGCGCGGGCAACCTGCCTGTCTTGAAGCCTGGTGGTACGATCCTGACAGATGGCACCACTGCCAGGAAAAGCCGCCCCACCAGACCAATAGCTTGTGGGCTGACTTTTCCAATCGGACGGGTACCGTCTGTTTGCTTCAGGCCACTAA
>CAVXEW010000007.1:0-422500 GCA_963760965.1 uncultured Alphaproteobacteria bacterium
AACGGCAGCCCGATGCTTGCTGCCAGAAGCGACAGGACGATCACCCCGGCTGCGAGAAAGACCGCGAGATCGCGAGCAGGAAGCGGTGAGCCATCCGCAAGAACCACCGGTATCGTGAGAGCACCGGCAAGGGTGATCGCACCGCGCACACCGGCCAATGTCGTTGCCCCGACAAGACGAAGATTGGGCCAACTTCTGTCAACGCCGCGCCGATTGGCTCTGAAGAGCGTAAGGCTGAGCGAGACCCAACTCCAGACGAACCGGATTGCCATGAGCGCCAGGGCAATCAGAACTGCGTAGGCCAGGAGCCAAACGGGATGATAATGTCCCGTCGTCCGGACGCTGTCGACCATGCTTGCCACCATCTGGGGCAGTTGCTCGCCAAGCAGGACAAAGACGACGCCGTCCGCGGCGAATTGCACCGCATCCCAGACAGCGCCGCGGCGGAGGCGGGTCATGGCAGTCGTCTCGCTGGATGCTTCGGTGAAGCTCATCGTGATGCCGGCGGTCGCTGCCGCGAGAATACCCGAACAATGAAGATATTCGGCGCAGATGTAGGCACCGAAAGGCATCAGCAGGCTGACGACGATCTGAGATCCGCTTTCCTCACCCGCATAGTCGGACAGCCTTTGCTTGAAATAGAGTATCGCGCGGGTGACGGCGACACCCACCGCAATCCCTCCTAAGGCGAGCCACAGGAACTCGAGGATTGCCTCATGCGGGGAGAACGTGCCGGTCAGCGCGGCGGCAATCCCGAAACGCAGGCAGATCAGGCCAGAGGCGTCGTTGAAAAGCGATTCGCCTTCCAGAATGTGCATCATGCGCTTCGGTATTGCGACGCGCCTGGCTATTGCGGAAACGGCGATCGGATCGGTCGGAGAGAGAACGGCGGCAAGGGCAAATGCGACGGCAAGCGGCATCGCCGGTATGAGCCAGTGGATGAAGAAGCCGATCCCGAAGATCGTGAAGAAGACCAGGCCGAGCGCAAGTTCCAGAATCGCCGCACCGTCCCTGCGCAACTGCTCCCTCTGAATGCGCCAACCGTCCAGAAACAGCAGCGGCGGAACAAGGAGAAGGAAGAAGATCTCAGGATCGAGATCAACGCGCAGACCGCCGGACAATCCGAGTGCGAAGCCGAAGACAATCTGAAAAAGCGGCCTGGGGATCGGCAATGGCAGGATCCGCGCGGCCGCACCGCTCACGACCACCGCCAGCAGCAGCACGAGGATGATCGAGACATCTTCCAATCGTTTGCTTTTCCTTCCCGCTCTTTTTACTGGGCGGCGCCGGTCAAACGACCGTCCATTGCATATCCGTCAGTTGACTTCCCGATCGGCAGCCTTTCGTCAATCAGGCCACCGCGATGTCGTTCCGGACCGCGACGGCACCCGGAGCGGCCCACGCGACGGTCTCGGCCGCGCTTCGGTCGTGCCAGGAGCGCACGCTGCCGCTGAGACGAATCCTTCCCTTGAATGCGGTGACTTCGATCGTCTTCGGCTCGAAGAAGGATGAACGGTCAAGAGCATTGCGGATGACGACTTCGATGTCCTGGACGTGGACGGCGGGTTTGATAACGATCTTGTTGGATATGCCGCACACGCCGAACAGCGTGCGAATCTCGGCTTCGGCGGCTTCCTTCTGATAGTACCATGCGACCTGCCCCGTCAGCGTGACCCAACCCTTTCCCACCGTGACCTCCACGGCATTGTCAGGCAGCGAGGCGTCCCACGCGAGGCGATCGACAGCCGCTGCCATTATATCCTCATCGCCGGGCCTGACGTCCAACGGCACCGTCACTTCGATTTCCTCCACCAGGGTTCTCAGGCCCTTCACCCGCCGCGCGGCGGTTTCGGCGGCATGCTTCTCCGCATAGCTCTTGACGTGGCCCGAGAGCGTTACGGCACCGTCATGCGCGGTCACGCCGATCTGCGCCGCTGCGACGCTCGGCTCCCAGTCCAATTCCTGCAGCACGGCATCCCGCAGTTGATCGTCGGTCAGCACTGTCGTCTCCCATGTCCATTGTTGAGCCTGCACCCGCTACCCGCGCGATGCGCCGGCACGCCTTGTTGGGACGGCGCAGCGATCGCCATGACACGCGATGACACGCGCAAGTTCGCCTGCCTGCGAGATGCACCATATTCCCTGCAGGCCGCGGCCTGCAGGGCCGGAAACTACGCTACGCGTAGGGTCATACGATCAGGCGCAATGCTAAAGCACCGTGTGACAAACCCGAGCGACACGGCCGCGCCGCCGAAACTGCGTATTTTCCGATCCTACGGCGCGGCAGTGGCCCGAGCTACAATAAACTTCTTCAAGCCGATGACGGAGCGGCTCACATCGATCGCCGGATCGCATCGGTGGCGCGCGGCCGATCAGGCGAGAACGCTCCGGTTGGCTGGAAACGAGAAGAAGAGAAAGCAGGCCATGGGAACGATCCTGATCATCATCCTGCTGATTGTGCTGTTCGGCGGCGGTGGCGGATACTATGGCTACAACCGGTACGGTGGGCGTGGACTGGGAGGCGTCATTGGGCTGGTGCTCATTGTCCTCGTTGTCCTCTGGCTCCTCGGCGGCCTGCACGGCATGCCGGTGGCGCGTTCCTGATGGGCATGTCCCGCTGAACCGCGCACCGATTTCGCTTCGGGCCGCACCGGTGCGAACCGACCGGACTTGAGGGCGGAACCCCGGCTTGGCACCTCCCACGGCCATCGGCGAGCTGAGCCGCCACGACTGCGCCGGACACGGCGCGGATGCCCGGTGCCGAGGGCGGGAATGGCATATCTCATCCAGAAACGGAGCTTTGGAGAAACAACATGCACGTCCGGATCAGTTCCGCCCATAGCGTCGAAGTCCGTCAGGATCTGATGCGGCAACTCGAGTTCGAGCGCGAGTTCCGCGCTTGCCCGCTTTGCCGATCAGATCACCCTGGTCGATGTCCACTTGAGCGATGAAAATGGCGCGAAGACCGGCGGTTCAGACAAGCGATGCCTCATTGAAGCGCGTCCTGCCGGCCGGCATCCGGTGGCGGCAAGCGATACGGCCGCAACCGTTGAAGACGCATTCGACGGCGCGTTGAAGAAACTGATGCATCTGCTCGTCTCCGCATTCGGCAAGGACAGCGATCACAGGGGCGGTCAATCGGTACGCACGGATCAGGCTGGCGGCTGAGCAACGCAACATCCAGGCACGCAGAACCGATCGGCGAAAGACCCACTGGAAACGCCGGCTTCGCGCCGCGCCGTCCAGGCTCTCGCCTCACAGGAAGACGAGCAGATCCCCCGCAAGTCCGTTCTTGCAATTGTCCGACAGCACCCTCTGATTGTCGCGAGCAGATATTCCCCTCAGTTGCGGGCATCTCTATCGGTACTTTCCGAACCTACCGGGCGACATCCGTGTTCGGTACCATGTCTGCGAAAATCCCGCCGGGCCACCCAATCGGACCGCCCGAGATCAGGCACGACGCATCTTCGGTCAAGACCTGTTTTCGAGAAGTCGGGCTGCCGTCCTCGCTCGCAAGGGAGCAACACGATGATCTCCTTAGGTCTGTACCTCATTGCCGCGGTGCTCTTCCTCTTCCTGATTCTGGCTTCGGCCAGCATCAAGATCATGCGCGAATACGAGCGGGCCGTCGTCTTCACGCTCGGCCGGTTCCAGAGGGTCAAGGGGCCGGGCCTCGTCTTGCTGATCCCGTTCGTGCAGACCATGGTCCGTGTGGATCTGCGCATGCAAGTCATCGAGATCCCGAGCCAGGACGTCATTTCGCGCGACAACGTCTCGATGAAGGTCGACGCGGTTCTCTACTTCAAGGTGGATGATCCGGAACGGGCAATCATCAGTGTGCAGACCTATCTTCCAGCAACCAACATGCTCGCCCAGACAACCTTGCGCGCCGTCCTCGGCCAGCACGATCTCGACGAGATGCTGTCGGAACGGAAGAAGCTCAACACCGACGTCCAGAACATCCTCGACGCCCAGACGGAAACCTGGGGCATCAAGGTCTCCAATGTCGAAATCAGGACCGTCGAGCTGACGGAGAACATGGTGCGCGCCATTGCCAAGCAGGCGGAAGCCGAACGCGATCGCCGCGCCAAGATCATTCATGCGGACGCCGAGTTCCAGGCCTCGCAAACCCTGACCAACGCGGCCAAGATCCTTTCAAGCATTCCTGCCGCCATGCAGTTGCGATACCTGCAGACGCTGACCGAGATCGGCGCGGAACAGAATTCCACGGTGATCTTCCCGATGCCGATCGACATCGTCAGGCCGTTCCTCGAACTTCTCGAATCGACCGGCAAGCCGGCGGCAGCGCACAACGGTGGCGGCGTGCTCACGCCCGACGCTGCGGGCAAAGTCGTGAACGCTTGACGCAGTCCGAGAGGGCGTCTCGTTGCGCCGACGAAATGGGAAAACCAATGCTGCGATATCTCGTGGAAGAGTATGACAACGAGGAGCCGACGGGCCGCGCCTGGGACGTGGAAGCGCCAGGCCCCGCGCAAGCGGCCAGCCAAATTGCGGGTCAGGTTCAACAAGGCAGCCAGCAATTCCAGGCATCTCGTCGTCAAGGTATCGCGACATGACCAATCCGGTACGCCAATCTATGTCAACCTGCTTCCGTCTGTGCCCGGAATTGCAGCAAACTGGATTGGCTTGAAGTGACCGTTCATGACGCGCGCAAACGGACCGAAGGAACGTTCTCTTGTCGGCAGACATAGAAGGCTTCGGAGCCTTGTCCGAGCTTGCCCTGAATATGCGGTCATCGTGGAACCATGCCACCGACCAGGTGTGGCTTCGGCTCGATCCCGTGCTGTGGGAACTCACGCATAACCCTTGGGTCGTTCTGCAGACGGTCTCGCGCGAGAAGCTCCAGCAGCTCTTGGCCGACCCGGTTTTTCGCAAGAGGATCGACGATCTGGTGCAAGCCAGGCGGGATGCCGCTGAGGCACCCGGGTGGTTTCAGAATACCTACCCGGAGGCGGGGTATCTCATTCTTCGCCGCCCCCATCCGCGATCGCGCTGTTTTTGCGCAGCCGCAATTCCAGCGCCTGTTCGGCGACGACCTCTTTCAGATCGCGGGCCGTGTCACCGGCAAGCCGCTTCTTGCCGGCCTCGAGGAACTCCTTCGACCAGTTGTAGTAGAGGCTCTCGGCAATGCCTTCGCGCTGGCACAGGGCGGCGATGCTTTCGTCCCCGCGCAGGCTTTCGAGGACGAACCGGATCTTCTCCTCGGCCCCGTAATGCTTGCGGGTCGCGCGGCGGATGTCCTTAACGACCTTCTCCGCCGATGATTTGTCGCTTCCGGCTTTCTGTCTCATCTTCGCTCCTTGATGGGCTACGATGAGCCAGAAATCCTCCTTTGTCAGTCAACCCAATTCTGTCCCATGGGCGCCGACGCCGGACACATTGCAGTTGCAAGGCAAGTTCGGGCGACCGCCAGCGGTCTGGAATAGAATAGGCTTCAGGGTTTGCGGGGATGTCAGTCGGGCAGTCCCGCGGCCCTCAGTACAGCGAGTGTCTCTTCGAGGACTCGCTCGTCCCGAAACGGCTCGTGGGCGCGGAAATCGGCGATCCTGTACAACGGGAAGCGGACGCGGAACGCCGCGATCGTCTGGGTGGCGCGTTCCCGGTCGCCGGCGCGGCCGAGATTTGTGGCCAGCGTGGTATAGGCGAAAAGATCATCGGGCACCCGGCGCATGTACTCCTCGGCCAGGGCTATGGCGCGCGCATCCTCACCCATCAGACTCAGTACGACGGCCAGGTTGTAGATTGAATCCGTCGGCGTTGACGGGATGGTGCGCACCGTCTCCCACAACACGTCGGCAGCCGTCTGATAATTGCCGGAATAGAGATTGGCGATGGCCGCAGGCGTGTAGCCGGCAAGCTTGGAGGGCCCCATTGCGATCGCCTGCCGCGCCGCATCCAGTGCCTCGTCGTATCGGCGCTCCAGCAGCAGGAGGCAGCACTCCAGGTGCCGCACATTGGCCGTGACGAGGCCCGCGGCGAGAAGTTCGTCCATGATGCGGCGGCAGACGGCCAGTTCCGCGTCGCGGTCGACAGCGAAGCCGGATCGGGCGTGCTGCCAGAATGTCCAGGCGCGATACACCCTGGCGTCGAGGAAGTGGGGGTCGTGATCCAGCGCCTTCTCGTACAGCCGTCGGGCGCGCAGGTTGTCCTCCGCGGTGTATTTCATATGCGCCCGAGCGCCCTGCTGGTAAGCCACCCAGGCGTCGTAGTTCTCCGTGCCGCCCGGATCGAGGATCAGGTCGCCCTCGCTGAGGACGATCTGCAATGCAATGACGATGGCGTGGGTGATCTCGTCCTGGAGGTCAAAGATATCCTCCAGCTCGCGCTCGTATCGCTCCGACCAGAGATGCTCCGACGTCTCACTATCAATAAGCTGGGCAACGACGCGGACGCGGCGACCGGCGGTGCGAACGGAGCCTTCGAGAATGAACCTTGCGCCTAGTTCGGCGCTGATCTCGCGCACGGTGCTACGGCTGTTCTTGAAGACGAAGGTGGACGTGCGGGAGATAACCGAGACGCCGCGCAGGTAGGAGAGACGGGTAATGATGTCTTCGGTAATCCCGTCGGCGAAATACTCTTGGGTGGCATCCCCCGACATGTTCGTGAAGGGCAGCACGGCGATAACCGGGCGCGGCGGAAGATCTATGCCGTCCGCGACATCGCCGCCGCCGGGGGCAACGGGCGCGAATGGTGTCTGCGGCGCGGCTGCCGGGTCATCAGGATGCCCGACCTCAATCGATGCCGACTGCAGTCGCCTGAGAAGCGCGATCTTCGAGCTGACGCCGAGCTTGCGGTAGACGGTTCCCAGATGCGTGCGGACGGTCGCCGGAGCGATGCCCAGCCTGCTCGCGATTTCGCGGTAGCTGGCCCCGCTCGCGAAGGCTTCCGCTATTTCCGTCTCGCGGAGGCTTAGGTGCTCTGTAGCCGGGTCAACAGCCATTCTGTCCGCGCCCATTGTCCATTGCAATGACTCGACAAGATCTCGCTCACGGCCAAATTCGATGCACTCCGCCAATCGGTCGCCGCAGATCCCCGACCCGGCCCTGTTGCCGCTGTCGGGAAGGTCTGTCGCGATCTTGGATTGCACCTCGTCAATGGTAACAAAACCCGCCCGCGAATGGTAGGCGCGGCCGCCTGGCGCGCCTGGCCGCCATCCGGAGACCGACGCTGAACACCTCGCCGGGGGCTGTGTCCGGACCCGTTTGCGACGAATTCCCGACTCGCCGGCAATCAGGACCGACCGCGGCCGGGACCATCCCGGCTACGGCAGTTTCACCGCAGATTGATGCATTTGCATCAGCGGAATTGCGGCGTCTGGTCGATACGACATCGTGCCTCAGGCGCGCAGACTGGCACGCAGGGACGACGGAGACGTCCCCAAAACTGTACGGGAGCCAGGAAGATGCCATTCGATCTCGAACATGCCGTGGCAGACCTGCCGCCGGCCGACCGCGAGGCGGCCGGCCTAGTGCCATTCCTTCAGGTCGCCAGGGTGTGCGACCTTCGCGCCTATCGGGCTCATCTGCTTCGCCTGTCGGTCGACGCGCTGCGGGCACGCTTCGGTATCCTGCCGTGCGCGGCCTCGCTGGATGCCTGTGCGCAGCCTGCCGCGAACCGGCAGATGATGCTTCTATGGCGTGATCGCACTGTTTGCGGCGCTGTCGAGCTGCATCTGATCGGGCCGGAATCTGCCGAACTGGCGATGTCGCTCGATGACGCGCTGCACGGTTTCGGGATTGGCCGCTACATGATGGCTGGCGCACTCGAACGGGCAGCGCAGCTCGGTCTGAGGCGGCTGATAGTCCTCTGCGACCCGGCGAACGGCCCGATGCGCCGCCTCGTTGAGCGCTGCGGCGCTCGCATCACGCTGGGAGACGACGAGGTATCCGCCTGGATCGACGTTCCGTCGGCACTGGGACGCTGGCAGACCAGACCGGCGGATCCGCAAGCGCTCCCCGACGGCGAACTTGATCTCCGCAAAACGCCCCCGGCGGTGATCGCGTCCGCGCCAGCTGTCAGCCCTTCGTCCATGTCCAGCCACGATAAGAGGCAATAATCATGAGGCATGCCTCCAAGCCGCAACTTCATCGGAACCGGGATCCGGCAGACATCCTGGCGGCCCACAGTGGTACGGGCTTGCCTAACCAGATTTCCGGCGGGGATCGCACCAGGCCACCGGCTGGGCTGTGGAATGCGTTGATCGGCCGCATGAAGGGGCCCGGCGGGCTCTACAATGTTGGGAACGTGCTGGCGCTCGGCACCGGGCTCGGCGTCCAGATCGCGATGGCCGCCGGAGGCGAAACAGCGAGTTCGGGCGCGATCCTGGACGTGGTCAGGGCCTATTTCATCGGAAGCCCTGGCGCCACCGCGCTCACCTTCGCCATCCTCATCTTCATTGCCTCCGGGGAGATGTATCACCGCGCTTGGTCCCGGGGCGCACCGCCGAACCGACGACTCAACAGGCATGGCGATCTGCTGTCGGCAATCGCCGCGGCGGTCCTGACGATCTCGTTGGCAGCCTTCGGAGACATCCTGCTGGCCACCGCCTCGGGCCTGCTGCTCGCCATCGGGAAACTCGGCAGCGCGCTGGTCCCCGAGGAAGATGCTTCGGCCGAGGCGGACCCCTGGCCCAGGCGCTTCCGGTTTGCGGTCGTGGCGAGTCGCGTGCCCGCGCTTGTCCTGCTTGCGATCAAGCTTCCAGGGCTGGCCGCTTCCGCTGGCACCTCCTCGACGGATAACCTCGTGCTCACCCCTGTCATGCTGGTCTGCTACATGCTCTGGACCCGCGCGGACCTGATGCTGATCCAACCCTCGGTGAGTACCAGCCGAAACGCTGGCACCGGGTAATGGCCGGAAGTGCCTGCGAGGTCGGCCTGAAGCTCAGTTCCCCGGCAATCCAGGGTAGCCGAAGGGCCACGCCCGAGCAGGCCTGCCAAGCGCCGGATCCCACCGCCGTGACAGAGATCGGGCGAGATGCTAGCCTCCGCGTGCGGCTCTACACAGACCCAGACTCTTGGACGGCCTGCATGGGAGATCCCCGGTGCCAAGAAATCCGGACTCCACACTCCAGGTACCGACGTATTGCGCGCTCTGCATCTCGCGCTGCGGAGCGGTCGCAACGGTCGAGAACGGCAGGCTCATGGGGCTCGCACCCGATCCCGGGCATCCAACCGGGCAGGCTCTCTGCCTGAAGGGCAAGGTGGCTCCGGAGCTCGTCTATCACCCCAATCGCCTGCTCCATCCGATGATGCGGATCAATCCGAAAGACGATCCGAATCCGCGCTGGCAGCGCGTCGGCTGGGACGAGGCGCTCAATATAACGGCCACGCGCCTTCGAGAACTCGCAGAGCGCCATGGGCCGGAGACAGTCGCCTTCGCCAATGCATCGCCGTCCACCTCTGCTCTGGCCGATTCCGTTGTCTGGCTCAATCGCCTGCGACATCGCTACGGAAGTCCCAACCAAACAACCTCGATGGAGCTCTGCGGCTGGGCGCGGTGGCTGGTTAACCTCTACACCTTCGGCAGCGCGCTGCCGGCAGGTGTCATGCCCGATCTGGAAAATGCAGGATGCGTGCTGTTCTGGGGCTACAACCCCTCCGTCTCGCGGATTGCCCATGCGACGGCCACCGTTGCCGCAATCAAGCGCGGGGCCAAACTCATCGTTGTCGATCCGCGCCGGTCGGGGCTGGCGCACCGTGCTGACGAATGGTTGAGGGTGCGCCCCGGGTCGGACGGTGCGCTGGCGCTCGGCCTTTCCCATGTGATGATCGAGTGCGGCTGGTACGATGCCCGCTTCGTGCGGAACTGGACCAACGCGCCGAACCTGGTGCGCCAGGACACCGGCCGCCTGCTGCGCGCGGCCGACATCGGCCTGTCCGACGACCCACATGCGCTGGTCGCATGGTCACAGGCAATCGCGGCCCCCGTCCTCGCCGCCCCGGGCGACGACGGCTCGGATTTCGCGCTCTTCGGGACGGTGGAGGTTCCGACGACGGACGGGACGCTTGTTTGCCGCCCTGTGTTCCAGCTCTGGACAGATATCTGCGCGCAATACGGCCCGGACAGGGTGGAGCAGATCACCGGCGTTCCCGCAGCCCAGATCAAACGCACGGCAGAGACGATCTGGAGATCCCGACCCCTGGCCTACATGACCTGGAGCGGCATCGAGCAGCAGTCGAACGCGACCCAGATCGCCCGCGCAATCGGGCTGCTCTATGCCCTGACGGGCGACTACGACAAGCAGGGTGGCAATGTCGAGTTTCCGGCGGTACCGGCCGCCGATATGCTGGGAAACGAGTTCCTCTCGGTCGAGCAGCGCGCAAAGACGCTCGGGCTTGCAGATCGGCCACTCGGCCCCGGCCGGTTCGATCATGTCGGATCCGCCGACATCTACCGCGCCGCACTGGAGCATAGGCCCTATCGGCTGCGCGGACTGGTTAGTTTCGGCCAGAACCTCCTGCTGTCGCATGCCGACGGAGCGACGGCCGCCGCGGCCCTTGCGGCGCTGCAGTTCCATGTCCATGCCGATCAGTTCATGACCCCGTCCGCCCGCTTCGCGGATATCGTCCTGCCCGTCACCACCCCTTTCGAGTCCGAGGCGCTGAAGATCGGCTTCGAGATCAGCCTCGATGCCTGTTCGCTGGTCCAGCTTCGCCGCCGCCTCGTCGCGCCACGCGGCGAAACGCGGTCGGATACCGAGATCATTTTCGACCTCGCCTGCCGCCTGGGCTTTGCCGAGGACTTCTGGGGCGGCGACATCGATAAGGCCTATCGCGCCATGTTGGCGCCGAGCGGCATCGCGCTCGAAGCATTGCGGGAGGCGCCCGAGGGCGTTCGTGTGCCGCTCGATATCGTCCATCGAAAATACGCCGTGGCGAAGGGCGGCGTGCCGCGCGGGTTCAATACTCCATCGCGGCGGGTCGAACTCTACTCGGAAACCATGCTTGAGAAAGGCTATCCGCCGCTACCGGACTACGAGGAGCCACTGGTCAGCCATCGTCGAACACCCCGGTTGGCGGATCGGTTTCCCCTTATCCTCACCTGCACCAAGGATCCGCACTACTGCGAAAGCCAGCAGCGCGGATTGCCGAGCCTGCGGCGACGCGCGCTGGATCCGGTCGTCGACCTTCATCCCGACGCCGCGGCCAGCCGCGGAATCGGGCCGGGCGACTGGGTGAGCATCGAGACGCCGAACGGCAAAGCTCAGGCACGCGTGCGGCTGGACAAGACGCTGGCGCCGAATGTCGTTTGCGGGCAGCACGGCTGGTGGGAAGAATGCGCCGAGATCGGGGCGCCGGGATACCCGGCTCTCGGCCCGGACTCCGCGAATTTCAACCTCGTCATTGGCCATGACGCCGTCGATCCGGTCAGCGGCTCGGTACCGATGCGCGCCTATGTCTGCGAGGTCGCTCCCCTCGCGTAGGCCGACCCGCGGGCCGATGCCGCATGCGTCTGACGACAATGGGCCTCCGGCATGGTACTCGGCGACAGACATTCGTACCATGCGCGTGGGCGCGCAGCCGAAGGATCGCCTTTCTCCCGTGGACCGGGATGCAGTGCGCAGAGATCGCCAGTTGCTCACCGTCTGTCGTCGTCGCGGAAGACACGTCTGATTTGGCTGCGTTGTCTGCGAGCACGGCCTTGCCGGCGATCCCTGCTGCGTCTGGTTTCCCTGTAATGGAACCAGTCCCAAAGGCCTTCGTGTGGATTCTCACACTTGATCCCGGCGGCCGCACACTCCTCCACCAGCCGTGCCTGTCGAGCGGCGTAGCAGTCGTCGAAATCGTTGATATCGCCTCCGCCGGTGGCCACGGAGATCATCATCTCCCGATGGATGATGAACTCAGGGAGCAGGCTCGCGGACCCTTCAACGGGGGCGCCGCTCAGTTTGATGACGATGTTCTCTGGGACGCGAAGATTTGGCCGAGCTCTCAGGACGCCTTAAGCAATGCGCTTGAAGTCTCGTGATTCTTAATGCTTGCTGTCTTCACTGCTGCAAACGTCGAACCGTGTTGTCGGTCAGGCCTCTGTCTCGACGCTTCCGCAAAGTCAGGTCACACCGTGCCTCCAAGGCTTTCCTCGAGCTCCACCATCTCTTGCCCGCCGGCCATCAAGTCCTGCAATTCCTCTGGCGAGATCTGACCGCGCAAGGCGGTTCCAAGGGTCTTGCCGCGGTTGATGACGGTGAAGCGGTCTCCCACCGCCATGGCGTGGCGCACGTTGTGGGTGATAAAGACCACGCCAATCCCGCGCTTGCGCACCCTGTCGATCGTCGACAGGACGTTGGCCGTCTGCCGCACGCCAAGCGCCGAGGTCGGCTCGTCCAGGATCAGAACTTCGGCACCGAAATAGACCGCGCGTGCGATGGCCACGGTCTGGCGCTCGCCGCCCGACAGGGTTCCCACGGCCTGGTCGGGTTCGCGCAGGTTGATGCCCATCTTGCGCATCTCCTCCATCGTCACCTCGCTCGCCTTGGCGAAATCGACGAATTTGAGCGGGCCGACCCGGCGCTGTGGCTCCCGCCCCATCCAGAAGTTGCGCGTTACCGACATCAGCGGGATCATGGCGAGATCCTGGTAGACCGTGGCGATCCCGGCCTCCATCGCGTCCCTCGGGCTTTCGAACTTCATCGGCTTACCCTTGAACAGGATCTCGCCGCTCGAAGGCGTGTGAACCCCCGACATAGTCTTGATGAACGTGGATTTGCCGGCTCCGTTGTCTCCCAGCAGGCAGTGGCATTCACCGGGACGGACGTCGAAGCTGACGCCGCTCAATGCGATGACCGGACCAAAGTGCTTGGCGATGTTGCGCATCTCGATGATCGGTTCGTGATCGTAGGACGACATCAGCGTTCTCCCGTGATGAGCCGACGAATGTAGGTGTTCAGGATCACGGCGAGGATCAGGATCGTCCCGAGGAACACCCTGAAGAGCGAACTCTCCGCGCCAGAAAAGAATAGGCCCTGCTGCACCACGCCGAAGATCAGCGCACCCAAGGCGGCCCCGATGACAGTGCCATACCCGCCAGTCAGAAGCGCGCCGCCGATGACGACGCAGATAATCGCCTCGAATTCCTTGAGCAAGCCCCTATCGGCGGCGGCGGATCCAAACTCCATCACCTGGCAGGTGGCGAAGACGCAGGCGCAGAAGGCGGTGGTCATAAACATGAGGATCTTCACCCTGTTGACCGGTACGCCCACATATCGGGCGGCCTGTGCGTCACCACCGGCTGCGTAGATCCAGTTGCCGAAGCTGGTGCGGGTCAGAACGACATGGCCGATGACGATCAGCACCAGCGCCCAGACGATCAGCATCGGGATCCCCTCGATGACCGGTTGCCCGGCGCGGGTACCCGCCGAATAGGTCTTCAGCATGCCGTGGTCGGCCAGCCAGACGAAGGCACCGTGCAGGATCTTGCCGCCGAAGACGGGGGCCAGCCAATCCCCCTGCGCCGCCTCCTTGACCCCGCCGATGATCGTCTTGTGCGTCGTCACGATGGACAGCCAGATGGTCAGCCCGCGCAGGATGTAGAGGAAGGCGAGCGACACGATGAAGCTGGGCAGCCCCGTCTTGATGACGAGGAAACCATTCACCGCGCCGATGCTGACGCATATCGCGAAGGCGACGAGGATCGCCGTCCAGACCGGCCAGTGCAGTTGCACCGAGAAGATCGCGATCAGGATGCCGGCGAAGCCGATCATCGAGCCAACCGACAGGTCGAACTCGCCCGCGATCATCAGAAGGCATGCGCCGACGGCGATGATCATGAACTGGGCCGAAACGACGCTCCAGTTCATGATGCCCTGCGGGGCGAACATGCCGCTGTCGCCTGCGATGATCAGAAAGAAGGCGAACACCAGTATGACGCCCGCGATCGCCCCCAATTCCGGCCGGATCAGCGCGCGACGGAGCTTCGAAACCTGCTTTATTCGTTCGTCAGCCATAACGCTCTTGCTCTGTCTTGCGTGACTATCTGGGGGCGCGCGCATGTCCGGCAGGACTGGCTGCGCGCGCCCCTCGGGGAAGAGAAACTCAGCGGTAGGTACCAGCGAGTTTCTGGACCTGCCCGATCGTGGCCTTGGTGATGAACCCAGGGCCCGAGTTTATCGAGTCGGGCGGGATCACGCCGTAGCGGTCATAGTTCGCCAGAAGCACGATCGGCAGATAGCCCTGCAGGAAGGGCTGCTGGTCGATGGCGAACGCGATCACGCCGCTCTTGATCGCCTTGGCAATGGCGGGATCGAGATCGAAGGTGCCGAAGTAGATCTCGCCGGACTTACCCATGTCATCGAGTGCGGCGATCGTCGGGTCCGCCGAGTTCGGCCCGAGCGTGAGTATGCCGTTCGTCTCGGAATGGGCCGTCAGATAGGCTTCGACCTTGTTCTTGACTTGCGACGGGTCCATGCCGGAATCGATCATCTGGTTGCCCAGCGGCACGCCAAGCCCGTCAGCGAAGCCTTGGCAACGTTCGACCGAAGCCGGGTTGGTGATGTAGTGGTTGACGCAAAGGAAGTGGGTCACGCCCGCCTTTTTCGCCCGCTCACCGGCAGCCTTGCCCGCGGCGTATTCGGGCTGGCCGATATGCAGCAGCGCCCCCAGTTCCTTGGATTGCTTGATGGTGCCGGAATTGACCGTGATCACCGGGATACCCTGATCCACGGCGGCGGTGATCGGCCCCTTCAGCACGTCGAAGTCGGCGATTGTGGTTACGATTCCGTCGGGATGCGAGGCCGTCGCCTGCTGAACGATCCGCGCCATCTGCGCAAGGTCGCCGGTGGGCGGGTTGCGGTAGTCGACGGTGACATCCATCTGCTTGGCAGCCAGATTGATCGCGTTCTTGATGACGTTGAACCAGCTGTCGCTGTCGGCGCCGTGGGTGATATAGACGAAGTGCAACTGTTTCGCCTGTGCCACCCCTCCGAACGCGGTCAGGGCAAGCGCCGCTCCTATCGCGGCGAACTTGATAAACTTCCTCATTCTTTCCTCCCTTTTTGTTCCTGTTGAGACCGCCAGGAACGTAGCGGTACGGATCAGGCGACGCGCTTGGCCGCCTGCTCTTCCAGCGCCGCCTCGAACGCGGCCTGTGTCCATTTCTCGCGCACCGCCTGGGCAAGCAGGTCCTGCTGCGTCGGCGGCGCAAGCCCGCCGACCGGCGGGTCGAGATCGAGGTTGGTCGGGAACGGGTAGCCATCGGCGGCAGCCGCGATCGCCGCAGCGCGCTCCGCTTCGCCCAGCCCGGTGAGATGCGGGAACAGCGCCAGGCACATCGCGGTGCGATCGACCTGTTCCATGTGCCGCGCAAAGGGCGAGGCGACCTGCAGAAGGTTCACCATCCGCACCACGTCCTTGGACCTGTTCGCCCCCGCCGCGTGAAACAGCGCCGGGCTGAAGAAGATCGCGTCCCCCTTGGCCAGCGACAACTGAATATGATTGGCCTCGAAATAGTCACGGAAGTCGTCGCGCAGCGCGGCGACATAGCCATCCTGAAAGCGCTGCGACCTCGGCAGCAGCTTGGTCGTCCCGGCTTCCGGCGACATGTCGGAATGGGCCACGCCGCCCTGCAGGATGAGCATCGGGCTGAAGCTGTGCACATGCGGCGGATAGGTGGCCATCTGCTCACCCGTCATGAAGCCGAGGTGATAGTCGCGGTGCGCCGCCTGGGCTTTTCCTCCGGGGCGGACTTGGTTGACCTGAGTCGCGATCTGGTAGCCCGGTCCAAGCCAAGCGCGGCAGGCGAGGTCGATCACCGGGTTGCCCATGTAGCGCGCAAAAACCTCAGGGCTGCGCAGACAGAGCTTTTGCGCGCTGTTCCAGACCCGGTCGTTGGTGCCAGCAGCGGCGAAATGGTCCCCCGCAGTCGCGCCAGCGTCGCGCTCGGCGGCGATGATGTCCTGGAAGACCCGCGTCGCGGCATCGATCGCATCCAGATCGGCGAAAGCGCGCTTGATCACGAAGACCCCCGCCCCCTGCGACAGGACACGCACCCATTCATGCGCGACCCCGCCATCGACCGCGGTGCCGTCATAGATCGGCACTCCCTTCTCGACGCTCAGCGCGGTCGGCGTCTCGGACGGATCGGTGCCTCGCTCGACGTCCGCTGCAAACGCGTCCAGATCCGGGGCGCGGGGCCAAACGATATCCTTCATGTCTCTTTCCTCCTCACAGGATTTGCGGGTCCACCTTGCCGGCAGCCGGGCAGGACGGCAGATAGCTTGGTCGACGGATGGTGGTCGCGGTCATCCAACCGGCAGTGCGAACACACCCATTACGAGCACCGATCCGCGCGCTTTGCGCGTCGCGGAACCAGGCAATCCTCCCCCAAGAACCAGATCGCGACGTGCGCCGCTTTCGTTATGACAACATTCATTGCTAATTGTGACTCTTGTCAATATATATTTTATACTTGGAGCGAAACCGCCGGCACGGGCGCGCTCCACGCCCCCGGGTCCGCAGGCAGTCCACGCCGAGACGACTGCCCGAACGACGGCCGATGTTGGGGTATTGCATTGCTGGCGGCCCGGGCGCCGTCCGCGGTCAAGCCGGCACCTCAAGCCATCGGCCTTCCCGGCTCGACGCCTGGATTGTCTCGACGAGGGACTGGATCCGCAATCCCGCCCGAAAGCCGAAGGGTTCGGGCCGCACGCCGGCGATGGCCGCCATCAGACCCTCGACCTCGATCGCCTTTAGGTCGTTGAAGCCGATCTGGTGGCCCGCCGCGACGCAGAACAATCCATAGGGGGCGTGGTCCGGCCCGGCCTCGATCCGCCGGAACCCGTGACGCCCCCGGCGATCGTCCGTGTCGTAGAAATGAAGTTCGTTGAAGCGTTCCTGACTGAAAGCCAGCGCTCCCTTGCTACCGTAGACCTCGAAATCGTGCTGCATCTTGCGGCCGGTTGAGATCCAGTTGCCTTCGATCGAGCCCGAGGCGCCGCTCGCGAACCTCAGGAAGGCTCGGCCGATGTCGTCGACCGCGACCTTCCGCCGGCCACCCCTGCCGTCCGGGCGCTCCGCGATCATCGTCACGCAATCGCCCATCACTCTTTCGATGGGCCCCGCGGCTGCGGACATCAGGAACTCTGCCGTTGCCAGTGCATGGCTGCCGATATCGGCCAGTGCCCCGCCCCCCGCCGGATCATGGCGGAAGGTGAAAGGGCCCTCGGCGTCACCCATGTAGTCCTCGGCGTGAAGACCGCGGTAGCCACGGATCTCGCCCAGTTCGCCCGCGGCGATCATCTCGCGCGCGAGACGGATCATCGGGTTGCACAAGTAGTTGAAGCCTACCTGCGTCGTGACCCCCGCGTTCTCGGCCGCCACGGCCATCTCGCGAGCATCGGCAGCAAGGGGCGCAAGCGGCTTTTCGCAATAGACATGCCTTCCCGCCGCCGCCGCGGCCAGCGCCATTTCCTTGTGAAGCGCGTTGGGCGTGGTGATGCTGACCAGATCGACACCAGGGTCAGTTACCGCTGCCTTCCAGTCCGTGGTCGCCCGCGCAAAGCCCAGCGCCTCAGCGGCCTTTCGGGCCGCGGCGCCGTCGATATCGACCAGCGTGTGGAACTCCAACGCAAAGGGAAGATCGAAGACCCGCGCCGCGGTAGCATAGCCGAATGCATGGGCCTTGCCCATGAAGCCGCTGCCGATCAGGCAAATGCGCAAAGGTGGCTTGTCGGTCACGTCATTCCCTCCCGGAATTCCCCAGTGCTCGTCTCGGCGGGCCAGCGGTGTGATCCATGCCGCCAGTTGCGCGCGGTCTCGCCATAGACGATGCAGGGTGCGCCCGCAGCGATGAAGAAGTCCATCTGAGCGTGAATGCGGTCTTTCTCGGCCTCGATGTCACCGTCCAGAAGCAGGCCCGAGAACCAGCCGTCGCAGACCGAGATGCCGTAGCGGTCGAGGATTGGGCCAAGCTCTGCCATGTGCATCGGGAAACGGCGGCCGGTTTCCATCCCGGTGAAGCCCGCGACGCTGGCCTGGCGCAGGCATCCGACACGATGCTGATCACCGTTGTCCCGTCGTTCCCCTCCGACATCTCGCCTCCTCCTGCGGATGGTTCTGCATCGTTTGAGAAATGTATATTGTAAATATCTTATTGCGCAACGATCATTGCACGCACTGACAGGGAGGACTGCGTGCTCAGGATCGCGGTGCTCGGCTGCGGCCGGATCGGCCGGATGCACGCCGGGGTTGGACCCCGCAACCACGATGGGCCCGCTGATCAATGCCCGCCAACTGGGCGTGATCAATGGCGTGGTTCAAACGGCGGTCAGGGCTGGAGCGAAGATTGCCCACGGAGGCCGGCGGTCCCCCGCACACAACACCGGCCATTTCTACGAACCCACCGTGCTGACTGACGTAAGCGACGACATGCCGGTCTTCGCCGAAGGGAACTTCGGCCCGATCGCCGCTATCGCCCGGTTTCACGGCGGCACCGAGGTGCTGGAGCGCGCCAATGCCTGCGACATGGGCCTGTCGGCCTACGCCTTCACCCGCTCGCCCGAGCGGACCCGACGCAGCATCTCGGAACTGAAATCGCGCATGGCGGGGATCAATTCCTGCGCACTTGCGGCCTCCGGGGCGCCGTTCGGCCGCACCAATTATTCGGGCATGGGCCGCGAAGGCGGGATTGAGGGCATCGGGGACTACCTCGACACCAAACTGGCGCAAATCGGTTTCTGAGGTACAATCATGCGAAAAAGGCTCAAGGACATCTGGGCATAGGGTCGGCCGGTTCTCAATGGCTGATGCTCGGTCGGCAATCCGTTCACCGCCGAGATCATGGCCGCGCAAGGCTGCGATTCGATCACCCTCGACGTCCGGCACGGCGCGCTGGACTTTGGCTCTCTTCTGCCGATGCTCCAGGCGATGCGCGGCACCGAGGGAGCGGCAATGGCGCGGGTGCCATGGCTCGACCCTGCGGCGATCATGAAAGCGCTGGACGCTGGGGCGCTGGGGATCATTTGCCCGATGGTCGATTCACGCGCCGAGGCAGAGGAATTCGTCTCCTACCTGCGCTACCCGCCCCACGGCCAGCGCAGCTTCCGGCCGACTCGGGCCAGCATCGCGATGCCGGGCTAGGGCGTTTCGATGAACTAAGGAGATCCTCGCCTTTGCGATGATCGAGACTCAGACAGGGGTGGACAATCTCGAGGCGATCGCCTCCACCTCGGGGCTGCGGCGCAGTAGTTCTGGCACGGCGTCGGCGAAGCGGCTTGCACTGAACTCGATCACGTCATAGTTGGCTAGACCCTCCCGTCGGAACGGATCTTCCGCGAGGACGGCCATGAGCGTATCACGATCCTCTGCCGTGGCGAGGATCACCCCTCCCGTCCGGGGAATTTTCGGACCGGAGGCGATAAACGTGCCGGCGGCGAAATGCCGGTCAAGGAAGACGCGATGCGCCTCGAGGCTTGCGTCGATCTCTGCAAGCGGAGCCAGGTAAGTCAGGGAAACGATGAACATTCTGCGGGTCCTTCAAGTGGATCATTCGGAAATTTGGGTATGGGCGGCCGTGACTGCGTCCGTCAGGCGCTACGCTGACCGGGCCGACATGTAGCCCTGGTCGCACGGCCCTAAGTCAGTCAGTCGGGCCGAGAGGTCCCGGCTCGCGTCTACCAGCGTATCGGGAGCCTCGAAGGCGGTGAAATGGCCGACGCCGGGCAGGATCGTCGGGACGGATGGAGGTCGGCTTCATGGATTTTCTCCGGTCGTGGATCAGGGGCGCAGCAGTATCGAGCCGGTGGTCGATCCCGCCTCGAGCTGCTTCTGGGCCTCGGCCGCCTCGGCGAGGCTGAACTCGGCACCGATGGTGACCCGCAGCCCCTCGGCGATCCGGGCGAACAGCGCCTCCGCCGCCGCGCGATAGCTCTCAACATCGCTCGCATAGGCGAAGACGCTCGGCCTGGCGAGTGCCAGCGATCGGCGCGGTCCGATTTCGCTCAGTGGGATCTCGGGCAGCGAGCCCGATGCCTGACCGATGCTGGCCACGGTGCCGAAGGGTCGGACCGCATCCAGCGTGCGCAGAAGGGTGTCGCCGCCGATGCCGTCATAGGCGACGTCGACACCGCGCCCGCCGGTCAGGCATCTCGCTTCCTCGACGAAATCCGTCTCGCGATAGAGGATCGCGTGATCGAGGCCCAGGTCGCGGGCGATTTCGGCCTTGGCCTGCGAACTGACCGTGCCGATGACGGTCGCGCCAAGGGCGCGAGCCCATTGCGTCAGGATCATGCCGAGACCGCCGGCCGCCGCATGAACCAGCACGACTGTGTCTTCGCTGACCGGATGGACGTGTGTCAGCAGCATGTGGGCGGTGACCCCGCGCAGCATTGCGGCGGCGGCAGTTCGGGCGTCGATTCCTTCAGGCAGCGGGACGAGGCGGCTGGCGGGGACGTTGCGGGCCTCTGCGTAACCGCCCACCGGCAGGCCGGCGTAGGCAACGCGGTCGCCGGCGGCGAACCCGACCACCCCGGCGCCGACGGCCTCGACGGTTCCCGCGCCCTCGACCCCGAGCGCCACCGGAAGCTCCGGCACGGGGTAGAGTCCGGTGCGGTGGTAGATGTCGACGAAGTTGACTCCGATGGCGGATTGCCTGAGCCGCACCTCGCCCGGGGCCGGAGGCCGCAGATCCGCATCGCGGAGGGACAGGACTTCCGGGCCGCCGATGGCGGTCATGGCAATTTGGCGTGTCATGCGGGATCTCCCATCTGGATTGCGCGGCGATCCTAGATCGGGCATAGCCTGTGCAGAATTCTGAAAACATCCACATCATCTGGGCGAAATTCCACAGAACCTCGGAGCCGGAATGGACTGGAACGATCTCCGCTTCTTCGTCGAGCTCGCCCGCCGCGGCAGCCTCTCTGCGACGGCGCGACAGTTGAAGGCCGACCATTCTACGGTCGCGCGGCGAATTGCCTCCCTCGAAGCCGCGCTCGGCATGAAGCTCTTCGACCGGATGCCGCGCGGCTACCTGCTGACTGAGGAAGGCAGACACCTGCTGGAGCGCGCAGGTGCCATGGAAGTCGCTGCGCACTCGATCGAGCGTCTGGCGGCGGCCCGGTCCGACCGGATCGATGGCGTGGTGCGGATCAGCGCGCCGCCGACCTTCGCGAGCCGCTGGCTGGTACCGCGGCTTGACCCGCTGCGCCGGTCCCATCCGGACCTGACCCTCGACGTCATCGGCGAGACCGCCGCGGCCGACCTCATGCGTCGGGACGCCGACATCGGGCTGCGCCTGTCGCGGCCCGAAGGCAACGCGCTCGTCGCCCGCAAGCTCGGCGTTCTCGCTCATGCCATCTATGCGGCCCGGTCCTATCTGGAGCACGTGCCCGAAGAGGCGCACGAGTTCCTCGGCTATGACCAGCATCTCGAAGAGGTGCCGCAGCAGCGCTGGCTGGAGAGGTTCGCGGCAGGTCGCCGCTTTGCCATGCGGACCAACGACCTCGCCTCGCTGATATCCGCGGCGGAAGCGGGAATGGGGCTGGCGGTGCTTCCGAAGGTGCTCGCCGAGGGGCTGAACGATCTGGTTCTGGTGACCGAAGCCACCGGTGCGGAGCGGGAACTCTGGTGGGTGCTCCACCCCGATCTTCGGCGCTCGGCGCGGGTCCGGGTCGTTCTGGATCACCTGACGCGCATCACCGCGGCTCTGCGGCGATAAGGCCGGCATGGCGTCGGCGGAGCGACCGGCCAGATGCGCCCTCGCTATCTCTGCCCATTCCCGCGGTCTCCCCTGAGCCGAAGTGCCTCGTCTCGTCGAGCGCGACGATGTACTCGATCTGCCGCATGGAAGGTCGAAATGGCATGCCGCCGATATAGTGGGTCTATCGCTTCTATTCTATCAATCAATTTGAACTATTCCGCTGCCCACCCATCTTCCGGTTTTGAAGCAACGGAGGAGCAGGCAAATGACCGAGGTTCGTGCGACGACAGGCAGTCTCCCTGACGGCGGAAAGACCCGCACACTTTGGGTTCCAAAGGATTCGAAGACAGAACCAGTCCCGCTTGCAGAATTGAGCCTCAAGCATTTTCGCGACCGGACTGAAGTCATCGAGGGCCCGGATCGTCGCCCAGTGACGGTGGTGCGTCGAGCGAACCGGAACTTTGGCGTCTTCCGTGCCAATCCGGCAATTTGGCGGGCTGAGGACCGGGTGCATCGCGGGACTGTCAAAACAGTGCTTGAGAATATCCGAGAGCCCAAAATCAGACAAAACGCTGTGATGACGCATCATCCCGCCAACTCAGCCGTCCCTTCTCCGGGGTCGGTCCGTGCGCGCGCAAACGATCCTGGGGACTTCGAACCGGATTTCCGCATGCGGCCCATCGGAGCCGGAAGATGGAAGATCGATGCTGTTTCCGATCAAGCACAGGCCTGGGTTCGCTGGAACGTCAACCTGGACCGCAATGACGACGCTGCAACGGCCGTCGAAACGGATGTCAATGGCGCAAACAGTCTTGCGCACCGGGCGCGCATGGCAGGGTTTTCACTCGGGTTCGCCGTCGGCTTGGGAAGCGGCCGGTTCTGATCTGAGGCCGTTGAACGCTAGAACCGGAATTCCGATCGCTGATCGGTTGTGCCCACAATTTTGCTATCTGCTGACGATAGGTAGGCGCAGGGCGGCCCCAAGGACCTCCGCGTGCTAGCCGCTGATGTCCGCGACAGCCAGTCGCTGCCCCCCCCGCAGAGTGCCCTTGACGCCGTGGTTCAGAAACGGCTGATCACTGTGGCGCCGACAGACTGGAACCTGTCCATTGACATCAGGGTCTCCGGCGCTTCGTCCAGGCTGATCCGGCTGCCGACAAGCCGGGATGGGTTCAGCTTGCCGCTGGCGACCATGTCGAGCATCGCGCCATAGCGATGCGCCTGCATCCCGTGCGAACCGAGCAGCTCGATTTCTTGCCCGATTATCTTGGGCATGGGCACGACGGGCGCCGCCTGTTCGCCGAGCATCAGGCCAACCTGGATGTGCTTGCCGCGCGGTCGCAGCCCAAGGATCGAGTTGGTCATTGTCACCGAATGCCCGAGCGCGTCGAGGGAAACATGCGCGCCGCCGCGAGTGACCTCCTTGACCGCGCCTACGACATCTGCCTCGTTGCCATTGATCACCGCGACGGCACCAAGTTCCCTCGCCAGCGTCAGCTTTGCCGGGTCGAGGTCGATCCCGATCACATTCGCCCCGACCGCCGCCGCGATCATCACCGCGGACAGGCCGACGCCCCCGCAGCCATGTACTGCTACCCATTGCCCGGCGCTGACCTTGCCCTGATCCACCACGGCGCGGAAGGACGTGGCAAAACGGCAGCCAAGACTGGCAGCAGTGGCGAAGTCCATGCTTTCGGGCAGGGCGACCAGGTTCAGATCGGCCTGATGAAGGCCCACATATTCAGCGAACGAGCCCCAGTGGGTGAACCCGGGCTGTTCCTGGTTCATGCAGACCTGCTGCTGCCCGGCATGGCATTCGGGACAGCTGCCGCAGCCGCAGATGAAGGGCACGGTCACCTTATCGCCGATCTTCCACTGGATGACTTCCTTACCCACTGCCGTAACAACGCCCGCCATTTCGTGGCCGGGCACGTGCGGCAGGTCGATATCGCTGTCATGCCCCATCCAGCCGTGCCAGTCGCTGCGGCAAACGCCGGTGGCTTCGACCTTCAGGACAACGCCATGCGCCTCTGGCGTAGGGTCGTCGACCGTGACGATCTTTGGCGCTTCTCGAAACTTCTCGAACAGGACGGCTTTCATGGCAGGCTCTTTCGGCTGTGTAGGTGTCTGGGAGGGTCTTATAGTCCCCGCGCCGGAAATACCTTCACCAATCTTTCCGTCGCTTTGGGAAATTGGGGCAAACTCCCTTGAAGGATCCCCGGAACTGGGGTGCGCTGCCTTATGACGGATATCGGCGGCGTTGACACCCGGATCCTCGCGCTCCTTCAGGACGACGGACGCATGGCCAACGCGAAACTCTCTGAACATCCGGGGATGAGCGAAACGCGCCGCTGACGGTGTCTGAAACGCATTGAGGCAAGCGGCATCATCAAGGACCATCGGGCCAACTGCCCTTCCCCCGCAGCAGATCCGTATTGCCGTTTGCAGGAATGTCTGCTGCGTGGCCCTATGCCGCACTGAGCATCTGTGGCGGCAACGCGCCCCCAGCTCAGTCGTTCGGGAGCATTCATCCTCTGCCTGGATGCGACGCACCCGGTCCATGTGTCCCGCGCAGGCAGCCTCCTTCATTTGGGGCGAACGCCGACTGATGAACGGCGCTCCCGCGGTCGTCGCGCCGATCGGCAACGAGATCCCGCCGGCCAGCTCCCATCGCTCAGACCGCTGCGCCGAAGAGATGCCCGATCGCAGCTGTAACCGCAAGGGCCACCGCTCCCCAGAAGACGACCCGGACCGCGCCCTTCCCCATGGGCGCGCCGCCCACGCGCGCGCCGAGCGCGCCCAGGGTTCCGAGAAACGCCAGGGAACCAAGCGACACAACGGCGATGATCCAGGAGGGCGGCACGATCAGCGCCAGGATCAGGGGCATCGCGGCTCCTGCCGCGAAGGTCGCCGCCGAGGTGAAGGCTGCCTCAAACGACACTAACCTATTGGCGGCAACATGCCCTAGCCTAGCCCCATGGTCGCAACGGTCTTGTCGGCCTCGGCCGCCAAGGTCTCGAAATGCCGTGCCCTGCCGCTCTTCTCGCGCCAGAAAAACCCGATGGTGCGCTGCACGTCCCAATCCTTGATCGGCAAGCGCACGACGTTGCCTTCCTTCCGGAACTCGGAGCGGGTGTAGAGCTCGGGAAAAAGCGATATCCCCATGCCGATCGAGACCATCTGGCGAATGGCATCTAGGCTCGTGCCCTCGTAATCCTCGACCAGCGACGCTCCCGACTCGATGGAGAGTCTCCGGACGTTCTCGAACAACCGGTGCCCCTTTCCGAGAGTCAGCAACCGCTCTCCGGCGAGTCTGCGAACCGGCACCGAAGACATGCCAGCCAGGGGATGATCTCCGGAAACACCGAGATACACCGGTTCGTCGCAGAGCCGTCTGAACGCCAGATGCGGGGCTTGCGGTTCCGGTCCGAGTCCACAGTCGACGAGGCCGTCCAGGACGCTTGCCTCGAGCAGTGCAGGACCCTCCTCGCGGATATATATCTGAAGCTTGGGAAAGGCTCGGTGAACCGACGACAGGAAGGCAGGAAGGAAATACGGTCCGAATGTCGGCGCGGTTCCGAGCCGGATAAGCCCGCCCAAGCTCGTTTCTTCCAGTGCGGCCACTGCGACGATGTCGTCAAGGGAGGCCAGGCCGACACGGGCAAGGCTTATCACCTGCTCGCCGATCGGGGTGGGACGGACGTTCCCGGGGGTCCGTTCGAAGAGAACCGCGCCCAACTGCTTTTCAAGCAATGCGACCTGTACCGACAGCGTCGGCTGGGAAACGTGGCATCGGCGCGCAGCCGAGCCGAAGTGCCTCGTCTCGTCGAGCGCGACGATGTATTCGATTTGCCGTGTGGACGGGCGAAAAGGCATGCCGCCGATATAGCAGATCTATCGTCGTCATTCGATCAATCAATTTGCGCTATCTTTCTGCCGACCCATTTCATGAAGGCAACAACTCGGAAAGGAAACGCAAAATGAGATTGTCGCACGCAGTTTTCGCCTCTCTGCTGGCAGTCGGGTTGCTGGCCGTTCCGGCCATGGCCCAGAGCTCGAAAACCGATATCGTCGAGACCGCGTCCAGCTCGGACAACCTCAAGACGCTGGCCAGCGCAGTCCAGGCTGCGGGTCTCGCGGATACATTGAAGGGGGACGGACCGTTTACCGTCTTCGCTCCCACTGACGATGCATTCGCTGCCTCAGGATCGGCGGTCGAAGAACTTCTGAAGCCGGAGAACAAGGGCAAATTGACCAAGGTGCTCACCTTTCACGTCGTTCCTGGCAAGGTGATGTCGGGTGATCTCAAGAACGGGATGACGGCCACGACTGTCGAAGGCGAAGAGATCACGTTCCGGACCGACGACGGCAAGGTCATGGTCAATGACGCGACCGTCACCAACGCTGACATCGAAACGTCCAACGGCGTAGTCCATATCATCGACAGGGTCATGATGCCGGCCAGCGCGATGTAGCGCCTGACGCGATGCGCGATACGGGGCCGGGCCGCGCTCGGTCTTGTATCGCGTGAGCTACAGCGCACAGGCAGCAATGGTTCCAGGCAGTTTACGGTCAAGGAACTATCGTGGAACGGGTGCGTGCCCCAACGCTCTCCTCAGCTGGGAACGCAGCGGCTGCGCGAAGTGTGGCCAGATCGAAACGCTCCCACGATCGGCTTGGCAGATGGAAACCGATGTCGTGTGCAATGACTCACGACAACTTTTCGATTTATTGGCCTGCTCCGAAGGCGTCTGTTGGGAACGAGCGCACCTTGAGGCGGTCCTGGCGGCCTCTCCAAGGTGCCCTGCCTCGCAAATCGACCGTTTATTCAATCCGCCGCGTGGAAGGTCGAAAGGGCATGTCATCGATATAGCGCGTCTATCGGCCTCATTCGATCAATCAATTTACGCTATCCCCGTTGCCGACCCAGCTTCGGTCACGCTTTGCCGGTCGCCAATTCCTCAGGATCGGCTCCGAGCCGGGAACGTTCGGGAAAAACGCCATGAACTCGCTGCCGCCGGTCCCGCGCCGATTTCAGGCGAGGCGCTGGTACGCCCTTCATCTCTCGGCCTCTCTTTCGATGGCGCATCGGTGCCTAGAGCATTTCCGGCGAAGACAGAATTGCCTTCAATGCTCTATCTCATTGTTTTCACGCAATTCCGGGCGCAAAACCGTTTCACACTTTTGCTGGAACTGCTCTAGAACTTGATGCCGAGCTTGCGTCCTTCGGTCTGAACGGAGGGAACGACGTATCGCTCACCGGACTTGAGCTTGCGAACACTGGCGCGGAACACCTTCCCGTAAAGGCGATGATCGAACGCCCTGAGAACCAGGAAATCGGAATTGTGCCCTTGCGTGATGAACGACGCCGACAAGCCGGTCCGGCAGCGTTCCGTATAGTTCGCATCCGTCTCGTAGAGGCCCATGCCAAAGAAGGTCCGGTCCTGCATGCGCTTCACATAGGACTGTGAGCGCTTAGTGATCTTGTTCTGTTCCTCGATGATACGCTGCTCATATGTGCTCGTGAATTTGGTGACGGCGTCGTAATAGGCCTGATCGCTGCCGAAGTCGCTGCGTTGCGGCATTCCGGCGTTGACGATGGCCGCGACATCGACCGGCCCGTTGGTCTTTCCAAGGTCCGGCTCTTTGCCATCGGGCAGGCGCCACAATGTGAAATCCGTCTTCGTATTGAAACCGGGAACGCATTCGTAGTCTTTGGCAGCCTCTGCCGAAAGCTCCCAGAATTGCTGATATTCGTCGGTTGCAGTGGGAGCGCCGTACTTGCCCTGCACCTGGCCATAGATATCGGCCGGCGAATACTGATCCGCGGGAAGCGCGATCTGCCGGACAATCCCCAGGATGATGCCTTTTGCAGCCGGCGGCTCGTCGAACAGGATGATCTTTTCCTTTTCTTCTTCGGTCTCGTAGAGGCGCCCGCTCGTGTAGGTCGAGATCTTGCCTGACGCAGCACCAGTCTGCCACGCCCGGTCTGCCTGGAGCATGCGTGCGACCTTCATGTGCTTACGGATGATCTTGTCGGCTTGGTCGAAGGACATGCCGAGTCGAATACCGAGGATATCCGGACCGAATGGCTCGATCTGCGGCGAAGCCACGGAGGGCGCGGGCGACGCCGCGGCTTCTGGCGCCGAGAGAACGCTCGTGTCGAGTTTCTCCGGCGGTCGCACGTCAAGTTTGCCGATGATCTGTCCATCGGAATCCTTTACGAAGCGCGCCGCCTGCACTTCGGCATCGAAGACGTAAATCGACTGCTTGAGCGCTTGCGCGGCGGCGTCCTTAAACTGGTAGTTCCAGCCGGCTTTCTGCGCGCGGGCGTTGAACCGCCGCTTGATGTCGTCGAACTGATCGGCGGGCAGATGGTCATCTAGATGCACGCCGGTGATTTTGACGTCGACCGCGATATTCCGCGAAAAATCGCTTTTCAGCAGGTCGGGACGATTGTCGGGAACGGCGATGTCCTTGTCGAAGACAACGACATCGTTGAGATTGTTGGGCTGGCCAAGCATGTCGCCATTGAGCACCTGTCGATGCATCAAGTGACAGTAGTCGTCTCCCAACTGGCAGTCCGCCCGCGGACCGACGCCGTCTTCGCCCTTGTAGATGTTGGACATGTCGCCGTTTGCGAGATCCCGAAGCCACGTCGAGACATAGCCGTAATAGATGGTTCGGGAGGGCTCGTTCGCCGCCTTTTCGACAAGGTTGCAGGCCGTTGCGAATGGTTGTCCGATCACCGGGTCCTTGGACATGGCGGTGCGCGCGCGTGACTTGCACTCGCTGATCGCAAGGCTTTCATACACGCCGTCCTGCGAAGTGCTGCCCGTTTGAAGACGGATCGGCCCGGGCTCGCTGGCCGTGGCGTTCGGCAGCAGCATCGTCACGACGTCGGGCATCGCCGCGGCACGGCGGAGCGTCCAATCCTTGAAATCAGCGAGCAGCACCTTCCTCCGGCCCGCGCCTGGTTTCGCGGCGCCTCTTAAAAAGAACCGCCCCCAATCCGGCTCTTGCCGCTCGCCCTTGTACTCCGCCTCGTAATACCATCGGCTGAGCAGCATGCGTTCGAGCATCTTGTCATCGAGTGCATCCGGCAAGAAACGCGCAATGAGCAAGTCGGCGGTTTCGGCAGTCAACCGAAGCTTGTGCCCCGGCACCTTGATCGCGGCGCCGACATTCTGCGCCTTCGTCTGCCCCCGCGCCAGAGGTGCGACATTGAAGGTCCGTTCCAGTGCCACCGAACCGTCTGTCGTGTTGATGAAGCGCAAACGGGTCGGAAGGATATGGATCGCCACAACCTCGGTGTCGGCATCGACCGGGACCACCTCCGTGCTTTCGATGGCGAAGTCGAAATCCACCGGATATTGCCAGTCGGAGTTGCCGTAAATGAGTTTGGCGTCTTCGGCGCTCAAGCGCGGGACGTAATTGCTGAGCAGACTGGGCAAGACCAGCACCGGCAGGCGCTTCTTGCCTCTGTTTGAGAGGTAGCGTGTGTCGAAGGCGACATCGTTTCCGTAGGAGCCGAAATTCGGCCGCAGCAACTGGTCGGGCACGAAGCCGCGCGCGACAAGCGCGTCGATGTCCTTGCCGGACCGATCGCTCAGCCCGATCCTGGCATCGAAGTCTCCTGCCTTGCGATTGATCAGGAATTCGCCTGTTTGCACGAACTGCTTCGGCAGGGCCCTGGCGCGGGCCAGCATCCATTGCTTGAAAGTCGCAAGCTGCTGATCGGTCAAACCGTTGACCGGATCGACCCCCGGTGGGGCGAAGGGGACATAGTCCGGCGCGTACTCGTCCCTCTTCACGTCCTTCAATGTGCCGTCGACATATCCAAGCGCTTCGCGGCTGTAGTAATATTTGTCATATTGGAGATTTCGCCGGGCCAGCCACTCCCAGGCATCGCGGTCGATCACGTCACCCGACTGGCCAAGCAGCAGCATCGCCACCGACAGCTCGTCGAGCCGCTGACGGGACGGCACTGGAAAATTGTTCGGCACACCGCTCAACATCACCGCGGAGTGCGGGTGTCTGACCGGAAATTCGTGGACGAGCCGGGTCAGTCGCGGATCGGCATAGAGCGCAATGGATGTGACCCCGATGCGCAGCGGCGTCAGCGCATTCTGCTGATCGTTGCCCTGCCTGTTGCGCATTTCCCGCGCCGGCGAGACTGAAATCCCGATCGCCATGTACAGCCTGCGCGAACCGCCGAGCCCGGGTTTCAGAACCGGGACGACCTCGCGTTCAGCCCGCTGCGGATCGATCTTCCAGAAGGTCGGCAATTCGACGTCGAGAGGCATGTGGCCCGCCGATTCGATGCCTTCCATGCAGGTCGAGCGCGGCAGGACGATCCTTACGTCAACGCTGTTGACCGGAAAGCCGCCGCGCTTGTCGTCATACCGATCCAGGAAGACGGCTCCCGACACATACATGAACTGCAGCGGAAAGTGCGGAGCCTGCGCGACCAGGTTGGGAAGAACCTCGTTGGCAAACGCCTGTTTCGCGCGCTGAACCTCGAATTCGTTCGTGCCGGACCCGCGCCACAGCAGGGTGCCGGGGGTAAAGCCCCGCGCCATATCGGTGTTGTCCGTCACCCTCAAGTAGCGGTCGCGACGGGCCTTGGACAGAAAGTTCCTTGCGAAGCACAAACCGACGTCGTTCCCGCCGATGCCGCGTCTCGCCAGTTCGGGATCGAGCCCGAGCCGCGCAAGGTCGAACAGCCGAACAAGCGCTGCCTGCTGCCTATCAGTCAGGATGTTGGCATGGGCAGCATATTGGTCTGCGATGACCGGGAGGCCGTTGATGGTCTTCAACCCGAACTGCTGCACCACGTTCGTGGTTTCGGCGGTCAGTCTCGTCGCCGGAATGTCCGCCGTACCGGCCGGCTGCTGAACCGCCGGCGAACGAACCCCCTCGCCGGCGCTGTTCAACGCGGCGATCCGGCTGCGGTAGGCCGACGCGATACACACAACGTCGCCGCCGCACGCTTCGCGCCGAGCGATCCACTTGCGCTCGGCAGATCGCAACTGCTCCGCGCCAGCCGCGTCGGCACTGGCCAGGGCGTCGCTGTAGACGCCGTCGAGTTGCCGGTCGAGCGCCCCCAACTCCGGCGACCCGCACACTGCACTCTCCACCGCCCGCGTGACCGCCCGGCAGTCGAAAGCCGGCCCGGCGTCCTGCCCCTGCGCGGTCGCGGCCTGCCCCGCCGCAATCGCGGCCTGGCCTGCGGCGCGCAGCGCCGCGAGCACGCTGGCGTCGATCTGGCCGTTCACAGCGCGGCCGGTGTTGCGCTGAAATGCCATGATCGCGTTTCGCGTCTTTCTGCCCATCTCTCCGTCGACCCGTCCGGCCGAATAGCCAAGTCGGTTCAGAAGTTGCTGCGCCTCGGCGATTTGTGCTTTGCCGACCACAGAGGCGGACACGTTTCGGCCGATTTCGATGGCTGGTGGTGGCGACCTGTCGGGCAGACGCTGGTTCAGCATCCGAGTTCTGAAGCGCTGCAGATCATTGGTGGTCGATTGCGCAGACGTCGGAAGTGCAACAAGAGAATTTGCCAGGAATCCGACAACGGCGGAAATGCCGAGAATGGTAAATCGAGACATAACTCCCCCCTGCAGAAGCGGGTCAGAGGCCCTTTATATTAATATTATCAAAATATGACCGCGCATGCGACCTCGGCGTTTACAATTGACGACGACCCCTCCGATTGTCATCGTGCCAATCGGACGGAGCACTTACGAAAGCCGGGCGGGCCCTCCACATCGTGGAGGGGACTGCCGATGACCGACACCGCGATTGTCGCCCGTCCGGTTGGCGCACGCCTTGCGACGACGACAATCTTTCTGATCAACGCCGTCGGCATCGGCGGCTGGGCCGCATCCATCCCAGCGCTTCGCGACTCACTGCATCTTACGGATGCGAAGCTCTCGCCTTGTCTGATCGCCTTTTCGGGCGGAAGTATCATCGGCATGCCGACGGCCGGTCAGCTGGTGGCACGACTTGGTAGCCGGACAACGACGATCCTATTCACCGTGACGTTCGTTCTGAGCATGGTATTGCCAGGACTTGCTACGTCGCTTCCCCTGCTGATCGCCGCGGCTTTTGTCTTCGGCGTGGGCAAGGAGTTTCTGGACATCGCCATGAACACCTACGCCGCGGTTCTCCAGCATGCCTGGGGCGCCCCGATCATGTCCTCGTTCCACGCCGCCTTCAGTGTTGGCGGCCTGATCGGGTCCGTGAGTATGGGCTTGCTGTTTTCGGGCGGCTTCTCCGTATCGCGCAAGGCGCCTCACGCCGCGCAGCTTGAGAACGTCGGCTGAAAGGAGCCGGGAGGAACCCACCGCGTCGTGAGTTCCAACCGGCGAAACCGAGTCATCCCATGCTTGGTGCATCGACGCCTCGCAAGGGAACAACGTCGTGGAACTTTCCGCTCGCGGTGAATTCCGGCGCCTCCTGGCTTTCCCGTACCGCGACATGCGTCTTGGTGAAACCGGACACAATCGCCGAGATCATATCGGATGAAGGGTTGAACCTCGTTGGCAAGCACCGTCAGGAGCACGGTCGCGGACAACATACCATCCGGAACGGGCTGAAAGGCTTCGTCGACTGCCTCGAGGATGACCCAGTTTTCGTTCAGGTGTTTCCGCCCATGGCTGCACGTAAACGCCAGCGCAAGGCATTCGGTGCAACCATAGAAGTCGGCAATGCCGTATCTCAGAGATGGGTAGGCTCGCAGGGCCTTTGCGCGCAGATCCTCCGTGAGGTTCTCGCCGCCGGCACTGAAGAGCGCCGGTGCGATCCGCAGCCTTCCGGCCTCCTTTTCTCTTGCAAGGATGGCAAGCATGCTGGGGTACGTCACGATCCAAGCGACGTTCGGGATCGCATTGAGCGCATCGACCAGCCGGTCGATCGGCTGCTCGGCCTCGATGAAGGTCAACCCCAATCCCTTCGCCAGAGCCGGGTTGAGCCGTTGCATCAGCTTGTTGCGCCCGTTGCGGGCGAAGTGACCGTTCCCGCCGGTGATCGTCACCCTAACACCGAGCTTGCGGACTTCGCGGATGAGCCTCCAGTGGTACCGCTCGAAGCGCGCCATCGTGATCCCGTAGTAGTATTCCAGGAACGATGAGGGCAGGACGATGACCGCGGGCTCCCCCGATGTGCCGGAGGTCTGGAAAACGGCGACATCGTTGATCGGTACACCCGCATTTCCGATGTGCCGGAGATGCGCGCGTGCCCTTTCAAGGGGAAGAGAGCGGATCGTCAGCCACTCATCAAATGCCCGCATGAGATCGGGTTTGCGCGCAACCGGCAAATCGGAAAGCTTGATCTCGCTCGTCGGGGGCAGATCGGCATAGAGCTTCTGGAAAAAGGGTGAGCCGCGCCGCGCCTTTTCCACAAGGCGCCTTAGATTGCGACGTTGCCTGGCTTCAATACGCTTTCGTCCTCCCCAGCCCGTCCAAAACCCGGCCGCAAAGTATCCGAATGCTTTTGTAAGGCTGAAAAGCATATTTCCAGGTGAGGCCTTTCTTCGCTCCGAGAGAAAATACTTGTCAGGCGAAGACTACAGCATGGAGATTATGCGAAAATTGACCTTTGTCACAACGCAAAGACCCGCTGGATGACGGTCAAGCAGCATACCGCGGCAACAGGGATCCGGGCAGCGACGCCGCACGTCCGAGACGTCCGAAGTGCGGCCGACCGATCTGCCCGATACCTGCGCCTGGGAACGAATGGCATGTGTGCAGTCGCTGCGTCGCGGCGGCCTTGACCATGGAGACTGTCGGGAGTGGGTCGTCCTTTAACAGGTGAGACCACGAACCCTCCCTGCGAAGCCGTCGCCACCCTGACGAACGCCATTCGTCAGCGTGGACGTATTGCGACGATCCCGGTCTTCTGTTCAGTCTTGACGTAGCGGAACGCGTCCACGATGTCTTCAAGGGCGTAGGATTTGTCGGAGACGCCCCGGCACTCACCCCGTGCCATCAGTCGCCTTCCCCGACAACGGCCGGATCGAACGAAGATCGTCCGGAATGCGCGCAATCGCGCCATCAGCGGGCACGCAGAGATATTCGGCATGTGCCCCGAATTCGTCGGGTGAGATTCCGAAAACCCGGTCGCCCACCCTGAAGGCCGAGACGCCATCACCGAGGGCATCGTCGACGCCCGCGAAATCCGTCCCGAGCGTCCGCATTCTCGGCCCGAGTAGCCCGGTCATCGCGCGCGAAGAACGGGTGCCCGCGTAACGTGGCTATTCTTCAGCAGTTCCTCGTAGCGCTGCCGGGCGATGAGCCGCTCGCTGGAGATCGGCCATTCGTCCTTCAGATAGCCCTCAAGTGTCCTGACGTTCTTCGCGAACAGGGACGGATAATCGATGCTGTCATTCATGCGATGGAACCATGCGAGGACTTCGACGAGCCGGAGCTTGGCTTCGCGATAACACGTCGTCTTTAACGAAGCCCTGTAGAGGGGCCTGCCGATCAGGCCGGCGACGGCGGTCGAGAACCGGATCTGGATCGAATAGCGGCCTTCTCGCCGCTGCAGGTATGAGGCACAAGCCATGTCTTCTCCGCGTACATGTGCTCGATACGTACGCGATTTCCGAGAGATTGACCTAGCTTCAACCCATTGGGATTACTGGGAAAACCCGAATGGTAGCGGAGGAGGGAAGCGAGCCCCTCAACCTGTTGAAATTAAAAAATCTTTGCCAAAAACTTCTTCATCAGGCGTTCAGTTATGTTCACAAGTACGTCTTTTATCACAGACGCCCTACGTTGAGAGCCCCTGCCGAACGGGGGCTCGGTTCTTTCCACCCAATCGCGGAAATGATTTCCGCTTTGCGTCCCGTTTTCGGTCGTTCACACCGCTCGTCGAAGCTCCTGAAAGCTGCCCTTCTGTAGGCTAAAGAGAAATGTCCGATGAATCGGACGGCGATCATAGCGCGAGACCATCAGTAAAGGAAAACACAACGAGAGACTGAAGTTTCGCGATAGGAATCTGCTATCCTTTCGAGCAGAGGTGACCTCTTCGCGGCATCCACGCTGGCGGAAATTGCCATTCTGGAGCAACTGGCGACGGCCAGGTTGATCGATGATCCGTATGGGCTGCGCGACAACTTCGTTTTCTGCGCACGGTGAAGTCAATCCACGCCGTTATGTTTAGCCACTGCCGGGTGCATCGGAATTGAGGTGCCGCAAGGCCCATCCCGACAAGCGGATCGAGCTGTGGTTCGAGGACGAGGGGCGGGTCGGCCAGAAGGGCCGGCTGTGTCATCGCTGGTGGACCCGCGGTGAACGCCCGCCGGGCCCGTGCGACCAACGCTTCGACTGGACCTACATCTTCGGAGCCGTCGCACCGGAAACGGGACGCTCCTTCGCGCTCGTGCTGCCCTTCGTCAACAAGGAGATGATGAACCTCTTCCTGGCCGAGTTTTCGAAGACCATCGCCGCCGACGCGCACGCTGTCATGGTCCTCGACGGAGCCGGCTGGCATGGCCCGACCACGCTCGACGTGCCCGACAACATCACCCTGGTGCCGCTGCCGCCCTACAGTCCCGAGCTCAATCCCGTGGAGCGCCTCTGGCTCTACTTGAAGGAATCCTGCCTCAGCCTGCGCTTTTTCCCCGATCAGAGGGCCATCATCGATGCGTGCTGCCAAGCCTGGAACCGAGCGACCGCCGATGTCGACCGCATCATTTCGCTCTGCAACTACCCGTGGATCAGGGCGCTGTCTTCATAGGCTCGCCGGTATAAATCTCCATCCGTTGATGATATTCGTCGATTGAGCCGCTTCATTTTCCGGTCAACCGCTTGCTGAGGGCCCTTATACCCGCAGCGAAGGTGTTCTGCCCGACTTGCTCCCTGATCGCCTCCAGATTTTCCCGCGCGACATCGAAACTCGCCGACCATTCCACGAAGGTGGCGTTCCCTTCGGTGATCGGTTTGCATTGAAAGGTTGCTACATAGTTCTCTATGGGCATGGGAGAGACGATGATCTCGTACATGAAGTAGCGTTCGCGGTCGCTCATCGCCAGCAGACGTTCACGCAAGCGTCCGCCGTTCGTGAGCGAAAAGTTTCGCACACATCCGATCTGGTCGCTCGGCTTACCGTCCTCGATCTCGCTTTCCGCGATGATCGGGTGCCATTCATGATGCCCGTTGAAGTCACGGGCGTAGGCCCAGAATTCCTCGACAGGCACGTCGACTACACCACTTACGTAGACCTCTGCCATGATTTCCTCCCCTTCCTGTCCCTGACGTTCATCAGACTGCTCGCGTCGTCTGCGATCGTTTCAAGCCCTTGAAGTGCTTCGTCCGCTCGACAAGAGCTTCTTCAGTGGGCAAACGCTCCATCGAACTGGCCCCGAAGAAGCCGTGACAGTCGGGGCATGCGGCAAAGACCTGTTCGACGTCGGCCGGCGCCGCAATCGCGCCTCCGTGACAAAGGACGATGATGTCCCGACGCACGGAAAGCGCGGCCGAAGCGATTTCATTGATGCGGTCGATGCAGCCCTCTATCGAGGGAGCCGTTCGCGCCCCGATCGTTCCGCCGACCGTCAGCCCCATATGGGCCACGATGACGTCCGCGCCGGCCTCGGCCATGGCGCGCGCATCGTCCTCGCTGAAGACGTAGGGCGTCGTCAGCAAGTCGGCCTCGCGGGCGCGGCGTATCAAATCGACCTCGAGCCCGTAACCCATCGACGTTTCTTCCAGGTTCATGCGAAACACGCCGTCGATCAGTCCGACAGTTGGAAAATTCTGGACGCCCGAGAACCCGAGGGCCTTCAGCTTGGCGAGGAAATAGTCGAAATTACAGAACGGGTCGGTTCCGTTGACGCCCGCTATGACGGGCGTGTGGCGGACCACCGGAAGCACCTCGCTGGCCATCTCCACGACGACGTCGTTGGCGTTTCCATAGGCAAGCAGGCCGGCCAGCGAACCGCGCCCGGCCATGCGGTAGCGACCGGAATTGTAGATGATGATGAGATCGATGCCGCCGGCTTCCTCGCATTTTGCGGAAAGTCCTGTGCCGGCACCACCGCCGATGATCGGCTGACCGCGGCCGATCGCAGCATGAAACCGATCGAGAATATCCTGTCTCGCAATTTTCGGCATGGGTTATACCTCGCTGTAAACCTCTCGGAAATTCGCAACCAGGGCCGCCGCGAACATCGGATCGTTGATTTCCAACGGAAGGCGAACGAGTTGGCGATTGGCTGCCGGCTGGAACCCCTCTTCGATGGCCGAAAATAGTGCCGCGTCGGCTGCCGGGTCGTGAAACGGCTGTCCAGGGCTATCGAGCAGCGACACGCCCTTCTCCGGTATGAGGAACCGGAGAGGCCCCTTGAAACGATTGAGCCTTTCGACGATCCACCGCCCCATCGCGGCGTTTTCTTCCGGGGTCGTGCGCATCAGGGTGACCGCGGGGTTGTGCGCGTAGAAGAGTCTTCCGGAATAACGCGAGGGCACGGTTTCCGGCGGCCCGAAATTGATCATGTCGAGGGCGCCGCAGGACCCCACATAGGGAATATTATGCCGCGCGAAGACCCCGAGCCGGTCCTCGCCGGCGGGGAACACGCCGCCGAAAAGAAGGTCGCAGACTTCGGTAGTGGTGACGTCCAGCACGCCGGCGAGCAGCCTCGAGTCGGCGAGCTTCTCCAGCGACTGACCGCCGGTCCCCGTAGCGTGGAACACCAGGCACTCGAAGTCCGACTGGAGTTCCTCGGTCACCCCGCGCACGCAGGGGGTGGTCACGCCGAACATCGTAAGGCCGATCGCCGGCTGGTCCGGCTGGTCGGCTGAAGCCGGCGGCTGGCGCACCATCCCGGCCATTGCATGAGCGGCATTGGCAAGCACGAGCCTCGATATCCGGTTGAGCCCGGAAATGTCGGTGACGGAGTACATCGTCAGGACATCGCTGGCGCCAAGGCCCAGGTCGACGGCTCCTGCAGCGATCGTCGACACGAGAATCTTCGGCAGTCCGATCGGCAGGGCCCGCATCCCGGTTGCCAGGAGAGCCGTCCCGCCCGATCCGCCCAGGCCGATCAGGCCTGCCATGTCCGTCGTGCTCACGACGAACCGTTGGAAGGCCTCCGACATCGCGGCGACAGCCGAGCCACGGTCATTGGTGAAGACGGCCTGTCGCCCGCCGGGGTGGTGTTCGGCCACGTCTTCGGCGGAAAAGGTTGTTCCGCCCGGTGGCTGTCCGGTGGAAAGATCGACCGTGGCTACTCGCAGGCCCTCGTCCGCAAGCCTGTCGGCAACGTAGCCGAGTTCACGCTGCTTCGTGTCCCACGTTCCGGCCACATAGATCCGGCCTTCCGACGCTTTCATCCCGCTCATGCTTCCCTCCGGGCACGCCCGAACCGAGCAGGCAATGCCGCCACGAGGTGCGGGAACGCGAGACCGGTCATTTCAGCGCTCCAGCCGTCAGGCCGGCGACGATCCTGCGCTGCATGAACAGGAAGACGATCAGGATCGGCAGGACGAAAATCGATGAAAAGGCCATGACGTTCTGCCAGTCCGCGATTTCCGATCCGACAAAACTGTAGATGCCGACGGTCGCCGGCAGGCGCTCCTGGCTGCTCAGCAGCGTCAGCGGATAGACGAATTGCCCGTATGCCTGGATGAAGCTCAGGATGCCGATGACGATCAGCGGAATCTTCATCATCGGCAGGACGATCATCCGGAAGGTCTGCCACTGGTTGCAGCCGTCGACGGCAGAGGCTTCCTCAAGCTCGTAGGGCACCTGCCGGAACATCGGGCGCAGGATCACGAGGGCGAAGGCAAGCGTCTTCGACGTCGTCGCCAGGATCACCGCCGTATAGGTGTCGATGATGCCAATCGAGCGGAAGATGATGAAGATCGGCGTCGCCAGCAGCGCCTCCGGAAAGACCTGAAGCATCAGTACGACGACGAGGAGGACGTCGACGAGCCTGGTCCGCAGGCGGCTCATGGCGTAGGCTCCGGCCGATCCAAGCAGCAGCGTCAGCACGGTCGTCGGGAGCGAGATGATGAGACTGTTCCAAAGATATCTCATCACGTTCTCCCGGAAGAAGATGTAGTCGAACAACTCCAGGGAGATGTGTCGCGGAAAGAGCGTGGGCGGATTGGCGAAGATTTCGGCAGCCGACTTGAAGCTCGAGATGAACATCCAATAGATCGGAAACAGGTAGAGCAGCACGCAGACCGCGCCGATGACGGTGAGGAAGAGATTGGCTGCCGGGGACGCGTTCCCCGCCAACCGGATGCGCGGCCAGCTGAACGTCGCGGCTCTCGTTTCGGCCATGGATCTCAAAGGTTGGCCTCCCGCTTGAGCGTGCGCACGTAGAGAAGCGCCACTCCGAACACGATGAAGAAGGCGAAGGTCCCCACCGCCGAACCCAGTCCGAACTCGAACTGCTGGAACGAGAACTGGTAGGAGAACAGCGGCAGGACGTTGCTCGAGTCGAGCGGACCGCCCTGGGTCATGGTGAAGATGAGGTCGAAGGCCCGCATCGTGTAGATGATCACGAGACAGGCGACCGCAAGAAGCGTCGGGGCGAGTGCCGGCAGGGTGATGAACCAGAAGCGGGCAATGGGCCCCGCGCCATCGAGTTCAGCTGCCTCGTACTGCTCCTGGCCGATGCTCGTCAGCCCGGCGGCGATCAGGATCATCGCGAACGGCACGCCGAACCAGATGTTTGCCAGCGTGACGGAGAGGAGCGACACCGAGGGGTCGGACAGCCAGTGGATCGGTCCGGAGTAGAACGGCAGGAACGACAGGATGAAGTTGGCGAGGCCGTAGTCGGTTGCGAATATCCACTTCCAGAGCGCTCCGACGACCAGCGCAGGCAGCATCCAGCCGGCCAGGACGATGCCGCGCATGAAGCCGGCGCCGGGAAACCTCTGGGCGAAGAAGAGCGCAGCCGCCAGCCCAATTCCCACCTGGCCGACCATGTTCGCGAAGACGAAGATCAGCGAGTTCATGAAGACTTCGCGAAAATAGGGATTGGCGAGCGCCTCGCGATAGTTCGCCAGCCCGACGAAGGGCCTGGCAAGCCGGGCGATGTTGCCGATATTGACGTCCTGAACGCTCATCATGAGGTTGTAGACGATAGGAAAGCCGACAAGCAGCAGCAGGTAGCCGACAGGCACCAGAAGGAAGACGTAAAGCAGTGGCGAGCGTCCGATCCCCATCTCTCTCCTCCGACGTCGCGGGAATGAAGGGAGCGGGACGAGGACGTCCCGCTCCTGCTCGACCGGCAGCCTATTCGCCGCCAAGCGGCGTCTTCGCCAGGATCGGCTCGATCTTCGCAGCGGCTTCCTTGAGGGCCTTGCCGGCCGGTTCCTGCCCGGTCAACGCTTGCTGCATGGCGATCTGGATGGCGCGGGAAATCGTCGGCCATTCCGGATGGGGGCCACGCGCCCTTGCCGTTTCCAGCTGCTTGCGGAAGACGGCATAGGCTTTCGGCCATTCCGGGTTCTTGATGACGATGTCGGACCGCGGAGCGATGCGGCCGGTCTTCCAGCCATTGTTCAGGATCGACGCCTGCGACATGAATTCGATGAACTTGAACGCGCCATCGACATCCTTGGCGCCCTTGGGGATGACGAAGTCGTAGCCGCCGAGGGACGAGGCATGGATATTCTTGTCGGCCTTCACCGGCAGGACGGCCACGCGCCAGTCGAATTTCGTCTTCTGGCTCATACGCGGCAGTTCCCAGGGGCCGCCGAGCGCCATGGCGGAGTTGCCTGCCATAAACGTGTTGGTCACTTCGTACTGACGTTCGTTGATCACGTCGCGCGAAGCATAACCCTTCTTGACGAAGTCGACCCAGAACTGCAGGGCCTCGGCTGCCTCCGGCTGGTCGAGCTTATCGATCGAACCGCCGTTCTGATAGAGGAAGGGCAGCCACTGGAAGGGGCCTTCCTCGTTTGCCGTGGCGCAAAAGGCAAAGCCGTAGACATGGCGCGCCGGGTCGGTCAGCTTCTTGGCGTCTGCCATGAGCTCCTTCCAGGTGCGAGGCGGCTTGTCGGGATCGAGCCCGGCTTTGCGGAACATGTCGGCGTTGTAGTAGAGCGCGATGGTGTTGGCATCGCGGGGGACGCCGTAGACTTTGCCCTTCCATGTGACCGAGTTCCATGGCCCCTTGAAGTAGACCTTCGCATTGATCTGCTTCGAGTTCTTGACACGGTCGGTGACATCTTCCAGGGCACCCTGAGCCGAGAAGCTCGTCACAACAGGGCTGTCGATCGTCGCAAGATCCGGAACCTCCCCCGATGCGACGGCCCGCACCAGTTCCGTGGCGATCTGCGGCCCCGGAACGACGCGCGCCTCGACCCGGTATTGGTCCTGCGAGGCGTTGAACTTCTTGATTCCGCCATAGATCATGTCGGTCTCGAGGGTGAACGGATGCCAAAGCGTGACGGTCTTCGGCTGGGCGTGGGCCACGCCGGCGGTCAGCGCGATCGCTGCCATGGCCGGCGGCAAAATTTTCCTCAACAATGTATCCTCCTCCCGTTTCAGGGGCATTCCCCAAGACTTCACTGAAAAACTCTGCGCGCTGCCGCAAACGGCTTCAACAGCGCCTTACCCGCATATGGGAAAAATTGGGTACTCACCGCAGCGCGCGGATCAGGCCGGATTGGGAACGTACGTGCCGCCCCTGCAACGCTTCAGATATTCGAGGGCATAGACCTGCCCGGTCATTTCGAGGTCTTCGCAGTAGACGGGGTCGTGCCATCCCTCGATGTCGATGGAGTTCCGGTAGCCGGCCTTGCGGAGATCGCTGATGATGAGCGTCCAGTCGCTGTCCCCGAAGCCTGGGGTCCGATGATGGGCGAACGGCTCTCTTCCGCGCGCGCCGCTGGTTCGCACGACCTCCCAGCGCACGGTTGCGTCCTTCCCGTGGACGTGGAAGATCTTGCCCGCCCACTGCCGCAGCTGAGGCATCGGGTCCATCAGATAGCAGAGCGCGTGGCAGGGTTCCCATTCCAGTCCGATGTTGTCGAGCGGAAGCGCGTCGAACATCAGTTCCCATGCATCCGGATTGTGGGCGATGTTCCAGTCGCCGGTTTGCCAGTCACCCCTCATCGGGCAGTTTTCGAAGGCAATCTTCAGGCCGCGGTCGGCCGCCCGCAGCGCAAGCTCTCCCCAGACTTCCTTGTACCGTGGCAGGCTCTCCTCGATCGGCCTGTCTCGAATCCGCCCGGTGAAGCCGCCGATCGTGGTGGCGCCGAAATGGTGGGCATTGTCGATGAGCAGCTTCCAGGCCTGAAGCGTCTCCCTGTCGGCCTCGGTCGAACCCAGCGGATTGCCGAAGAGGCCGAGCGTGGGGATGATCACGTCCGCGTCCCCGATCGCCTCCTTCAGTTCAGCCGCGAGGCGAGGGAGGTCCTTGCCGGACAGGGTCTGCCAGAAGTAGGGCTGGATCGAACTCGAAACCGTGCGGAACGATCTGCCGCACATAGCCGGCCGGATCGGACGCGTTGCACTTGACCATGGTACCGATGCGGATGTTTCGGACGGGATCGTTCATCTGGATGCACCTTTTTCTTCATTGCGGCGTCTTGGCGTCCTTGCGGCATCCCGAGAGCTCACCGCACCTCCCGGACTGGGCGAGAGGCCGTAGGCGCGCATCTTGTTATAGAGGGTCTTTCGGGAGATACCCAGATAGCTCGCGGTTTCGCCCCGGCGGAAGCGGTTGTGGCGCAGGCCTTCGAGCAGCCATTCTTTTTCCGAAGAAAAGGAGGAGCGGCGCGAGAAGCCGTCTTCGGCGCGGGAAGCAAGGCTTATGTCGTCGGGCATCACCACATCGCCGGAACTGACGACCAGGGCACGCTTCAGGATCGATTTCAGTTCCCTGAGGTTGCCGGGCCAGTGATAATCCACGAGCTTCCGGTAGGCGCTCGGGTCGAGGCTCTTCGACGGGCTCGCCATCTCCCTCTGGAGCGAGGCGAGCGTCTCGCCGATCAGCGTCGGCAGGTCGTCCCGGCGATCGCGCAGCGGCGGCACCCTGATCACGAAGCAGCCGAGCCACTTGGCGAAGCGAGGCTCGAGCCGTCGTCCCGGAGCCTTCAGCGCATCTTCGTCCGCCACGGCAAGGAAGCGGACATCGAGAGACATAGCCTCGCTTCCGCCCAGACGCCAGAAGCGGCGGCTCTCGATCGCCTCCACAAGCTGTCTTTGAACCGAGATATCCAGTTCATGGACGTCGTCGAGGAGGATGGAGGATTCGCGGGCTATCTCGAGCCAGCTCAGGCGGTTCTTGACCGCGCTCGGGTGGGCGCCTGCCATGCAGCCGAAGAGATCGAGCTTGAACCGTTCCGTGGCCGACTCCCGGCACGAAAGGGTGACGAGATCGCCGCCCTTGCGGCGTCCCAGCGCATGGAGCGCCCTTGCCAGTTCCCGGCGCCCGGTTCCCGGCTCTCCGACGATCAGCACGGGATGGTCCGTGCCGGCCAGTCGCGAGAACAGGGAGCGCGCGTCCTCGACCGCCGGCGCGTGTCCCCAGAGGGTCAGCGGAAAGGATGGCTTGTGGAAGCCCCTCTCGAGGTCGTCGATACGGTCGTGCAGGTATCCGATCGCCTTGAACGCCGCAGTCACGACTTCCATGGCGCTCTCCGACGGCACCCTGTCGATCGTCGAGCCGCCGATGTAGCCGTCGACCTTGGCAATCCGGCACAGATCCTCCAGCTGCTGGGGATTGACGATCGGCCCCCCCTCGACCATGCAACTCGTCTGCGGAGAGATCGAGCGGACTTCACGGGCAATCTTGCTCGCCATCAGCGCCGCCTCGTCCACTCGCAGGGTCGTTTCGACGCCGAACACGCCGCCCATGTTCCAGCCCAGGTCGATGTTGACCATGTCCACGCCGATCCGGGCCGCGGAGCTCGCTTCCTCGATCGTGTGCGTATAGGCAAGGCTCGCGAGGCCGTGGCGTTTCGCGAGAGACAGGAACTCGAGTTCCCGGCCGAAGCCGAGGCCGTTGTCTTCCAGGAACTGCCTGTATGCCCCACCGATCAGCACCGACGTCGGAAAGTTCACGACGCCGCTGAATCCGGCCTCCGAAATGCTCCCCATGAGGTCGGCGAGGTCGATCCGCGGGTCGAAGACGGCGGCGCCGAAGAAAACGGGCACGGTTGCGCGGGGCAGGATTTCGGAAGACGCGAAATCCATGACGAGAGAATTGTTCTCCCGGAACGGCAGCATCGCCGCAAGCGATGGCGCTCCCATGCAGCGCAGCCTTCCGGCGCTCAGGGCCAGAAGGAAGTCGGCACCGCCGCGCATCGCCGACTGGGCCGCCATGCCAGTGCCGATCGCCGCACCGACGAGGAAGCGCCGGCGCGCGGGGTCGCGTCGGAATTCCTGCCCGTCGCGCCCGGGCGGAGCTGGACTGCTAGGCGGCTGTTTCATGCGCGCTTATGTACTCGCCTATGTCGATGGGCCTGCCGGTCTTCTGGCTTTCGATCCCGGCAAAGATCAAGGCGGCAGCCTGCAGGTTGGCTGCTACATTGGTCTCCATCTGCGGGCCGCCGTCCAGCCAGTTGCAGAACTTTTCGATCAGCCAGGTATTCAGCCACTTGGGCTGGGTAATCAACTGGATCTTCTGGCCCTGGCCCTCGCGGTTGCGCTGTCGCACAAGGTCGCAGCGGGAGAAGACCTCGATCTCGCGGTTGTTCAGGATCGCCGTCCCGAACTCGCAGTCGACCCGCACATACTCCTTGGTCCAGTCGTTCAGCCCGACCGCGGAGGACGACGTTCCCTCGTAGATGCCGCGAACGCCGTTTTCGAACGTCATCATCACGATGCCATCCGTGTCACCAGCATACTCGGCCCAGTCCGGCTTCCAGGTGCTCGCAAGGATGGTGGAGCATTTCGCGCCGGCATAGTCGGCGACGAGATCGAGATGATGAACCGCTCCCTCTATCATCAGCGGATCCTGCATCGTATGACGGAACAGCGCTCCCCAGGCGAGATGGGCACGCAGATCGGACGCATATCGGCAGCTGACGGTGTTGACCCGTCCGAGCTTTCCCGAGCGGACGATCGCGCGCAGGGTCGTCTTGTCCTGGTCGAAGCGGTGACTCATCGTGACTGCCATCTTCCGCCCGGCTCGCCTGACCTTGTCGGCGATCCGGATCGACCCGGCCATCGTGTCCGCAATCGGCTTCTCGCAGAGAATATCGACGCCGTGCTCGATCGCAAGGTCGACGATCTCCTCGTGATGGTTCGGCGGCACGACGATGGTGCAGAAGTCCGCCGGGTGCTTGGCAAAGGCCGCCGCAGCGTCGGTGTAGCAGCACTCGGGAGGAAGGTTCAGCGCCTGAGCGGCGAATGAGAGCGCCTTCTCGTCGACGTCGACGACGGCCACGACCTCGATGGTGCCGTCGGCGATGTTGCGAGCAAGGAACTCGGTGCACCAGCGGCGCCCGAATGTCCCGACTCCGACATGGATCACTTTCCTGGTCATGCTTTCACACCCTCTCCTCTTTCGGGCTGGCAGGACCGTGCGTGTGGGCCCAGAGATGGCCGACACGCTTCGCGCCCTCCAATGTGGTTTCGAAGAACACGGCCTTCACCGGAACTTCCACGGTCGGGAAGTCGTGGTGGTGGCCCATTCCGATCGGAATGCAGTCGCCCGCCGTCACCCGGAACCGTGAGTCGCCGACGCGGACGGTGCCGGCGCCTTCCAGCACGATCCAGTACTCGTCGCAATCGTGGTAGTGGACGTCGACGGAGGTGGTCTTCAGGTAGTCGGCGGGGTCGCCGATATTGACCGGCTCGTCCGTGTTCACAACCTGGAAAACACCGCATCCGCCGAGCTCCGCCCCCCACTCGCCCACCAGCCTGACCACGCGAATTCCGGTGGAGCATCCGATCAGCCTGACGCGCGAACCGCGGGCCAGGTCGAGAAATTGCGCCGGCTTCAGGACGAGGGAGCGCTGCCCGTCATCCAGGCACACCTGGACGGTGCCGGATGCAACGATCAGCCGCTCCTTCCGAGAACCGGCGACGAATTCCTCGCAGCGCCCCTGATCGAGATCCAGGCTCGTGAAGTTCTGCAGCTGGCACCATGCGGGTGCCCGTTCTCCGGCGCGAAATGTCGACATGCTCTCCTCCCGATCGGACTGGCAAGGCGGAACCAGTCCGCCGTCAGGCCGACGGCATCGCCTGAACCGCGCGCCGAGGATCATCGTCCCGACATGGGTTAGAAAGACGCGGCATGATGAGAATTGGGTAAAACTGGGAAAAAATGTCAAATTCCGAAGTTCGGGGGCCCCCGCGTCTTGTTGTCAGGCAGGGAGAGGGGATGCAAGCGTATGGTCGACGCAGCGCCTCGGCGCCGGTAGCGTCATCGGGAGGAATTTTCGTGAGGATCGTGTTTTCGGAAAGGCTGGACGTAGCCGCGACAGCGGACGGAAACATCCTGCGCGTCATTTGTCCATGGCTGACGGGCCTTCCTCCGGAAACGGGCCCCTGGCTGTCTGCCCTTCCGATCTCGGACGTCAACGCCTTCACGGACGACGAGGCCCCTACCGAGATACCCGGACACCTCGCCGACAGCACCTATTTCGGAGTTTTCGCCCTGGACCGCTTCCGGCAGCCTGCCCGGATCTTTTCGAAACTCCGCGCCAAGGGCATCAGGCGGATCATCAACGTTCCGAGCGTTTCATTCTTCGACGGGCAATCGGCGGAGATCTTCGAGACTCTCGGCTTCAGCTGGAGCGAGGAGGTGGAGTTTCTGAGACGTGCGGCCGCCGCCGGATTGAGGTCTGCCGTGTGCGGGCGGGCTCCGGTCGTTCTCGCACGCGAGGACGCGGACATCTTCGACTTTGCGGTCGAGCACGACGGGCCGGGCTCGCAATTCATCGTCCACCCGGCACGTCGCCCTGCGTCCGCCGACGAAGCTCCGGGACTGTTTTCATGAGCGGACCGCCAGCAGCCGACACGGGCCGGAGCACGGTCGCCCTGGAGCTCTCGGAGGCATCCGTTCCGACGGAAGTCTCCTCCTGGACCAGCCGAGTCGCCCGGTTGCGGATAGGGACCGGCGAGCGATCTGCTTCCTATCTCCCGGAGCGGACGATGCCGGACGCGCCGGCGGTCGGGATGGACGGGGACACCGTCGTCGGCGGAAGCGTGGCTCTGCGCCTGGTCGAAGAGACCCGAGAACTGGAGCTTCTCGATGACGATGGCAGACCGGCCCTTCGGATCGCGGCGACACCTCTCGCCGGAGGAATCGGCATCTCCTGCCACATTGCCGGCGAGCAGCACTTCTTCGGTCTCGGGCATGGCGGCGACTGCTTCGACCGGCTCGGAGCAACCCGTAGGCTCTGGGCGTCGCATATCAATCACGGCAACGGAGCCGACATTCCGGTTCCCGTCGTCTTCTCGGACCGCGGATATGGTCTGTTCTTCGACAATGCGGCGCGGGCAACCGTCACGCCGGACAGGTCATACCGGTCGAGTTGGCTCAACTACGAAACGATAGCGACGTGCGTCGACATGTATCTGCTCGTCGGGAAGGACCTGCGCGACGCCGTCTCCGAATTTGCGAACCTCGTCGGCCATCCATCCATGCCGCCGCGCTGGCTCCTCGGATTCCTGCAGTCCACTCGCCATTTCGAGACTTCCACGGAAGTCGAAGGACTGGCCCGGGAGATGCGCCGAAGAAACCTGCCCTGCGACGCCCTCATCTTCCTCTCCACCTACGGAACGCAGAAGGGCTGGAACAAGGGTGTCGGTCACCTGGAATGGCATCCCGACCTGTTTCCCGATCCCGCTGCGACGCTCGGATCCCTCAGAGCCGAGGGCTTCAGGGTGCTTCTCCACGAGTATCCCGTCGTGCACCCGGGTTCGCCGCTGCATGCGGAGGGGAAATCGAAAGGCTACCTGCTGGCCGAGACCTACCCGGCGCCCGCACCGGCAGACGCCGCGCCCGACAACTACCGCGAAGACCAGAACTACATCGACTTCCTCAACCGCGAGGCTGGCACGTGGTGGTGGAAGCAGCATCGCGAACTCGGCGCCGACGGCTGGTGGCTCGACGGCGGCGAGGGACCCGCGGCCGGCGCCGAAGCCGACGGACGCTCCACCACCGGGCTGCACAACCGGTTCGATCTCATGCGCCAGCAGGCCTTCAGCGACGGGGAGGCTTGCGACCGCCCCGGGCGCCGGCCCGTCATGCTGTGTCGTTCCGGCGGCCCCGGCATGCAGCGTTTCGGAGCCGCCTGCTGGTCGGGCGACATCAACGGGAGCTTCGAAACCCTGGAAAGGCAGGTGCCTCTCGCCCTTTCGGCCGCGATGTCGGGAATTGCCTATTGGGGAAGCGACATCGGCGGGTTCTATACGCGCCGGGCCGATGAGGAGGAGCTTTTCGTCCGATGGATGCAATTCGGCGCGTTTTGCCCCATCTTCCGCGCGCATGGCCGCGACTGGCGCAATCGCCTGCCGTGGGCCCACGGCGAGCGCGCCGAATCGATATGCCGGCGCTACATGGAGCTGCGCTACCGCCTGCTCCCGTACAATTACACCCTGGCGTGGCAGGCACACCGCTGCGGGCTACCCCTCATGCGGCCTCTGGCGCTGAACTACCCGGAAGATGCGCGCGCCGCGGAAGTTGACTACGAGTTCCTCTGGGGAGACGACCTTCTCGTGGCACCGGTAACGCGCGAGGGGGCGACGCGCTGGCCGGTCTACCTGCCCCGCGGCAACTGGTACGATTTCTGGACCGGGAAGAGATACGCGGGTCCGTGCGCCATCGAGGTGGATGCGCCGCTCGGGACGATCCCGGTCTTCGTCCGCGGCGGATCGATCATACCGATGGGCCCGCCGGCGCAACACACCACGACGGAGCTGCCGGACGAGCTGACCTTGCTCGTCCATACCGAAGCGACGGCGTCCGGCGCACTCTACGAGGACGACGGCGACGGGCACGGTCGCGGAGGGCATCTGCTCACGGCCTATTCGGCGGAGCGGACAGGGGACGAACTGAGGGTCTCGGCGCACTTGCAGGCGGGCGAGTCCGCCGCATGTCCGGCAGCAAGACGCCACACCGTCCGGATCTGGCTGGACGCCAATCCGATGGACGTGGAGACCGGACCGGAGCCGGTCCGCACGTTCCGGCCATGGGAGCGGGACGGCGCCTACATCATCACATCAATGCCCGGAAACAGTTCATGGGTGAGTTTCAGGCTGGGGCCTGAACGGGCAGCTTGACGAGAAGGCGCAGGTCAGCGCCAGCAGCGGGAGGTTACATGGCACCGGTCACAATACGCGAAGTCCGCAAGTCCTTCGGAACCTTCGAAGTCATCCACGGCGTCAATATCGAGATCGAGGACGGGGAATTCGTCATCCTGGTGGGCCCCTCCGGGTGCGGAAAGTCCACGCTTCTTCGAATGGTGGCAGGCCTCGAGAGCATCTCGGGCGGGGAAATCTCGATCGATGATCGGGTCGTCAACGCCGACCGCCCGCGGGACCGGGACATCGCGATGGTCTTCCAGAACTACGCCCTCTATCCGCACATGACGGTGCGCGAAAACATGGGATTCTCGCTGCGCCTCAAGCGCGTCGACCAGGAAACCAAGAGCAGAAGCGTCAACCGGGCCGCCGAGATCCTCGGGCTGACGCAGTTGCTGGGCCGTTACCCGCGCGAGCTGTCCGGTGGCCAGCGCCAGCGCGTCGCCATGGGCCGGGCGATCGTCCGCAACCCGAAGGTCTTCCTGTTCGACGAACCGCTTTCGAACCTCGATGCGAAGCTCAGGGTCGCGATGCGCACCGAGATCAAGGAACTGCACCAGCGCCTCGGAACGACGACGATCTACGTGACGCACGACCAGATCGAAGCCATGACGATGGCGGACAAGATCGTCGTCATGCATGACGGAGAGATTTCGCAGGCCGGCGCTCCGCTCGATCTCTACGACCAGCCCGCGAATGTCTTCGTCGCTGGTTTCATCGGCTCGCCGGCCATGAACCTGATCCCCGGGACGTTCAGGCGTGGAGACGGCCTCTACGTGGAGACGAAGGACGGCAGACGCCTGCCGGTCGGGCGGGACTGCCGGGCGGCCGACGGCCAGCCTGTAATCTACGGCGTCCGCCCCGAACATCTCAGTATCTGCACGAGCGGTATCGAGGTGGAAATCAGCGTGACCGAGCCGACCGGCGCCGAGATCCAGATCCTCGCGAAGATGGGTGCCACTCAGGTGACGGCTGCCGTGCGGGAGCGGGTGACGCTCAGACCCGGCGAACGCGTCCATTTCGCTCCGCAGGCGGACACCTTGCATCTTTTCGACGCTGGAACCGGTCGACGGATCTGATCATCGGTTGCTTCGCAACTCCTGAGGCCGATTATTGCTAGCTACCGCCGCAGCGACGAATTGCAATGCCCACTTAGCGAATGCCGTAGTCAGCATCTGCTATTCCGAAGACGGTCCCCGATCCGGCAGTAATAATGTATGGCCCGCCCGTTGTCTGCAAGGCTAACTTCGAAAGGCTTTCGCAGTCTGCATCAATGTATCCGGTCTTTTCGTGAGGGTGTTTCCCTCAGACCATGATGGAGTTCCGCGCACGCGGGTCCTCATAATTTCCCCGACCTCTGGGGTCATTATTTCTGTCAGGTTTTCCCGCGTGCCGATCGACTGTTCTGGCCATCCTCCGTTCCGCTCGCAGATTGGTGGGCAGTCTTCCCGACTGCCGTATTCCTTCTACCCGGTAACCGCGACGAGGCGGCTGGCGTCAAAAGCCTTTCCGCTGCTGAGCACTGCCCATGCGATGCACGCCAGACGGTTGGCCATCGCCGCCACCGCCTTGTTCGCATGCATGCGCTCCAGAAGACGTTCGAGCCAGGCGCGCAATGGTGTCCGCGCGGCGCGCAGGAGCGCCCGGGCTCCATGGATGAACAGCTTGCGCAGATAGACATTGCCACGCTTCGAGATGCCGAGCAGCCGCGTTCGGCCGCCGATGCTTGACTGCCGCGGCACAAGGCCGAGCCAGGCGGAAAGATCCCGTCCCCTCCTGAAGGCGTTGTCTTCGCCGATCGCCGCGACGAGTGCCGAGGCAGTCAGCGGCCCGATGCCCGGCACACTCGTCAGCCTTCGCATTCGCTTGTCCTGCTGACAGGCCTGGACGATGATCGCCTCGGTCTCCCCGATCCGGCCGCCGCCCGCTTCGGAATTGCCGCGTCCTCGGCGGTGAAATGGTCGCAACGCTACCGGGCGACCGGAACGGTCGCGCCCGGCAAGATGGGCGGGCACCGCAAACGCATCCTGGAGCCACACCGGACGTTCATCATCGAGCGGATCAACCAGACCTCGCATTTGACGCTGCACGGACTGAAGGCAGAGCTGGCGGCGCGTGGGGTGAAGGTGTCGCACGACACGGTGTGGAAGTTCCTGCGCCGCGAGGGGCTTCGGTTCAAAAAAAACTCTGCTCGCCCTTGAGCAGGCCCGTGCCGACATCGCCCGTCGCCGACAGCGCTGGCGGTCCTTGCAGGCCGGTCTCGATCCACGGCGGCTGGTGTTCATCGACGAGACCTGGATCAAGACCAACATGGCACCGCTGCGCGGATGGGGACCCCGCGGCAAGCGCCTGCGTGGCTTCGCCCCGCACGGCCACTGGCGCACGCTGACCTTCCTCGGCGCGCTGCGCTGCGATCGGCTGACGGCTCCTTGTGTCTTCGATGGACCGATCAACAGTCAGTGCTTCCGGGCCTATGTCGAGCAGCAACTCGTGCCCGTGCTCGAGCCCGGCGACATCGTCGTGGCGCACGAGAAGCCGGCCGTTCTCATCGACACCATGGATTTGAAAGACGCTCTTTGCGAGGTCGATGCCAACTGTGGCAAGTTCGGACATGGATGGCTCCTTTGCTCGGGACGACAACATCCCAACTATGGCGCAATGCGACGCCGAGAGCAGGAGCCATCCACACCATCAATCGAACACGCCTTCGCCAAGATCAAGCACTGGATGCGGCAAGCCCAGAAACGAACCATCGAGGATACATGGCAACACATCGGACGCCTCGTCTCGACCATCGATCCCATCGAGTGCGCCAACTATCTCGCAAACGCCGGCTATGCTTCCGTCAAAACCTGAAGGGCTCTAGCAGGGCTCTGAAGGAGGGCGGGCCATCCCATAATTTCTGCTTCGCGTCCCGAGTCTCGTCATACAGGACAGCATCGCCGTTCACCAAGAGCGGACACCGTGGAATCGTCGTCGGGGTTGTACTCGCCGACATCCGGATATTCGCGGATCATTGACCGACATTGTCAACATCGCGGGCCTGGCACATGTCTGCTCAACCGGCGTGAGCACGAACTGGAATGCCAGCGACCGTTTCCTTTCCTATCCGCCGAGCCAGTTCCACCGCTTCGCCTATTTTCAGTTCGCAACCTTCCTTCCATGCTCGTTCGACAGTTGCCCTATCGATGAGTTCGAAGACAAACCTCGCGCGTATCTTCAAGACCGCTCTTGGAAGGGCGCATGCCACCGCCATGTTCCTGTCTGAGACGATCTGCTGCGCCGCCAAGGCGCGCAGCCGCCTCCGGGCTTTTGTAGGAAGCAATTGCCGCCACCCAGTCAAGCGCCATGATCGTGTAAGTCACGTTGTGTTGCGCAACCAATGCATCGAGGGCCGAAACTGCTTCGCGCAAGGCATCATCGCGGCGGCCCAGAGCTGCATCGATCGACGCAATCGCCAGCCGTTTTACCTCGGCCTCGACATCGTCTCCCGTTTCGCGGGCAATATCGCGGGACTCCTCCCACAACGGTCGCGCCCCTTCGAGGTCACCCTCCATCCAGCGCGCGAACCCTTGAGCCATCATGATCATTCCGACCTTGTCGCGAGCACCAAGAGCTTCGAACAACTCCCGCGCTTCGGCAGCGAGTTGGGCACCTGTCCCGGCATCCCCGTTCCAGGTCGATGCCGTGCTGATGGAGAACAGGATATCGGCCTCGTTTAGCCGATCACGCAGGAGACGATAGATCCCAAGGGCTTCCTGGTAGAAGTCGAGGGCGGCCGAGTAGTCGCCCTGCCAGTAGGCTAGACTGGCGGCAGCACCCAGCGCTTTTGCGCGCGCAGCACTCTGCCATCCCTTCGATCTTGGCAGGAATTCGGCTAGCCATCGTCGTCCCTCGGCCATTTGCCCTGTTGCCTGCCAGAACCGCCACAATGCGCCAGCCATTCGCAATCCCGTTTCAACGTCGCCCGATTGCAGGCAAAAGTCCAGGGCGGATCGAAGGTTGGCCTCATCGGACGCTAAGCGTGCGGTTGCCAATTCTTGTCCCCGCTTGGTGAGCCGAGGTTCCAGCTCCTCGACCATGCCTAAGAAAAAGACCTTGTGTTGCCTGCAAGTTGCCTGAAGTTCCCCGGACATCTGGAGTTCTTCACGTGCAAATCCTCGGATCGTTTCGAGCATTGAGAAGCGTCCCTCGCCATGCAGGGCACGGCTGCAAAGCAGGCTATTGTCGATGACCGAAGCAATTGATTCGAGCACCTCATCAACAGGCTGACCGGCTGCAACATATTCCGCGGCTTCCAGCGTGAAGCCGCCGACGAAGACCCCGAGGCGGCGGAACAGCGCCCGGTCGGCCAAGTTGAGAAGATTGTAGCTCCACGCGACGGTTTCCCGTAGCGTCCGAAACCGGTCGGGCTGGTCGGCAGTCGAACTCCTGAACGAGGAAAGTTGGCCATCGATGCTCGCCGCAAGACGTTGCACAGGCATCAATCGGCAGCGTGCCGCGGCGAGTTCGATGGCCAACGGCAATCCTTCCAGTCGATTGACGATCTGCGTAACGGCCGACAGGTTTCCTTCAGCCAAATCGAAATCCGGAACCACCGACTTGACCCGCCTGACGAAAAGGTCGATCGCATCGCCGCCGTCCGAATCCTTCATTGCCGCCATCGAATCCGGCGTGCGAACCGGCAGCGGAGGAACTTCGTAGATCTGTTCGCCCGTCAGCCTCAACCGGGCGCGGCTTGTCACCAGAACTCTCAGACCAGACGCGGAAGCCAGCAAGCGGCCGACCAAGGCGGCGGCTTCCAGAACATGCTCGAGATTGTCGAGCACGAGCAGAAGCTTCTTGTCTTGAAGAAACTCGACCAGCGCTTCGTCCGCTGGACGACCGTCCGCATTACCGAGCCGCAACGTGCGAGCGATCGCCGACGGCACGTCGAGCGCATTGGTGACCGAAGCAAGCGGCACGAAGAACGCGCCGTCATCAAAGCTGCCCAAAACTTCGGCAGCAACCTTGATCGCCAGGCGCGTCTTGCCGATGCCACCCGGACCCGTCAGAGTAAGCAGACGTGCATGTCCCAGAAGGCTTTTGATCTTGGCCAGTTCCTCCTTTCGACCGACGAAATCAGTCATTTCGGAGGGAATATTGTGGGGTCTGGCCTCGGCCGTCCTCAACGGCGGAAAGTCGACAAGGAGATCGGGCGCGACAACTTGATAGAGTTGCTCGACGGCATCGAGATCCTTCAGGCGGTGCTTGCCAAGATCGATGAACCCGATCTCGCCATTTGAAGACCTGATTGCAGAATAGGCTTCGTTTGAAGCGACGATCTGCCCGCCGTGCCCCGCGGCGCTTACGCGAGCAACCCGATGAACGTCGAGCCCCGCATAATCGCGTCCGGCGAGTTGGGGCCGTCCGACATGCAGCCCCATTCGGACGCGTACAGGTTCTCCTTCCTTCCAGCCAAACCGGGAAAGCGCGCGTTGTATCGCAATCGCGCATTCGACACCGTTCGAACTCCTTTTCGAAGACGATGAAAAAGCCATCGCCGAGCGTGTTGACCACGACGCCATGCCATCGATCGACTTCAGACCTGATGATGTCATCATGAACCATCAAGACGGCTGGATAGAGGGGACCCAGCCGCTGCAATAGCCGAGTCGAACCCTCGATATCCGTCATAAGAAGCGTAACGGAACCGGTCGGAAGCGAGTCCATGACGTCACTCCAATGACGGACAGCCTGCGGCAATTACCGTGGTTCGAGAATAAAGCCTTCCATGTCGAAAAATGCTTTTGGCGCATCGCACGGATGCGGCCCAACGCGCTCTTTCACCTGACGAAAATCAATCCGCAGTATCGCTCCGTCAAATGCGCCTTTGCCCTTGGCCGCGCCGACAGCTGTTACGACTCCTCCGCTCAGGCGTCCTTCCAACTCGCCTTCCCAGCTTCCGTCTCCGGATGTGGAGCGAAGCGCAAAGGTTCCGCGCAACGAACCCCTTCCAGTAGCGGGCTCGACGTCGAGGTCCAGCACCAGTTCGTTGGTGCCGACCATGCGGAGTTCGGTGGACTCGACAATGTCGGAAAAATGCTGGTCCTTGATATGGACCTGTCCGGGGCCATCGGCAGTCTCAGTCCCCGGTTTCACATCACATGTCGTTGCTCGTGCTTGAAAGGGTATAAGAGACATCGTTGAAGCCTCCCTCTCGGCAGCAGTTGACTCAACGCTGATCTACAATGGGTGTCAATTCGAATCCGCCACCTTGACAGCTCCCGCCGATGGCGCAGTTGCTCTGATACCAGTGCATCCGCTGCTGGTCGGGAAACGGCAGGTCTCCAGTGTATTCCCTGATCGTTGCATCCGGCTGACGCGCCAGAACATCGGCGAGAAGCAGCCAATCGTCCTTGATCGGGCGAATTCACTCCGCAGAAGGATGATGATGCATTCGAGGCCGTAGTGACCCGCTGCGACTGCGGCCCCGATCCTTTTGAAGCCGTGGCGGCCAAACGGCGATGCGGGCGTGCGCCGGGTCATAGACGTTTCCGGCGAGGGACCGAACAACGGTCGGCTGGTCTTGATCCGCGCAGGAGACGGTTGCCGCCATTACAATCAACGGCCTGCCGCTGATGACGAACGGTCTAAGGAGCCTCGGGGGAACCTCCTCCCGAATCTCGATGCGTACTTATCAGGACCTGCTGCGCGGCGCTGGGCTGCCGGAGGGCTTCTAGGCTCGCTTTATGCGCCCAATGATTGTACTCGCCCGCCAGTGTCCGGTGGCTGTTGCCCCGTGAACGGGTCTGGTCAGCGGCACGCCAAGGACGGCCTTCGGGACGAGCTGCCAGAATTCGAAAGCCGGCGTCGCGCCGTTTCCCATGACAATGGATCGCTGGGCGAATCCAGTGACGCTGAATGTCCGCTGTCCTGATCGCGACTGCCGAGACCGGACGGACAGCAGACGGCCCCAAAGCCGACTGACGCGTCGGTCGCTCGGTCCATCGGCAGAGCCAACGGGCTGTCGTCGCTTCGGAGTCAAAGCTTGCTCGGCGAACGGAGAGCGGTTCGCATTCGTCTGGCACCACTCAAAAGCCTGTAACAATCGATCTAAACGAATGATATAAGCTAAAAGATTTGTTGGAACGATTGATTGAAATGCGTGATATCGGCGCGTATGGCACGTTATCTCTCGACACCCTTCCCGCCCGTTCCTGCCACAGGGACACGTACCCTCTTGCGCCGCCTGCGGTTTGAGCCGGTCGGACGGATCCTGCCGGGACTGCTCCTGTGCGTGGCCGTCACGGCAGCCGCCTATGTGCTGGCTGCGGTCGAAGCCCATCTGCTCGGCCAGGCATGGCTGGAGATACTGGTGCTGGCGATCCTTCTCGGCACCGCGGTGCGGACGATCTGGACTCCGTCGGAGCGCTGGAGGCCCGGCATCAACTTCAGCGCAAGGATGCTGCTGGAGATCGCCGTCGTCCTGCTCGGCCTGTCGGTCAGTGCGGCGACGATCCTGTCGATCGGTCCGGACCTCCTGATCGGCATCGTTGTCATCGTTGCCATGGCGATCACGGTCAGTTTCCTTATCGGCCGCCTGCTCGGCCTGCCGAAGCGCATGGCGCTGCTGGTGGCCTGCGGCAACTCGATCTGCGGAAACTCGGCCATTGCAGCCGTGGCACCGGTCATCGGAGCCAACAGCCGCGACGTCGCGGCCTCGATCGCGTTTACGGCGGTTCTCGGCGTCGTCGTTGTACTCGGTTTGCCGCTCGTCGGAGTCGGGCTCGGCATGTCGGGCCTGCAGTTCGGTGCGCTTGCAGGGCTCACCGTCTATTCCGTGCCGCAGGTCATCGCAGCCGCGGCACCGCTCGGTGTCACCGCGGTGCAGACCGCGACCCTCGTCAAGCTCGTGCGCGTCCTGATGCTTGGCCCGGTCTGCTTCGTGCTCGCGCTCTTGGCACACCGCTTCGAGGCGGACGACGGCGCGGCGCCTCAAGGCAAGGACAAGAGGGCTTTGCCGCCTGTCCATCGCCTCGTGCCGTGGTTCATCATCGGCTTCCTGGCACTGATCGTCGTGCGTTCCTCCGGCATCGTGCCCGCCGCCGTCCTGACACCGACCTCGCATCTTGCCACGGTCCTTACGATCATCTCGATGGCGGCCCTGGGGCTCGGCGTCGACGTGCGGGTCGTCGCCCGCGCTGGCGGTCGCGTCACTGCGGCGGTGATCCTCTCGCTGATGGCGCTCGGCGCAGTCAGCCTGGGCCTCATCCATCTGGTCGGACTGGCCTGATCGCGCTCAGACGTTGACTTCGGGCATGTGCAGCGGCCCGCAGGTCTCGGGCGATGACGGCAAGCACGACAGCCGCGATCGGCGAGGCGCTATGCCGACATTCGGACAAAGGGTTCGCACACCCCCGTCGAGGACTTGATCAACACAGGCAACGCAGCCTCCGCCACCAGCCGGTTTCAGCAGGCCTGAGGCGCCGCTCCGGCCAGGTGACCCGGCCAGAGCGCGCTCACTGGACCGGGCCATGGCGCCGCGAGCGGCGGCGTGCCGGGCCAGTTACTTGTGAACCGCCTCGCCGACGGAAAGCTCGAAGCGCTCTTCCGGGAAGAACTTCTCGAGCCTTATGTCTGCGGTGCGGGCATGTCCTTCCATGCCCTCCAGGCGCGAGATGCGCGCTGTCGCCTCCGCCACGGGCCTGGCGCCTTCCCTTGTGGCGCGCTGCCACGTCACGGTCTTCATGAACTTGTGCACCGACAGTCCTCCCGTGTAGCGGGCCGAACCAGAAGTCGGGAGAACGTGGTTCGGGCCGGATGACTTGTCGCCGAAGGCGACCGTCGTTTCCTCGCCCAGGAAAAGCGAACCGTAGGAGCGGAGGCGGCCGAGCCACCAGTCCAGGTCTTCCGCCTGGACATGCAGATGCTCGGGCGCATAGCGATCGGCGACCTCCGCCATCTCCTCGCGGCTGTCGCAGAGGATCACTTCGGCATAGTCGCACCAGGCGGCCTCGGCGTTCTTCGCGTTCAAGCTCGGGCAGCTGCGCGATCAGGCCGGGAACTGCGTCGATGACGGCCTCGGCCAGGCGACTATCGCTGGTCACGAGCCATACGGGCGAGTTGTAGCCGTGCTCGGCCTGCCCGACGAGGTCCCAGGCGACGAAGTGCGGATCGGCCGTCGAGTTGGCGATGACGAGGGAATCGGTCGGTCCTGCGACCATGTCGATACCGACCTTGCCGAAGAGGATGCGCTTCGCCTCGGCGACGTACTGGTTGCCGGGACCGACAATTATGTCGGCCTTCGGCGTGCCGAACATTCCGAATGCCATGGCGGCAACGCCCTGCACGCCGCCGAGGTTGAGGATCCGGTCGGCGCCGCACAGGTCCATCGTGAAGAGCGTCGCGGGGGATATGCCGACACCGGGTCGGGGCGGCGAGCAGGCCGTGACATGGGCAACGCCCGCGACCCTGGCGGTGGTGATGGTCATCATCGCCGATGCGATGTGGCTGTAGCGGCCGCCCGGCACGTAGCAGCCGGCGGCGCCGACCGGAATCTGCTTCTGGCCGGCCCGGAAACCCGGCAGGATCTCGATGGAGCAGTCCGAGATCGTGCCCTTCTGGGCCTCTGCGAAGCGCCGGATATTGTCGTGCGCGAAGCGGATGTCGTCCTTCAGTCGCTCGGGAACATGCTTCCGGGCAGTCTCGATGGCCTCCGGCGAGACGACGATCTCGTCTTCCCACCGGTCGAGTTCGCGTGCAAAGCCGCGGGCGACCTCGTCGCCGCCGCTCTCCAGCCGGTCGAGCATGGACTGCACTCTGGCGCGAACCTCCTCGTGTCCGCTTTCCGCGGTTTGGACCGCCTTCTTCAGGTATCTGATCGACATGACAACCTCTGCAAACTTCTGCGCCGGCGGACCGGGCGCGATTACATCTTGCCCTTCCACGGGACCAGCTTGCGCTCCAGCGCACGCATCATCAGATCGAACAGATAGGCGATTGCCGCGATGACGATGATGCCCATGATGACAACGGACGTCTGGAGAAACTGGGACGCCGACAGCACCATGTAGCCGATGCCCTTGGTGGCCGCGACCATCTCGGCCGCCACCAGGGTCGTCCAGCCGAAGCCGATGCCGATCCGCATGGACGTGAGGATTTCAGGCATGGCCGATGGCAGGATGACATGGCGCAGCACCTGCCATCTGGTGGCGCCGAAGGAATAGGCGGCATGGACCTGTTCTATCGCCGCCGAACGCACGCCGGCGCGCGCGCCGAGCGCCACGGGTGCGAAGACCGAGAGGAAGATCAGTAGGACCTTCGAGGTTTCGCCGATCCCGAACCAGATGATCATCAGCGGCAGGTAGGCAAGCGGGGGAATTGGCCGGTAGAACTCGATCAGCGGGTCGCAGATGCCGCGCACCATGGGGCTCATGCCCATGCCGAGACCGAGAGGAATACCGATCACGCAGGCGAGCATGAACGCGCCGAAGACGCGGACCGTCGAGATCAGCACATGCTCCCAGAACGGCGTCCCGGTGAAGCCTTCGTTCCAAATCGCGATGAATTTCCGGACGATGGACTGTGGCGACGGGACGAAGAGGGGCTTGACCCATCCCATGGTCGTGACCAGCCACCAAACCAGCAGAAGAATTGCGATGGTCGCCAGGCTGAGCCAAATCGTGTCTCCCGAACCCGGGACACCGTAGGTCTCGCCGGGTTTCGTGGGACGCTCGCGGGACAGTCTTGCAAGAAGGCCGGCGAGGCCGCCGCGTTGCGCCACGGATGTCTGCTCGATGCTGCGGGCTTTCATGCTGCCTCCTCCTCGTCTGCAAAGATGATGCCGAGCACTTCTTCGCGAAGCGCTATGAATTCGCGCGAAGCCTTGACCGAACGCGCGCTCTCGCCCTCCAGGAACTGGCGCGAGAAAGTCAGGTCGAACTGATGCGCAATCCGGCCGGGCCTGGGCGACATGACGATGAGCCTCGTTCCCATGAACAAGGCTTCCTCGACGCTGTGCGTGATGAAGAAGACCGACTTTCCCGTGTCGTTCCAGACGCGGAGAATGAGCTCCTGGGCCTTCTCGCGCGTCAGCGCGTCGAGGGCGCCGAGCGGTTCGTCCATCAGAAGGACCTTGGGATCGCAGGTCAGGGCGCGCGCGATGCCGACGCGCTGCTGCATGCCGCCCGAGAGCGCGTAGACGGGCGAGTTCTCGAAGCCCTTCAGCCCCAGAAGCTCGATATAGCGATCGCCGACCTCGTAGCGTTGCTCGCGGGAACGTCCCTGCAGCATCAGCCCGAAGGCGACGTTGTCGCGCACATTCAGCCAGGGCAGCAGGGCGTGCTTCTGGAAGACGACGGAACGGTCGGCGCCCGGCCCTTCGACGCCGGACCCGTCCAGAAGGATCCTGCCGCTGCTCGGCGAGAGGAAGCCGGCGATCAGGTTCAGAAGCGTCGACTTGCCGCAACCGGACGCTCCCAGCGCCACGACGAAGTCGCCGTCGTCCATCTTCAGGTTTATGCCCTGCAGCGCCTCTGTCGAAGGACGCCCTTCGACGCCCGGATAAACCACCGACGCACTGTCGATTTGAAGACCCATCTCGCACTCCTCCATGCGTTCGCTTCGTCCCGGCTCCGCCGTTCGCGGAGCCGGGAGGGTTCGTTCCTCAGCAATCGTGCCCTATTGGAGCGCTTCCTTGAGGTACTTCACGGTCACGAAGCGTGAGTAGTCCTTCAGGACGTGATCCAGTCGGCCCGCGGATTTCAGGAACTCGGCCGTCGCCTTTATGGTCTTGGGAAGCGCCCCGCCCATCCACTGCTCCTTGACCTGTTCGGAGAGCGGCAGGAACGTGTAGCCCTTGATGGTCTCCGGCACCTGTGCGGCGTCGGCTCCGGTTTCCGCAGCGATCGCCTTCACGGGGGCGCTGTCGGCTGTCCATCCCTCGGGATCCTTCAGATAGGCCTGGTTCGCATCCTCGACCGTTCGCATGAATGCGACAAGCGACTTCTCGTGCGACTGGGCAAACTTCTTGTTCACCACCCAGGCATTGAAGGTCGGATAGCCCCATTCGGCGACCTGATCGGCCCCGACGAGACGCTTGCCCGTCTTCAGGATCTCGGTTTGCGCCGGCGGCCAGACGAATGCGGCGTCGATCGCGGACTGCTGCCATGCGGCGACGATCTGGTCCGGCGACATGTTCATGATGGTCACGTCATGCTCGTCGATGCCTGCGTGCTTCAGCGCTCCCATCAGCGAGAAGTGCGACGTCGAGCCGATCGGAACGGCGACACGCTTGCCCTTCAGGTCGGCAAGCGACTTGATCCCGGAGCCGTCGCGCACGATCAGCGATTCCGACTTGCCGATGACGTAGTCGATCATGAAGACTTCGAGATTGACGCCCTGCGTGGCCGCGATGGCGAGCGGCGACGAGCCGAGCTCGGCGACGCTGACGTCGCCGGACGCCATCGCCGCAATGACGTCGGTGCCCGGAATTGAACTTGCGCCACTCGACGTTCCAGCCGGTGGCGGCAGCGTACTTGCCGTCATGGGCTGCCATCTGGGCCGGCGTCGGATCGCCGAAGGTCGCGATGATGACGTTGTCTGCAGCCAGCGCCGCCGGCATCGCCACGGCCGAGGCCACAAGTCCGCCGATGACGGACATCAGGTATGTTCTGGTCATTTGCCATTCTCCCTCTTCAGGTTCCCTTTTCGGGTTCACGAGCGGCATTGCCCGCCGCACTGGGTTTTCGCCCGCCACGCGCGGGGCACTTGCCGGCCGGTCGCCAGACGCGACGAGGACTTGCTCACGCGGAGGCGAACCTCACGACTGCATCCGCCAGGACATCGATCGTGTCGATCATCGGCAGGTCCGCCCGGTATGGCGTCGTTGATGATCGAAAGCTCGCTGCAGGCAACGAGGAGGACGCCGACGCCTTCCTCGCGCAGTTCGAGTGCCGCGTTCCTCAGCAGTTCACGCGCATCCGCCTGGCCGCCACTCGTCTTGACGGCCCTGATGCAGGCCAGCAGCGAATCCTGATCGGACGGATAGACCGTTTCCAGATCGCGAGCGGCGCAGGCGCGGTCGAATATCCCGGTGATCCTGACCGCCGGCGAGGCGAGGATGCCGATGCGGCGTTGCGCCCGAGCCCGACGAAGCGCGTCCCGCCCCTGCGACCGCGTCAGCGGAGAGCTCGATCATGTCGAGAAACGGAATGGAGACGGCAGCCCGGATGCGCGAAGCGTAATGGTGGGCCGTGTTGCAGGGCATCGCGAGCGCCGCGACGCCCGCCGCCTCCAGCCGGCGCGCCATGTCGGTGAGCACCGGCCCGGGGTCCTCGCCGGTCTTCTCGATCAGCGCCTTGATGCGGGAAGGAACCTGGGTGTTGTTGTCGACGAGCAACGGCACGTGGTCGCTGTCGTCGGCCGCGGGCGTCCTGGCGATGATCCGCGACATCAGCAGGACGGTCGCCTCGGGCCCCATGCCGCCGAGTATGCCTATGCGGCGCTTGGTCGGGCGGCTAGGCATCGGCGCCGACCTTCGGAGAGACTTCGGCGGCAGCCGCGGCAATGATCTCGCCGATACGCTGGCAGTCGGCGATCGAGAAAGTCAGGGGCAGCCGCATGTCGAACAGCACGGAGAGCGTGGCATCCGTCGACGGCAAGTCCTGGGGCGGGAGATAGCGCCAGTTGCGGTGGGTGCTCGTGAAGCCCGTCGGTTCGGCGCCTCCGAACCATTTTATCTCGACACCCATGGATGCGCAGCGATCCACAAAGGCGCTCGCCGCCGCCGGCGACAGGCCGGGAAACATGAACTGGATCGAACTGCCGACATAGCGCTCCTGCAACGGCCGGTTGGGCAGATAGATGCCCTTCGACCGGGCGCAGACGCGCTTCGACCGTCCGGTATCGCTCGTTCCAACGCGCGACATTGTCGTCCAGGCTGGCCAGCTGGGTCCTGAGGATCGCCGCGCGCAGATTGTCCATGCGCCCGGAGAAATTCGGCGTGTCGAGGCGAATATCGGAGAAAACGGCGGGATCGGGAGCGGCGCCGTGCCGCTCGTAGAGCATGTAGGAACCCGACATCAGAATGGCGCGTGCCATGAGTTCGGCATCGTCGGAGGTCAGAAGTCCGCCCTCGCCGGAATTCAGATGCTTGTAGGTCTGGGTGCTGAAGCAGCCCGCAAGGCCGAAAGAGCCGCTCTTGCGGCCGTTCCAGGAGGCCCCCATCGTGTGCGCGCAGTCCTCGATCAGGGTCAGGCCAAGGCGGGCAACGAGGGCCATCAGCTCGTCCATGTCGGGCATGTGGCCGCGCATGTAGGAAAGCATCAGGAAGCGCGCGCCCGAGCTCGCCGCCTTGCGCTCCAGATCGTCGAGATCGGGCACGAGATCCCGGGTGATCTCGAAGAACACCGGCCGTCCGCCGGCATTGACGATGGCGCCCGGCACGGGAGCGAGCGTGAAGGCATTGGTCAGCACCGGCTCCCCGTGTCGCAGTCCCGCAGCACGCAGAGCCACATGCAGGGCATAGCCGCCCGAGGCGCAGGCCAGCGCATAGCGGCTGCCCTGGTAGCGCGCGAACTCCTGCTCCAGGAGCGCCGCCTCCGAAAGTTCGTCTCCGACGGTGTTGTAGCGGTGCAGGCGGCCGGAACGCAGGACTTCGACGGCCGCGGCAACGCCCTCCTCGCTGATCGGCTCCTGCTGCGTGAAGCTGCCCTTGAACGGTCGCAGTTTCATCGGAGCGCCTCCCTCTTTTGCCCGTCAGGCCGCCGCCCTATCCTTCGCGGACGGGACGACGATCGAAGGCCGAAACGTAGCCGAACAATGCCGCAGACCCGCCCGTATGGACGAAGACCAGCCGTTCGCCCTTCCTGAACTGTCCCTTGCGGACGAGATCGATGAGGCCGGCCGCCCCCTTGCCCGAATAGACGGGGTCGAGAAGGATGCCCTCGAGTTGGGCGAACATCTCGATCGCCTCGATCGTGCTCGCGGCGGGGATGCCGTAGCCTTCGCCGACATAGTCCGAATTGGCGACCACGTCGTCGCGCTGGACGACGCCGGCGCAACCGAGCTTCTCCGCCGTCGCGCATGCGAGCTTGTAGACGCTCTCCTCCTGCTTGGCTTTCGGCGCACGCACGCCGATGCCGAGCAGAGGGATATTGGCGTTCATCGCCTTCAGGCCCGCGACCAGCCCCGCCTGCGTGCCGGCGCTGCCGGTCGCGTGGACGATGTGGTCGATCGCCAGGTCGCGCTCGTTCGCCTGCGACAGCAGTTCGAATGCACAGTTGACGTAGCCGAGCGCGCCCGTCGGGTTCGAGCCGCCGCCGGGGATCGTGTAGACCTTGCGGCCCTCGTCGCGGAACCTGTTCGCGACGTCTTCCATCTCCGCGTTCATGTCGAGCCCGCCCGGCCGCTTCTCCGCCGTGGCGCCATGCAGGTAGTCCAGGAAGACGTTGCCGTTCCGGTTGTAGTCGGGATCCTTCGAACCGGTGCGGTCCTCGAGCAGGATATGGCAGGCGACGCCCAGTTTCGCGGCGAAGGCCGCGGTCTGGCGCGCATGGTTCGATTGCGTCGCCCCCTGCGTCATGACCAGATCGGCGCCTTCGGCTTCCGCCTCGGCCATCAGGAATTCCAGCTTGCGCGTCTTGTTGCCGCCCGTCGACAGGCCCGTGCAATCGTCGCGCTTGATCCAGATTTCTGGCCCGCCCAGTTCCCGGGACAGTCTCTCGAGAGGTTCCAGCGGCGTCGGCAGATGCGCTAGATGAATCCGTGGGAAACGAGCGAGGTGCATGCCTTCCTCCATCAGTTAAATGCGTGATTGCTATGATGTACGAGGAATTTTCGATTGCAAATGCAAAATTCCGCGCCCAATATGCAATATCGGCATATTTAGGGTGATGCATGCGCCTTGAGTGGATCGAAGACATCATCGCCGTCCTGCGCGCCGGGTCGCTGAACCGCGCCGCGGAGCAGCGCTTCCTGACGCAGCCGGCCTTCTCGCGCAGGATAAAGTCGATCGAGGAATATGTCGGCGTCGAGCTGATCGACCGGACCCACAAGCCGGCGCAGTTGCGCGGCCCGGTCGTGGAACAGCAGGAAAAGCTCGAACAGCTCGCCAGCAGGCCTGCGCGACCTGCTCTATGCGCTGCGCCAGCAGGATCGCCAGGTGAAGAACCGCGTCGTCATCGCGAGCCAGCACGCGATCACCACCTCGGTCGCGCCGGCCATCGTCAAGCAACTGGCCTCCGACCTCGACCCGCACATCCGGCTGAGATCCGCCAACCGGGGCGAATGCTTCACCCTGCTGGTGACGAAACAGGCCGACCTCACGCTCACCTATCGCTCACCGGACGAGGACCTGCCGATCGGCGGGGAATTCCTCGAGCAGATCGATTTCGGCGAGGAGCTCTTCGTTCCCGTCTTTGCCAGCGACTGCCCTTGACGACCTCAACGCGCAATACAGAAAGGGCGAAGTGCCGATCATCGTCTATCCGTCGGACGTCTTCCTCGGTGAAGTCATGCAACGGGAGATACTTCCGAAGTTGCGCGACCAGCTCTTCCTGAAGGAGAAAGCGGAAAGTGCCCTGACGCTTGCAGCCCTCCAGCTGGCGCTCGCCGGAGTGGGTGTGGCATGGGTTCCGCAATCGCTCGCCGCCAAGGAGATCGGCTACGGCAACCTGACGGAACTCGGCCATCTCTTCGGCCATGCGCGGTTGCGGATAGGCGCGATCCGCCTGTCAGGCGCCAAATCGCCGGCCGAGCAGGAAGTCTGGACCGTCATCCGGGACCTTCGCGGCGAACCAGCAACGACCAGCAACTCACGAGGCCCCAAGATGACCCCGACACTGCCCTGCCCGCCTGTCGACGAAGCCGGTCTCGCCGGTTATGGATCGAGGCTTCGACAGCGGGAAATTACGGCAGAGGCGGCGACGCGGGCCTGTCTCGATCGCATCGAGATCGCTGGACGGCAAGCTCGGCGCGTTCGAGCATGTCGCAACCGAAGCGGCCCAGCAGACGGCCCGGGCGATGGACGAACTGCTGCGGGCAGGGACCGACCTTGGTCCGCTGATGGGCGTTCCGATCGCCATCAAGGATCTCTTTGCGGTCGACGGCATGCCGACCCGCGCCGGCTCCAACATCGACGTCTCGGACCTGATCGGTCCCGAGGGGAGCTTCGTCAAGTCGCTGAAGCGTGCCGGCTGCGTCATCCTCGGCAAGACGAAGACGGTGGAGTTCGCCCTCGGCGCAACAGGCGTCAACTCCGTCCGCGGGACGCCGTGGAATCCAACGGACGGTGCGGTACATCGTTTGCCAGGGGGATCGTCGAGCGGTTCGGCCGTGGCGGTCGCCGCTGGTCTGGCGGCGCTCGCCATCGGATCGGACACGGGCGGCTCGATCCGCATACCCGCCGCCTTCACTGGCGTCTTCGGCCTGAAAACCACAGTCGGTACGTTTCCGACCGACGGGGTCTTCCCGCTCAGCCCGACGCTTGACAGCATCGGACCGCTTTGCCGAACTGCCGCGGACGCGGCGATCTTCTTCGAAGCACTCACCGGCGAGAAATTCCTGGAGCGCCACCCCGGCCACCTGAGGCTCGGCCGACCTGCTACCTACTTCTTCGACAACCTCGACGGAGCCGTCGCGCAATCGATCGAGGCCGCCTTCGCCCTGCTTGGCGAAGCGGGTGTCGAAATCGTCGAGATCGATATTCCGCAGGCGCGGGAGCGCAGCGAAATCATGCCCCCTCTGATGACCGGCGAGTTGATGGCTTCTCTCGGCAGGCGGAGGTTCCAGGACCGTCGTGCAGACATGGACCCGGCCGTGGCCAACCGCGCTGCGTTCGCCCTCGACCTCAGCGCCCTGGAGTATCTCGACGCGCTCCGCCGCCACAGGAGCCTTGCCTTGGAAGCGGCAACAAAGTTCGCCGATCTGGACGGTTGGGTCATGCCAACGATCCCAATCACCGCACCGACGCTCGAAGCCGTTTCCGATCCGTCCGCGGCATCGCGGCTGACGCAGATCATCAATCAGAATACCCAGCCGGCAAACGTTCTCGGTCTTTGCGGCGTCAGCCTGCCCATCAGCCCGATATCCGGCTCGCTTCCCGTCGGCCTGCAGGTGCTCGGACCAGGCGGCGGCGACGCCGCCCTGCTTGGCGTCGCTCTGGCCCTGGAAAAGGTTCTTCGGGCAGGCGCCGGGCATGGGCTGTGCAGCGAAACTCTGGTGCGCAGATGATGGACTCGCTGGGCGGCCCTGTTCGTGCCGCAGGCCGATTTGTTGCAGGGCTCTGAGACACACTCGCCGAAATCAGCCACCTGCAATGTCGCTTTCCTTGATTTCCCATCTCAAACTTGACAGGCGGGACACGGTCCCTTCAGCGACGGAAATTATCTCCGCTTTGCACCTCCAGACCTTCAATCCTACCGATCATTTTCTCCTTGGCCAATCAAGGCCGAGGAGAACGAAGATGGGCTACTCACGCTATGACCCCGCCGCAAAAGGTCGAGCCGCTTGGAACGCTGGAAAGACCGTTGGCACGAAGCGACCGCTTACCCAGAAGCAGATCTGGGCAATCCGCTTTTTCCTTGATCGAGAAGGACGCATGCGAGATCGCGCCCTTTTCGACCTGGCGATCGACAGCAAGCTTCGCGGGTGTGATCTGGTCAAGATCAAGATCGGCGATGTCGTTGCTGGGTCAGACATTCGGACCCGAGCGATCGTCGTACAGCAGAAGACCGGCCGACCGGTTCAGTTCGAACTTACCGCGGATGTTCGCGCCAGCCTGTTGGCGTGGCTCGAACGCCGAGGTGGAAGCGTTGCCGACTACCTGTTTCCGAGCCGAGTCGATCATGCGAACCATATGAGCACCCGACAGTATGCTCGTCTCGTCGATGAATGGGTGTCGGCCATCGGCTTGCGCTCGACAGAATATGGCACACACTCGCTTCGACGGACGAAGGCTGCAATGATCTATCGGGCGACCGGAAACATCCGTGCGATCCAGATTTTGCTCGGACATACGAAGATCGAAAACACGGTCAGGTACCTCGGCGTCGACGTCGAGGATGCCTTGCTCCTTGCAGAGCGCACAGAAATCTGACGCCAAGGCGGCCGTTCGGCGATGTCGGACGGCCGCTTCGATTTCTACGCATTCACGGCCAGACAGTCCTCATGGGGGTGGATTGCTGCCCGACCGCTTGGGGATGGCAAAGCCGGGAAAGCAGCCATTCACCTGACCACTTCACAACGACAGCAACGAGTTCTCAAAGCGCGCTCCTCACGGGAGGGCGCGGCCGCCATGGCGTGCCGGATGCCGTTTGCGCTTGCCGCTCTGGTAGAACAGGATCTTCGCCGCCTCCAGCGCGGCAAAGTAGAACATCGCGATTGTCAGGAGGCCAATCACGACCGTCCCCCTCAGCGGGACGAAGCCGAAAACGCCTGCAAACGGAAGATACACGATGGCGACTGCCAGGCCGGCGACGAGCGCGCTGGCAATCGCGAGCACGGTGCCGGGACGGCTTCGCCAAGCGGGCCGGCTTGTGCGAACGACGAGAACGGTGCCGACTTCCGTGATGAGCGAGACGACGAACCAGCCAGTCTGGAAGGTGGGCGCGTGGGCGTGCGCAAGCATGAGCAGGAAGAGGAAGGTGACGCCGTCGAAGAACGAACTGATGAGGCCGAACGTCACCATGAACCGCCGCACGGCCGCGATGTCCCAACGGCGTGGACGGTCGACCAGTTCAGGATCCACGTCGTCGCCGGCAATGGCGACGGCCGGAATGTCGGAGAGCAGGTTGTTGAGCAGGATCTGCCTGGCGAGCATCGGCAGGAACGGCAAGGCCAGCGAGGCGGCGGCCATGCTGATCATGTTGCCGAAATTGGCGCTCGTTGTGATGAAGATGTACTTCATCGTGTTGGCGAAGGTCCGCCGCCCGTCCTCGACGCCCTGTCTCAGGACCGCCAGGCTCTTCTGCAGGAGGACGATGTCGGCGGCCTCGCGCGCGACGTCCACGGCACCGTCCACAGAAATGCCGACATCCGCCGCCATCAGCGCCGGCGCGTCGTTGATCCCGTCGCCGAGATAGCCGACGACATGGCCGCGCCGCCGCAGGGCCCGCACGATGCGCTCCTTCTGGTTTGGGTCGAGCTCGCAGAAGATGTCGGTGCGATGGGCGCGCGCGAAGAGCGCGTCGTCGCTCATGTGAAGGATGTCCGGCCCGCTCAGAAGCCGCGCATGCGGCAGGCCCACTTCGCCCGCCAGATGCTGCACTGCGTATCGATTGTCGCCCGAGATGATCTTCGTTCGGATGCCGGCTGCGGCGAGAGCGGCAACGGCCGCCCTGGAATCGGTCTTCGGCGTATCGGCGAAGAGGAGAAAGCCGACGAAGGTCAGGGCGTTCTCGTCGGCTCGTAGGTAAGCTTCCTTTCTCGGGGCGAACCTGCGGATTGCCACGCCGAGCACGCGGTAGCCCTCTTTGCTCCAGGCCACGAGGCGCGCGTCGATGCTCGCCTGATCCGCCGCGGCCAGGTCGCGCGTGCGTTCCCCGTCGAGAATCGTCCCGCAGACCCGCAAGACATTGCCGACCGCGCCCTTGGTGATCATCAGATCGGCCTCCCCGTCGCATCCCCGGCAGACGACACTGAGGCTCTTGCGCGCAAAATCGTACGGGATTTCGCCGACCTTGGCGTAGCTCGACACCTCAGCCGCCCGGGATCCGGCCGAGGATCTGATCGCTTGGTCGAGGGGATTCGGAAGCCCTGTCTCCATGCCGGCGTTGAGCGCCGCCCACAGCATCACCTCGCGCGAGGGTCGGCCGGCCGCATCGAAGGCACCCTCGAGGCGGATGACGCCCTCCGTCAGCGTGCCGGTCTTGTCGGTGCACAGCACGTCCATGCTGCCGAGGTTCTCGATCGCCGCGAGCCTCCGGACGATGACGCCGCTCACTTCCATCTCGCGCGCGCCGTGCGACAAGGTCACGGTGATGATCGCCGGCAGCAGCTCGGGCGTCAGGCCGACGGCGAGCGCCAGCGAGAAGAGCAGCGACTCGATCGCCGGGCGATGCATCAGCATGTTGGCGGAAAGGACGATGACGATCAGCACCAGCATGATCTGCATCATCAGGTAGCCGAAGCGCCGGATGCCGACGGCGAACTCCGTTTCCTCCTCGCCGCGCTCGAGCGTTTCGGCGATCCTTGCGAATTCGGTCCGCCGCCCTGTTCGTACCGCAAGCACATGCCCGAAACCGCTGCGCACCGAGGTCCCCGAGAAGACGACGTTGGTCCTGTCCGCGAGCGCGCTGTCCTCCGGCGAGATCCCCGGCGACTTCGCGGCTGGAAACGCCTCGCCGGTCAGGATGGCCTGCCCGGTCTCGAGACTGGTCGCGCCGAGCACGATCCCGTCGGCGGCGATCATGTCTCCCGCAGTGACGCAGAGAATGTCGCCCGGCACCACCTCTTCCACGGGAATCCGGATCTCGCTGCCGCCGCGCAGGACCGAAGCGGTGCGCGCGAGGCTTCGCCGCAAGCGCTCCATCGCGCGGGATGCGCGGTGTTCCTGCGTGAAAGACAGAATGCAGCTTGCCAGCACGATCGCCCAGATGATCGTCGCCTCCTGCAACTCGCCGACGAGAAGCGCTATCAGGGATGCCGCGAGCAGGACGAGCACGAGTGGATTGGCGAACTGGGCGAGAAACGTCCTGAGCGCCGAGTGCCGACGGACGGTCTCCAGCGCGTTCGGCCCGAATTTCGAGCGCGCCGTCCGGACCTGCGCGGCGTCCATGCCGGCCACGGAGGAGCCAAGCTCCGCCAGCAGCCGATCGGCAGGTACCGACCAGTAGGCCGACTCGACGGAAGCAGGTGAAGCCGTCCCCTTCTCAGCTGGCGGCGCGCTGGCGGGGAACATCATGGAACCGTGGAGCAGCATGGATGCTTCCCGGCATGTCGGAGCGCACGACGCCTATCCGCGTGAAGCAGCAAGGAATCGACAGGTCGACGACGTCAGGCCGTGGTCGTCGCATCAGTGTCCGTCTCCATGCTCATGGTCTCGCTCTCGCGGCCGCGCACGACGCGCCGGCCGGCGAGCGCGCCTCGTGTCTCGGTGACGATCGTGCATCGCCCCTCGCCGCCGCTCTCCCCCTCGAAATAGATCACCACCCAGTCACGCGTCCGGCCGAGCCGATGGGCGAGCGCCGTATTCGAGAAGAGCGCCGTGAAGTCCCACCGGTCGCGGTGGACGTGCATGATCGGCAGCCAGGCCTCGCCGGTCGGATTGAAGCGTTTCGGCGCGATCCTGCGCAACGCTCCGGCGGCGGCGCGCTCGCGGTAGAGCCGGTCGACCTCGATGAGCAGAGCGATTGGCGGCAGGTCATGGCCCTGCGGCGCGACAATCCGCCGGCCGCGGCCGAGACGTTGCGCGAGCACGGCAGCAAGCATCCGCCGCCGCCGCGGTCCGATTCCGCGAATGGTGCGGTCGGCGTGCACCGCCGTCTCCAGTTCCTCGAGCGTCTCGATGTCGGCGTCCTCCGCGATCCGGCGCGCAAGTTCCGGACCGACGCCCGGAAGCGAGCGGAACAGCGATTCCGGTGTAACGTCACCCCTGAGCCGGTCGAGCTGCCGCCAGCCGCCTGTGGTCACCATTTCGCCGATGGCCGCCGCAATGCCGCGTCCGATCGCGGGCAACGCATCGAGCGCCGCGCGGCCGCCTTCGGCAAATATCTGTGCCACGTCCGCATTCAGTCCCTCGACGACATCGGCCGCACGCCGATAAGCGCGTGCGCGGAAAATGTCGCCGCCCTGCTGGTCGAGAAGATCGGCATAGTCGCGCAGCTTTGACGCCGCGAAACGGTTCGTGAAGCGGGCACCGGCCTCCGGCATTCTCCTGCGCGATGGCGGCGCGCCGCGGACGTTCTGCGGTCTCACTTCCGTGATCCCCGCCTGTTGCAACCTTCGAAGCCACCATCAAAGATCGGGCAGGTCCAGCGAAGCTGCCCCGTTTCATTCATGGACATGTTGACCCGCCTCAGCTGCCGCTGCTGCTGTACCGCCGGAAGCAGTCTCCTGCATTGCATACCTCAAGCGCATTGCGAATTCGGCAACCTTGTCCTTTATGGTCGGGGAGCCGACCTCGCGCTGGCGCACGACGAGCGTCGCCAGGGGTGTCTTGCCTGTCAGCGCCTCGAGCCGCGAGAAGACCTTGTCGCTGCCGCGCCCGCCCTGAGTGCAAAAGAAGGCGACGTCCGGGAACCCGCCCCGAAAGCGCGCGACATAGCTGCGCAGCGGCGAAGAGAGGTTGCCGGCCCAGACGGGCGTGCCGAGGATCACCAGCTCGTAGTCGCCGAGGTCGTGCGAACACGGCTCGATCTCCACCAGCTGTTCGCGCAACGCCTCCCTGGCCGAACGGAAGTAGCCGAAGACGCCGCGGCGGCTGCGCAACTCGTGGACTTCGTCGACGTCGCATCCGAGTTGATCGGCGATCGCTTCGGCGACCTTCCTGGTATGACCGGATCTTGAATAGTGGACGATCAGCGACTTGCCCATTCTACAATCCTTTCCTCAGACCCGGCCCGGCCGCCTAGATCATTTCCGGCTCCCTCGGCCGTTCCTTTTCCGGTTCCGGGATTTCCGTCATGGTGGCCTCGGTGAGGAGCAGGACGCTCGCCACGGACACGGCGTTCTCGAGCGCCGTCCTCACCACCTTGGTCGGATCGACGATGCCCGCCTCAACGAGATCGACATAGGTCTTGCGCGCCGCATCGAAGCCGTAGTTCCCCGTGCCTTCAACCATCTTGGCGACGACGACGCCGTCGTCCGTCGCCGAGTTCTGCGCGATCTGCCGCGCCGGCACCTCCAGCGCCCGCTTCAGGATCTGCACGCCCGTCCGCTCGTCGCCGGACGCAAGGGGCTCCTCTTCGGCGACAGCGGCGATGCAGCGCAGCAGTGCCAGGCCGCCGCCCGGCACGATCCCCTCGGCGACGGCGGCCTTCGTGGCGCTGATGGCGTCGTCGAGTGCCTCCTTCTTCGACTTCATCTCGGCTTCGGTCGGCGCGCCGACGCGGATGACGGCGACGCCGCCGGACAGCTTCGCCAGCCGCTCCTGCAGCTTCTCCCGGTCGTAGTCGCTCTTCGTCTCCTCGATCTCGCGGCGGATCTGATCGACACGACCCTTGATCGCCTTCGCCTCGCCGCCGCCGCCGACGATTGTCGTGGAATCCTTGTCGACGACGACACGCTGGGCGCGACCCAGTTGCTCGAGCCTGACGTTCTCGAGCTTCAGGCCGAGGTCTCCCGAGATCAGTTCGGCCCCGGTGAGGATGGCGACGTCCTGCAGCATCGCCTTGCGGCGATCGCCGAAGCCCGGTGCCTTCACCGCGCAGTTCCGGAAGACGCCACGGATCTGGTTGACGAGCAGCGTCGCCAGCGCCTCGCCCTCGACGTCCTCGGCGATCACCAGCAGCGGCGTGGCCGACTTGGCCACGGCTTCCAGCAGCGGAATGAGATCGTTCAGGGCGGCGATCTTGCGGTCGACGATGAGGATGGAAGCGTTCTCCAGCACCGTCTCCATCTTCTCGGCATCGGTGACGAAATACGGCGACAGGAAACCGCGATCGAACTGCATGCCTTCGACGACCTCGAGCGCCGTCTCGGTGGTCTTCGATTCCTCCACGGTGATCACGCCCTCGCCGCCGACCTTTTCCATCGCCTCGCCGACGAGTGCCCCGATCTCCGGATCGTTGTGGGCGGAGATGGTGGCGACCTGCTCCTTCTCCCTGCGTGTTTCGACGGGCCGGGAGATCTGCTTCAGGGCCTCGACGGCGCGCTTCGTCGCCCGGTCGAGGCCACGCCTGATGTCGACCGCGCTCGCGCCGGCAACGACGTTGCGCACTCCGTCGGCGAAGATCGCGTGCGCGAGCACGGTCGCCGTGCTGGTACCGTCGCCGACGATGTCGCCGGTGCGCTCGGCCGCCTGGCGCATCATCCGGGCCCCGAGATTCTCCTCGGGATCCTTGAGATCGAATTCCTTTGCGATCGTCACGCCGTCATTGCAGACGATCGGCGCGCCCCACTTCTTCTCGATCAACACCGCCTTGGAGCGCGGTCCGAGAGTGACGCGCACAGCGTCGGCAAGTTGCGTCGCCCCGCGCAGGATCTTCTCGCGGGCGGCGGAACGGAAGAGGACTTGCTTGTGGGGCATGGACTTCACCCTGATGTGCGAGACGGCGCGCCGAGGCTCCTGCCCTGCTTCACTCCCCAAAAAAACTGCGGAGCCGGCGCGGACCTGAGGGGCGATAAGGTCCGCTACGGACTCCGCAGGCATCCCTTCCAGGATGAAGCACAAGTGTTGCCGTTCGACGCCGGGCGGGCATTGATCCGGATCAACGCCCGGCGCGTCGGCGCGCGTGCGGATTTGCGCCTCGTGGATGCGTGCCCGCTGGAAACCCCCAAGTCGTTCTCCTCACGGACAACGGGAAGAGCGACAATGCCCGCCACGCCGCAGACTCCGCTTTCGCAGGTTCCACCCTCGTCTTGATCTTCGTCAATGTTTTCCGTCGAGTGGAGAATAGTCTCATGCTTGCGGGGTCCGACTTCATCCTTGGAGGTGAAACATGGACAGACAACGCTGGCAGGACTGGGCGACACTGGTGCTTGGCTTGTGGATCATCGCCTCACCCCTTCTGTTTTTCGTTCCGGCAGCCACGAGCGCAGCCACGCCCGCTACATCCGGGTGGGCGCACTGGAGCCTTTACTTCTCGAGCATCGAGCAGTGGAACTTCTACATCGTCGGCTTGGCGCTCGTGATCGTCGGGGTCGCCGCGCTCTACTCCGGCAGGCTGTGGGAGGAATGGATCGACGTGGTTCTCGGCCTATGGCTCCTCGCCTCGCCCTGGGTCCTGCGATACGCAGACCAGAGCATGCTCAAGTGGGATGCCGTAATCGTCGGCCTGGTGGTCGCCGCTTTGGCTGCCTGGGCCCTAGCGTCCGGCCGACGCCAAGGCCACCCCGCCTAGTCGTGCCGTTTGCTCGGGCGACGGTGCAGCGCACCGCCGCTTCCCGTCAGGGTCGTGCCTCTCGGCGACGCGCAGTCCTCCGGCGAGGCCCGTCGTTCCCGTGCCGGCTTCTTTCGCCGCCCGACCGAGCGGCCGCTTCGGCCGGAGCTTCCGCCCGTCATCGAAAAGGTCGCCGCGGTCTTTTCCTCGCGGACGGTACGCGCCCGACGCGCGGTTGCCGACGGAGCATTCCGAAAATTGCTCCTTGACGACTATATTGCGAAAAGTGGCGGCCGGCTTTGGCCGCGCCCGACATGCGGCGTGAGAGACGGAGCGATGGTACAAGCGAAACTGAAGCGGAAAGCCGACGCACTCATCGTAGTCGACATCCAGAAGGACTTCTGCGCGGGCGGTGCGCTTGCAGTACCCGACGGCGACGCGGTCGTCAGGCCGATCAACCGTCTCGCCCGGCGCTTCGACACTGTCGTCCTGACCCAGGACTGGCACCCGCCGGGTCACGCGTCCTTCGCCTCGACCCATCCCGGGCGACAGCCCTTTGAAAGCGTGAGCCTTCCCTACGGTGTCCAGACGCTCTGGCCGGACCACTGCGTGCAGGGCTCGGAAGGCGCCACCTTTCATCCCAACCTCGACATCCCTCATGCCACTGCCATCATCCGCAAGGGCACGGATCGCCTCATCGACTCCTACTCCGCCCTTTGTGAGAACGACCACGCGACGCCCACCGGGCTTGCCGGCTATCTGCGCGAGCGCGGAATCGAGCGGATTTTCGTCGCCGGGCTCGCGCTCGATTTCTGCGTACGCTTCACCGTCGAGGATGCCGCCGTCCACGGCTTCGCGGTTGCAGTGGTCGAGGATTGCTGCCGGGCGATCAACACGGACGGGTCCCTTGAACAAGCGCGAGCGAGCTTCCGAGCGATCGATGAAGGCATCATCATCGCAAGCGATGACATTGCTTGACCATTGAACGCAAAGCCTTCTGAAGCCCCTTACGGAGAGGCCCGAGCGGCTGGTGGATGACATGATGAAAGCGACGAGGGCCGAGACTCCCGCCGCCCCGGCAGGAGGGCCGCTGCACTTCCTCGCGCTGGCCGTGGATTACGATGGCACCATAGCAGAAAACGGGGCGGTCACCGACACGACCCTGCGGGCCCTTCAGCGGCTCAAGGAGGCCGGCCGTGTGCTGGTGCTCGTCACCGGACGGGAGCTTGTCGACCTGCGCCACGCCTTCCCTCACTTTGCGATCTTCGACCGCATCGTGGCCGAAAACGGCGCCGTCATCTACGATCCCGAAACGGGCCGCGAACATGCCCTTGCGCCCTCCCCGCCCGCGGCGTTCGTCCAGAGGCTCGTCGATCTCGGCGTGGAGCCGATCTCGGTCGGCCATGTAGTGGTTGCAACCTGGCATCCCCACGAGCAGGCTATCCTCACAGCCATTCAGGAGCTTGGCCTCGAACTGCACATGATCTTCAACAAGGGCGCGATCATGGTTCTGCCGTCCGGGATCAGCAAGGCGAGCGGCCTGCATGCGGCACTGAAGGAACTCGACATCTCGGCGATCAACACCGTCGCGGTGGGCGACGCCGAGAACGATCACGCCTTCCTGCGAGCCTCTGGGTGCGCCGCGGTGGTCGCCAACGCCCTGCCGACGCTGAAGGACGAGGCGGACATCATCCTTTCCGGCGATCATGGCGCGGGCGTGGTGGAACTGATCGATCGCATGACAGCCGAAGACGCCGAGCTCGTCCCGCCGAACCGGCGGGGGCTCTTCATCGGCACAGATTGCAACGGGAGGGAAGTCTACCTCGATCCCGATCAGGCCGTGTTGATCGCTGGCAATTCCGGCAGCGGAAAGTCGAGTTTCGCCACGCTTCTCACCGAGCGGATGCTGGAGAAAGGCTTCGAGTTCTGCGTCGTCGATCCGGAAGGCGATTATCTGGAGCTCGAAGGTGCCGTCACTATCGGTGACATCCATGAGGGACCTGCGACCGAGGAGGCCCTGAGGCTCCTGCTGCTCGCCGGCGTCAATGTGGTCCTCAGCATACTGGCGCTTCCTCTCCCGGAACGCGAGGCGCTCTTTGCCGAGCTCCTTCCCGCGACGGCCAGGTTGCGCGCACGGTCAGGCCGACCTCATTGGCTGATCATCGACGAGGCCAGCCACGTTCTGCCGGCTGTGCACGCTCGTCCCCTGGACTTCGCTCAGGAACTGTCTCGCGGGAACGATCCTCGTTGCGGTAGACCCTCTGACGCTGAACCCCGACGCACTACGGGCCGTCGACGTCGTCCTCGCTTGTGGAAGCATGGCGGCCGATGCAGTTCTTGCCTGTGCGGCAATCGATGGCATAACCCTTCACGGTCAGCTTCCGGCACCAGGACACGACGAGCTTCTGTTCTGGTCACGCAGATCCGGCCTCCCTGCCTCCGTCCTGCGCCGTGGCGCCCCGCGCCAGGCGCACAACCGCCACAGGGGAAAATATGCGACCGGCGATGTCGGGGAGTGGAAGAGCTTCTATTTCCGCGGCCCCGAGAAGACCCTCAACGTTCGGGCACGGAACCTGAGCGAGTTCCTGCGGATCGCCGCTGAGATCGATGACGGTATTTGGGAATATCACCTGCGTGCGGGCGACTACGAGGCCTGGTTCCGGCACGTGATCCGCGACGACGCGTTGGCCGATGAAGCGCGCGACGTCATGCTGAAGCCGAACCTGCCGGTAGCGGAGAGCCGGAGGCTCGTGACGAACGCCATCGAACGCCGCTATGTCCTGGACCATGTTGTGGCGTGACGTCCTTCGAGCCGCCTCCTATGGCAAGACAGAATGAGCGCGCGCGCTATTGATCAAGACGCGCCAGACCTCCGTACTCGAGAACCCGGCGCGAAGGTCGAGGCGGTCCCGACCGCAGTGACCCCGTTGCATACTTCCTTCTGCCAGGTGCGATGGCTGCTGATCCGATGTGGTTCCTCGATGACGCCCGGCTTCGCGTGGCGATGCGCCTAGTGGCGCCACAGCGGCGCGAGGCGCCCTCACCCCTTGATGCAGATGATCGGGCAAAGGCGCGCCACGCGGCGCGCGAGGCCGGCCATCTCCGCGACTTCGACTACGGCGTCGACGCTCTTGTAGGCGCCGGGCGCCTCCTCGGCGATGCCACGCTTCGACGGGCTCTTGACAATGATGCCGCGAGCCGCAAGTTCCTGCTGGACGCCGCCCCCCGTCCAGGTGCGGGTGGCCTGATGGCGGCTCATCGCCCGTCCTGCGCCGTGGCAGGCCGAGCTCAGGGCCGCCGCCTCGGAGCGCGCGTCTCCGACGAGCACGTATGAGGCGGTTCCCATGCTGCCGCCGATCAGAACCGGCTGCCCGGTGCCGCGCAGAGCCTCGGGCAGCTCGGCTTCGCCGGGGCCGAGCGCCCGCGTCGCGCCCTTGCGGTGGACGAAGAGCCGCCGCGGCGTACTGTCGATCGCGTGCACCTCCTCCTTGCAGGTATTGTGCGAGACGTCATAGAGCAGCTCCGCCCTGGCGTCGGCGAAGAACCGCTCGATCACGCCGCGCGCGAGATGGGTCAGGATCTGGCGATTGGCGAGGGCGCAGTTGATCCCTGCCCGCATGACGCCGAGATAGCGCTGGCCGAGCTCGGAGGCGATCGGCGCGCAGGCGAGCTCGCGATCCGGTAGCTCGATGCCATGAACCGTTGCCGCGATCGCCATGTCGCGCAGATACTCGGTGCCGATCTGGTGGCCGAGGCCGCGCGAGCCGCAGTGGATCATCACGACGACCTGGTCCTTCGTCAGGCCGAATGCCCTGGCCGCGGCCTCGTCGTAGATCTCCGCGACGTACTGGACCTCCAGATAATGATTGCCGGAGCCGAGCGTCCCCATCTCGTCGCGCTGCCGGTTCCGCGCCTTCTCTGAGACGTCCTCGGGAACCGCCCCAGGCATGGTGCCGCGATCCTCGATACGCGAAAGATCCTCCTCGTGGCCATAGCCCTGCCCTACCGCCCAGGCCGCGCCGCCTCTCAGCATCGCGGTTAGTCCGTCGTCGTCGAGGTGGATGCGCCCATGACTGCCGACCCCGGCCGGGATCGAACGCGAGAGCTCGTGCGCGAGGGCGTCCTGCCGGGCCACGACGTCTTGCCGCCCAAGACCGGTGGTCAGCAGCCGCACGCCGCAGGAGATGTCGAAGCCGACGCCGCCCGCCGAGACAACGCCCCCCTCTTCCGGGTCGAACGCTGCAACCCCGCCGATCGGAAAGCCGTAGCCCCAGTGGGCGTCCGGCATGGCGTAGGCGGCTGCGACGATGCCGGGCAGGCAGGCGACATTGCCGATCTGCTCGGCGACCTTCGCATCCATGTCGTCGATCAGCGCCGCGTCGGCATAGATGATCGCCGGAACCCGCATGCCACCCGTCATCGGCAGGCGCCAGGCGAAAGGGGCGATTTGTTGCAAAGCAGTCCGGTCCATCTCGCAGATCCTCAGACGTCCACCACGCACTGGGCGATCCACCGCCCGGCTGGGTCTGGCCCCACGCGCAGTTCGGTCATCGTAGCGCCCTTCGGCTCCACCGCCGGGCCGTGTCGTGACACATCGACAGGTTCCCCGCAGGCCTTGGCAGAGAGCGCGGTTCCATCGATGGCGACGCGGAACTCGCCGAAGAGCATGCTGCGCGTTGCCATCTCGTAGATCACCGCGTTAAGCCAGTCGACGAGCAGCAATTCCAGATCAGGAGCGTCGCACGCAATCGACACCGAGTGCGAGCAGCGGATCGCCTCGAGTGGGACGACGGCGGCAATCATCGCCCGCGCCGCATTGGCGAACGCCTCCGCCGGATCCGCCCCGTAGCCCCGCACTCCGATATCTGCATCGTGCGGGAAATGGGTCCAGCCGGCCGCAGACGCTTCCGTCGTCGCCTTGTCCTCGGTGGGGGGCGGACCGTCAGCCATTCTCGTCAGCCGGCTTTCGCCGAGCGTTTCTTCCCGGCCCGCTTCGCCCCTTCGGCCCTGGTCAGCCCGACCGTCAGCCTCCCCTTCACGGAGGTGGCACGGGTCCCGTCGGCATCCACGACCTCGGGAAGCCGGAAATTGCGCATCCGCTCCGCCTTCACAGGTGGCTTCGGGCCGGCTCCGGCCATCACCAAGCCTCCTTCCGTCCACTGACCCTGCAATTGTTCCTTTGTAAGCATCTCGGAAATGAAGTCGTTGAGGCACGTCAAATGCGCGGTGAATCGCCGCTTTTGAATACTGCTCGAAGTCCGACGCGAATTTCGCCAGAAGGCCGCTGCCGAAAACGTACAAGGGCCGCCCCGGCGACCGGCCATTCGTCGTCCCCGGTGGAGACAAGCCGGAGGAGAGAACCGCCTTCCATAGTGCCTGCTCGGTATTGCGCGCCGCCGGAATTGACGCCGGTCAATTCCGATTGGCTGCTGGTTTGGCATGCTTTCCAGAATGCGGAAACGAAGGGTGCAAGCCATGCAACAGCGCGTCCAGAAGCGAAACAGACTGGCACCTTGGTATATCGGCATCGTGATCGTCCTGCTCTCGGTCGCCTTCGTCGGCTATCGGCTCTGGATGAGCGGATGTGGCGGGCATCCGGCCGTCGAAATCGGCGTTCTTCTCGTCGTTCCACTCGTCTATCTGGCGCTCATGTACCTGACTTTCACGAGCCAGGAATGAGGGAACGATCATGGCCTCGAAGGCTCAACCCACCCCTCCGGGCGTACCGTTCGAACAGGCGCTTCTCGACCCGGCTTCCGCATTTGGCGCACCCGAGAACGTCGTCCGGGACCCTGATCTGACATCTGAGCAGAAGATCGAGATCCTCTTGAGGTGGCAGTACAATGAGGCTGAGGAGGATGTCGCGCTCGAAGAAGGCATGAAGGGCGAAGAGACAGGCATGATGCGGCGCATCCTCCTCGCCCTCGGATCGCTCGACGGTGCGATGGACGCCCGATTCACCGCCCCGACGAAGCAGCACGGACTCTGCCGCTCGAGGTCCCGCTCGAAGGAAATACCGGACTGCTCATCCACCGCCTCGGACCCGTGCGACAAGCAGGATCCAATCCGGGATCAGGCCGATGGGCGGCATGAGCCTGTTCCCCGCTGGAAAGTTCGCGTCACATGGGCAGGGGACGAGGCGATGGACACCGAAGAAGTCGAGATTTACGCCGAAAGCTCGGACAGCGCCGTCGAGAAGGTCGCAGCCCGACTTCCGCTGCCGCCGCACCACATCGAAGTGACCCGCGTGAAATGAAGTACGTGCACCGGGCTTCGCCAGATGCGTGCAACGATGATCCCCTTTCACTCAGAGAGACACGCGGCCCGTATCTTCGGCAAGGGCCGAGCCGGCAATGATGCCGACGAAGAAAGCAAAAGCGAAGCCGATCCACTTGGCCAGTTGCTCGTCCGAGGTCTGCAGGATCCATGGCGACACCGCCAGCCAGAGGGCGAGGGCGAGATAGAGCCAGTCGTGCCAGGCGCTACGAGCGCGCAGGGCAGTCGCGGCGCAGATGAACAGCAGAACACCGACGACGCCCAGGTTCATCGAAGCCAGATGCGAGATGGGCTTGATCGAAAGCGTCGACGCCAACAGGGCCGAAAAGGCCAGGCAAAGGGCAAGACACATCTCTACGAGATCTTCCCAGCGGACACGTTCCATGTGGTTCTCCCAGCTCGGTTCCGCGATCCCTGCGCCCCGCTTCTCCAATCGCGATATTGATTATTGCAAACTCGCAACATGCGAACTCGATTATTATCTGCCGCGTGGTCGCCTGGATCGTTGATGTTGATCAACCGAAGAGCGGACAAGAGAAGCGCACACGGACAATCCGAGACCTCCTTGACGACGAATCCGGGTGCTCCAACATCTGGCACTCTGACTGGCGAGCGCGCGTCGTTTGATGCCAATCAAGATGCCTCGCCCGAACTTACCTACATTGCACGGCGATGGACGGAACGCGGCGGCTGCAATGAAACCGCACAAGCGAACGGAAGTACAAACGGAGATATGGGCAACACGTTCTGGACACCAATCGGAGCGAGCCTGCTCGCAGCGGCGACGACTACCGCGGGTCTCCTGACCGTTCGCCGTTTCAAGGACTGGGCGCTAAGAAACACCGTGCATTTTGCATCTTTCGCCGCGGGTGTGCTGCTCGCGGTCTCGCTTCTGCATTTGGTGCCCGGATCCCTTGTCATGAGCGGGACGGCCCCCACGTTCGTCTACGCCGGATACCTGGCAATCCATGTTTTGAGCCGATTCCTCGACACGAAGGTCTGCGACAGGGATCCGGCGAGAGACTACGGATTCGGTCTCGTTGCTCTCATCGGTATCGGCCTTCACTCGTTTCTCGACGGGACCGTCTATTCGATCAGCTTCGAGGCGAGCAATTCACCGCGTGGCTCACGCCCACGGGCATAATCCTGCACGAATTTCCGGAAGGAATCATCACCTACGCGCTTCTCCTCGGCAGCGGCTTCGGTGAGCGCCGATCGTTCCTTCTGACCTTCCTCGCGGCCGCCGCGACCACACCCTTTAGTGCCCTGACGTCCTATCCGTTGATCAGCGGAACAGATCAGCAAACTCTTGGCGCGCTCCTTGGCCTTTCTGCCGGCGCGCTGATCTACGTCGGCGTGACGCATCTGCTTCCCCGGGCAGCTAAGGAGCCCGGCTGGCTCAGCGACCTGTCGCTCGCCGCAGGCGTCCTGGTGGCGCTCGGAATCGTGCTAACCAAATCTCAGTAAGCGGGCGGCGAGAGCGGTCCTCACTCAATATCGGCGGCGGGCCCCCAGCGCGGACGGCTGGACAGCGGTCCTTCTCTAGGCTTCCAGCCGGGCGCTGCGAATTGACATTGAACAAGGCAGCGCGGCTGCTGTTTCTCCATCATGTTTCAATGGCGGTGCACAACGCGGACATTGCGCGGCTTTTCAACGAAATGGCCACCCTTCTCGAGATCGAGGGTGCCAATCCGTTTCGCGTGCGCGCCTACCGCCGCGCCGCTTCCACGATCGACGACCTTTCGGAGAACGTCTCTTCGATCATTGCCTCCGGCCGCTCGCTGACGGATCTCCCCGGCATCGGCGACGACCTCGCCGCAAAGATCGAGGAGATCTCGGGAACGGGACACCTGAAGGCACTCGATCAGGTCGAGGCCCGGACGCCCTCCACGCTCGCCCTGCTGACGAGCGTCCCCGGACTCGGGCCGAAGAAGATTCACACGCTCCACTCGGTCCTCGGCATCCGGACCCTGGAAGACCTTCAAGAAGCCGCGCGCGCGGGCCGGCTTAGGGAACTGCCGCGCTTCAGCGCCGCCCTGGAGAAAAAGATTCTCGACGCGCTGCAGGCCAAACGCTCCGAAGAGATCCGGTTCCGGATTTCGACCGCGGAGGACTTTGCCCGGGGTCTGGTCGCCCACCTGAAAGCGGCGCGCGGCGTCGGCGAGGTCATCGTGGCGGGCAGCTTCCGGAGATGTCGCGAGACGGTCGGGGACCTCGACATCCTGGTCACCTGCGCCTCCGGACGGGCCGCCATCGCCCATTTCCTCGAATACGACGAGATCGGTGAGGTCGTGGCGAAAGGGCCGACGCGATCGACCGTCATCCTGAAGGCCGGCATCCAGGTCGACGTGCGGGTCGTGCCCGAAGAAAGCTACGGCGCGGCGCTCCACTATTTCACCGGGTCGAAACCGCACAACATTGCCGTAAGGAAGCTTGCGCAGGACAAGGGCCTGAAGCTGAACGAGTACGGGATCTTCAAGGGGAAACGGCGCCTCGGCGGGCGGACGGAGGAGGAAGTCTTCCGCGCCGCGGGCCTTCCCTTCATCGAGCCGGAGCTGCGCGAGGACCGGGGAGAGATCGAGGCGGCGCAACTCGGAAGGCTGCCGGCGCTCGTCGAGCAGAAGCACATTCGCGGCGACCTGCATGTGCACACGAAGGCTTCCGACGGCAAGAACTCGCTCGCCGAAATGGCGGAAGCCGCGCGCGTGCTCGGTTATGAATACCTCGCCGTCAGCGACCATTCCCGTCATGCCACCGTCGCACATGGTCTCGATGCCGCGCGGCTTTCCGCCGAGCTTGAGGAAATCGATCGGCTGAACGACACATTCGACGGTTTCCGCCTTCTGAAGTCCTGCGAGGTGGACATTCTCGCCGACGGCAAGCTCGACCTGCCCGCCTCCGTGCTGAAGCGCCTCGACTTCACCGTCTGCGCCGTGCACTACCGGTTCGATCTCGGAGCGCAGGAACAGACCGAACGCATCCTGCGCGCCATGGACAACCGCTATTTTACCATCCTGGCCCATCCGACCGGCCGTCTTCTCACCGAACGGCCGGGCTATGCCGTCGATCTCGACCGCGTGATCGAAGGGGCACGGGAACGCGGCTGTTTCCTCGAGCTCAATGCCCACCCCATGCGGCTCGATCTCGACGACGTGCACTGCCGGCGCGCCAGGGACGTCGGCGTCAGGATCGCGATTTCGACCGACGCGCATTCGACGGCGGGCCTCAACGCCATGCGCTACGGCATCGGACAGGCACGCCGAGGCTGGATCGGTCCAAACGACGTCCTGAACACGCGGCCATGGAACGAGTTGAAGGTATTGCTCGCGCGCTGAGTGGCACGTCCGCCGTTCGACCGAGGCGTGCTGCCTTCTCTTTTGACGGCATGGCCGGGTTCCTGGCCCGGACACGCGCGGGGCGGGTTGATCCACGTCAGCGCGAGATGGTCTGGCAGGAGCTATCGAGGTGCATGGAGAAGGACCGCATGCACAGCTTCGACTCGCCGCTTCTCACCGACCTCTACCAGCTCAACATGCTCCAGGCCTATCTGGACCGTGGCGAGACCGGTACCGCGGTCTTCGAGTTCTTCGTCCGCAAGCTGCCGCCGCGACGCGGTTTCCTGGTCGCCGCCGGCCTCGATCAGGCCCTGGACTTCCTGGAGGCGGTTCGCTTCTCGGAGGCGGAGCTCGAATGGCTCGCCGGCAGCCACCGCTTCAGCGGCGATCTGCTCCATTACCTGGAAAAGTTCCGCTTCACGGGTGACGTCCACGCGATGGCTGAGGGCACCGCCTTCTTTGCCGATGAGCCGATCCTGCGCGTAACCGCGCCGATCATGCAGGCCCAGCTCGTCGAGACGCGGCTGGTCAACATCCTGCATTACCAGACGCTGATCGCGTCGAAGGCGGCGCGCATGGTTCTGGCGGCGCCGGGCAAGATGCTCGTCGACTTCGGCCTCCGGCGCGCGCATGGCGGCGAGGCGGGCCTCTGGGCGGCGCGCAGCAGCTATCTCGCCGGCTTCGCCGGCTCCGCCACGGTGCTGGCGAACAAGATCTACGGCGTCCCGATCTTCGGCACGATGGCACATTCCTTCGTCCAGGCCTTCGACAACGAAAGCGCCGCCTTCGAAGCCTTCGCCCGCTCCCGGCCCGAAGGTCTGGTCCTTCTGATCGACACTTACGATACCGAAGCCGCAGCCCGGAAAGTGGTCGACCTTGCCTCGTGGCTTCGCGCCGAAGGCATCCGCTTGCGCGGCGTACGCCTCGACAGCGGAGACCTGATAACCTTGTCCCGAAGCGTGCGGCAGATCCTCGACGACGGCGGCCTTGCCGATGTGACAATCTTCGCCAGCGGCGGAGTGGACGAGGCCCTGTTGCTCGAGGCGCAACGACAGGACGCGCCAATCGACGGCTTCGGCATCGGCACGAGCCTGACGACATCCTTCGACGCCCCTGCCCTCGACTGCGCCTACAAGCTCCAGGAATATCGCGGCACGGCGCGGCGAAAGCGTTCGGCCGGCAAGGCGACGTGGCCGGGGCGCAAGCAGGTCTGGCGACGCTATCGCCCCGACGGCCGAATGGAGGGCGACGTCCTTTCGACGGAATTCGACCGGCAGGAGGGCGAGCCGCTGATCCATTCGGTGATGCGCCACGGAAAGCGCGAAAGGCCGTCGCCGGAACTGATGGAGATACGGGCTCGCGCGGCAAGGGAACTGCAGCACCTGCCCGAGCGGATGCAAGGCCTCGACGACGAGGCGGCCTACCCCATAACTGTTGCGAGAGCCCTGCGGCAGCTGGCCGCCGACGTCGACCGTGTCCAGTTGATGGCGGAAAAACCACTCTGTTGAAGTATACACTTTCTGACAGGCAACTTCTCGGTGCCCAGACAAGAGCCACCACTTGCTCATCGTCCGCTAGACATGCCCGCGTTCGTAGTCCTCGCAGGAATAGCCGATCAGCGAAAGACCCTCGCTGAGATGGTCGGCCAGCATCGGATTGCCGCAGAGATATTCGCCCGTGTGCTCGTTGTGCGCCTCTGCGGCTTCAGCGCGGACCGTGGCCCATTCCTCGGCAACATGGTCGTCACGGCCCATCCACATCAATCCGACAAGGTCGACCTGCTCGTCGACGGTCAGGGCGTCGATGAAGCCCTTGAGGTCGGCAAGCAAGGGATCGGCGCTCCCCCCCTCGATCTCTTCCGGCTCCTTCCAGTCGGGTTCCGGCAGGGGTGCGTCCGGATCCTCGATCACCTCCTCCTCGGCGAATTCCCTGGCTTGGCCGATGATGTAACAGACCTTCTCGACCGGTATCGACAGGTCGATGACGGGCTCTTCAGGCTGCGGTCGTCGCGTCAAGATCGTTCTCCCTGCCCATGCCTTCCATCGGGCGGCCGCGCATGACGCGCTTCCTTCTCGGGCCTCCGGCGAACGCGGCTACCTGTTCCTTCATGCATCTGAGGTCGTCCTCCTCCCGGCGCTTGTCGGGCGTCGGGAGCGGCGTCTTGCGGATCGGCGCCCCGGTCGAGCCGAGAAAGTCCCACGCGATCCGAACACCCGCGCCGCTCGCACGCATTGATCCGCGTCAAGCGGAGAGAACGGCGCCAGGCTGCCTGGTCGCGCGACAGCGGGCAATGACGCCATGCCGGTTTGCGCTTCGTCAATGCGTGTCCCCCTGGGACGTCCCAGTCTATTTTCTCACAGAGGAAGGGAAGAACGACAATGGAAATCACGCCGCAGATCCGCTTTCGCGGGATGGAGCCTGCGCCTCACGTCGAAGAGGCGATCCGCAAGCATCTCGATCGGCTCCAGCATTTCCACAAGCGCATCACGTCCTGTTCGGTCGTCGTCGAGGCCCCGCATCGGCACAGCCGGAAGGGGGAGGTCTATCATGTCCGGGTCGACATCACGGTCCCCGGCCGCGAGATCGTCGTCGGGCGCGAGCCGGAGGAAAATCACGCGCACGAGGACGTGCTGGTCGCGGTCCGCGACAGCTTCGATGCCGCAAGGCGACAGCTCGAGGACGTCGTACGGAAGACGAGCGGATATCACGTCAAGCCGCATCCCGAACGCCTGCACGGCAAGGTGCTGCGGCTCACGCGCGAGGAAGGCTTCGGTTTCATCGGCCTGCCCGACGGGCGCGAGGTCTTTTTCCGTCAGGAAAGCATGAGCGAGCCGAAGGAATGGGCGCAGCTCGACGTCGGCAGCGAGGTCCGCTTCAGCGAGCACGACGGAGAGAAAGGACCGTACGCCTCGGCCGTCGCCCTGACCTGACGAACGAGATGGATAGATCACGAAGACGGCCCGAGCCTCAGCACGACCTTCGGGCGTCGCTCGAAGAGAGCCTGCTTTATTCCGAGGAACTCGGCATCGACCTCGCGGAACAGACGGACGAGGTCTGTTTCCTCTGGTTTCTCGCCAGCCTCCTGTTCGGCGGCCGGATCTCGGAGACGATTGCCAGGAAGACCTGGCGGGCGTTTCTGCGTCATGGTCTTTCGACACCCGAGGCGGTTCTGAAGGCCGGCTGGGACTTCCTTGTTTTCCCGGTCATGCGCGAGGGCGGCTATGTGCGCTACGATGGACGAAAGTCGACCCAGGTGCTCGCGGACTGCCGCATGCTGATCAACCTTTATGAGGGGCGGCTCTTGCGACTTGCCGACGGGGCGGCGACGAATGCCGATCTCGAGGCGCGGCTTCGGGCCTTTCCGGGCATTGGGCCGGTGACGGCCAACATCTTTCTCAGGGAGCTTCGCCCCTATTGGGCCGCGGCCGACCCGGAACCGCTCCCTGTCGTCGTGGAGATGGCGAGGGCGCTCGGCCTCGACATCGCCCGCTATGACCGCAAGAGCGTTGTCTTCACCCGCGTCGAAGCCGGTCTGATCCGTTATCGCCACAGCCATCGCCATTCCGACCCGGGTGGCCCGAAGCGAAATGCGATCCCCTCGACGCGGCGCATTGATGCGCCGCAATGCATCGCCTCAATATGGCGCGACAATGCCGGGCCAGCCCAAGGGAGGATGCCATGGCCACGTTCATCATGCTGACCCGGCTCAGTCATCAGGCGCTGCAGGCCCCGAAGCAGCTCGAAAGCCTCAGTCACCAAGTCGCCGAGCACATACGCCGCGAATGTCCGGAAGTGCGCTGGCTGTCGAGCTTCGTTGTCCTCGGTCCCGCCGACTATCTCGACATCTTCACGGCACCGGACACGGCGATCGCGACGAAGGTAGCCACGATCGTGCGAACGTTCGGCCACGCCACGACGGAGACATGGCCGGCAACCGAGTGGGAGGACTTCCTCAAGCTGACGCGCAACCTGCCTCCATCCCTGCTCTCGGGCTCGTAGCAGTCCAGAACCGATCAATCTGGAGGGAAGCCGCCGACCGTAAAGATATTCCTGTGCGGTGACGTGATGACAGGTCGCGGAATTGATCAGATCCTGCCGCATCCCTGCGATCCGGTGATCCACGAGGGCTACCTCCGCTCTGCGCGCGACTACGTCGAACTCGCCGAGCGGGTCTCCGGCCAGATCGCATACCCGGTTCGGCCCGGCTACGTCTGGGGCGACGCGCTTGAAGAGCTCGACCGGCGACAACCCGATTTCCGCGTCGTCAACCTCGAGACGAGCATCACGGCGCGCGGTCGCCCGGTGCTGAAGGGTATCAACTACCGCATGCATCCGGACAACGTCGGATGCCTGACGATCGCCGGTCTCGACTGCTGCGTGCTCGCCAACAACCACGTCCTCGACTGGGGGCCGGTGGGGCTGGAGGACACGCTCGCCACCCTTGAGCAGGCGGGTGTGCGAGCAGCCGGCGCAGGGCGATCCGTTGCATCGGCGGAACGCCCCGCGATCCTCGCGACAGCGGACGGACGGCGGCTCGTCGTGCTCGCCTTCGCGCTGCCGTCGAGCGGCGTTCCGCCCCAGTGGGCGGCCGGGGAAGGACGCGCCGGGGTAAGCCTTCTCGCCGCGACCGACACGGCCGCGGTCGCGCAGATCGCCGGGACGATCGACGCCTGCAGCAAGCCGGGCGACATCGTATTGCTGTCACTGCACTGGGGGCCGAACTGGGGCTACGGGATACCGGATGCGTTCCGGAGATTTGCGCACGACGTCATCGATGGGGCGGGCATCGACATCGTCCACGGCCATTCCTCCCATCACCCTCTCGCCATGGAGGTCCACCAGGGCAAGCCGATCCTCTACGGCTGCGGCGACTTCATCAACGACTATGAGGGGATCGGCGGCCGCTGGCGTTTCCGGCCGGACCTGCGCATCGGCTACTTCCTCGAAATCGGTGACAGGACGCGCACGGCCGAACGACTGGAGTTGACCGTCTTCCAGTCTGATCGCCTGCGCCTTCGCCGGGCGTCACCCGCCGACATCGCGTGGATGCAAGCGACGCTCGACCGCGAATGCCGACGCTTCGGCAGCCGCGTGGCGCTCGTCGACGAGGCGACGCTGCGCCTCTGCGTGCCTTGACGAGCGGCGACGGGTCAAGACAACGAGAGCCGGTCCGCGGCAGGACCGCGCCGCTCCGCCGCTCGCTCGCGGGTGGCGGCCAGAATCGCCACGACCGCGTCATCGTCCAACTGGCTGAAGTCCTGATAGTAGAAGCCGATGGCGCCAAGATCGGCCGGCTGTTCGAGACAGACGACGGAATCGGCCTCGCTGCCAAGCTCTGCGACGACGTCGGGCGGAGCCACGGGCACGGCGACCACAATCCGCTTCGGCTTGCGCTCCTTCAACCCCTTGATGGCGGCGCGCATGGTCGCACCGGTCGCAATGCCGTCGTCGACCAGCACGACGGTGCGCCCCTCGACATCAAGCGGCGGCCCGGACTGGTAACGCTTTCGGCGCCGGTCGATCTCGGCAATCTCCTTGCGGCTGGCCTGCTCGAATTCCGCGGCCGACACCCAGGAGAGCCTGATGATGTGCTCGTTGCGCACGATGATCGGGTCCATTCCCTCGACGACGGCGCCCATGGCCAGTTCAGGCCGGGCAGGAACACCGATCTTGCGCACGAGGAGGACGTCCATCGGCGCCCGAAGCCTCAGCGCGATTTCCGCCGCGACCGGAACGCCGCCCCGTGGCAATGCCAGGACGACGACATCCTCACCGCGTAAATCGCCGAGCGCGTCGGCAAGACGTGCTCCGGCATCCCTTCGGTCACGAAAAGACACCAGCCTTCTCCTTTCAAGTCCTCTTCGTGGACAGGTAGCGCTCGAACCAGCGAGTTGCCTCTTCCACGACGGCATCCAACGCCCCCGGCTCGGAAAACAGGTGCGTCGCTCCGGGTATGATTTTCAGTTCAGCGTGGCCCGCAAGGCGCTCCATCGCCGATCGGTTCAAGGCCAGGACCTCCGGATCATCACCGCCGACGATCAGGCAAACGGGCGCGCGCACGGCAGCCAGCGCGTCTCCGGCAAGGTCGGGCCGTCCGCCCCTCGAAACGACCGCGCTCACGGCATCGCTGCGGTCTGCCGCTGCCGTCAGCGCCGCGGCCGCTCCGGTGCTGGCACCGAAGAGACCGATCGGCAGACCGGAAGTGGCCGCCTCCGCCGAAACCGCGTCCATCGCCGCCACCAGCCTGTTCGCAAGCAGGGTGATGTCGAAGACATTCCTTCGATCGCGCTCCTCCTCCACCGTCAGCAGGTCGAAGAGCAGGGTTGCAAAGCCGGCCTCGTTCAGCGAGTCGGCGACAAAGATGTTGCGCGGGCTCATCCGGCTCGAGCCGCTGCCATGGGCAAAGACGACGACCCCCTTCGATCCGCCCGGGATCTGGAGCGTGCCGCCAAGGCCGAGCGGCAGGATGGAGACATCCTTCGACTGGACATGCCTCTGTCGCACTGGCCTGGTCTCTATGCTGTCGCTGGTCAATGGACCCTCCTGTGATACGACCTGCGGTGCCACGCAGGTTCGCTCGCCTCCACCAATCGAATTCTCGGCTCCCGCCTCGCCTTTCGGTCCCGTTCATCCACACTGAGACGAACTGCGGCGTTGGCTCCGGTGTCAATTCGAGCAGGAGGCATGGCCTCCTCCGGGCCAGTCGGTGTAGTTTGCCGAATGGCGCGGTTCAGTCGTTGATCCGTATCAATGGCCGTCGCGGCCGACCCTGTAGTCTCCAAGATGGCGACACGGGCGCAGCAGCAATCGAAGAGACCCTGATTCACCTCCGCGAAGGCTCGTCCGGATTGGACGGCGCCCGTGCCGTCCGGGAACGCCGGCCTGGCGACCCGGCGGCCTCACCATGCCGTTCATGCGATAAGGATGTGCGGGAAGCCGCGGATCTTCTCCTGCGTATAGCATTCGGCGCACTTGTCCTCGAAGTGGCGGATACGGATCATCCGGCCGAGGAGATCGAGCGCATGTGCGTGGTCCAGATGCGGCTTGAGAACGAATTCGGTCATCGCGCGCCATTCTCCAGGGTCGAGATGTCACCTTCCGGCAGCCCGAGTTCACGCGCCTTCAGGATGCGGCGCATGATGTTGCCGCTGCGCGTCTTCGGCAGACTGTCCCGGAAATCGATCGTCTTCGGTGCGACCGCCGGCCCGAGGCGCTTGCGCGCGTGGCCGAGAAGCTCGAGACGCAAGTCTTCGCTCGGCTCGAAGCCGGACTTCAGCGCGACGAAGGCCTTGACGATCTCGCCTGCCGTCTCCTCGGGAACGCCGATCACGCCGACTTCGGCAACAGCCGGATGCTCCATCAGCGCACTCTCGACCTCGAAGGGACCGATCAGGTGGCCGGCGCTCTTGATCGCGTCGTCGCCGCGACCGACGAACCAGTAGTAGCCGTCGGCGTTGCGGCGGGCGAGATCGCCGCTCAGATACCAGCCGCCGGCAAAGCACTTGCGATAGCGCTCCTCTTCGTGGAGATAGCCGCGCATCATCGAGGGCCAACCGGGGCGCAGCGCCAGTTCGCCGATCTCCATCGGCTCGGCCACTTCCTCGACCGTATCTCCCTCGCTCCGGACGATGCCCGCTTGTATGCCCGGTAGCGGCCGGCCCATCGAGCCCGGCTTGACGTCCATCGACGCGTAGTTGGCGATCATGATGCCGCCGGTCTCGGTCTGCCACCAGTTGTCGTGGAAAGGCATGCCGAACACCTTGTCGCTCCAGAGCACCGCCTCCGGATTGAGCGGCTCGCCGACGCTCGCCATGAACCGCAGGTGATTGAGATCGTGCACCTTCGCCAGTTCGTCGCCGGCCTTCATCAGCATGCGGATCGCCGTCGGCGCGGTGTACCAGACGTTGACCTTCTCGCGTTCCAGCGTGCGGTACCAGCGCTCGGCCTCGAACTCCGTCTCGTCGACGATCATCGTCACGCCGTTCGTAAGCGGCGCGATGATGCCGTAGGACGTGCCGGTCACCCAGCCGGGATCGGCGGTGCACCAGAAGATGTCGTCCCCGTGCAGATCGAGCGCAATGCGGCCCGTCCAGTTGTGCTGGACGACGGCCTCGTGGACATGGACCGCACCCTTCGGCCGGCCGGTCGTGCCGCTCGTGAAGTGCAGGAGCGCCATGTCCTCGGGCCGCGTAGCAACCACGTCGAAATGGTCGGACGTCATCTGCATCAAATGGTCGAGGCTGGCGATGCCGTCCACGCCCTTGACGTCCTCAACGACCAGGACGGCCTTCAGCGACGCAAGCTGTTCGCGGATCGGCGCCACCTTGCGCCGGTAGAGCGCGCTCGAGGTAATGAGGAGGCTAGCTTCTCCGATCTCCATGTGCGAGCGAACCGACTCTGGTCCGAGAGCCGAGAATAACGGACAGAAGACGCATCCCGCCTTCAATGTTCCAAGGGCGGTGATGTAGAGGTCCGGAACCCGGCCGAGCAGCGAATAGACCCGCTCGCCCCTGTTGACCCCGAGTGCCCTGAGAACATGCCCGAAGCGGTTGGTCGCACGCGCGAGGTCGCCGTAGGTGAAGTCGTGCCGGCTTTCGTCCTTGGCGATCCAGCGCAAGGCGACCTTGGCGCCGTTGCCCGCCGCGACGTGCCGGTCGACAGCCTCGAACGCCATGTTCAGGCCGCCATCCGGAAGACCTGCGATGTGCGCCCTCGCCTGTTCCCAGCGCGGCGCGGCCGCCGCGGCCGCGTAGTCAGGCATGTTCGCATCGGCAGCGAAGGCCGCCGCCTTCCGAATCACGTTCGACGACATCGGCTCGATCCCTTCACGTGGCGCGAGTGGAGGTGATGTTCAGTCGATCACGGCCTGTAGAGACCCGACTCAATTCGGATGAAAGCGAGACTCTCCAATGAGCATCCGCCCGAAAATCCGACCCGGGCGGACGGCGGCCAGTTCGCACGCCGTCCCGTTCCGTCGCCCGTCAGGCGGCCTTGACCTCGATTTTCTTCTCGCTCTTCTGCGCTTCGGCCGACTTCGGCAGCTTGACGGTCAGCACGCCCTTGGCAAAAGAAGCCTCGATCTTGTCGGGATCGACCGTCTCGGGAAGCTGGAAGGAGCGGCGGAAGGAGCCGTAGCGCCGCTCGGACATGTAGTATTCCTTGTCCTTCTCTTCCTTCTCCTCGCTCTTCTCTCCCTTGATGACGATCGTACCGTTCGACAGCGAAATCTCGATGTCCTTCTCGTCCATGCCCGGCAGTTCGGCGGTGATCTCGAAGGCCTTGTCCTTCTCGACGACGTCCATCGCCGGAGCAAGCTGGAAGGCGGAGCGGCTCGGCCAGCCGAAATCGAAGTCGAAGACGGTCGACTGCGACGGCGCGCGCCAGCTGGCAGGCAGGAAATCGTCGAACAGGCGGTCGATCTCGCGGCGCAGGCTCACGAAGGGGTGCATGCCCTCGTCGCGCGCGACAGGGATGGTCTTCCCGCTCTTGGCGGGCATCTTGCTGACTTTCTCGGCCATGGTGGCACTCCTGGCAAACGAACGATGAAAACAGTTTCCAGATGCCGCCCCCTTCGCTCTTCCACCTTTGGATATCTCCGGGAGGCGCTCGAGACGAAGGGGAACGGACCCGCTCACCGGACGTCACGGCCTGACCGGTCCCTCACCGCGGCATGAACCATCTCATCGATGGTCAGGCTGCCGTGTTTCACCGGTCCCGGCTCGATCCGGGCGAGAAGGCCATGTTTTCCCATGACGGCCGCGGCCGCCTTGATCGGCGTCAAGCGCGCCGGAAGATACGCCGGACTCTCCTTCGCCTCGGGGGCCCCGGCAGGGGTGGAACTGCAATGCCGCCGAAAGTGGTCGTATCCTGGTGGGCCAGCATGCAGTAAAAAGGACGCAATTGCCTGGCATCCTGAAATGGTCAGGCAGAACGACTTGATCGAATAGCAGCATGCCGGCGCTCGTCGGGAGGCGAGCACCCCGATGCAACGTTTCATCCTTCGCCAGAACATCCGTCGCTATGGCGAGCTGATCCCTCTTGAGACGGACCCGCGAAGGCGCAAGCTCCTGCTAGACCTGCTCGCGTCCGCGCGCCGCGAACTGAGCCTGCTCGAGTCGGTGTCACGCGGCCTCGCACCCGGCGTCTGGCTGTCGCCTCCTGAAAGGGGCCTCTGCGCCGGAAGCAGGCGGGCGCTGGCAAGATTCCAGCGCGATTTCGAGAGCTCTCCGTCTCCCCATCTCCTCCTCGACCCCGGCCCCGGGCTCCATATCGTCGACATCAACCGCGCCTACGCTTCGGCCACCATGACCTCGCCGGCGAAGATCGCCGGCGAACGCCTCTTCGAGGTGTTCCCGGACAATCCGGACGATCCAGCGGCCGACGGCGTCAGCAATCTCTTCACCTCGCTGAAAACCGCAGCAGAAACGAAGAGCCCTGACGAGATGGCCGTCCAGCGCTACGATGTCCGCGACGCCTCCGGGCGGTTCGTGCTCCGCTACTGGAAGCCGGTCAACACGCCGATCCTGAACGACGAGGGCGAGCTTCTATTCCTCTTGCACCACGTCGAGGACGTCACCGCCCAGACCGCCCGCAATCGACATTGACGGCCCGGTCTCCGCGGTGCTCGGACAGGATCCACGGAAAGCGTCCGCAGCACGAGCTTGGAGGCTGTCGGAGGCGGTGGTCCATCCTTCTGACCGCCTCTCCCGGATGCGCCGCGGCCCCGACACGAGCACATGACCCGCCGCCGATCCTGCCTTAGATCGCATCCGAAATTGTCACAGATCAAGGCCCGGCTGCCCGATATCAATAGAGTTGCCTGCTGGTGACGGCTCAGTGCGAGACGCGACCTGCCGTTGGCCTTTCCCCTGAAGCCGGACTCTCTCGATGAAATTGCCGAGCGCCGCGGTCCCGATCGTTCTCCTGGTTCTGGTCCTTCTTGGCGCCCACATACAATCGGCGAACGCCGCAGCGCTGCCGCCGTCGCTCGCGCCCGTGATCGGAAAGGCCGCCCCCGCGGTGGTCAGCATACTCATTCCGGCAAATGCCGCGGACGACGGCCAGCAAGGCGGCGACACCGGAGCGCAGCCGTCGCAGCAGCCGTCCTCTTCCCGCGCGGCGACCGCGGCGAGCAGCGACTATCAGACCGTCGGCTCCGGCGTGATCATCGACGCCGACAAGGGCCTCGTGCTGACGAACAACCACGTGATCAGCGGCACGGACGACATCCATGTCGCGCTCAAGGACAACACCGAGTATGCGGCGAAACGGATCGGCGCGGACAAGGATACCGATCTCGCAGTTGTCAAGATCGAGGGGGCCAAGCACCTCATCGCGATCCGCCCAGGCGATTCCGCCAAGCTGCAAGTCGGCGACTATGTGCTGGCGATCGGAACCCCTTTCGGCCTCGGTCAGTCGGTGACGTTCGGCATCGTCAGTGCGCTCGGCCGCTCCAACCTCGGCACGCCGGGCTACGAGGACTTCATCCAGACCGATGCATCGATCAATCCCGGCAGTTCCGGCGGCCCGCTCCTCAACGTCGACGGCGAAATGGTCGGCATCAACAGTGCCCTCTTCTCGCCGGCAGGCGGCAATGTCGGCATAGGGTTCGCCATTCCCGCCGACGTCGCGCTGCGGATTGCGCGAGAACTCATCGCTCACGGCCGGATCGACCGCGCACAACTCGGCGTCATCGCCGAAGACCTGACGCCGGCACTCGCGCGCGTTCTCGGCCTCGAAACGCTCGACGGCGCGGTCGTCACCCGCGTCCTTCCCGGCTCCGCCGCCGCGCAGGCCGGCATCGAACCCGGCGACGTCATTTCCACGTTGGACGCGAAGACCGTTGCCGATGCCGCCGACCTGCATACCAGGGTCGCGTCGCTTCACGCCGGAGAGATCGCCGATCTGCTCGTCCTGCGTGGCGGCAAGCATCTCACGCTGACCGCGCGCCTTTCGCAAGAGGCGGTAGCCGGCGAGGCCGAGCGCGCCGCCTCTCCGCTACTGACCGGCGTCTCGTTCGGCAGAGTGCCGCCGGAAGTGTCCACCGGCAGCGACGCCAACGGGGCCTACGTGGTGAGCGTCGACACTCAGAGCCTTGCCGCAGCGCGCGGCCTTCGCCGCGGCGACATCGTCGTCGCCGTTGATGGCAAACCGGCCAGATCGATGGCCGATGCGCTCTCGCAAAGCGATCGGTATCCGGACATCGTGACGCTGCTCGTGAAGCGCGCCGGCGAGACTCTTTTCCTTTCGATCCAGTGACACCACACTCAGCCGTGGTTGAAGGAGAATGTAAGGACCGAGCATCGTGCATGCACCAGACGGTGAGATGGGCCTGCCTTGGCGAGCCCGCCCCCGCTCTGATGCCAACGTCAGCTTCCTTTATTCCCCGTCTCGAACCGGACAGTCACAAGACGGCCCCAATTCTCTTGTCCGGCGACCACTGAACGAGCGGCAACTTTCGGTCCGCGCCGCAGGTGATCTGAACGGCAGCAAAGAGGGTCGCTTCCTGCCGATCGATTTTGAAGCGATGCCGAAGGCCGCGCCGAACGTCCTGCTCGGGGTGGATTGCTGCCTGACTGCTTCTGGATCGAGAAGCCGGAAAGCGGGCATTCGCGCGGCCAGTCCACTTCGACGGCGACGCACCTTCATTCCGATTAGAGAAGCCCGTGACTCGTTCTCGGAAAGTGGCCACCAAGGGACCCGCCTGGCACGTCCGATCTCATGCAGGATCAACCGCACGAGAGCCGCAGCGCCGATGAAGGTCCCGCCTTGATCGAAATGCGCGATGACGCTGTCGGACGAAGTGCCTCGAAAATCGGCTGCGGAAGAAACGAACACCTCGGCCAGCGCATCGACGGCTGGCGAATTCTTCCGACTCCACATCCGTCGCAGGATCGGAACACTTGTTCGGGGGCTGACTGGAGACGAACCACGCATTCGCGAACTCCGTTCTTCTCAAGCGCGCCGCGGAAGTCAAGGGTCGCCATGACGCAGCCCATGCCGGCACCGCCCGACAGGAGCCCGCAGCTTCCTCGTCAGGCGCAGGGATGCCGGGTTGCGTCACAATTGCCGCCGAAGCGGCAGGCCCCGATCTTCTCAGCGCACACGAGGGATGGACCGGCGGCTCTACTCGAAGAGACCAGTTGGGAAGCCGTCGAGGCTCAGTTCATTCTCCTTCTTCCAGTACGCCTCGATGCCGTCCGTCCCTTTGGCTCTCGCCCACGCATCCATCTGGGGCCGATCCTCCCGATAGTCGAACAGGGGCACGCCATAGCCGCAGGATGTCTGAACCAGATCGAAGTCGAGATGGATCATCTGCCTCGCGCCCAACGGGGCTTCACTGTCATAATGATCCCGGATTCGGTCGGAGTATTCGGAACTGTCGCGGTGAATGACTCGTCCCTGTCCATAGAGGCGCATGATCAGCGGAGGTCCGGCCATGGCGCAGAGCATGACGGTCAAGCGTCCGTCAGCCTTGAGGTGAGCGGCAGTCTCGTTTCCGCTCCCCGTCCTGTCCAGATACATAACCGCGTTGTCGCCGAGGACCCGGAACATGTCCGTGCTTCGGGGCGTCACGTTGACGTGCCCGGCGGCTGCGGCCGAGGCCGTGAAGAAAATGTGCTGCGCCGCAATGAAGCGGCGATGGTGCTCTTCAAGATGCGGGAACTTTTTCGCCATCGTTCTCCCGTGCGAGGGCGGGGCAATGCACCCTCACCTTCGACTGGTTGTTGATCGGCGTGGAATAACCGGTTCAATGCCGATTGACACTCTGGGCCATGATCGCCGAGTTCCAGTTGCCTCGCCCGTGGGTAGCCGTCCTGATCGTCCTGGCAAGCCTTCCCTGCATATGGGCGAGCGTCAGGGTGAGCATGATGGCCTACGATGCGGAGACCGATCCGGACAACCAGTAGCCGAGGCGGGGGAGGGCTGCCGCCTCGGCGGCTGCTGGTGCTCGTTCCAGCCAGCGTGCATCATTCCAGTCGCCCGGGTTTCACTCGTGCATCCCGCTGCAGAATTCCGAGGCTCCGGCCCGCCGGCGGCTGCCTGCGGCGTGGCCGTCAACGATAGATTGTCGTCACGGTCCTGCAGATCGCAATCTTGCCAAGGCGGAAATCGCTGCGTGAAGCGTCGCCGGCTTCTTCGTCGGAGTCTCTCCCTCACTTGCCTGGTGATGGACGTCCGAGATTGGCAGGTGGCCGAAGAATCCACGCCGACTTCCCGTCATCGCGAGGATGGCGATGCGGGGCGACACCTTGTCCCGCCGCTCTCCTGCTGTCGCTTGAGCCTGAGCGACGCGGCGAACGACAGCGCAATCAGGGTGATGCCGATCGCGCCGGTCAGCACTTCCGGAACATGGACCTGGACCTGAAGGAACATGATGATCGCGAGGAAGAAGATAGCGTAGAATGCTCCGTGCTCCAGGTAGCGATATTGAGCGAGCGTCTCGCGCTCCACCAGCGCCATCGTCATGGAGCGGACGTAGAAGGCCCCGATGCCGAGGCCGATGGCGATCACGAAGAGGTTGCTCGACAGCGCATAGGCACCCACGACGCCGTCGAAGGAGAAGCTAGCGTCCAACATCTCGAGATAGAGAAAGCCGCCGAGACCGGCTCTATGGACAGCGGCCATCCGAGCCTGCGAGGCGTCGAGTATCTTGCCGGCGGCCTCGACCAGCAGGAACGCGAGCAGGCCCCAGATCGCAGCATGCACGAAGGAGGCCCATTCCGAGCCCTCGAGTCCCGTGGCGAAGAGCACGACGGCAGCGAGCACCAGCCCCATCTCGATGCTCTGAACGTTGCCGAAACGCGAAAGCCGCCGCTCGAGCCCGGCGATCCAGTGGACTTCCTTGTCGCGGTCGAAGAAGAACTTGAATGCGACCATCATCAGGAACGCCCCGCCGAAGGCGGAGATCTCCGTCTGCGCCTGGTGCATCACGGCCGCGTATTCCTCCGGATGCAACGCGGCCAGCTTGAGGGCGGACCACGGATCCATGCGCGCTGCGACGGAGGCGATCGCGAGAGGAAAGACGATACGCATGCCTAAGACGGCGAAGAGGATGCCCCAGGTCAGGAACCGCTTCTGCCATTTTTCTGACATGTGCGCGAGGACGGTCGCGTTGACGATGGCATTGTCGAACGAGAGGGAGATCTCGAGAATGGCGAGCACGCTGCAGATGAAGAAGGTGGACAGCGCCCCGTCGATCGTGCCGCTGTAGAGATGACCGAGCCAGAACGCGCCGGCGAGGCCGGCGATCGTGAATCCGAAGGACACCAGAAAGTGCCGGTAAAGTGGCATGAAGGCCTCGCGCTCGCGTCTCGGCAGGAGGTGGGATTCGCGCGTCGTAGGTAGTGGGCCGCGCTCGCCGCTGCAATCACCGTCCCCGAAAATTCGATCAGCGAGCGAAGTGGCGTCCGAGCGACGAGCAGTGCGGGAATTGTCGCTCCTGTGCGCCGCCGGTGGCGGTCCCGGATCTGTTATCGACAAAGCGGCCGCCGTCCCGCAAAAGGCAACCCGGTGGCTCGCCGGGACGTCATCCTATGAAAAGCCGGCCGGTCCGATCCTCCGCTGCCAATTGTTCATCAATCGGCCGTAATTTGCGGGCCGTACGGGTGTTGCCTCCGCCTGTCCAACCAGTCCCTCGGGCGCGGCCCGCAGGATCGCCTCGCATGTTTCAGTTCTCGACCAAGTTCCTTCCAACTGAGCTTGCCGTTCGGGATCGGCCCGACGGTCGCGGTGCTTCTGTGCCTGAAGCTTGCCGCCTCGTGGGTGTCGATCGGCTCCGGGTTTCGGGGAGGGCTCTTCTTTGCCTCGCTCTTTCTCGGGGCGTTGCTGGGGCAACTCTTTTACGGCATCGTCAGTTTTGCGGACCCGAACCTGCTGGAGCCGGCTGTCACGATGCTGGTCGGAATGGCTGGTCTTGCCGCAGCGGTTGTCGGCGGGCCGATTCGGAGCGTCGCCGCCTATCGGTGCCCGCCTTTCCCTGCTGCCATGCCACGTGGAACAGCCGGGGACGGCTCGCCATCGGCATTCAAATCTGCCGGGATCGCGGTCGAGGGAGTTTGCGCTGCGATAGTGGAGATCATTTCAATGAGTCCGAACCCTGCTCGACGTGAGATCCATAAGAGCCAGAAGAACCCCTGACAACACGAAGGTGAGATGGATGATGACCAACCAGATCAGTTTCGTGCGTACGGCTTCAGTAACCGCGGAGCTGGGCTCCGCAATCTCCATGAATGCCTTCAGCAGTGCGATCGCACTGATGGCGACGATCGATGCAATGAGCTTGAGCTTCAAGCCGGAGAAATCGACGGTTCCCATCCAGGATGGCCGGTCTTCATTGTCCCCGGTGTCTATGCGCGAAACGAAGTTCTCGTACCCCGCGAATATAACGATCAGGACCAGATTGCCCGCCAGCGACATGTCGATAAGCGAAAGTGCCATGAGAATGGCATCTTCGACCTTGGCATCTGGCGCAAAGAGGTGGCGGATTTCGGACGCGAGATCCTTTGCAAAAATGACCAGCAGTGCGGCGAGCGCTATGGCGAGCCCTATGTAAAAAGGTGCCATCAGCCACCGGGCGGCAAAAAGTCCCCTCTCAATGCCGCGTTCGAGAACCGACTTCTTTTCCGTCACCTGCGCTACCCCTCATGGGCAGATCGGCTGACTGCTCCCCTTCACGGTGAAGACGAGGTTGCCGATACCGAAGCCTTCCATTTCTATCCTTCTCTGCCTCGAATGCAGGCTGAAGAAGGCCGGAAACCTTGGTACCACATATTCCTGCCTGGGATTTGCCCTGGATCAAGAATAACCGCTCCATGGAGCAAGCCGTCCTCAATGTCGATGCCAAGGTACCTGACCGTGTTCTCAATCTTCGTGTGTCCGAGCTGTTGATCGGCGTGGAATAAGTTTTCCACGCCGATCCGGGGTTCCGGTTCAATGCCGATTGACAAAAAGACTTCGCATGGTGTCGGCAAGGGATCTGTCCGTTCGTGGACACGACAAAATTGATCTCTCCGGGCTGCGCCCTTGAAGAACCGCCTGGTCAAGAGGAAATCGGCTGTGCGGCCGGATCCCGGGAGCGCCTGCCCAGCAGCCTGTTGATCGCGCCAAGGGCCAGTAGATCACCCATTCCATTGGCCTCCGCGGCAAGGGCCTCAAGATCTGCCACCCATCCTGCGTCGCCCGGATCAGGCCTGGCAAGCAGCCGAGCCCTACGGATGATGAAGGCCGCCATCGGCACCGGCTCCGGCCGCAGGTACTCATCCAGCCGCACGGCGTGCCGCTCGGCTCCCGCACGGTCTCCGGTGTCGAGGCACAGGTCGATCATTTCCCGCCGGAACATCAGGTGGTTGTGGCACATGGATCCAGTGGCGAGCAGCGCCTCCGCTTCATCGACGGCAGCCGCCCGCGCCGCTTCCGTCTCCGCCGTCTGCGCAAGGCCGCCGAGAAAGACAGGCCCCATGTAGGCCATGCCGGTTCTTCTGGCGATGGCAAGCGCCTCTTCGAACAGTCGCCGGGCCTCAGGACGGCTTTTGCGATCCGCATGCACCTGCGCCTCGAACGCCAGCGCCTCGGCCTCGAACCGCGGTGCTTTCAGCTTCCGCGCCAGTTGAAAAGCCTCGGCGGCATGTCGCAGCGCACCGTCCGCCCGCGTGAGGAGGCGGCAGGCGAAATAGGCGGCATGATGGGCAATGATGAGGGCGCGTTCATTGCCGATGGCGGCGGCAGCCTCGACGGCCGCATTGGCCAGTTCGAGCGTTTGGCGTGCGTCCCCCCTCCACAGGCCGGTGATCGCCTGCATCGGAAGATTGGCAGCCTCCGTTCGCCGCAAGCCATGCGCGCGGCTCATGGCGACGCAGTCGCTGAAGCGCGCATGGGCCGAAGCAAGCCTCCCCCGCATGTATTCGACATCGCCCAGCCCGCCGAGCGCACTCGCCTCGAATTCCGCAGAACCCACCTTCCTCGCGAATTCCAGGCTCCGCATGTGAGCGGCCATCGCACCTTCGACGTCGCCACTGGGAAAGAGCAGATTGCCACGGAGACCGAAGGCACGCGCCGCTTCCTCGTCCAGGCCGCCGCCCCGGGCCATCTCGATAACGAAATCGACGTCGGCAAGTGCCCGTTCGATATCGTCGGTGATGCGACGGGCGGACGCCAATCCGAGCCGCGCGAGGCATTGGCGGTGCGGCCCTGAGGCAACAGCGAGGGCCTCGCAATAGTCCGTTTCGGCCTTTCCGGCTCGGCCCGTACCGAGATGTGCGTCGCCCCGAAGCAGGAGCAGATCAGCTCTCTCATCGGGCCGGTCGGCACAACCCAGGCCCTGCCCTATGAGGCGAAGCGCCGGTTCGTACCGGTATCCCGCAATCAGATCGGTGGCCGCCCGGAGACAAGCCTGCGAAGCCGCCGCATCGCCTCCCGCCACGAGATGCTCCGCCGCTGCGGCAGGATTGGACTCCAGGAACCGCTTCCCCGCGCGAAGGTGGAGTTCGCGCCGCCGCCGACGCAAGAGAGTCTCGTAGGCAGCATCGCGAATCAAGGCGTGCGTGAAGATGAACCCGCTTTCGTGCGGAAGCACAAGGTTCCGCTGAACGAGGACATCGATGTCGAACTCGCTCTCGTCGAGGAGGAAACAGAGATCATCTGCAGAAAATATATGTCCGAGGACCGCAGCGACCTGCAGCGCAAGCCTCGCTGGCGGCGGCAGGCGGTCCATGCGTGCCTGCACCAGGCTGCGCACGCTGCCGGGAACCGCGCCGCCCGCCTCGGTCTGGGCGTGGCGGAACAACTGATCAAGGAAGAGAGGGTTGCCGGCCGCGCGCCGGATGCAGGCATCGGAGTTGGCGGCGTCGATGCCGTCGTAGCACCGCGCGAGGGCGGCGGCCTCGTCGGGGGACAATGCGCCGAGATCGATGGTGAGGAACGGCGGAGAAGGCGACCAGCGACGGCCAAGGAGGTCGCCGTCAGCCCTCGCGGTCACGAGCAGGAGGGCCGGCAGGTCCCGGATACCTGCGGAAATCCGGGAGAGGAGATCCAGCGTGGTTGCGTCAGCCCAATGCAGGTCCTCCACGACAAGCAGAAGGGGATGCTTCCGGCTGCTGTCCTCAATCAGCCGGCGGAAGGCCGTTCCGGCGCGGGCCGCGCGTGTTTCGTTGTCCATTGCATCGAAGAGCTGCCGGAACCGCAGGTCGAGCTCCTGCCCGGCGAGGTCGAGAAGGACGGCCACCTCCATCGCCATGAAGCCGGCCGTCTGAAGCGCGGTGGCGGCGGACTCGGCCGGCCTAGCGGCATCTGCCTGCAGCACATCGCCGATCGACGCCCTCGCCAGCTCGGCCAGGGCACTTCGTCCGTTGTCTCCGCCGAAATCGAAAACGAGCCCGAGCCGGACGGCAAACCCTTTCTCCGCCGCAAGCCGCCGGACCTCTTCGGCGAGGCGCGACTTGCCGATTCCCGCCTCGCCCCGCAAGTGGATCGTTTGCCCTAAGCCCGCCGCGCAGCTCTCAAGCGCAGCCTTCAGCTGCCGCACTTCGGCCGAACGTCCTACCAGAGGACGCATCGGCTCCACCCGGGAAGCCCGTGTTCTCCGTGCTCGCCATGTCGGGACGAGCCCCGCAGCCCCCTTCAGCTCGAGCAAGTCGCCGGGTTCGAATTCGACGGCATTCCGGGCCGCCTCGTGCACGCTCGCGGAGACGAGGATCTCGCCGGCGCGCGCGCGAGCCGCCAGCCGCGCCGCGGTATTCACGGCCTCGCCCGTCACCGTGTATTCGTTGCCGGATTCGGAAACAGCACCCGCCACCACCTCCCCGCTCGAGACGCCCATATGAACGTCGATAGCATGTCCAATGCCTTCCCCGACGCTCTTCAGATCGTCCCGGATTGCCAGTGCCGCCAACGCGGCACGCAAGGGATCGTCGTCATGCGCGACAGGCGCTCCGAACACGCCCATGACGCAATCCCCGATGTGCTTGTCGACGGAGCCGCCATGGACTGAAATCGCGCGGTCCGCGACATCGAAGAAACGGTCGAGCAACGCACGCACGTCTTCCGCGTCGAGTTCGGTGGAAAGCTTCGTATAGCCGACCATGTCGGCGAAAAGGACGCTGACTTGACGACGGTCCCTCTCGAGCGCAGCGACGGCATCCAAAGCTGCGACGTCGACCATCCGCGAGATGGCGTCAAGAAGGACCCGCCGGTGGCCGACCGCCGCAACGCCCAGTTCCTTGAGATCCTCCGGCGTCAAACGCGGCAAAGTGGCGCAATCGACGGAGTTTTCCCTGAACGCCGGGGCGTACTTTTCGAGTCCCAGCTGCTTCAGCCAGTCGGCGACGTCCATGACGATGCTCCGTCACAACATCCTGGGCGAAGTTAGCACGGAGGTTTGTCGTGGACCATAGATTCTGCGTCGCAGGCAAACCGCCAGAATGCGGGATCGCGCGCGATAGCTGCCAGCGGCACTTAGGCAAAGCGGAATTTCCTGGGCAAGTTGCTTCGGCTCCAGGTCGGATCGGACCTGCCATGCCGAAATGTTCGATGATGAACTCAGCCTTCCGTCAATCGGACAGGAGCTATCCGTTGCGACACTCGAAACGGTGCTCCCGCGGCGAAAGCGGTCCGTACACATAATTGGCCCTCTCCCGTGGCGAAAGGGGGGTCAAAGCCATTCCATGCCGATGAATAGCAGCCAGGCACCCCATGCCACCAGACCCGCCCCGGCGGCCCGCGAGATGAGACGGCCGAGCGGCACGACCTTTTCCATGAGCACGAACAGGGTCAGGCCAGCGATCCAGACGACATTCATGACGCCGCCAACGAAGAGCAACGCCATCAGAGCCCAGCAGCAGCCAACGCAGTAGATCCCGTGCCGGAAGCCAAGGCCGAGGCATCCCCACACATCCTGGCGGAAGCCGTGCTGCATGATGAAGCCGAGCGGCGACTGGCAGTGTTTTAGACAGGCCTCCTTCAGGGGCATCCATTGGAAGAGCCCGGCTGCGATCAGGACGATGCCACCGAAGACGTCGCTGGCCGGAGCCATCATCTGCGTGAGAAGTGCCGCACGTTCGAGGACCCACTGCCCGGCAGTCGCGGCAAGCGAAAAAGCGGTCCATGCGAGCAGATAGCCGGCGGCGAAGCATGCCGTTGCGGCAATGGGCTTGCCTTGCGACGCGGCCTGGCGGCCGACCCGTGCGTAGATCAGTATCATCGGCGCGGCAGAGGGCGTCATCATGCCAATCATCATGACCGCCCACATGACGAACATGACGAGGAAGTCGAAGCCCGTCCATGGCCTGAAGGCCGGGACAAGGGCCATGCCCATCTTCGCTCCCATGCCCGGCATGTCCATGCCGCCCATGTCGCCGATGCCGCCGACGTCCATCGTTCTCGCCGCCCACAGCGTGTATGCCCAGGCGAGCACGGTCAGCACGGCGAGAGCGGTGGCGACGACAAGCCTGTCGCGTCGGAGCAGATGCTCGATCGCAGCCTCACCCATGGCGATCGCCTAATTCGGCCCGGACCAGCTGATGGAGGCGTAGTGCCCGTTGCGACCCGAATTGTCCCAGCGCATGCCGTGGTCGCTGAAGACGTTTCCGGACGCGCCGACGGCAAGAGCCAGCTTCTCGGGGTTCACCGGATGGCCGGTCCTCGCCCACATCTCGCCGTCCGGATGCATGGTCGGCAGCGGATCGACCGACATGTGCAGGATGCCTGGGATTTCGGCGGAGCGCGTCTTACCCCTCACTGTGTAGTCGATTCTGGCCTTCTTCACCCCGAGTTCATTGCCAATGAAAGGCGCGAATGCCGCCATCGGTCCTCCCGCTGAACCGGTGAAGATCGCGCCGAGAGCCTCGGTCTGCCTGTCGTCGGCGCGTTCGTCGATATAGGCGGCCACCGACCAGTTGCCGTCCGCCATCGGGCCGGGCGTGTGGATGGCGACCGCAACGTTGAGGCCGTCGAGCACGACGTCGCCATAGCTGCCGCTCTCGATGTGAAAGGCAATGGGCACGTTGCACACGCCCTCCGTCGGCCTCGCGGTCAGTTGGGCGGCCGTCGACACGAGGCACGGACAGACGACACTGCAGTTGCAGTTCTCGAAATAGTCGCCGGAAAGCCGCCACTGAACCTGGTCTGCCATGACTTCCTCCCTTGTCTGCCGGTCGGAGGGCCTTCGCGGCGTCGATGGCCCGAAGCTGCACATCAGCGGATGACACCGATCTCGCTCATGTGGAGCCGGGCATCGGTATGGTGCCCTCCCTCAGGCTTGGACCAATCAACCCCCCGCGCATTCTCCCTGCCAGATTAGGCACCGAAATCTCCAGCTTGTCCAGACGGGCCGCGGCGACGGCACCGGCGCATCTCCTCTTCGCGCTGCTGTTGTGGCCGCCGGACCGGTATGCAACGCCGAAGAGGCGTGAGCATGATTGCGCAGATGCGGTCATCGCGGCGCTATTGCTTGTGGACTGTCCCGAAAGAACTCGCGGTCCTTCTTGAACATCAGCCTTCCCCAATTCGGACGACGAGCCCGGACAGGCGGTAAACGCTCTCGGTTCTGTCGACACGCAAGCACTCAACGAATGGCGAGTTTCGGTCAGCGACGAAGGCACCCTGGACGGCAAAGATGAGGGTCGATTCCTGCCGATCGATTTGAAGCGACGGCGGTCGTCAGGCCAAACGTCCCGCTTCCGGGCGACAAAGCCACGAAGCCGCCATTCGCGCGGAGCGGTGCGTGCCAACTGCAACACGCCTGAAATTCGACTTCCGAGAGCCGCGACGATGTTCGCAAGTAGACGCACTTCAGCCGGCGACGGGACCTAAAACCGTGAAAAGGCCAACGCGTTTTTCTCGTAAATCAAGCCGGTCGCCGCTCACCGACGCCCGCCGGCACGAATTTGGCTTCAGGCGATGAATCTGTATCCGACACCGGGCTCGTTGAGGATGTAGCGTGGCGCTGCCGGGTCGTCTCCGAGCTTTTGCCTCAGGCGACCGATGAACACCCTCAGGTACTGGATGTCCTCCTCGTGCGCGGGGCCCCACACCTCGCGCAGAATCTGGCGATGGGTGAGCAGGCGACCGGCGTGGCGGGCAAGCAGTGCCAGCAGGTCGAATTCCTTCTTCGTAAGGTCGAGCCGCCGCCCGTCAAGCGTGACGCGCCGTTCGGCCAGATGGATGGTCAAAAGGCCAAACTCCAGCTCCGGCTCATCCTGCACTCCGGCGTCACGAAGCCGCAGCAGCACGCGGATGCGGGCAAGCAGTTCGTTGATGCCGAAAGGCTTGACAACATAGTCGTTTGCACCGAGGTCGAGGGCGGCGACCTTCTCGCCCTCGCTGTCCCGCACCGACAGGATGAGGATCGGCGTCTGCGACCATTCCCTGAACTGCCGCACGACCTCCTTTCCGTCCATGTCCGGCAGGCCGAGATCGAGGACCAGCAGATCCGGCGGGTCGCGGTCGCCGCTTTCGCAAGGCCTTCCCGTCCCGTTGCCGCATCAACGACCTCCATGGCGTTTGCCTCCAGCGCCACACGCAGGAACTTGCGGATCTGCGGCTCGTCCTCGATGATGAGAATACGCGCGGTGCTCACTGCACGTCATCCTCCATTTCCATAGCCGCTGCCGACAGAAAGACGGAGAGCACGATGCCCACGCGCGTACCGGGGCCGCCGGGCCGCGCCTCGATCTCGGATCGTTCCGCCGTGCGCCTCGACTATCCCCTTGCAGATGGCAAGGCCGAGGCCGGTTCCGGCCGGCTGGGCGTCCCCGGCGCGCGCACGATAGAACATGTCGAAGATCCTCTTCCGATCTGCCTCGGGTATGCCCGGCCCCTCGTCGTCGATCGTGATCGTGATCCGGTCGCCGCGTAACCTTGCCGCAATTCTGATTGCGGTCCCGGGCGGCGCGTATTTGGCGGCATTGTCGAGGACGTTGGTGATCACCTGCTCCAGAAGGATCGGGTCCCCCGCAAGGTCTGGAAGATCGCTGGCGATATCGGCCTCGACCGGGTGATCGGCAAGGGCGCGTCCGATGCGATGTGTTGCGCGACCGACGATCTCGCGCAGATCGACCGGCTGGCGGGTGACCTTCAGCCCGCCATAGCCGAGACGCGTCATGTCGAGGAGGTTCTGGATGTATCGGTTCAGCCGCTCGCCCTCATCACGGATCGTCTCGGCAAGGATGCGCCGGCCATCGGTGCCGATGATGGCATCGGATTCTACGAGGCTCGATGCCGCTCCGATGATCGAGACGAGCGGCGTGCGCAGGTCGTGGCTCACCGAGGACAGCAATGCAGCGCGCAGGCTTTCGGTCTCCGACAGAAGCCGCGTTTCCTCCATGTCGGCGGCAAGCTGCGTGCGTTCGATGGCGATCGCAACCTGATCGACCAGCGCGTCAAGCAGGCGGCGCTCTTCCGGCGTGAGGTACTGACCGCGCTCGAACCGCACCCCGAGGACGCCATGCGAGGTCCGCGCCGTCTTCATCGGCAGGAAATACCACGCCGCCGATGGCAGCGTCTGCGAGCTCCATCCCGCCGGCTCCCCCTTCTGCCAGGCCCAGTCGGCCGCTCCCCTGTCGCGTGGCTCGAGCTGGTCTTCCGGCGGATAACCGCCGACGATCGAGAGTTTGCCGCTGCCGTCCGGCATCAGGATCAGCGAAGCACAGGTTAGCGTTGAGGCGACGTGGTGCACCGCCGCCCAGACGACGTCATCGAGCGATACGACGCTTGCGACCTTGCGCGAGAATTCGAAGAGGTTCGCCGTGCGTTTGGCGATCGCGCGTTGCGCCTTGACCTGCGCCCTGAGCCGAGCGGCGAGATTGCCGGTGGCGATCGCGACGGCCAGAAAGAGCAGTAGCGTCAGCACGTCGCTCTCGTTGGCGACGCGCAGGGTGTAGTACGGCTTAGTGAGGAAGAAGTTGTAGCTGGCGAACGAGAGCACGCTGGCGAATAGCGATGGCCAGAGCCCGAAGCGCGTGGCGATGACGAGCACGCCGACCAGAAAGAAAAGCGACAGGCTCTCCGCCGGAAAAATGCGATCGAAGAGCACGGACGTCGCGCTCGAAAGCGCCACGATCGCCGTCGACCAGAGATAGGCTTTCGGCTGCCAGTCAGGCACGAGACGTGGCGGGCGGACCGGATCGCGCCGCGCCTCCTCCGGATCGCAAGAGACGATCGTCACCTCGAATTCGTCGGCCTTGCGGATGACTTCCTCCGCCACCGTCTCGCGGAAGAACCATGCCGCGAAACGCCGTGGCCGTGGCCGGCCAATGACGATGCGGCTGACGTTTCGCTCACGGGCGAAGTCGAGGATCTCATCGGCCAGATGTGCCTCGGCATTGATCGTCGCGATCTCGGCCCCGAGCGTCTCGGCCAGGCGCAGTGTCTCGGCTATCGCATCCTTGGCCTTCTCCGGAAGCTGCTCGCTTTGCGGCGTCACCACCCGGGCGGCGATCCAGTCCGTGCGCGCCCGCTCGGCGATGCGCTTGGCTGCCCGGACCAGTGCCTTGGCGACCGGGGCTTCGTTGACGCAGACAAGTACGCGTTCCTGCGTCGGCCACGGGCCGGGGATCGCGTGGGTGCGCATGTGCGCCGTCATCTGTGCGTCGACCCGGTCGGCCGCAACCCGCATCGCCAGTTCCCGCAGGGCCGTCAGATTGCCTTTCGAGAAGAAATTCTGGATGGCACGGGCGATCTGGTCCTGGACATAGACCTTGCCTTGCCGAAGCCGCTCGACCAGTTCCTCCGGCGGCAGGTCGATGAGCTCGATTTCGTTGGCGAGTTCCAGCACCTTGTCCGGGATCGTCTCGCGCACCCTGACGTGCGAGATGCGCGCGACGACATCGTTCAGGCTTTCCAGGTGCTGGATGTTGAGCGTCGTATAGACGTCGATCCCGACTTCGAGGATCTCCTCGACGTCCTGCCAGCGCTTGGGATGCCGGCTGCCGGTGACATTGGTGTGGGCCAGTTCGTCGACCAGCACCAGGGACGGATGGCGCTTCAGGATGGCGTCGAGGTCCATTTCCGGCAACAGACGCCCGCCATAAGGGATGCGTGCCCGAGGCAACACTTCGAGCCCTTCGAGAAGCCGTTCCGTCTCGGCGCGGCCATGGGTCTCGACGACGCCCACCACGACATCGACGCCGGAGCGCCGGCGCTCGTGCGCCGTCTCCAGCATCGCATAGGTCTTGCCGACGCCGGGGGCTGCGCCGAGAAAGATCTTCAGCCGGCCACGCCCTTCCCGGCTCGCTTCCGCGAGCAAGGCTTCGGGTTGGGGCCGGCCGTCCTTTTCCATGGATCAGTTTCCGCTTGCGGCCTTCGGCCTGTTTGCCGGAAAGGCCTTGTCGAGCGCCATGTTGAGCTCGAGCACGTTGACGCGCGGCTCGCCGAGAAGCCCGAATGTTCGGCCGGCGGTGTTCTGCGCGACGAGGTCGCGCACCTTGCCGATATCGAGCGCCGCGCGCCTTCGCCACACGTTCGACCTGGAACTCGGCGGCTTCCGGCGAGATGTCGGGGTCGAGGCCGCTGCCCGAAGCGGTGACGAGATCGATCGGCACCTTCGCTCCGCCGTTCTGCGGCGCTGAGCGCTCTTCGCATCCGCCGAGACGCGATCGATCAGCGCCTTCGACGTCGGGCCGAGATTGCTGCCGCCCGTCGAGGCGGCATCGTAGCCCTTGCCTGCGGCGGACGGTCGGCCGTGGAAATAGCCAGGCGCGGTGAAGGTCTGGCCGATCAGGCTCGAACCAATGACGTGGCCGTTCTGCGCGGATCAGGCTGCCGTTCGCCTGGTCCGAGAACAAGCGTTTGTGCGGCACCGGTCATCGCAAGCGGATAGGCCATTCCAGTGAGCACGGTGAAGAGAACCGTCATGACGAAGAGCTGGTCTGAGTTCGGAAAGCATGGCGTACCTCATACGATACCGAGAGAATTGACAACGATGTCGATGATCTTGATGCCCACAAAGGGCACGATCAGGCCGCCGAGCCCATAGATCAGCAGGTTGCGGCGAAGCAGGCTTGCCGCTGCCGCCGGCGCATATTTGACGCCGCGCAGGGCCAGCGGGATCAGCGCGACGATCACCAGCGCGTTGAAGATCACCGCGGACAGGATGGCGCTGCCGGGGCTCTGCAGGTCCATGACGTTGAGGGCGTTCAGCGCCGGATAGGCGGTGACGAAGAGCGCGGGGAGGATGGCGAAATACTTCGCCACGTCGTTGGCAATGGAGAACGTCGTCAGCGCGCCGCGGCTGATCAGCAACTGCTTGCCGACCAGTACGATCTCGATCAGCTTCGTCGGATCGCTGTCGAGGTCGATCAGATTGCCGGCTTCCTTGGCGGCCGGCGTGCCCGTGTTCATCGCCACGCCGACATCGGCCTGCGCGAGTGCCGGTGCATCGTTCGAGCCGTCGCCACACATGGCGACGAGCTTGCCGTCCGCCTGTTCCTTGCGGATCAGCTCCAGCTTCTTCTCCGGGGTCGCCTCAGCGAGGAAGTCGTCGACGCCGGCTTCGGCGGCAATCGCCGCGGCGGTCAGCGGATTGTCGCCGGTGATCATCACCGTGCGCACGCCCATGCGGCGCAGTTCGGCGAAGCGCTCGCGGATGTTCGGCTTGACGATGTCCTTGAGGTGGATGACGCCGAGCACTTGCCTGTCGCGTGCGACGACGAGCGGCGTGCCGCCCGATTTGGCGATGGTGTCGACGAGCTGTCGCGATCTCGGCGCGTCCCGGCGGTTTCGCACCAGGCGAGCACGGCGTCCGCCGCACCCTTGCGCAATTCCGTGCCGTCCTTCAGGTCCGCGCCCGAAACACGGGTGTTGGCCGAGAACGCGATCGTCTCGGCGACCGTTTCGCCGGCATCGTCGAAGGAACGGCCGAATTGGCGGCGGGCGAAATCAACGATCGACTTGCCCTCGGGAGTCTCGTCGGCGAGCGAGGCCAGAAGGGCGGCTTCCGCCAGCGCCTGCGGGCTTACACCGGAGACCGGCTCGAATGCATCCGCCATGCGCGCGCCGATGGTGATCGTGCCGGTCTTGTCGAGAAGCAGCGTGTCGACGTCGCCGGCCGCCTCCACGGCGCGGCCCGACTTGGCGATGACGTTTGCCTTCACCAGCCGGTCCATGCCGGCAATGCCGATCGCCGACAGCAAGCCCGCCGATCGTCGTCGGGATCAGCGTGACGAGAAGCGCGATCAGGAAGACCACCGGCACGAAGGCTCCGGAATAGATGACGAACGGTTCCAGCGTCACCACGACGAGAACGAAGATGATGGTCATGCCGACGAGCAGGATGTTCAGCGCGATCTCGTTCGGCGTCTTCTGGCGCTCGGCCCCTTCGACCATGGCGATCATCCGGTCGAGGAAGCTCTCGCCGGGCTTCTGCGTGACCTTCACCTTGATCCAGTCGGAGACGACGCGGGTGCCGCCGGTGACGGCCGAGCGGTCGCCGCCGGACTTCGCGGATGACGGGAGCGGACTCGCCGGTGATCGCGGATTCGTCGACCGAGGCGACGCCGGCGACCACCTCGCCATCGGCGGCGATGATGTCGCCCGCTTCGACGAAAATGAGGTCGCCGGTCTTCAGGCTATGGCTCGACACCTGCTCATGGGTAGTCGGCGCCGACTTCGGAAAGCTTCTTCGCCATCGTCTCCGATTGCGTCGACCTCAGCGAGTCGGCCCGGGCCTTGCCGCGGCCTTCGGCGATCGCCTCGGCGAAGTTGGCGAAGTAGACGGTGAACCACAGCCATGCCGCTATCTGACCGATGACCGCGACGCCGGGTCCGCCGAGGAAAAGATCCCGCAGAAAAAGCAGTGTCGAGAGCGTCGCCACCACTTCGGTGACGAACATCACAGGGTTTCGCGCTAGCGTTCGCGGATCGAGCTTGGTCGCGGCCGCGCGCAAGGCAGGCCCGGCGACGTCCCTGTCCAACAGGGCAATGTCTGGCTTCATGTGAACGGACATGGATATTTTCCTCAGAAGGTCTGGCCGGCGATCATCGCGAAATGCTCGGCGATGGGGCCGAGCGCGAGTGCCGGAAAGAAGGTGAGCCCGCCTATGATCAGGATGACGGCGACGAGCAGGACGACGAAGAGCGGCGTGTGCGTCGGGAAAGTGCCGGCCGATGCGGGAACGGTCTTCTTCGCCGCCAGCGAGCCGGCGATCGCCAGCATCGGCACGATGAAGACGAACCGGCCGGCGAGCATCGCGATGCCCTGCAGCGTGTCGTAGAAGGTGGTGTCGGCGGAGAGGCCGGCGAATGCGGAGCCGTTGTTGCCGGTCGCCGACGAGAAGGCGTAGAGGATTTCCGACAGGCCGTGCGGGCCGTGGTTGGCGAGCGACGAAAGGCCCGCCGGCAGCACGACGCCGAGCGCCGACAGCCCGAGCACGCCGAGCGGCATCACCAGGAAGGTGATGACGGCGAGCTTGACCTCCTTCGCCTCGATCTTCTTGCCGAGATATTCCGGCGTTCGCCCGACCATCAGCCCGGCGATGAAGACCGTCAGCAGCACGAAGGCGAGCATGCCGTAGAAGCCCGGAGCCGACGCCGCCGAAGACGATCTCGCCGATCTGCATCTGCAGCATCGGGGCGAGCATGGCGAGCGGCGTGTAGCTGTCATGCATGGAATTGACCGAGCCGTTCGAGGCGGCGGTCGTCGCGGTCGCCCAGAGCGCGGAATTGCCGACGCCGAAGCGCACCTCCTTGCCTTCCATGTTGCCGGCAGACTGTTCGATCGGCAGGTTGGCGAATTCGGTGTTGCCGCGGATTTCCGGCCCGTAGGTCGCAGCCAGCGCACCGAGGAAGAGGATGCCCATCGCCGCGAAGATCGCGATGCCCTGGCGCATGTCCTTCACCATCTTCCCGAACATGAAGCAGAAGGCGGCCGGGATCAGCAGGATCGCCAGCATCTCGAGGAAGTCGGAAAGCGGCGTCGGGTTCTCGTAGGGCACGGCCGAATTGGCGTTGAAGAAGCCGCCGCCGTTGGTGCCGAGCTGCTTGATGGCGATCTGCGAGGCGGCCGGGCCTTCGGCGATCGTCTGGTGCGCGCCTTCAAGCGTCGTCGCATCGACGTAATGCATCAGGTTCTGCGGCACGCCCTGCCAGACGAGGACGAGCGCCGAAGACGATCGACAGCGGCAGCAGGATGTAGAGAACGCTGCGGGTGAGATCGACCCAGAAATTGCCGAGCACGCGGACTTCGCGCGAGGCGAAGCCGCGGATCACCGCCGCGGCGACCGCCATGCCGGCAGCGGCCGAGACGAAGTTCTGCACCGTCAGCGCGACCGCCTGGCTGAAATACGACATCGTCGTCTCGCCGCCATAGGCCTGCCAATTGGTGTTGGTCATGAAGCTGACGGCCGTGCCGAAGGCAAGCTTCGGCGAAAGCCCCGGCAGGTGCTTCGGGTTGAACGGCAGATAGGCCTGCAGGCGCAGGATCGCGTAGACGGCGAGGAAACAGACGAGGCTGAAGGAGAGCACGGAGCAGCGCGTAGCGCGTCCAGTGCTGGCCGCCCCTGGCCTCGTCGATGCCGGCGATCCTGCAGAAGCCACTCTCGATTGGAGTGAGGATCGGGGTCAGCAGCGTACGCTCGCCCAAATAGACCCGCGCCATGTAGAGGCCGAGCGGCCAGGCGAGCGCGACGAGCACCACCGCATAGAGGATGAATTGAAGGATGTCGGATGCCATGGTCGCTCCCCTCAAAACCGTTCCGGCCGCACGAGGGCGTAGGCGAGATAGGCGAGCAGGCCGACCGCGACCAGCCCGCCGAGCACGAGACCGAATGTCATGGCAGCCTCCGTCAGATCCGCTCGAGCAGGCGGATGGAGCCAGCCATCAGGACAAGGAAGCCGACTCCGAGCACGAGGTAGAAGACGTCAAGCATTGACTGCTCCTCAGCATGTTGCCTTGAGCGTTATGCATGCCGCCAAACGGCATAAGTTCTCCATTCGCAATTCAGGGATGCGGCATAAACAAAGCATAAATTCGTGCGGCCACCTACCGACGGATCGACGGCTGGAAGGGAGGCGAAACAATCGCGTGCAAGAATGCTTCAACGCTTTCTTCGCAGTCTGCCGAACCAAGGCTGACGTTCGGCTCGAAGACCGACATTCTCGCGCCGGCGCGATGTATTGCGTTCTAAGCGGTACCCCGTTTTGTTCTGGAAAAGCGAAGAATTCGGCGCACCGGATAAGTCTCGGACCCGCTGTCGGCTTCCAACGCAAAGCTCCGCTCGATGCGAGCCTGGGCAGACCCTTTGCTTGATAGCCAGACGCCGGCAACCGCCGGCGAATGTCGCGATGATCGAGATTGCGCCTATCCCGCGGCTTGTGCCCCGAAGCGGCGGACGACGCCGGCGGCGACTATGTCGTCCATCTCGGGCGCGAGGATACCTGCCCTGCGGGCGAATGCCCTAAAGGTTCCGCGCGCCGTTTCAGGGTCAATCCCCCCAAGCAGTGCCGCGTGACAGGCCCTGAATGCGGCGGTGTGATCGGAGTTTCTTTGATCCAGCGGCCAATTGTCCAGAAAGGCGTACGCGTCCGCCGCGCTTGCGGCCTCCTTGCGGAAATTCAGGCCGACGTAGATCCGGACGGGTTCCTCAAAACCGTCGTCCTTCATGACTTACTCTCCTGTGCCTCACACGATCGATGCGCCGGCGGCGCAGCGTTCAAATTTGTCCGGATAATGCCGGCTTCAAGGGGGATTGCAGGCCGTCCCGGGGGCATCAGCCAAGGCAGGCGCGAAGCCGTTTCCTTAGTCTTGAAATCGGGAAAATCCAATCTCATCTCAACTTCCGCAGACAAGCTGTTTTTGGAGGACCGGCCGTATTGGTCGGGAAAGGAAATGGCTTCAAGAATTGTCGATGGCAAATCTGTTGGCAGTGACAGCCCGACCGCTTGCGCGTCCGATCTGACGACCGCGCGACGACTGCAACGAGGCCGCCCCGACGGCGGACTCCTGCCAGTCTTTCGGAAGTACCGACATCTCCCAAAGAGCGAGCAGCGCGCATTGCTGGCTGCATGGGCATCGGATGCCCACGTTGTACCCGACAAGCCCTCGCTCCGGCGGATTCCCGGCAGCAACCGGCTCGTCCCGATCGACATGATCCTCGAAGCGCTCAAAGAACTTGACATAGACGGCGACCGTCGTTCGATACCGCTCGCCGCCGCAGCTGTTCCTGTCAGGGGCCGAGTGCCCTCCCGGGCCAAGCCGCCGTAAGCGGTCGGTCCGCGAGCTAAAGGCGGCAGCCCTCTGTCGACTTTCCTGGACTGCTTTTCGTGACCCAAGCAAGGAGGATGACAGATGATACGAAGCTATGGTGATCCCATTTCCGCGATGCTCGCATTGCAGCGCGAACTCGAGAAGCGGTTTGCGAGCGACTGGATGGGCGGCGGCACCGCCGCCATCGGCAGCTATCCGCCGGTCAACATGTTCCAGCAGGGCGACGACTTCGTCGCCGTGATCGAGCTTCCCGGCATCAGCAAGGAAGACCTCACGATCGAGGCCAAGGAATTGGCGATCAGGATCTCCGGCAAGAAGGCGGCGACCTACGACCAGCAGGCGAGCGTGCATCGACGCGAGCGGGTCTTCGGATCCTTCGACCGGACGATCTCGCTGCCGGTGCGCATCGACGCCGACCAGATCCGCGCGGAATACCGCGATGGCGTGCTTGCGCTCCACATTCCGCGGGCGGCGATCGACAAGCCGCGCACGATCGAAATCAACTGAGGCAAGGCGGGAGAATGATCATGAGAGAACAGGAACTACAGGTCCAGAAGAAGCAGGAAGTTGAGAAGAAGCAGGAGACAACCTACCCGACACGGCTCTTCCAGCCGGTCGCCGACATCTTCGAGACCGACAACAACCTGACGGTCGTGCTCGAAATGCCGGGCGTCGGCAAGGACAGCGTCGACGTCGGGCTCGACAACGGCGTGCTAACCGTCTCGGGCCAGATCGACTTCTCGAAATACGACGGTCTGCAGCCGGTCTACACCGAATACAACATCGGCAACTACCAGCGCAGCTTCCGGCTTTCGAACGCTGTTGACCAGGACAGGATCAGCGCCGAACTGAAGGACGGCGTCATGACCCTGTCACTGCCGAAGGCGGAGACGGCGAAGACGAGGCGCATCCCCGTCAACTGAAAGAGAACAAATCGCCGCCGCCAGTCTCCAGAGAGCCAGCAAGAATTCACCGCCGGCAATCCCCGGCGGTGATGAAGGAACCGCCCGTCTGGTCTTTCCGCACGACAATCGAGGTTGCGTGGCAAGCGGGGCGGTGTCGATTTACGGACTCATTCGCGAGCGTGGTCGATCGTCAGCGCGAAATCGCGGCCACGGCCGCGATTGAATGCCTGGTCGATCCACACCATGGCGAAAGGCTCCAGCAGGCGTGCATTGCGCAACGGACCGGCGTCGAGCGCTTCGAAGCCGATGTCTCCGACCAACTGCAAGACGGCCTGCTTTCCGGTCTCCTCGTCGCCGGCCACGAACATGACGGCCATCATGCCATTGTTCTCGACAATCTCTGCGCGCCTTTCTGGGCCATGCGGCATTTTGTGCTCCCGTCCGACCTTCCGGACGACAATAGCCGAAAAGGCAGCCGACATCATGAATGACACGCGCCAGCCCTAGAGCAAGGACGGCAAACAGTCGGAGGCCGCCCAATTTCTGCCGGTGCGATAATCGCCGAACGAGCGGCAACTTTCGGTCCGCGCCGCAGGTGATCTGAACGGCAGCAAAGAGGGTCGCTTCCTGCCGATCGATTTTGAAGCGATGCCGAAGGCCGCGCCGAACGTCCTGCTCGGGGTGGATTGCTGCCTGACTGCTTCTGGATCGAGAAGCCGGAAAGCGGGCATTCGCGCGGCCAGTCCACTTCGACGGCGACGCACCTTCATTCCGATTAGAGAAGCCCGTGACTCGTTCTCGGAAAGCGGCCACCAAGGGACCCGCCTGGCACGTCCGATCTCATGCAGGATCAACCGCACGAGAGCCGCAGCGCCGATGAAGGTCCCGCCTTGATCGAAATGCGCGATGACGCTGTCGGACGAAGTGCCTCGAAAATCGGCTGCGGAAGAAACGAACACCTCGGCCAGCGCATCGACGGCTGGCGAATTCTTCCGACTCCACATCCGTCGCAGGATCGGAACACTTGTTCGGGGGCTGACTGGAGACGAACCACGCATTCGCGAACTCCGTTCTTCTCAAGCGCGCCGCGGAAGTCAAGGGTCGCCAGGACGCAGCCCATGCCGGCACCGCCCGACAGGAGCCCGCAGCTTCCTCGTCAGGCGCAGGGATGCCGGGTTGCGCTGCAATTACCGCCGAGGCGGCAGGCCCGATCCTGTCAGCGCACAGGAGGGATGGACCAGCAGCGCTACTTGAAGAGACCAGTTGGGAAGCCGTCGAGGCTCAGTTCATTCTCCTTCTTCCAGTACGCCTCGATGCCGTCCGTCCCTTTGGCTCTCGCCCACGCATCCATCTGGGGCCGATCCTCCCGATAGTCGAACAGGGGCACGCCATAGCCGCAGGATGTCTGAACCAGATCGAAGTCGAGATGGATCATCTGCCTCGCGCCCAACGGGGCTTCACTGTCATAATGATCCCGGATTCGGTCGGAGTATTCGGAACTGTCGCGGTGAATGACTCGTCCCTGTCCATAGAGGCGCATGATCAGCGGAGGTCCGGCCATGGCGCAGAACATGATGGTCAAGCGTCCGTCGACCTTGAGGTGAGCGGCAGTCTCGTTTCCGCTCCCCGTCCTGTCCAGGTACATAACCGCGTTGTCGCAGAGGACGCGGAACATGTCCGTGCTTCGGGGCGTCACGTTGACGTGCCCTGTGGCTGCGGCCGAGGCCGTGAAGAAAATGTGCTGCGCCGCAATGAAGCGGCGATGGTGCTCTTCAAGATGCGGGAACTTTTTCGCCATCGTTCTCCCGTGCGAGGGCGGGGCAATGCACCCTCACCTTCGACTGGTTATGAGCCTCGCATGCCGTGATAGGCGTGTCGGGGAACCGACATATCTTGTCCTTCATCTCCTGCCAACCGTCCTTCCGCAGGAAGTCGCTGGCGGCCTTTTTGGTCGCGCGCAAGGCCGTCCGAGGACTTCGTATTCTGGTCTTGGCCTGATGAGACGGGCGAGGCCCTCGACGTCTGTCCGACGCACTGGCGGGAATGGCGGACAAGAGACTAGGTCTTCTTGCTGCCCTGCCGCCGCTGCTTCACGATCGCTTCGAGCTTGCCTTCTTCCTCATGGAGAAGAGCAGTCAGACGTCGCCGCTTGGCATCGTCCACGGCGTCTTTAAGCCGCTCCTTGAAGTGGGCGATGTTCAGCAGCGCGACCCGCCGGTCCATGATTGCCGTCCTCTCTTCTGGCAGCGGCTCGGTTTTGGCGACCGTGACCATGGAAATGAGCCGCCATCTTTGAGGGTCACCGCAAAGACAATACGGAACAATGCTGCCGCGAACAAGGAACCCGGCCATAACCTACCTCTCGGTGTCCGCGCTCCAGCTTTGCAGATCGCCTTGCCAACAGACCGCTTCCTCGCCGTCGATGATCCAGGCCACCTCCCGGAAAAGGCAATCCGGCGTCCCTCGTGCGTTCGGTAGTCTGTAAAGCGGCCCCGCCAGGGAATGGGACGAAGGTTTTCCCGATCGCACGCGGGCGGTCCGGCGCGTAGGCTTCCGATCCGTTCTCCGACCTTCGCCTTCATCGCGTTGTCACCCGTCAGCGCACCCTTCCGGCCGTTGAAGACCACATGGGTCGGGACGAGCCCGCGCATGACGGCTGCCGTGTCCGTGTATGCGTCGCCGGGCGATCGAAAGGGATTCTTTACGCTTTGGTAAAGAGCAACGAGAACGCCGGATTGCAGTCGGTCAAATCTGGCCGAGCGGTTCGACTACCTAAGGGGTTTCCACAATTGACGCGAAGGCTGGCGCGGGAGCACAAGCACTGCGTGCACAAAAGCTCGCCTGGACGGTGGAGCGCACGAATTGCCGCCGGACATCCTGGCGGAACGGAGAATGGGAAATGCTCAATAGGATTAATCGGAAATTGACCCGCTTCGCGGCGGGCTGGTCCATCGCGCTTGCAGCTCTTCCGGTCGGGGCCGCGGAAGCGCATGTCAAATGGTTCGCGCCCTACATCGTCGGCGCGGCACCACAGCCGATCTCGCAGACAATGACAAATGTCTGGTTCTGGACAGGCGTGGCTCTGGTGCTTGTCTTCTTCATGCTGACAAGGGCCCTCGAGGCCGGCCGCGCGGGCGAAACAGTGCTCGTATGGATGGACCGCGCCAGCGAACCGCTATGGACCCGTCTGGATGACTTCATGCGTGTGGTCATCGGCGCATTCTTCGTCGCGATCTTCTCGGTAGGCGGCATCTATCTGACACCGGACCTCCAGACCCCGGCAGAATGGGTCTCCTGGCTGCAGCTGATGATCGCCTTCGGCGTCCTCTTCCGCCGCACGATGCCCTTGTCGGCTGCCGGGATCATCCTTCTCTGGCTTCTGGCGCTGCGGGACTATTCGTTCTTCCATCTGCTCGATTATCTGGCGCTCGGTGTCGCCATAGCGGCCTATCTCGTGCTCGCGGCGTCACGGAACGAAGAATTGCGCAAGCACCGCTTCGAAGTCCTGCGCTGGGGCGTTGCCATCGCCCTGATGTGGTCGAGCCTCGAAAAGTTCGCCTATCCGGAATGGTTCTATCCGCTGGTCGAGCAGAAGCCGTTCCTGACATTCGGCCTCCCGCGCGACATGTTCATCCCGATGGCGGGCGTCGCCGAGTTCACCATGGGCTTCGGCCTGCTCTGGACGCCGCTCGTCAGGCGGCTTTCGGCGATCGCCCTCTTCGTCATCTTCAACGCGGCCGTCTATCCATTCGGCCGGATCGACCTCGTCGGCCACGCGCTGATCATGGCGATCATCATAGCGATCGCCGTCGACCATACGCGAGAACTCCATTTCCTGCCGAAGATCCGCCAGGCCTTCGCCGGCGTTCCGGCCAGCCTCGCCGCGGCTCTGGTCATCTTTTTCGGCTTGTACTGGGGCCTGCACTTCGCCTTCTACGGAGGGCAGGCACAGAAGATCGCCTCCGCCGTGGACCGCACCACGCACATCGAGGATACGCTCCAGCCAGCCAAGTCCGGAAAGGCAGATCAGGCCATGGTCGAGGACTACCGGAAGGGCATGAAGGCGATGCGCTCGGCGATGGCCAAAGGGGTCGAAAACCCCGATCCCGATGCCGCCTTCCTCCTCGGCATGATTCCTCACCACCAGGGTGCGGTCGACATGTCGGAAGTGGAGCTGAAGTACGGCTCCAGCCCCAAGGCCAGGGAACTTGCCAGGCACATCATCGCCGAACAGAAGATGGAGATCGAGTTGATGAAGGGCTGGGTGGCGCGAATGGGGCTTCAGGCAAGCCGATAGGCTGAAATGCCTGGCAGCAACGGAAAGGCGGGACGCAGTAGCGTTCCGCCTTCTTGCCGTTACAGATTCATTCAGCCAACCCCTCGTGCTGTCGCCGCAGGTCGGCTTCGCTCAACAGGGACGCTGTGATCTCCACCGCACGGCTGCATTCGCCTTCGAGAATGCGAGGACAGGAATAATTCTCCACCAGCGGTGTTAATGCGACAGGCGACCATAGCGAGGCCGCCGCCAACAGAAGGGGAAATTGAGATGCTGATCCGTTCCGCAATCCTTGCCACGGCCGCGTTGGTGCTGGCCGTTCCGTTCGCGCAGGCCGACGACTATGCAAACGGCGCAGTCAAGTCGATGAAGACGGACAAGGGCGAGATCCTGACCGACGCCAAGGGCATGGCGCTCTACGTCTACGACAAGGATTCGAAGGGCAAGTCCGCGTGCTACGGCAGTTGCGCGGCGAACTGGCCGCCGCTGACGGCCGCGAGAGGGGCGAAGGCGCACGGAGACTTCTCCCTCGTTACGCGCAAGGGCGGCAAGCACCAGTGGGCCTATGACGGCAAGCCGCTTTACCTGTGGAAGAACGACAGGAAGCCCGGAGACATGACCGGTGACGGCGTCGCCGGCGTATGGCATCTCGCCAAGGAATAGTGCGTCGATGTCGCGCTTCCTGGACGAAGTCGAGGCGTGCGTGCCTTCGCTCAGGCGTTTCGCCCGTGCCCTCACGCACGAGGCCGACCAAGCCGACGACCTCGTTCAGGACTGCCTTGAGCGGGCGATCCGCAAGAAGCGTCTCTGGCGGCCGACCGGCACGGTGCAATCCTGGCTCTTCCGCATCCTCGTCAACCTGCACCGCAACGACCTCAGGCGCGCGCGGCGCAGGCCCGTCCTTGTGCCGATCGACGGCATTGCCGCCGAACCGCAGGGCGAGCCCGCCCAGCCCGCCCGCTTGGCGCTAGCGGAAACGCAGAGGGCCCTGCAAGCGCTTCCCGTCGACCAGCGCGAGGCGCTGCTCTTGGTTGCACTCGAGGGTCTGACCTACGCTGAAGCGGCCAAGGTTCTCGGCATTCCGAGAGGCACGCTGATGTCGCGAATTTCCCGCGCCCGCTCGACCTTGCGCGACATGACGGAGAACCCGAAACCGCGACTGAGGACGGTCAGATGAGATCCGACGACCATTCAGTTTCCGAGGCCGACCTGATGGCCTATGTCGACGGCGAACTGGACGAAGTCCAGCGCGCCATAGTCGAAGTCCACCTGGCAAGGCACCCGGAGGATGCCGCCACCGTCGCAGCATTGCGGAAGCAGAACGACGCGATCCGCGCCCTTTACGGTCCAGTCGCGGCTGAGCCCGTCCCCTCCCGGCTCAACCTTCGCTGGATCACCGAAGCGCATACCGCCAGGCCCCCTGTAATGCCTCTAGCGGCAGTTCTCCTGCTCTGCCTCGGCCTGGGCGCGGCAGCTGGCTGGTACGGGCGTTCGGCTTTCGGACCACCCGCCTCGGCGGCATCGAACCTTGTCAACGAAGCAATCGACGCGCACCGCCTCTATGCGCGCGAGGTTTTCCATCCCGTCGAGGTGAAGGCCAACCAGAGCGCCCATCTTTCGACCTGGCTGTCGCACCGGCTCAACCGGAAGCTCTCCGTTCCGGATCTCGACTCTCTCGGGTTTCATCTCGTCGGCGGACGACTGCTCCCGGCGGGTGACACGCCGGCCGCCCAGTTCATGTACGAAGACGGCCAGGGACGGCGCGTCACCCTCTACGTCATTCCCACCTCGCACGAGCCGGAAACCGCCTTCCGATACGTGACCCGATCGAACACGGAAGCCTTCTACTGGCGCGACGAGGCGATCGCCTGCGCGCTTGTCGGCGACCTGCCGCGCGAGGACCTGCATCGGCTGGCGTTGCAAAGCTACCGCCAACTCGGCTGAACCCGACACCTCCGCACCACATGCAGCCCTGTCCAGCCACCACAGCAACTGCCCGTATGCCTCAAGGGTTCGATTGCGGAGCAGGACTGCCGGCGGCCTGCCGATCAGCGGGGTCAATCGCGACGTCTCGGTACCCGCCGCAGGCCGAGCATGCGCCGCAGGACCTCGTCCTTTCGATAAAAATGGTGCCAGAGCGCTGCCAGGACATGCAGCGCGGCGACCGTGGCAGCCAGGTAGGCGAGGCTCACGTGAACGGCCGACCAGAACTGCTCGCCTGCATCCGAGATGGGAAGCGGCAGGTCCGGCACCACGACGAGATCGAAGGCGTAGGTCGGGATCTTTAGCGGCGACGTCGAAGCGATCGCCCAGCCCGCGAGCGGAACCACGATAGTCAATGCATAGAGCATCACGTGTGCGGCGCGAGAGGCCCGCAGCTCCATTCCGTTCAAGCCCCCCGGCGGGTCCGGCCTCATGCTCTTCAGCGTCCAGACAAGCCTTGGAACGGCGACGAGCAGGAACAGGATGCCAAGCGACTTGTGCCACTGGTAAAGCTCGAACTGGAGCATGGGGCGATTGGCCGTCGCCTGCGTCAGGTAGCCAAGCGGAATCTGACAGAGAAACAGGATTGCAACGATCCAGTGAAGAGCAACCGAGATGGTTCCGTAGGAATGCTCGTCGTTTCTCCACAGATCGTGCCCCGTGGCGTGGTGTAGCTGACGGCGTTGATCGCCGTGCCTTCCGGCATGGGCCGGGCTGATCAGCGCGCCACGGCCGGCAGGCTGACGAGCGGATCATCGCCCATCTGGCTGATGGTCTCAAGCGTCATGTAGCGGGCGCGCTGCACGGCCCACTCATCGTTCTGCTCGAGGAGCAGTGCGCCGACGAGGCGGACGATGGCGTCGTCGTTGGGAAAGATGCCGACGACGTCGGTGCGCCGCTTGATCTCGCCATTTATGCGCTCGATCGGGTTTATGCTGTGAAGCTTGGCGCGGTGTTCCTTCGGGAAGCTCATGTAGGCGAGCACGTCATGCTCGTTCGGCGGGCAAACGATTCACTGGATCGTTTGCTTTTTCGCCTCACCGTCCATGATGGCGGCAAGCTTCGGCACTTTCGGCCGGATCTGGTCGGCGACGGCGCGCCACTGGGTGCTTGCCGCCTCTGGCGTCTCCTGGGCAAACGCGGTGGCGATGAAGGCCGAGACGACACGCCGCCCGCTCTTTCCGGCATGTGCGAGCACGTTGCGGGCGAAATGAACTCGGCAGCGTTGCCAGGTGGCGCACAGCACCTTGGATACGGCCGCCTTGATGCCTTCGTGAGCGTCGGAGACGACAAGCTTGACGCCTCTCAAGCCCCGGCGAGTCAGCTTGCGCAGGAACTCCGTCCAGATCGGTTCGGCCTCCGAGGTGCCGACCTCCATGCCGAGCACCTCGCGCCGGCCGTCACTGTTGACACCGACGGCGATGATGACCGCGACGGAAACGATGCGGCCGCCGCGGCGCACCTTTAGATAGGTGGCGTCGATCCAAAGGTATGGCCAATCGCCCTCGATCGGCCGCTCGAGGAAGGCCTTCACCTTGCCGTCGATCTCCTCGCACAGGCGCGACACCTGGCTTTTCGACACGCCACTCATGCCCATCGCCCTGACCAGATCGTCGACCGAGCGCGTCGAGATGCCCTGGATGTAAGCTTCCTGGATGACAGCTGTGAGCGCCTTTTCCGCCATGCGGCGCGGCTCCAGGAAACTCGGGAAATAGCTTCCCTTCCGGAGCTTCGGAATGCGCAGCTCGACGGTGCCGGCGCGTGTTTCCCAGTCGCGGTCGCGATAGCCGTTGCGCTGCGCGGTCCTGAGCGGGTTCTTCTCGCCATAGCCGGCACCCGTTGCAGCCCCGACCTCTATCTCCATCAACCGCTCGGCGGCAAAGCCGATCATCTCGCGCAGGAGATCGGCGTCAGGGGTCTTCTCCACCAGCGCACGCAGGTTCATCATGTCGCCGGTCATCGGTGCTTCCTTCGAATCGAGTTGGTTTCAGCAACCCGACCTTGACCGAAAGAACATCGATGACCATCCGCTACGCCGCCCGCTCGCTACGGCGCTGTGGAGGGCGCGCTCGCGAGCGGCTGCGCTACCGCCGAGCTACACCACTCGGTGGGACATGACCTCTCCACACGGCTCGGGTCCTTCCCTCGGGTGATGCGGGTCGTTGTCGTCACATCTGCCCCAATGCTGTTATGACCGATGCCCTCGCACCACCATGTCGAAATGCGCGACGTTCGAATAGATCGGCGTCCCGACGTCCATGCCGTAGCGCGACCTGAAGACATCGCCCACGACACGGAAGACGATGTCGCGACCGCGGTGGCGCACCAGGGTCGCCTTGAAGGTTTCCTCGTGCGAATTTCCCCGTGCTGAAAGGATCCCGTCGATCCGCGCTGTTTCGGTGCTGATGGGCACCACTCGGATTGATCGGAATGTGATCGCGGGATAGTCAGTGCTGTCGAAGACGGCGGACGAGCGCAGGAAGTTCTCGACGCGGGCTTGTCCGGAGACGACGCTGGCGGGCCGAAGCGTGAAGACGACGCGCGATCGGCTGACGTCGCTCGGGTTCAAGAGGAAAGTTCCCGAGAATTGCTCGAAAGAGCCCGTTATCGCGCCTCCGGTGATTTGCGACACCGAAAACGAAATATTCGAGGAATGTTCGATTTCGTAGCGTCCGGCGACGTCAGAGAGCGCGTCGGCGCGTACAACCCAGGACGAAAGCAGGAGTGTTCCGGCCGCGAGGCCAAGCATTCGAGAAGTCATTGTGCATCCGCCTTTCAATTCAGAGCAAGACTGGAAGGACGAAACCTGTGGGCGAGACTTATTGTGGCCGCCCCTCGAATCGGAACTCTTTGAGGGGAGCACTCGCGATCCGGCGTATCGAACGCGCGAAGTCAGTAGCCGCCTACGCTGGAGCCGCCGCTGCTCACGCTGCCAGATGAGCCACTGCCGGCCGATCCGGAAGAGATTTCCGTCCCTGCCGTTGTCGTGCAAGCACCTAGCGCCAAGGCCAAAAGCAAAGCCAGACTGCGCATTGTCTTTTCTCCTGGGATCAACCGCTGACCCGAGAGACGGCAGTCCCATCCGTCACTTCTGGTGCGGAAGGAAGCAGCCCGCCCACACCGCAACAACACCGAAGAGGGCCTGGTTATTCCCTCGGCAGTGCTTTTCCCCGCTGTGGTCTCGGTTGGGCATGATGGACGTCGGCAATTTCGGCGCGGTTGTCGCCGAACTGGAATCCACAGGTTTTTCGCGGGTCCGACAACGGGGCGAAACCTTTTCGCGCGGTCGTGCGCCGGAGAGCGTCGGCCGTCTGTCCCCAGTCTTCCCGATCGATTCCAGCAGCAACCTCATCTGGATCAACGGCGCGACGTAGGAGCCCCTACAGTGGCTTCTGGCATCGCTCTGGATAAAGAAGTAGCTTTTCCGATCGGGCATCTGCTGCGCGGAGCGGCTGCCAAGGAGGCACATCGATGCGGTCACCGATCGGCGATGAAGTTGTCGCTGTAATCCTGGCTGAGAACCGCGCCTTCTGGATGAAGGACGCCGAAGCGTTCGAACGCTTTCACCTCAAGGAAGAGGCCTCGATCCGCTGGGGCTACTTTCAGGGTGGCGGATTCTTCATCCGAAGGGGATGGAGCCAGATCGGCCCGCGCTCGCTCGACCACATGAGACGGCTGCCGCGACCGGCACCGGAATTCGCCGATGCACCAATATCCAATCTCGTCGTGCGCACATCCGGGGGCATGGCCTGGGCGACCTTCGACAAGAGCCATCCCTACGTTCCGGAGCTCAGGGGGCTCGGCCCCAACGGCAACAGCACCCACAATCTTCGCATCCTCGAACGTCATGACGGAAAATGGCTGATTGCAGCAAGCGGCCTGCTCGACGCCGCCCTGGGCGAGGAGTGCGTCGTGCGACTGGGTGGTGACGGGACAATTCTCTGGAAGAGCATGCCAGCGGCCTGTAAACTGGGGTCCGACGAACATTTCGTCGTTAGTGCCGGACGTCTGAGACTGAGGCAGCGCGCTTTGAATGCGCGCTTCAGTGAAATGATCGCCTGGGCGGTCGCCTTCGACAGCCAGTTCATGCCGCGCAGGGGCTCTCTGCCGCTCCATCTCGAAACCGAAACGAGCGTTCCGCGCGTCGTATGGATCTCGGCGGATCTGGATTCAGCAATCGTCTTCCTCGAGGATCGCCGGCCGGTCGATGATCGCATCACGATCGCAAGCCAGGCGTTCAGATTTTCGCCGGCGCAGACGCGGCTTGCGCTGGCAGTGTGCCGCGGCGGAAACTTGAAGCATTACGCTGCAAATGCATCGATCAGCACCAATACTGCCCGCACGCACCTCAAGCGGATGTTCGAGAAGACCGGCGTCGCCAGCCAGATCAGTCTCGCGCGCCTGCTTCTGTCGTTCTCTCCACCGCGGTGAGGCATCGCCAGATCCTTTGTGGTCGCGCCGACCGCCTTTCGCCGTACCGCCGCGGGCTGCAGCCAGATTTCCCTACCATTGTCGGAGCGACGTCGCGGGCATTGCCGACCGCAGGTCGACTGTAACCATCTGGATGACGCGGACCAGCGCGGTTCGCGGCTACTCTCCTCGGCGCCCTGCCTGGCAGAGCGAGACCGCGAGCGACGCCGGAGCCGGGACGCAAGTTCCGTAGCGGCCTTCCAACTCTTACGAAATCGGCCTCGACGCGCCGGCCGCCCCGACAGGAGCGCTGGCACGGCTGCGCCATCGGGATGATCTGCCGGAGGAGACACGTGGATGGGATCACTTTGTGAAGCTGCGGCGGCTCTCATGCTCGAAGCGGGAACGCTTGCCGGCTACAACGCCTCTGCGAGCGTCGAACACGCCGCCCCGCTGGCTACCGTAGCCTCGGCAGCACCCAAAAGGCATCAGGATTGCGAGCTATCGACCTCCGTGAACGGTGTCCGTTCGCGCGTTGCCGTCGTCGTGCTCTCCAAGGCCGAATTTCGCGATCGCTTTCTCAATGCAAACAGCCTGGCCGACGACGCTGCGGCGGACGATCTGGTGGCGTATTACTCCAACTCCCTCAAGACGATCTTCCTGCCGGAAGGTTTTTCGGCCGAGGATGCAGCCAACCGAAGCGATCTTCTCCACGAGCTCGTCCATCACGAACAGGATGTCGCCGACCCGGGACTGGACCGGTTCGAGCGCGAACGCCGTGCCTACGCAGCGCAGATCGCCTATCTGGACAAGGTCGGTCGTAACCGGGAGGCGGACTTCCTCAAGATCATCATGCTCATGCAGGGCACAGACCCTGCCAAGCTCGACTACGGCGGCCAACCGGCAACGGGCTCGGCTGCCAGAAGATGACAAACACTAACTTTCCTCGCCAGAGAGCTACGAACATTACCGCTGCGCTTGTCAGGGTGACGACGGCGGCATTCCAACCCCAGACCATCCGGCCGACCGATCCGCGCACGCTTGCGACCATCGCCGTCCAAGCGGCGATGCTGCTTCGACTTCGCGTCCGCGCCTCTGGCTTCGGTGGCGCTCGCCTCGTTCCACTCGGGTACCGGCAACGGCATCTATCACGCTTTTTTCGGCCCTCTACTGACCACCCTGCTCTTCTGCCGCGAACGGCTGTGGCTTGCCTCGTTGTTGTAAAGCGCGCCGGACATCGTTCCGCCGGCGACGTTGCGCGGCCAGAGCCGCATTTAGCGACAATCGGAGCGAAATCGGCGGGTGCCCGGGGTGCATCACTCGAACGCCTCCGGTGGCCTTTGCTGATGCCACTCACTCAATGCATTGCTCTCGCCCGTCAGCGTGGCGATGAAGCGCTTGGTGCGCTCGCGCTGTGGTGCACCAAAAACATCGCGTGACGCCCCGCTTTCGATGACTTCCCCACCGTCGAGCACGGCGACCTGTTCGGCGATCCGCGACGCCAGACGCAGATCGTGTGTCGCCATGACCATCGTCGTGCCCTCACCTGCGAGTTGCGCAAGCACGTCGACCACTTCCTCCGAGAGCTCCGGATCGAGCGCGGAAGTCGGTTCGTCGCAAAGCAGGATCCGTGGCGAAGGAGCAAGGGCGCGAGCGATGGCGACACGCTGCTGCTGGCCACCGGACAGCGTCGACGGCCAGGCGTCGGCCTTGTGTGCCATGCCAACTTTCTCAAGCAGTTCCATGGCGCGCTGACGGGCGCGCTCGCGCGGCCATTTCAGCACCGTCAGCAAGCCTTCCATGACGTTGTCGATGGCATTGCGATGCGGGAACAGCTGAAAATTCTGGAAGACCATTCCCGTCTGCAGGCGGAACCGCTGCACCTGGTCGCGCGGCACCCGGACGCCGGGCGTGAAAGTCATCGTCTCATCACCGAGACGCACCGAGCCGGACGTCGGGTATTCGAGGAGATTTATGCAGCGCAGCAGCGTACTCTTGCCGCCGCCGGAGGGGCCGACGAGTGCCGTCACCGATCCTTCCGCCATGGTCAGGTTGATGTCCCTGAGAACCGTCGCGTCTCCGAAACGCTTGTCGACGTGCGCAAGCTCGATCATGAACGCGCCTCCAGAAAACCGCCATACTGTCCGAGCCGCTTTTCCAGTTTCTCCTGGAGCGCGGTGAGGACCGTGCTCATCGCGAGATAGATCAACGCCGCCTCGATATAGAGGATCAGCGGCTCATAGGTTGTCGCCACGATCCTCTGCGCTGCCTGGAAAAGTTCCGGCACCGTGATCGCGGCCGCCAAAGAGGTGTCCTTGACGAGCGAGATGAAGGAGTTGGAAAGCGGTGGCACAGCAACACGCGCCGCCTGCGGCACGATCGTCCGGCGCATTGTCTGCGACCAGGTCATGCCGATCGAATAGGACGCTTCCCACTGGCCTTTCGGAACCGATGCGATGACCGCGCGAAGAATTTCCGAGGTGTAGGCCCCAACGTTCAGCGTGAAGCCGATCAGCCCCGCGGTGAAGGCGTCAAGCACGACGCCGATGCTCGGAAGGCCGTAGAAGATGACGAAGAGCTGGACCAGAAGCGGCGTGCCCCGGAATATCCAGACATAGAAGCGGACAAGCAGCACGAGCGGCTTCGGGCCGAACAGGCGCGCCACGGCGCTCACGAGGCCAAGCGCCAAGCCGAGCGCGAAGGAAATCAGGGTCAGCGGTATCGTGAAGACAAGTCCGGCCCACAGGAGCGAGCCGAGCGAACTCCACATGAGTTCTAGCCAGTGCGGCATGGATGGTCCTTCCGGCAAATGCAGTCAGGGCCGCTGGCGGGCGGCCCTGACGGATCGGCGTGATCGGTCGGCGAAGTCTACTTCGAGACGTCTTCGCCGAAGTATTTCCTTGAGATCTTCAGATAGGTACCGTCCGCTTTCATGTCGGCGATTGCCTTGTCGACCGCCGCCAGGAGCTTCGGCTCGCCTTTCTTGATGATGACGCCCGATTTCGTCGCGTCCGCCTCCTTGTCGACGACTTTCACGGGCGCGTTCGGCTTGTGCTTCTTGAAGTCGAGATAGGACAGGCTGTCATTGATCGTCGCATCCGCCCGATGATCGATCACCAACTGGATGGACTGATCGAATCCGGTCGTCGGGACCAGATCGGCACCGTTGTCCTTCGCCAGCTTGCCGAAGTTGCTGGTCAGCGTCTGGGCGGATTTCTTGCCCTTCAAATCGGCAAAGCTCTTGATGGAGCTGTCGCCCTCGCGCACGATCAGCACGGCCTTCGATACGATGTACGGCGTCGAGAAATCGTACTTCTTCTGGCGCACCGGCGTAATCCCGACCTCGTTGATGACGGCATCGTAGCGGCCGGCATCAAGACCAGCGATCAGGCCGTCCCACTGTCCTTCGACGAATTTTGCCTTGACGCCAAGACGCCGGGCGATCGCGCGTCCGATCTCGACGTCGAAGCCGGTCAGCTTGCCGGAGCCGTCATGGTAGGTGAACGGCGGATAGGTGCCTTCGGTGCCGATCCGAAATTCGCCGGACGACTTGACCTGAGCGAGCGTCGCGGCCTGACCGGTAGCAAGGGCAACCGCCTGCACGGCCATCGCGGCAATGATGGCTTTCCATGCTTTCATCTTGTTCTTTCCTTTTTCATCCTGGACAGCGGCGCTGCCCGCGAAGTGAGCGGAAAATGACATCGACCGTCGTCCGGCGACAGGCCCAAGCCCGGATATGAACACGACATCGCAAAAAACGGATTTCAATTTGCCAATGGATTATAGAATTGCATGCTCCAACGGCTGATGCCCAGTTCCATCCTTGTGGAACGTTCGCGCGATCTAAACCCCTCAGGCTCGATGGACCAGCACACCCTCGAGCATCGGCTTGATGCGGGCGAGCTCATCGAGATGGGCGCTCGAAAGGTCTTCGAGATGGCGCTCGGCGAGGCGCGTCAGCTTCAGCATCACCCGGCGCTGGTCCTTGTCGTCCTGGCTGCGAATGACCAGGCCGTGCTCCGAAAGGCGGTTTGCCAGTTCGACGGCGGTGTTGTGTCGGATCCGCAGCCGCTCGGCGAGATCGCCGACCGTGATCGGCTGTCCGCGCCCGTACCCCTTGATGGCAAGCAGGGCCTGGTGATGGCGCGGCGTTAGCCCGGCATCCTTCGCGGCATTCTCGCTGAACTCCAGAAAGCACCGAATGAGATAGCGGAATTCCGCCAGCGCCGTGTAGTCGGCCTGCGTCAGCGTCGATTTCGGCATCCGTTCGCCCTCATCTTTCCTGCCGTCTCTTGCACCCGCCGCGAGCACCCGTCCACGCCACGGCTTGACTTTTTAATATCGTATTACGATACATTTGCCAGCCTTCATAGAAATTCCCTTCGGCTGCAAGGATTGCCTATATGAGCACACACGGTTCGTCGCATGCGCGTCTCGGAGACTTCACGACAAAGCCGCGAGTCCTCGTCATCGCGGCGATTGCTGTGGTCGTCGCGACCCCCGGGGTCCTTGCCGGCATTGCGCTTCTCGACCTGATCGGCTTGTTCACCAACCTTGCCTATTTCGGCCGGATTTCCTTCACGTCTCCCGATCTCGGGCAATCGCCACTCGGCTATGCCGCGATGCTTGTGCCCGTCGCAGGTGCGCTGGTCGTCGGGCTCATGGCACGCTACGGCAGCGACAAGATCCGCGGCCACGGCATTCCGGAGGCGATCGAGGCCATTCTACTTGGCCGCTCCCGGCTCGACGTCAAGGTGGCGATCCTCAAGCCGCTCTCTTCGGCGATTGCCATCGGCACGGGCGGCCCATTCGGTGCCGAGGGGCCGATCATCATGACCGGCGGTGCGATAGGATCGCTGATCGCCCAGGCGCTGCCTGTCAGCGACAGCGAACGCAAGACGCTGCTGGTCGCGGGTGCGGCCGCCGGCATGACCACCGTTTTCGGCACCCCGATCGCGGCGATCATGCTGGCCGTCGAACTGCTGCTGTTCGAATGGACCCCGCGAAGCTTCATCCCCGTCGCCGTCGCAGCCATCGTCGCGGAGGTGGAACGCACCGCTCTCCACATGCCCTCGCCGATCTTTCCCTTCGACGGCGCGATGAATGTCACGCTCACCGGGCTTTCGGCCTGGATCGTGGTCGGGATCGCCGCGGGGCTTCTCTCGGCCTGCCTGACGCTGCTCGTCTATGCCTGCGAGGACGGTTTCCTGAAACTTCCGATCCACTGGATGTGGTGGCCGATGCTCGGCGGCGTCGTCATCGGCATCGGCGGACTGATCGATCCGCATGCGCTTGGCGTCGGCTATGACAACATTGCCCGCATGCTCGACGGCCAGGCGATCGCCGCGACGGCGATCGTCCTCCTCGTCACCAAGGCGATCATCTGGGCCGTTGCGCTCGGTTCGGGAACCTCGGGCGGCGTGCTGGCACCACTGCTGATCATGGGCGGGGCGATCGGTGCCGTTATGACGCCCTTCCTACCCTCCGCCACACCGGGCTTCTGGCCGCTGATCGCGATGGCCGCGACGATGGGGGGCACGATGCGCGCGCCGTTGACCGCCACGTTCTTCGCCGCCGAATTGACCGGCAACACGCACGTGCTGGTACCGCTGATCGCAGCATGCGCCACCGCCCATGCCGTCACGGTCCTGTTGATGAAGCGGTCGATCCTGACCGAGAAGATCGCCAGGCGGGGCCATCACATCGTCAGGGAATACCGGGTCGACCCCTTCGCGCTGACCCGCGTCGGAGACGTCATGACCACCGACGTCGAGACGGTCCCGTCCTCGATGACGCTTAACGATGCGGTCCGTTTCCTCGCTGCGCCGGAGCGAAGGCACCCGAGCTTTCCTGTCGTTGACATGGCAGGCAAGTTGCTCGGCATCATCGATCCGCCGACCGTGCTCGGCTGGCGACGCGCCGGCGAGGAGAGGACGACGCCGCTTGCTTCTTTGCTGCAGGGGCACGCCCATTCCGCTCGCCCGGCGCGATGAATATCTTGAAGCCGTCGCCGAGCGGCTGCTCCAGGCAGACGCGGCGCATCTGGCAGTGGTGTCACGACGCGACGGGACGCTGGTCGGCTATCTTGGCTGGAAGGACCTGATGCGTGCCAGGACCAGGGCGTGCGAGGAGGAAACCGAGCGGACGGCCTTTTTCGGGAAGCCGCGCCGACCAGCTAGACCAGGGTCATGACGACGAGCGAGCCAAGGAGGATCAGCACCAGCCCGCCGATCAGCATCGGCAGCAACGTGCTTTGCGAACCATTGGCTTCCGGCACGTCGTAGACAAGTGGCCGTGGTTCAGTGATCTTGTCAGGCATGATATTCTTCCCTCATCTATTGCGGTCTTGTTGGCCGATCGCGTCGGACTGCTTCGAGGCCATAGCCTGGATGATTTCCCTCAGCACCACGGCGTTGTTGTGCGCCTCGTCCTTCGCCGCATAGACGAGCGTCAGCCTCCCCTCCTCCGCATGTCGGCGCAGTTGGTCGAGTTTGTCGGGCCGTTCCGCGAGTTCTTCCGAATAGCGTCTCCTGAATTCGGCCCAGCGCGCCGGGTCGTGACCGAACCAGCGACGCAGCCCCCCACTCGGCGCGATCTCCTTGCACCAGCCGTCAAGACGCAATCGTTCACGCGAGAGGCCCCGGGGCCAGAGGCCGTCGACAAGGATTCGAATGCCGTCGGAACGACGAGCGGCGCGATACGCCCGCTTGATCCTCACATCCGGCACGGTCTTTCCTCCTGATGCTTCCTCATGTTGGTCGTGGCGCGCCGGCTGTATTCGCCGATGGCAGCCGGAAGAACATGGCGAGCCTGAGGCTCTCGGCGATGCGTTCGGCGCGCTCGACGAAAACGTTGGCAACCTCCGGCGGGCAAAGCTCGCGTGCGGTCTGGCGGAATAGCGCAAGCCATATCCCGAAATCCTCCTCGCGGACCTGCTTCAGCTTGAGGTGGGCGGGCACGGGCCGCCCCTGGTACGATCGCGACTTGAGGATCACCGCGCACCAGAAGTCGGTCATCTTTTCGAGATGCGGCTCCCAGTCCGCACCAATGACACCCGCAAAGATCGGACCGAGGCGTTCGTCCCGGCGGACTCGCCGGTAGAATTCCCGCACGAGCCGGCCGATGAAGGCCCGGTCGACCCGGGAATGGTCGAGCGGCGCTTCTCCCTGGGGCGCGGGACTGACGGGAAACATCGAAGACATTGCTCGAATCCTTGAAGTGGTATATAATATACCTGTTTAATTCGTGGGACCGACCGATGCAAGCACGACGGTCAAAAAACCTGAACGCGGCTCCTCCGTGCTATCGGTCGAGCCGGACACGTGCGGCGAGTTCTGCCTGACGGGCTCCCGCGACGAGAGGCGATGCGATGCGACTGAATGTAGGGACCGACTATGGCCTTCGGGTACTGATGTACCTCCTCGCCCGGGGCGGCGAGCGGGTGCAGGTCGAGGAGATGGCTGAAACCTTCGCCGTGTCGGCGAACCACCTGAACAAGGTCGTCCAGCGCCTCGCGCGCGCGGGATTCGTCACCACCCATCGCGGCCGCGGCGGCGGCATTGTGCTCGCGCGCGCGCCCGACGCGATCAATCTCGGCGACGTCCTGCGCTCGCTCGAGGCGGACTTCGCAGTGGTCGAATGTTTTCTCGAAGGGAAGACGGCCTGCTGCCTGTTGCCTGCCTGCCGCTTTCGCGGGATTGCGCGCGAGGCCCTCGAGGCGTTCGTCGCAATCTTCTCGAAACACACCCTCGATGATCTCGACACGCCCGACCTGAAGCCACTGCTCGCAGCCGTCGCACATGAACGGCCGGGACAAAAGGCGTGAGGCGTACTCGCATGCATCCCGTCCGGATGAACAACGGCAGCTTCGAGATCGACGCAACCTATCTTGCCGAGTACTTCATGATCGATCCCGCCGACGTTCCGCGTCTGCTGCGGAATGAACAGATCACGGCACGCTGCGAGCGCGGCGAAGGCGAGGACGAAGGCCGCCATCGGCTGAGCTTCCGTCACGGAGCCTCGAGGCTGAGCCTCGTAGTCGATACCAGCGGCAGGATCCTTCGCCGAGCGAGTGTTCGCTGGCCGAAACCCTGATCGGTCGCCGACTTCAAGCGCGCTGCACAAGCATGTCTGCCCCCTTCTGGAGGTATCCGGGAACCACCTTTCAAAGCTTTGATCCGGACTCCGCTTGAGAACCGCGGCGTCGTGTCTTTTACTTGATCCTCCGCAAACGGGATCGGTGGAATCCCCCATATGCTTCAGCCAGCGAAATTTCACTGAGGAGAGCCCGAAATGTGGAACAACGATCGGGGCAGTGTGTCCAGGCTGAGCAATTCTTACGACTATGTCCGACCGAAAAACGAGGCAGAACGGCGGCGTCTCGAAGATCTGGTGCGTGAGGACTATGACCGCGCACATCCGGGCGACACCTTCGACGACATGAAACGTCGGGTCTCCTTCTCGCCGGAAGATCGAGGCCTTTATCGCGATTGGTTGGCAGTGGCCGGTGCCCGTGCGAAGTCGGTCAAGACCGAGATCTCACCGTTGATCGCAGCTGAATAGCCTCGGATCGCACGGACCGGGATTCGCCACCGAGGCTTTAGGGAGATGGCCGCGCAGATCCAAGAATAGGTCACGTCCGTCATCGTGCCGCCCGAAGCTGCTACTGGAGGCGTTTCTGACAGAACCTCTACGCTGGTCATGCATGTGCGATGCCTTGCCGCTGCGCGCAGTCTTCGCCACGGCGACATGGTGACGGTGACCTCCGGCGACGGCCAGAGTGTCCCCACGCTTTCCGAGGTGCTCTCCCAGACGGATCGCTTTCAGGACGTTCTGACGACGGACAGTTCTGACGTTGCTGATCAAATCCAGCGATGCCGCCGTCTTCTCAAAGATCCAATAGCGGCGCGGGCGCTTCGTCGAGCGCTATTGGAAAGCGGTCAACGAGCCTCCTTTCGACGACAAAGGGAAACTCGCCTTCCTGCTGCTGCAGGGGCCGCTCATGCGGCCTTTTTTCTATCGGACTTGGCGGCGAGGCTCACACCCAGCTAGGCCGAGAAACCAAAGTTTCCTGGCGCTTCAATTGTTCTTGCCCATACCCTTTCCGCGACCGCCGCCCGTTGTGTCGAGCGCCTGCTGGCAAGCCTTCGAGATTTTGTCGTGGTTGTCCTCGAGGCAGGAACGGACGCCGCCGTTGTGGGTTTCGCTTGCACAGAGTTTTGCAATGTCATCCTTGCACTGCACGGCAACAGGCCCCGTCTGCGCCACAGCGGAAGCGATCAGTGCGAGGGAACAAGCCATCGATGCGAACATCGTCTTCATCATTTCGATTCATCCTTTCCATCTGGCCGATATGAAGGCCCACACAGATGAAGCACGCAGTAGGGCCGGTCTGGCATTGAAGCAGATCAACGGCTTGTGCCGCTCACGGAATCGGAGCCGGCAGAGTTTGCGCTTTCAGGCCCAGCCTGATCTGCTTTTCGATCTCGATGATGGCAAACAGAGCCATCCCTACACCAATGATCAGCACGCCGTCGAAAAGCGGTATGGGTGCGGTGCCGAAGACCTGCTGCAAGGGAGGAATGTAGGTCACAGCGAACTGGGCAGCGGTCACGGCGACAACGGACGCCCAGACAACAGGCGTGCCCTTGATGGCCTTTGCCGTCAGCGAAGTGCCGTGGATGTTGCGGATGAAGAACAGGTGGAAGATCTCCATGATGACCAGCGTGTTCATCGCCATCGTGCGCACCAGTTCCGGAGCAAAACCGCGGTCTGTGGCGTAGGCCTGTATGGCGAACACGCCGCAGAGGAACAGCGTCGAAACCAGGACGATATGCCAGGCAAGTTCGCCGCCGATCAGAGGGGCGTCCCGTTTTCGCGGCGGCCGCTTCATCGTGTTGGTTTCACTCGGCTCGAACGCCAGCGCGAGGCCGAGCGTCACCGCCGTGACGAGATTGACCCAAAGGATCTGGATCGGCGTGATAGGCAACGCCAACCCGAATAGAAGGGCAACCAGGATCACCAAGGCTTCGCCTGCGCTTGTCGGCATCGTCCAACTGATGACCTTCTTGATGTTGTCGTAGACAGTCCGGCCTTCCCTCACGGCAGCCACGATCGACGCGAAATTGTCGTCCGCCAAAACCACCTCCGCGGCTTCTTTCGCCGCTTCGCTGCCCTTCAGGCCCATGGCAATTCCCGCGTCGGCGCGTTTCAACGCCGGGGCGTCGTTCACGCCGTCACCGGTCATCGCGACTGTCATGCCATGTCCCTGAAGGGCCGCCACGATTCGCAGCTTGTGTTCCGGGCTCGTCCGCGCAAAGACATCGGTATCGCGGACAGCCGTCGAAAGACCGGCATCGTCCAGTTGGTCGATTTCGTATCCCTCGAGCACCCGGTCGGGGTGCGCAAGCCCGACAAGTCGTCCGATGGCGACCGCCGTTCCCCTGTGATCTCCCGTGATCATCTTAACGCCTATGCCCGCGCGATGGCACTCCGACACTGCCGCGATTGCTTCCTGGCGTGGCGGATCGGCCAGGCCGATCAGCCCCAGGAGCGTCAGGGTTCCTTCAATGTCGCCCATTTCCAGAACAGTGTGCTCGGGTGCCAATCTCCGGGAGGCAAGAGCAAGGACCCGCTCTCCCCTCGCCGAGACCGCGTTCGCCCTTTCCTCCCAATATCTCCTGTCGATAGCTTCGGCTTCGCCATCCGGTCGGCGCTGATCGCGACAGAGAGCGATCACGCTCTCGGGCGCTCCCTTAACCGAGATCACTGCATGGCCGTCGTGATCATGGTTGAGAGTTGCCATGAAGCGATGGCGCGCGTCGAACGGCACCTCGTCCGTGCGAGCCCATTCCGAGGTTTCGCGACGCGCGTCGAGGCCGATTTTTCCCGCAAGCGCCAGCATGGCCCCTTCCATGGGATCACCCTCGACGGTCCAGACCTGATCGATCTCGCGAAGACGTGCATCGTTACACAACACTGCCAACCGGCCGATTTCATCGAGGACAAGGTGGTCACGTGCGTCAATCTCGTCCGTGCCGATCCTGAGGCTTCCTTTTGGAGCATAACCGTCGCCGTCGAGAACGAATTCGTGCCCGCGCGTCATCACTGTTGCGACCAACATTTCGTTTCGCGTCAATGTACCGGTCTTGTCGGTGCAGATGACCGAAACAGAACCCAGGGTCTCGATTGCCGGAAGTCTTCTTATGATTGCATTGCGACGCGCCATGCCGCGAACGCCAACGGCGAGGGTAATCGTCAGTACGGCCGGAAGGCCTTCCGGAATGGCCGCTACAGACAGGCTCACGACGGCCATGAACATCTCCTCAAACGGATGATGGCCCACGAAATAGCCAAAGGCGAGCAGGGCGGCGGCGAGTGCAAGGATCAGGACCGTCAGCCAGCGTGCAAAAACATCCATCTGGTGAACGAACGGAGTCGTAAGTTCCTGAACATCGGACAGCATGTTGCTTATGCGGCCGATTTCCGTATTGCGACCGGTGGCGACGACGACACCGCGTCCGGTGCCGCTGGTCACGAGCGTACCGCTGAATGCCATGCTCGTACGGTCACCGAGCACCGTCTTTTCGGCAACCGCAGCGACGGCCTTGTCGACGGCCGCGGACTCACCGGTCAGCACCGATTCCTGGATCTGCAATCCCTTGACGCGGAGCAACCTCAAGTCGGCAGGGACCCTGTCTCCCGCCTCGAGCAACACGACGTCGCCCGGCACAACCTCGGCACTGTCCACGCTTGTGCGCCGGCCCTCGCGCAAGACAGAAGCTTTCAGTATCAGCATTTGCCGTATGGCATCCATCGCGCTTTCGGCTCGCCCTTCCTGTATAAGACCGATAAGCGCGTTGGCGACGACAACTGCGAATATGACGAGAGAATCGACAACGTGCCCAAGTGCAAGGGTGATCGCGGATGAAGCCAGAAGCACATAAATGAGCACATTGTGGAACTGCAGCAGGAAGCGCACGAGCAGGCCACGCCGGGGTGCTCCCGGGAGCCGGTTGTGCCCCCATTCCACCAAACGCCGTTCCACCTCGGAGGAAGAAAGCCCGTAATGCCCGGATTGAAGTCCGGCAACAGCTACGTCGGGCGGCAACGCGTGCCACGACGCTGTCGAGGCTGCTGACTTCGTCTTGCTTCTCATGCGATCTCCGGCAGACATTAGGTCTGCAAGCATGCGAGCATCCGGGAAGCGCTCTGTGAGAGCGTTGATTTCGGTCAAGCTTGCTGTATCGCCACGCCGGAACGTGATCGCATTGAGAGAAATCAATGCGCTTGGACCATCTCGCCTCTCTACTGGGCCGTTCCAGGGAAGGAGTCGCGCATGGCTTGCTATCTGGTGGAGGAATTCGTCGAGAGCGAACCCACAGGGCGATCATGGCGGGTTACGGCTGCTAGTCGGCGTGCTGCGCTGCTGGCGGCCATCGATGAAGAGACACGCAAGATGCCGGGATATCCCCCAAGCTACGCAAGGGTCACTCAAAGGAACCGCTTCGGGAAATCGGAATTCCTGCGCGCGCCAATTCACTCTTCGGGCAGGTTACCCGAAGGACGTCGGGCGTAGGGGGAACTGTCCAGTGCCGACAAGGCGAGAGCTCCTCGCCGTGCCGCCGGGCACGGATTGTCTGTCGAAACGAGCGTCCGGAGGGAATTGCAGTGAAGAGGCTCTTGCTGGCGACAAACTTTGCCCCTGCCTCATCATTCGCGCTGAAGCGGGCGCTGCTGCTTGCGCGCCTGCACAACTCTATCCTCTCCGTGGTGCACGTTGGCCAGTCATGGATCGACGATGCAAAGCTCGCACGGCATGTGGACACCGCGGTCGCAGAACTGGAGCGTGATCTCGAGGACGACTTTGGTGCCGGCTTCCGTCCGACTTCGATTGAACGGCTCGAAGGCAACGTCGGCGAGAGCATTGCCGATGCAGCACATGACATGAAAGCAGATTTGATCGTGGCGGGATTGTCGGAACGCCTCGGCGGGGCCATCGAGGGAACCCTCCTTGAGCATCTCTTGATGGTGACCCGTACGCCGCTTCTCGTTGTCAAGTGCAACCCAAGGCACAACTATGAACGCGTGCTCGTAGGGCTCGATCTTGGACCGACTTCAAGGTCCGTCCTTGAAGCTGCTCTGGACATCGCCTTCACAGCGGATTTCACAATCGTTCATGCGAATGACGCCGGCAGAGACGAAGCTCGAACTCGCAGGGCAATAAAGAAGGTGGTGCGTCAGTGCTTCAAGGCAGCGCGCAAACAGGTAGGCTATCACGAGGGTGCCGTTTCTGTGCGGGTCGAGGCTGGAAAGGTGGGCGACGTGATGCAACGCCATTGCGAACTGTTCACGCCCGAACTCGTCGCGTTCGGCAAGCACGACAAAGGCGCTGGCTATCGGCCGCATATTGGCAGCGGAGCACGCGCAATACTGGAACGGGTCGATGGCGACATGCTGGTGACAATGTAGGATTGCTTGCGTTTCAACTCCAGCCGCGACCCGGATAGCGTTCCGCATGGAGTGGCATATGCGTGAGGCAGCGATGTCGTCGAGAGAAGCAAGACTGGAACGGGCGAGGCTTATTACTTGCTCGCCGATCGGCGTCGGGCGGACATTGCCCGGCGCGCATTCGAAGAGCGCCACGCCCAATTGCTTTTCGAGCAAAGCGATCTGTACCGACAGCGTCGGTTGGGAAACATGGCATCGTCGGGCAGCAGCGCCGAAGTGCCGTGCATCGTCCAGAGCGACGATGTACTCGATCTGCCGCGTGGAAGGTCGAAATGGCATTCTGCCGATATAGTACATCTATCGCTTCTATTCGAACAATCAATTTGAACTATCCCTCCTCCAACCCACTTTCCGATCGTGAACCAGTGAAGGAGCAGGCAAATGACCGAGGTTCGTGCAACGACAGGCAGGCTCTTGGTCGGCGGAAAGAAACACACTCTCTGGGATCTGAATGGTTCAACGGCAGAACCACTCCCGCTTGCAGAATTGAGTCTCAAGCATTTCCGCGAGCGAACTGAAGTCATCGAGGACCCGGATCATCGACCGGTGGCGGTGGTGCGCCGTGCCAACCCGAACGTCGGCGTCTTCCGTGCCAATCCAGAGATTTGGCGGTCCGAGAACCGAGTTCTATCGAAGGACTGTCAAAACATTGTTTGAGAAAACCCAAGAGCCCGATGCCAAGCGAACCTCCGCCATGCCGCATCTTCCCGTTAACTCAGCCGCCCCTTCGCCGGGGTCGGTCCGTGCGCTTGCAAGAGATCCCGGGGATTTCGAGCCGGATTTCCGCATGCGGCGCATCGGAGCCGGAAGATGGAGGATCGATGCTGTTTCCGATCAAGCACGGGCCTGGGTTCGCCGGAACGTCAATCTGGACCACTATGACGACGCTGCAACAGCCGTCGAAACGGATGTTAATGGCGCAAACAGTCTTGCGCACCGGGCGCGCATGGCAGGGTTTTCACTTGGACTCACCGGAGTGACGGAAGCGGTCATCTTCTAGCATCCCGATCGTGCCCCGTGGCGTGGTGTAGCTGACGGCGTTGATCGCCGTGCCTTCCGGCATGGGCCGGGCTGATCAGCGCGCCACGGCCGGCAGGCTGACGAGCGGATCATCGCCCATCTGGCTGATGGTCTCAAGCGTCATGTAGCGGGCGCGCTGCACGGCCCACTCATCGTTCTGCTCGAGGAGCAGTGCGCCGACGAGGCGGACGATGGCGTCGTCGTTGGGAAAGATGCCGACGACGTCGGTGCGCCGCTTGATCTCGCCATTTATGCGCTCGATCGGGTTTATGCTGTGAAGCTTGGCGCGGTGTTCCTTCGGGAAGCTCATGTAGGCGAGCACGTCATGCTCGTTCGGCGGGCAAACAATTCACTGGATCGTTTGCTTTTTCGCCTCACCGTCCATGATGGCGGCAAGCTTCGGCACTTTCGGCCGGATCTGGTCGGCGACGGCGCGCCACTGGGTGCTTGCCGCCTCTGGCGTCTCCTGGGCAAACGCGGTGGCGATGAAGGCCGAGACGACACGCCGCCCGCTCTTTCCGGCATGTGCGAGCACGTTGCGGGCGAAATGAACTCGGCAGCGTTGCCAGGTGGCGCACAGCACCTTGGATACGGCCGCCTTGATGCCTTCGTGAGCGTCGGAGACGACAAGCTTGACGCCTCTCAAGCCCCGGCGAGTCAGCTTGCGCAGGAACTCCGTCCAGATCGGTTCGGCCTCCGAGGTGCCGACCTCCATGCCGAGCACCTCGCGCCGGCCGTCACTGTTGACACCGACGGCGATGATGACCGCGACGGAAACGATGCGGCCGCCGCGGCGGCTTGCTGGAAGGACTGTAAAATGTCGGATGCCGACGACGACATGAAGAGGGCTGTGAATCGGCGTGGGTTCCCGACGCCGATCGGCACTCTAACTTTTTGGATTGGCTCGCTTCGCCGGGATCATTCCAACGCGCCGGTTCACACTTCGTGTCGTGAAGGTGAACCAGAAATTTTCCTTTGCCAATGAGAACGATTCTGTCCCACGGGCGCTGACGCCGGACAGTCAGCTTCGATCGGCCCTACCAGCGCGAAAGCGCCCATGGTTCGCGAAACACGCCAAATACCATTGCACGCAGCCAGCGATGGCCAGCGTCAGCATCTATCCGTGTGTGTCAGATCTGTGACACGACGATCTCCGGCATCGGAATGGGCAGGTCGAACCGTTCGATGCCGTGGCCAAGGTGAGCGAGGAACGAGCCCCAGGAGATCAGAGGCCGAAACCACGGCGATCACTGCTGGAAAACCGGGGACGATGACATTCACCCGGCGCGACAGACCCAGTGTGGCCAGCGCTTCGTCCGCCGCCGCGACACGGCCGCGCCGCGCAAACACCACATGGCCCCAGCCGCAAAGGCGCGTTCTGGCGTTACCAGCGCATCAAGGATGACCGGCGCGATCAGGCGCGGCCGGCGAGCCACTTGCGGGCACCGGAGAGATCCACGCCGGTCCGCTCTTCCACTGCACCAACGGCGTCGAACTCGAGACGCCCATCGAGGACCTCGCCGATCGTCCAAAGGGTGAGCGAGCGCGTGCCGGACTTGCAATGGGCAAGCACCGGTCCTTCGGAGGCTGCCAGTGCCCCTTGGAACGCCCTCACCCGGCCGAGGGTGAACTGTCCGTGCGGGATCGGTAGGTGAACGTAGTCCATGCCATGCCGGGTCGCAGTATCGAAGGTCTCGGCAGCCGAGGGCTGCCCGTCCTCTTCTCCATCGGGGCGATTGTTGATCACCATCGCGATGCCGGATCTCGCTGCTTCCCCGAGGTCGCTTGCGCTCGGCTGCGGCGAGATCCAGAATCCGCCGGTCACTTTCCTCATGCCGTACACTCCTTGTTTCAGGATTGGGCTCTGCCGTGGATTGCGCGGCTTCGGAACGCGGATAACCGCGAAAAGTTGCGTTCCAATATGGACGATTGTGGGGATTCTCTGTGATCCCCTGACCGTGAACTCAGGCCTCAGCAATCTGGTCGAGACGCGGCCAGCAGATCCGCTGGGCGTGGTTTCCACCTGGCTGTCCTTCTCTCAATCTTGGTGCGGCTTCTCCGATGCCCGCTCCCGTGCTCGATCGATTGCTGCCTCGAGCCGATCCCTGTCCAGCGACCCGCGATAGACGGCGCGGCCGATGACGTATCCGGGGGTGCCGGGCATGGAGAAGGATTCGGCTAGTGCGTTGGTTCGCTGAAGCGCCCGATCGATCGAACCCTTGTGCTCGGAGTAAGCCTTCTTCAGCCGGTCGACGTCGAGCCCCGCCTTCTCGATGACGCGGTCGACGTCGGCTCTCGAAAGTCGCGCCTTTGTGGCCATCAACGACCCGAGCACCTCGTCATACCTCCCGATCTTGCTTCCGCCGAGCGCCAGATGCGCCGCGTAGATCGACGGCGGACCGAAGATCGGCCAGTTTCTCATGACCAGCCGGACATTCCCGTCCTTCCTGACGACCTCTTGCACGGTCGGGAAGTCGTGTTTGCAATATGGGCATTGGAAATCGAAGAATTCGGCGATCGTCACGTCGCCCTTCGGGTTGCCGAGGACGGGGTTGCCCGGATCGAAATAGACCTGCTGCGGGGTCGGTGATCGCGACTGGGCAGACGCCTGCGACGAGGCGAGCCCGAAGCCCACGACGCCGCCTGCCGATGCGAACAGAAACTGCCTCTTGGTGATCATGTCAGCTTGCTCCTTCGGTTTTGTCTGCCTTCCCGTCGGGATCGAGCACGACGACGCGCGCGCCCTTCGGCACACGGCGATAGAGGTCCATGATGTCTTGATCGAAGAGCCGGATGCAGCCGGACGAGACGGCCTTGCCGATCGACCAGGGCTCAGTGGTGCCGTGCAGGCGATAGAGCGTGTCCTTGCCGTCCTTGAACAGGTAGAGGGCACGCGCGCCGAGGGGGTTCATCAAGCCGCCGTCCATGCCGTCGGCAAGCGGCTTGTATAGCTTCGGGTCGCGCTCGATCATGTCCTGCGTCGGAGTCCAGTGCGGCCATTCCGCCTTGCGTCCGACATGCGCGGAGCCCCGGAACTGCATCCCCGCGCGCGCCACGCCGACGCCATAGCGCACCGCCTTCCCGTGTCGCAGGACGAGATAGAGAAAGCGGTGGTAGGGATCGACGACGAGCGTCCCCGGCGGTTCCTTCGTCTCGTAGTCGACGACATGGCGAAGATACTTCCTGTCGACCTTGCCGACATCGACCGCCGGTACCGTGATGTCGCCATCCTGCTCGGCGCTGTACATGGACGCGTAATCGGCGTTCGCCGGCGCGGGATCGGCCATCCGCGCAGTTTGAACGCAACCGCTCAGCGCGACGGCTGCGAGCGCGGGCACGGCGAAGTGCGCGGCTCGGAAACTCTTGCTTTTGCTAATGGGCATCACCGTCCTTCTGGCGAGACTTCGATTGATCGTTTGCGATGGAAAGGCTTCTGGCGGTGTCGGCCAGTCCGGCAGCACTCACTTCGCCAACCAGGCGTCCGGCCGGGCCGGATTCGTCCGACGGCCGGTAGAAGAGCATCGTCGGGGGACCGACCACGTCGAGGCTCTTCATCAGGGCCCGCTTGTCCGCATCGAGACTGGTGAGATCGACCTCGATCCAGCTGTAGCCCGCAAACGCCTGCCGCACCTTCTCGGCGGGCAGCACGTCGCGATCGATGGTCCGGCAACTGACGCACCATGCGGCCGTAAAATAAACGAAAGCCGGCTTCCCGCGCGCACGGGCTTGCTTGAGCCTGTTCGACAAACCTCGCCTGCTCGCGACCTTGTCGAAGCGCAGTTGCAGCGCGGCGCTGGCGGGCGACGAGGTGCCAGCGAGGCTCGCCAGCGGCCTGAGCGGTTCGGTGCCGCCAGCGGCTGCACCGACCAGGATCGTCCCGCCGGCGAGGACGGCGAGCAGGCCGCCCGCCTTGCCGAGCCTCGCCAATCTGCCGGCTCCCGGGCGCAAGAGGTCGAAGGCTCCGGCGAAGACGCCGGCGGTAACCAGCAAGACTGCCCACGCAAGCATCGAGAAACGCGGTTCAACGACCCGCGAGACCATCCACACGGCCGCACCGAGGAAGACGAAACCGAAGATGACCTTGATTTCCTGCATCCAGGGACCGGTCCGGGGCAGCAATCCTGCGCCGAACGTTCCGAACAGGATCAGCGGCAGGCCCTGCCCGAGGCCGAGGGCGAAGAGCGCTGCCGCACCGCGGGCGACGTCCCCTGTCAGGGCGACATAGACGAGCGCGGCCGCAAGTGGCGGCGTCACGCAGGGCCCGACGATCAGAGCCGAAGTAAACCCCAGCACGGCAGCCGAAGAGAGCGAGCCGCGCCTGCCGGGCATCCGCCGGGTGAGCCGGTCCGCGATCGCCGGCGGCACGTTCATCTCGAACAGGCCGAACATCGACGCGGCGAGCAGCACGAACACGGCCGCCATGATGCCGATGGCGACCGGCGACTGCAGAGCCACCTGCAGATTTCCGCCGCTCCAAGCAGTTGCAATGCCAAGCAGGCCGAAAGCCCCGGCCATCGCGAGCACGTACGTCAGAGAGATGACAAGGCCGCGTCCGGCGGAAAGCCGCTCGCCCTCTCGTGCAAGCATGCCGCCGAGAATGGGATACATGGGCAGGACGCATGGCGTGAAAGCCAGAAGAACACCGAACCCGAAAAAGGATGTGAGCAGCAGCAGGCAGCCGGAGCGGGCAACGCGGTCGGCCGGCGAAGCTGCGCTTTTCGGGCTCGCCACCCAATTTTCGCCCTGTTTCTCCGGCGCGGCTGCTTCCTGCGCTGGCTTGGTCGAACCGCCGACGGACCACCCGGAACCGGACGCAAGCGAAGGCCCTGTCTTTGCACGGGAAAATGTCAGCGTGGAAAGATCGAGCGTGCGCCGGACCGGCGGGTAGCATATCCCCTTGTCCTCGCACCCTTGATAGCGCACTTCGACAGGGCCGGACCCCGGCTCGACAAAGGTGGCTTTGGCATGATTGTAATAGACTTCCGTCCTGCCGAAGGACGGATCGTCCTCGATCCTCCCCGCCGGCGTCGTGACCGGAACCGCCTTTCCGCCGCTCGTCACGGCGATCTGGTCGCGATAGAGATGGGTGCCCGGCGCGATCTCGAAGTCGAGTCTCACGCGGCTGCCGGGCGCGCGCTCGGCGCGAACCTTGAAGGCCTGGTCGACAGGTACGGCCGTGGAGGCGCGGACATGGCCGGACGCCGCGAGGACAGCGGCGACAGCCATGGCGATGGCGAAAGGGCGCGAAAAGAGGATCGTTCGGAAGGCGGCAATCATGGCAGGCCGCTTCTGCAGTTCACCTTAAGGCAGGCTTAAGGCAGCGTGGCAATGACGGCATCCACGATTGGAGTTTCTGCAAATGCGCGTTCTCGTGGTGGAAGATGACGAGGCTCTGCGTGAAGGACTGACCGTCGGTCTCTCGCTGCACGCCATCACCGCGGACGGGGTCGCGCGAGTCGAGGAGGCGAGGCTGGCCCTCGCTATGGATGCCTTCGACGCCGTCGTGCTCGACCTGATGCTTCCGGACGGCTCCGGGCTCGATCTGCTTGCCCGTCTGCGCGAGGGTGACGATCCGGTGCCCGTCCTCGTCCTCACCGCCCGGGACAACGTCTCGGAGCGTATTTCGGGGCTGGACCTGGGAGCTGACGATTATATGGGCAAGCCGTTCGATCTCGATGAGCTCGCAGCACGGCTTCGCGCAATCGCGCGCCGGTCCGTCGGGAGGGCGAGCGGCAAGATTTCCTTCAACGGCCTGACGCTTGACCCAGCCCGAATGACCGGAGATCACGAAGGCCGCCCGCTCGCCTTCACCCGGCGCGAGTTCGCGATCCTCGCCGCCCTGATCGAGCGGCCTGGCCAGATCCTGCCGCGTCGCGTGCTCGAGGAGCGGCTATACGGCTGGCAGGAGGAGATCGAGAGCAACGCGGTGGAAGTGCATGTCCACCACCTCAGGAGCAAGCTCGGTAGCGGCTTCATCGAAACGGTGCGAGGCATCGGCTATCGGCTGCGGGAAAAGCCATGAAGTCGCTCAGGCTACGCCTCTTCGTGATCCTGCTGGTCGCGACCGGCATCATCTGGCTGTCGGCCGTCGGCTGGATCTATTTCAGTACCCGGCAGCAGGTGGAAAAGGTACTCGACGCCCGCCTGCGCGAAGCCGCCCACATGGTCGATTCGCTGATCACGGACAGACGCATCGACATTGCCGGCGCGGTCAAGATGGGCGTCGAGGCGAACAGCCGGTTCGAACTTGGCGATCGCCCCTACGAACGGCAGCTCTCCTGCCAGATCTGGTCCCTGAACGGAAATCTCGTTGGCCGGTCGGATGGCGCACCGCAGCAGGCCCTCTCCACCCACGACAGCGGGTTTCAGCAGACCGTGATCGACGGCGAGACCTGGCGGGTCTATGCCGTCGTCAACAAGTCGCTCGGCGTGCGCGTTCTGGTGGGCGACAGCCTGCAGGTCCGCCGGAAGCTGATCGACGACGTCATCAAGGGACTGCTGCTGCCAGCGGCGCTAATTCTCCCCGCCCTGGCTGCGCTGATCTGGCTGAGCGTCGGCCGGGGACTGTTGCCCTTGCGCCGGTTGGCGAGCGGCCTGGCAGGGCGGTCGGCGGCCGATCTGCACCCGCTGGCAACGGAAGGAATGGCCACCGAGCTCCTGCCCGTCTCCCGGGCAATGAACGGCCTGTTCGGACGGCTGCGGGACGCGCGCGAGCGCGAGCGCAGCTTTGCCGCGTACGCCGCCCATGAACTGAAGACGCCTCTCGCCGGGCTGCGCACACAGGCCCAGATCGCGCTCGGAAGCAATCGGGATCGCGACGTCCGGGATCGCGCGCTTGTTCGCATCGTCGAGGGAGTGGACCGGACCTCGCGGCTCGTGCGCCAGTTGCTCGATCTTGCGGAAGCCGAGGCGGATCGGGAGCGGCCGGATGAAATACCGGAACCTGCAGCTGACGTGATGCAGGGAATCGTCGCAGATCTTGCCCCTGTCGGTGGCCGGCGTGGGGTTCGCGTGCGTCTCTCGCTTGCCTTTGAACAGTTCGCCCTTCACGACCGCCTGCTCTTTACGCTCGCCATGCGCAATGTGCTGGAGAACGCCTTGCAGCATTCGCCGGAGGGCGAGGTCGTGGACTGCGATATTGAGAAGCACGATGCTCGGTTTGTTCTCCGCGTGGCCGACCGCGGTCCCGGCATGAGCGAAGAAGATCTCGCGCATGCATATGATCGCTTCTATCGGTCACGACATGCCAGGGCGGGCGGTACCGGCCTCGGACTCTCGATTGCCAGGGCCGCCGTCGAGAGAATTGGAGGATCGGTGTGCCTCGAGAACCGTGAGCCCTCCGGGCTAGTCGCCCACGTTCTCCTGCCATTGAGGGTCTTTCAGCGCCGCAAACGCGCCGAATAGCTGGCCATCCGTGGACGGTCCCGGTTCTGCCACGAGGCAATCCCTGAACGGGCGGCAGGTTTCGGCGCACGACGAAGGCGGTCTGAACGGCACGAATGAGGGTCGGAAGCGGGCTCAGCGTTGATTCTTGTTGGGCCCGCATTGGTGTCTGATACCACACCAGAGCGGAGATTATTTCCGCTCGGTACCTGCTCCACCTGGACAAGCCGCTCGGCGTCATGCTCCAAATCATGCATGGCTGAGGGGACGGCAGGAACGGATTGGAACGAACGCGAGATCGATCTGATCCTTGCGGACTATTTCGACATGCTGTCGCTCGAACTGGCGGGCCGACCCTACAGGCCGACCGCAACGCCGCACTGCAGAAGCTCATCGGCCGCTCCCGCGGATCGATCGAGTACAAGCACCAAAACATCAGCGCCGCGCTGATGCATCTTGGCCTTCCCTGGATCCGCGGCTACAAGCCGATGGCCAATTTCCAGCATGCCCTCATCGACGGCATCGCCCGGCACTATGGCGATCTAGAAGCGAGGGTGGATGCCCAGGTGCCAACGCCCGAGCGGCAGGGCTTCGCTGAGGACCGGCCGATCTTCCTTGAGCCGCCGCCGTTGTTGGTAGAGGACGAACGCATCCCGGAAGCCATGCGCCGCCTCGTCCGCAAATTCGATCCGGCCGAGCGCGACGCAAGCAACCGGCGCCTCGGCCATGGTGGCGAAGAGCGCATCTTCTTCAATGAGCGTGCACTCCTGAAGAGCGCCGGCCGCGACGATCTTGCCCGCAAGGTCCGATGGGTTTCGCAAGAGGACGGCGACGGCGCCGGCTACGATATTTTCTCCTTCAATCGGAACGGCATGGAGCGCCTGATCGAGGTCAAGACGACGGCCGGGCACGACAGGACGCCGTTCTATCTTTCGCGCAACGAGCATGCGGTTTCGGAAGAACGGCCGGACGCCTTCCGCCTGGTGCGGGTCTACGATTTCGCGAGAGAGCCGCGCGCCTTTGAACTGATCCCGCCGTTCGGCGATGCGGTCCGGCTCAGGCCGGCGACCTACATCGCGTCCTTCGGCTGATTACCGAGACGGCTGCCGGAACGGCTTCGAATTCCGCGATTCAGACCTCCACGTCAGCGTTACCATGGGTAACGGCGTTTAACGAAGTAATGGGGGGAAGCGAGACGGAAAGGCGCAAACTGCGTTCGCACCGAGGCAAGCCAGAGGCATGCCGACATCGACACAAATGCATGGCCGGAGACCAAGGTGGATCAAGCGCCGACGTCGGGCCTACGAGGGCCGCTTCCGCCAAGCCCCGGGTTTGCCCTCGACAGGCGGAGCCGGCCCGCGCTCAATCCCGGTCCCGCTCGCCCTCGTCGTCGAACCACGCCGCCGCGGCCGACCGCGCACCGTCCTCGGGATCGAGATGGGCCTTGCGCCGGAAGCCCCAGCCTTCCTTGGTGTAGCGCTCGACGAGATCGTCGAAGACGGAGTGCGACGCCCGTTCGTCGAAGCCCTGGGAGACCAGCCGCTCGACGATGACGTCCTGGAGCACGTCGAGCCGTCCCTTGCGGTCGGGCCGGCTGGCATTCTCGGCGATGACGAAGTGGAGCAAGACCCGGGCGACGTCGTCGCGCCCCGGCCGCCGCTCGGCCTTCAGCCGCTCGCGATAGGCGCGCTGCCTTTCGCGCTGCTCCGCGGTACGCTGCCGGACCGGCTTCCGCATGTCTTCTTCGCCTCCTTCACCCGCTCCGCCTTGGCGGCCTCGTCCTACCTGGCCTCACCTGCCAGATCGACGCTTTCGGCGCAAACGCCGTCCCGCGCCGAATCGGATTTCTCGAGGGTGGTAACGCAGACCCGGAGATCTGTAACGCTTGTCCACGGTTCGGAATCGCATCAGCGTAAATCGAGACGATTTGGGATGACGTGCGCGCACGTCGATGCGATCTGGATCCGGTCGCGGACACGCGCATTCGAACCGGCCGCCACCGGCGATGTCGCATGAGTGCCGGGAGGGGCGCCGCGCAGAATCGCAAATTCAGAGATCGGTAACGCCTGCCCACGAGTCCGAATCGGATGCCCGGACATCGGCAACACTTGTCCAGGCTCCTGAATCGCCGGAGCGTAAATCATCCCGATTTGGATTGACGTGCGGGCACCTCACGGTGCCGTTCCGGCACCTCATGCACTCCACAGTCCGGCGGCCGTCAAGGCGGTTCGTCGAGCAGATCCGCGATCGTCTCCCCTTCGAGCGTCCCGGCCGCGACCAGGGCATCGGCCACCCGCTCGAGCCGATGGCGGTGCGCCTCGACCAGGCGGCAGGCTTCGGCGTAAGCCGCCTCCAACCTGGCATCGACTCTGGCCGCAAGGTCCGGCCGCCAGCCGAGCGCGGTTCCCGGATCGCCGAGGTCGAGATGAAGGAGCGGCTGGTCGGCCGCAAAGCCAAGTCGCGTTTCCATGGCGAGCGCCATGTCGGTGGCTCGAGCGAGATCGGAATCGGCACTTCCACCGGAGCCGGCCGAGACGCTGCCGCAGACGATTGCTTCTGCCGCGCGGCCTGCGAGCGCAATCGTCAGCAGCCTGCCGAGGCGTTCCTCGCTGTCGATGTCCTCGCGCAGGCGCGAGATCGTCAGGCCGCCGAAGGCCCGGTCGATGGAAAGATATTCGACGTCGCCTTCGCCGAGCACATGGCGGACGACAGCATGCCCGGCCTCGTGCACGGCGATCTGCCGCTTGTGCTCGGGCGACCGCTGCGGACGCCCTTCGCCGAGTGCCGTGTCGAGATCCGGATAAGTGATCGACCGCTGCTCGCGGCGGGCAATCTGCCGAACCTGGCGCACCAGCTGCTCGATGTCGGCCCCGCTGCGCCCGAGCGCCTTCACCGCAAGCGGCCGCAGCACGACGTCAGGGTCGGGACGCGTCTTGCTCTCCTGCCGGATGGTCTCCGCCCGTTTGTCCGCGGCATGCGCCTTGCCCGCCTTCGCGGCTGTCTTCCGGCCCGGTTGCGGTGAACTGGCGCTATCAGGTTCCGCAGTGCTCTCCAGAGACTTCGGCTTCAGCGGCGTCTCCGGCTTCGACGCCGGTGACGTCTTCGTTTCCGGCCCTGGCCCCCGTGCCGTCCTTGCAGCCTTGCGTGACACCAGTGCGTCGGGCGCGGTCGCAATGACGCCGTCGAGGTCCTTGCCGAGATGGTGTTTGAAGATCCCTGTCAGTGCCGTCACGTTCGGCAGCGGGATCTCGATCTGCTTTTCGAGCCGGCCGGAGCGCAGCAGGGCCGCATCGATGTCCTGCGGTCGGTTCGTCGCCCCGACGATGATGACGCCTTCTGTCTTGATTGCCCCGTCGACCATTTCGAGCATGCGGTTGACGACGGAATTCCAGTAATCGCCGAAGTCGCGGATCGAATCCGTTCGCTTGCCGATGCCGTCGATCTCGTCGACGAAGAGAATGATCGGAGCCTTCTCCCTCGCCTCGTCGAAAGCCATGCGCATGCGCCGGACGACGTCGCCGAGATAGCCGGGTTCGAGCCAGGTCGAAACAGAGGTGACAAGCAGCGGGATCTGCAACGAGTTGCAGAGCGCTTTGGCGAAGGTCGTCTTGCCCGTTCCGGGCGGACCTGAGAGCAGCAGCCGCGTGCTCATCTCCGACCACGGCAGCTTGCCCTCGCGCCAGAGATCGAGATCGGCCTTCAGGTCGACGGCCCAGTCTCTCGCCTCTCCGTAGCCGGCAAGCGTCTCGACACCGAGATACGCCGCCCTGTCCTTGGCTTGATCCCCTGTGTCGTTCTTCGCCCTGTCACTGCCCTCCGGCAACGGCACCGGTTCGATCAGTTCCGAGCCCGACCCCTTGTCCTTGTTGCGGAACGGCTTGCTGTCCGACGATGATGACGAACTGGTCGCGGTCTTGTGCCCGCTCGGCGTCTTCAGCGGCTTCTTCGACCCGCCGCCTGCCTCCTCGCCGTCGCCATTGCCATCGTCTTCGAGAACCCGCACCTCGCTCAGCCGCGCAAGTGCTGCGAAAACCTCGTCGACGCTGCGGCCGGGCCGGATGGCAAGCGCCAGGTCGGAGGGCATCAACAATTCCGGATAGACGTTCTCATACCTTGTCTTGATCTGGAGCCCGGCGAGGTCGGTGCCGAGAACGACGTTGACGGTGTCGGCGAGGATGCGCCAGTCGATGCCGGTGACGGTGAGGTCGAGATCGGAGGCGGCGGCAAGCCGCTTCGGGATCCAGCGCTCCGGTGCGGAGAGATGCAGGAACGGATGACCGGCGGCCGCACCCTTGGCAATGACCCTGTCCAGGAAGCTCGGTTCGCATTCCCGCGACAATGTATCGAGATAGATTGCCCGACGCCGCGGCGGCGGGTCGGCGTCGAAATAGGCCATGCCGACGCGGTGGACGACGTCGCCGAGGTCGACACGGCCGGGCAGCAGGATGCCGTCCTTAAGCAGCTCGCGGACGTGATCGACGAAGCCGTAGTCGGAGGCAAGCAGGGTGATCACCGGCGCCGGCCGATCGAGCACCGTACGCAATCGTGCGATCCCGCCATCCGGCTCCCGCACGGCCCGGGCGATCTGCAGCACGGCGACGATGTCGGTGACATTCAGGCGTGCCGCGGTCTCGCGGATGAGGCGGACGACGCGCCGCGCCGTCTCGGGCGAGACCGGGGAAGCAGCACCCAGATCCGACGGCGAACCATGCTTTCGACCCTTCTTTTTCGAACCGGGCTCCCCGGCGGCAGCCACCTTCGCCCGGATCAGCCGGCCAAGCATCGCCCGGTCGGCCTCGTCGTCGCCGGAAAGCACGGCGACATCGAAGGTCGGCAGGTGGCTGGCAACGACCAGCCCCGGCGCGATTGTGTGTTCGACACGAAGCAGCAGGCCCGCATTGACCGCGGCGGCGACCGCGCGTGCCGCCTCGCGCCGCTGCAGGCGATGCAGGAACCTGCGTGCCAGGCGGTTCATCGGCGGGCCTCCCGGGTTGGCGAGGCCGCGTCGTCACCGATGTGATCCGGACGCAATGCCGAGCGCGGGGCCTTGCCGCGGCCGACGAGCACTCTCAGCATCAGCCGTGCTGCCGGATCGCCACGATGGGCAAGGCGGCGAAGGCGGTGAAGCAACGGGTCGGGCAGACGACTGCCCTTCTCGCCGAGATGGGCGAACTGCGTGGCAAGGCCGACGACGATCGCCGGCTCATCGGGACCGGCGCCGGCGGCGTCCGGAAGGCAATGCAGGCTGGCGTTCGAATGCGGCTGGTGAACGAAGCGGTCGGTCGGCTTGCGCATGGCAAGGCTCCTCTGTCGCGCCGGCGCGGAAACCCGCGGACGCTGTCATGCAGGATCGGTATTGATTTGGTCGGTTGGCGTCAGTTGCCGCCGCGCTCAGTGCGTCCGTGCGGCCCGCAGGAAGCCGAAGCGGACGGGTCCGCCCTCAACGGTAACCTCGTCAGTGGCTTCAGCGGCCCCCTCCTCCGCCGACTCGTCGTCGACCGGATCGAGCGGGCCGCCGAAGATGGGACTGCGGCGGGCATGGTGATCGAAGGCCCTCGCCCAGCCTTCGTGGATGCGCGGATCGGAACTGCGGCCGACCATCGTGTCGCGCGCCTGCGTGAGCGCAAGCCGGGCTTCCTCGCGCAAGAGCCGCTGCACCCTCGCTCCGAACTGGTGGCGCATCGCGTCCATCGCCGCAGCCGCACCTTCGACGTCGATCAGCCGGTCGATGTCGGCAAGCCGCCAGATGCCGTTGTCATGATCGGAAGTGCTGCTTGCCCCGTCGACGATGCCGATCGCGACCTGATCGACATAAAGCCGCTTGTGTTCGCGGTAGAGCCAGTCCGGCAGGATCAGTGCCGCCGCCATCATCTTCGCTTTCAGCTCCTCGAGCCGGTTGGTATCGGCGTAGGAGACGATCGAGCGCTTCATGTCGAGGATCATGGCACTCGCCCTGGCGCGGTCGACGATGACGAGGTCCGGGGTGTAGCAGGACCGTGCTGCAACTTCGGAATCGAGCGTCAGGCTGCGCAGCTTCTCGACCGGATTGTTGGCGACCGCCTCAACCGCGGCCTTCGTCAGCGGCAGCCGCAAGCCCAGCGACAGCACGACGAGATCGGGGTTGGCTTCGGCAAGCCGGATCAGGGCGCTCTCCAACAACTTGCCTTCATGGAAGCTCACCGACCGGCAGAGCGACGTGAGCCTCACGAAGCCGCCGAGGATCGCATCCGGAGCCGGCTGTGTCGCCTCGATGGTCTGGATGGCGTTGCCGACGAGCGTCTGGAGGTCCGGCATCACCGCATCGCGGTCGATGGCATAAGCCAGGCCGGAGCCCGGCGAGCCGGGCAGCACGCGATGCGGGACGGATTCGGAACGGGAACGGGATGTGAACATGCGTTGTCTCCTCTTCGAGATCGGAGAGAGAAGGACGAACGGCATCGCGCCGCGACCGGACAGCCGGCGGCATGCGCCGCGCCAGCTTGGTGAACCGGACGACCGCGAGCGGAAATGAATACCGCTGCAGTCCAGCCACGATCACGCGATCACCGGCGCCGGTCCGACGACCGACCGTCTCACTCTCTCGGAATGGTCAGGGATGGATTGCGGGAAGTCGATCAGCCGCGGCGTATGAAAGCCGGGCCGGGATCGAACGCCGAAACGGTAGCGCGGCCGGCAAAAGCCCGGGGATCGTCGATCGGATGGATGCGGGAAACTTCCCAAGGAAGAGCAGACGCACTAAAGCTCGTCATAGCCCAATGCCTTTCGTAAGAAGGTTGCGGGTCAGGCCCTCGTCGGTGGTACCAACACCTTCGGGGGCCGATCTGGTTTGCGGCCCCGGATTGCCCGGAAGCCATGGTGCGATCTTTGCGGGCCCGGCCAGAAAAGGCAAGCACGCAAAAGCCAGAAAGAGAACAAAGCCGGTACAAGGTTAACGGCGGGCTCACGGCCTTCGATCGAATGCAGTCGGCGGCCAGCAGCCGGCCTACGAATTCGGCGGCCATTCGACAAAGCAAGAGGCGGGCCCCTTCGTTTGGCGCGGGCTTGCTTGCCGAATTCCGAGGCGAAGCGGCCCGAACCCGACGGGCCGCTTCGGAAAGCCGGCAAGCGGCTAGCGCCGCATCAACTCGACGAGCGCGGCTGATGCCTCGAATTCAACGCCCGTCTTGCGAACAAGCCCACGCCGCGAAAGCCGCGAGAGGATCGGACCGAGTTTGCGGGATCGTGCGGACATCCCGACACGTTCGGCAATCACGGTCTTGTCGAGGCGCGCCGGCGCGGCGGCCAGCAAGATGTCGAGCACGCGGCCATCATCCGGCGCAAGCCCCGAACGGATTTCCATCACCCGACGCTTGACCGCATGCGCGTCCGCCCCGTCGCCGAGCACTTCCCGCCCATGTTGTTCGAGGCTGAGGCTCGAACGCCCAAGGCGGACCATGCCGCGGCCAATCAGGTCACCAAGGGCGGTCCGGAAAGCGGCACTGCGAACCGACTGGCCAACGAGCACCGCCAATGCCTCAAGGGTCAACCGGCCCTTGGACGTGCCCGCCAACATCGCCAGCATGTCCAGGGCGGTCGCATCGACGCCCGCTGCTCCGGACCCTTCCGACCTTGCCGACGCGCGCGTGGACCGGACCGGGCCCTGCCCCGCTTTAGGCTGCCGGCCGGAATTCGTTGCGGCAGGTCCAGCATCGCCTTTCGCCACCTCGGCCTCGACCAGCTCCTTCAGGCACCCGATCGTCTCCTGCGCGGTCGCGATCGGGCGTTCGAGAGCGGCAAGAAGATGGTCGTCGGTGCCGTGATCGGAGAGCGTCGTCGCCGTCTTCATGACAATCGGCTCGTCACCGAACGCGCTGCCGCGTACGATGAATTCACCCGGCTGCATCATCGCAAGACCGTCCGTCATCGTGGCGGGAAGATCGATCTCGTTGCGGACCCGATCGATATCAAGGCGCAAGTGGATCCGGCCGACCAGCATCTGCGACGACTGCGTCAGCACCACCTTCGAGACGTCCGAGATGCGCTGGCTCGCCGTGACCAAACCGTAGCCGCGCTTGCGCCCCTGGCGCGCAACGGCTTCCATCGCCTTGCGGCTTGCTGACGTGCCGATCTGCGGCGCGAAGCGCTGCACTTCGTCGATGACGACTGCAAGCGGCTGCCAAAGGTCCGGGGGCATCCTCATCATGCTCCCAAGAAACGCGGCGATGATCTCGCCCTGTTCGTCGTTATCGAATTCGCTCATGTCGAAGAGGACGCTGGCGCGCTTGCGCAGGAGTTCCGGCACCATCACCCCGGCCGCGTGCGGATGAAGAGGCAGGTCCGCCTGCGGCCCACCGACAACGATGAGCGCATTCGGCACGATGGCCTGAAGCGAATGAAACTCGCTCTCGCCGTCGAAGATGAACATCGGGCGGCGCGCCTGAAGCAGGACCTCGAGCATGCGCCGCAAGGTGTAGCTCTTGCCGGATCCCGATGCAGCGGTAATGAAGGTGTGCTGGCCGACGAGCCGGTCGGGCATGACCACAACCTCCTCTCCCAGGGGCGTGTGCCCAAGCAGGTTGGACAGGGATGTGGGCATAGGCTGGTGCAGCGAGCGAACTTCAGAATTCATGAGGACATTCCTTTCTGCTTTCAGGCAACGGCTGATCCGTTACTCATGAAGGCCATTATATCAAATTCGATTTTCGATATTTGTCAGAAGGTCAAGTATTTTATGATAAAATTTACTATTATTTCTTGCCATAGGATCGGTGGACAGGGAAAAAATCCCGGAATTCTGGACTTCATGTCTTTTTTGCGCAACCCTATTGTTCTTGGACAATACTTTGGAGCCGCAAAGGCAGCAATCTGGCGAAAACACCGGCGGTTCGCGACCGGGTCGGCACACGCGCCAAAATGTGTCGCTGCTCCTTGCTATCCTGCCGGAAGCGCCGGTCCCGCGCTTCGAGTTGTGCACTCTGGGCGCTCGTGCCGAATCCCGGGTTGGATCCCTGGTCGGGTTGCCGGACCTCGTTGTCATGTTGAATGCGTGGCGATCGGCTCGCTCCTTGCCCATTGAGCCACCGATCACGTCCGGCTCGTCCAGCGCTGCAAGGTACTACTGCACGAAGCTGTGATGGACGCGCGTCCTTCGATGCGGTAGCGCAATGCGCCTCCTGCATCATTGGCAGGGGGCAGTGCTGAGCTGTCGAAGATTGTTGAGGGCGTGACCGGGCAAGGGTCAAGCCAGCGGCACGGTGTAGGTCAATGCCGTGCCTTCGAGACACGTTTCGCCGGCCGAGTTGGTGACGGTGGTCGACAGTTTGCATAGCGGCTTGTCTTCTCGCAACTCAAGCACGGCAACGCGACCGGTTATCGTTTCGCCAACCCGCACCGCCTTGACGAACTTCCATTCGACGCCGAGGAATACGCTGCCGGGGCCCGGCAGGTCTTCGGCAACGACAGCGTTGAGTATACCGGTCGTGACGCCACCCTGCACGATCAATCCGCCAAATGCCGTCTTTTCGGCCAACTCCCGGTCATAGTGAACGGGATTGCGGTCGCCCGTCATCTCGGTGAAGAGTTCGATGTCGCGCATCGATGTCATGCGTGTGCGTTCCGCCGTCTGACCGACCTCTGGCTTACCGCGCGTGACGCCCGCCCAACCATCCCTTCCTGTGCTCATTGCCGGTTCTCCGTTTTGCGTTGATCCGCAGGCTTCCTAATTGGCCGTCTGCTTCCGGTCGTCGGTATCGGGCTGGCCGCGGTGCGCTTCGACAGACACACTGTCTTCGCCGCCAAGGAAGCTGTCGTCGCGCTCAGAGAGGCGGGTTGCGGCCCGTGCTGCGAAAACGGCGTAGCCGGCATCCTGCGCAAGGCGGAGTGCCTCGCGGCACAGCCGTGTCCCCTGCTCGCCAACCTCCAGCTCGGCCAGCGCCATCAGCACTTCGAATTCGATCCACTTGTCGCCGCTTTGCCGCGCGCTGCGCAGCGCGTCGCGCACATCGTCGCGACTTGCCGCATCGCCCGGCTCGGCCTGGGCAATCGCGAGCATCACCGACGCATAGGTCATGAAATGCGGCATGTTGGCCTGTTCAGCCAGCGCGAAGGCCTGTTCGAGGGTTGCAACGGCTTCGTCACGCCGCCCCATCGTCAGGGCGGCATGCCCGAGGGTCGCCGTCAGCCAGGGATGGAACGGAAACGGCGCGCGCTGAAGACTTTCCTCCGTCATCTGACGCAACCGCACGAGGCAATCCTCGCTGCAATCCAGGACGATTCGAACGAGGCTTTCGAAATAAGCCGTCGCGTAGCGATCGACGGGGCGCCCGGTCTCTTCTGCAAGGCGGCGCGCTTCGCCGATGTCTGCATCTGCCTGTTCCGTTTCGCCGAGCAGGGCGCGGGCCGAGGCCAGCGATCCCAGGAACCAGACCGACCGGGTGACGAGAAAGCCGAGGCGGTCGTCGGCCCAGCGCGTGGTGAAATCATTGACATGCGGAAGCAGCAACCGGATGGCGGGCCGTGCCGCGCCGATGATCATGTGCGCCTGCGCGGCTGCAAGATCGGACTCCGCCGTGTGCCGGTCGTTGGCAATCAAGAGCCCTATACTGCGAGCCTCGTCCGCCGCTGCAAGTGCCTCTTCGGTGCGTCCCCAGGTCGAATAGACGTAGCTGGCATGAAGCAGCGCATAGGCGAGCCGGCGGGAATCGCCTGACTGGCGCGCGAGGCTCTGGGCTTCGCTCAACCGGCTTATCGCCTTCTCGAACTGCCCGGTGACCATATAGGCGACACGGAGGCGGGTGCGGACGTCGATCGCGAACTCTACGAGCTCCGGATCGTGCGGGAGATGGTCAAGGGCTTCGATTGCCTGCTCAAGAAAATCGGCGGCATTCCAATAGGCCGAATTCTCGACCGCCCTGTCCGCAGCCGCTACAAGGTGCTTCGATGCGTGGCGCCATTCCCTGGCGCGCACGGCATGGAAGGCCTGCCGTTCCGATTGGTCCGGGCGTCCGGGAACGTGACGCCGCTCCAGCGCGAAGAAGATGCGCGCATGCAGCGCCTGCCGGTCCGCCATTGCCAGAGAGGCATATGCGGCATCCTTTATGAGCGCGTGCTTGAAGGCGAATTCCTGTTCCCCTTCGCTGCGGTTCTCGAAGAGCATTTCGGCTGCCTTGAGCCGTGCCAGCACGCTTGATACCTGAGCGCCCAGACCGGAGACTTCGCTGAGCAGGTCGACCGGCAGGGCCGCGCCGATGACCGAGGCGATCTGCAATAGCCTGCGTTCGTCCAGATCCATACGGTCGATGCGCGCGGCGAGCACCGAGTGGATCGTCGCAGGCAGTTCGAGCGCGTCGACCGGCTGCTGCAAACGGAGCTTGCCGATCATTCCCGTCAACCGGCCCGACTGGACCAGTTGGCCGACGATTTCCTCGACGAAGAGCGGAACGCCTTCTGCGCGCGCGCAAATGAGATCCTTCAGCGGCTCCATTCCCGGATCGTCGCCAAGCAGCAAGCCGACGAGTGCGCGCCCCTGTTCGGCGGCTAGCGGCGAGAGCCGAAGCTGCAGGAAATGCGGCAAAACATCCAAGCGCGGCTCGAAACCAGGCCGTGCCGTGATGACCAGCATCACGCGATCTCCGGCGATCGCAACCGCCAGTTCCTGCAGGTTCGCGCGGCTCAACGCGTCGGCCCAATGAAAATCCTCGACCAGAAGCATGACCGGCTTGAGGGTCGACATGCCGCGCAACAGAGCCACGCATGCCTCCCGCACCTGCCGCGCCCGGTCATCGCCCTGCATCTCCTGCCATTTCGCATCGTCGATCGGCTGACCGAGCGCATGGAGCAACGGGAGAAGCAATTGGCTGTCGACGGCCGTCTCCTTCAAACGGCCCTTGACGGCGCGCTTGACCGCTTCCTTCTCCTCCTGACCGGTCAGGCCGAAGACCGAGAGCAGGATGCGCTTGGTCAGGTCGTGGCTGGCACTTTCGCTGATCTCTTCCGCGCCCGCCTCGACGATCGTGTATGCCTTGAAGGCCTGGGAGCCGATGAACTCGTGCACGAGCCGCGACTTTCCGACGCCGGGACTGCCGACGATGCTTGCCACCTGGCCATGACCTTCCCTCGCCCTGAGCCACGCCTGCGACAGCCGCGTGAGTTCGTCGGCGCGTCCGACAAGAGGCGTCAACCCCTGGCGCGCCCTCAGATACCAACGGGAAAGTGCCCGGTTTTCTGCGAGCAATTCATAGGCCGGAGCGGCCTGTTCGAAGCCGAATGTCTCCGACCGAGCCAGCCGTGAAGCCGCAATGAAACCGCCTGCACTGTCGCGGGCGCGCGCGGTCAGGGCGGTCGCATCCCGTCTTAGCGATGCGGCCAGCCGCGTGGCTGTCTTGACGACCGGGCCGGTGATGCCGTGATGATGCGAGCCGCTGCGGATCAGCGCGGAACCGGCATCGATACCGATGCGCATCCGGACGTCCGTTCCGACGCGCGCGATCAAGAGGTCGCGCATGGCAAGGCTGGTGCGGCAGGCCTGGACCGCATGTTCCTCGAAGGCACGCTCGGCGCCGAAGGCGACGGTGATCGTGCCCTCGCGGGCTTCGATGACGGTGCCGCCATGCGCTGTGGCCAGAGCCGTGAGAGCCTCGCTGAGGGGCTCGAGAATTTCGGCGGCAGCCTCTGGGTCATCGGATGGCGTCGATGCGGGTGTGAGTTCCGCCACGAGAATACTAACGGGACGCAGCGTGCCGATGCTCGTCGTTCGGTCGCGAGTTCGCCGCAGCCACCTCTTCGGCAAAGCGGCGAACCTGTCTGATGAACTCGGCAAATGCCGGCTCGTGTTCCAGCAGGATATGGTTGCTGCTGTCGAGTTCGATGAAGCGCGAACCACGAATTCCGGCAGCGAAGGACTGTCCGGAGGAAAGCGGCGAAACCCTGTCGCCTTTCGCATGCATGACCAGCGTCGGCACGGAAATCCGTGCCAATAGGTCGGTGACATCGATATCGGCAAAGCTTTCGGCGAGCCGGTAGGCATTCTCCGGCGTAACCGTATTGCGCTGCAATTCGTTGAACCAGTCGACCTGCTCGCGCGAAGCGCCGGGAATGAACAAGGCCGTGAAGAGCTGGCGAAAGACGGGGTCGTCCTTGCCCCAGCCGCGGCGCATCAGCGTTCCCATGGCTTGGCGCAGGGCAATCTCCTCTGCATCGCCGCGGGCGCGCCAGCCCTTGACGTAGCCGCCATAGAGAACGAGCCCGGCGACGCGTTCGGGGTGGCGCACGGCGTAGGCGACCGAGATGGCGCAGCCTTGCGAAATGCCGAGAAGGATGATGCGGTCGAAACCCGATGCGTCGACGATGCTTTCCAGATCCGCAATCATGGCCTCGAAGGTAATGTCCTCGACATCCCACTGGGACATGCCGTTGCCGCGCTCGTCATAGCGCAGAAGTGTGTTCTCGGCCGAAAGCGCGCGGATCCAGTGGCGCCAGACCGGGCTTTCGGCCTCGTAGCGTAGATGCGACATCCAGTGCGCCGCGCGCACGATCGCCGGTCCCTTGCCGGTCGTCGCGTAGGCCACGCGGATGCCGTCGCGCGTTGCGCAGAACCGGACCTCGACGTCCGCGGCGTCGAGATCGCCTGCAGGTCGGGCCGGTGCGGGCACATCTCCACCGGCGCCGGCTATCGTCGCTCTGCGGGCGGCCTCGGCGAGATCGGCGACGAGGCCCGGCAGGCCGGGGTCATCCGGCGCGAGGCGCTGGAGCTCCTGGGCAAAGTGCAGAGCAACCTCCGGCTGATCGTTCGTCGCGACGACCAGGCGGCGCAGGATACGCAGGCGCAGAAGGTCGGTCTCGTTAACGTGAGCGATGCGCCACGCCTCGAATTCGGGACAGCGCGGCAGCGACAGGTCACCGAGAAAGGATCCGCGGAAGAGAGCTGCAAGCGTGGTCAGTTCCGATACAGGGAGATCCTCGATGGTCTTTCCGGAAAGGGTGTGCATTCGGGCGAAGTCCGTCGAGATGACGTCCGGTGCGACGGCAACGACATTGCGGTCCGCGTGGAAGATGTTCCCGGTATCGCTGTTGAGCAGACCGCGGATCTTCGACAGGCTCCAGCGTAATGCCCCTCGCGGATCATCCGGCACGTCCCAGAACATCTCGCAAAGGCGCTCGCGGCGCTGCGGCTTCTGGATGACGGCGAGATAGGCGAGAAGGGCGCGTGTCTTTTTCGACGGCGGCAGCTCGATCGGCTCCCTGTCGTGCAAGACCTGGAGATCGCCCAGCACATTGATTTCGATCCCTGAGCTCATCGCACCTCGCGAAGGCCCCCGAGCCGCGTGCAAGATAACATATTGCCGACAGGCGGTAACGGCTGTTTCGTCAGGCCGCGGCGGCGTAACCAGAGGTCCCGCCGCGGCCGGGCAATTCACCCCCAACTCCCCCAGCGTTCGGCGCCGGCAAGCTTGCACGGGATTTCCCCTTGAGCGACGTCCGCCCGGTTCAGGCCGATGTCGCGCAGCAGATAGTCGGGCAGTTCGCGAAGGCAGCGACGATCCCGCCGGGTGCGCAGGGTCGACCCCAGGATATCGATGGTCTTGCGAATGCGATTGAACGATGTGGGCATTTACTGTCTCCTTTGGACCTCGGCGCCACCTCGGCGCCGCAGAGACCTTTTCGGCCCTCGGCGTGGAAACGAGCGTTTGCACAAGCATCGTTTTTGTTCGAAAGACTTTCGATTACTGGGCAGCACTCGCGAAACGAAAAGACCGGACGGTCGTTTGACCGTCCGGTTCGCCAACTCGGCGCATTGAAGTTTTCCCTATGCGATCGCGAAATGGTCCGGGTCGGCCTCTCTGGCCGGGGTTTTCTGACTTCCTGCCTCCCGGCGTGCGAGCTCGCTGATCTCGGCCTTCATCACCTGGCTCAACAGCTTGTGCCGTTCTTTCAGCTCTTCAGGTGTCCAGTCGAACGCGCAAACAAGGTCTGTCGCCTCTAGGACCGGATAAGCAAATGCGTCTCGCATCTCCTGATAGGCGTCCAAGTCCCATTGCGTGCCACCGAGGGCCGCATCGGCTGCGCCTTCGGCATCCCTGAAAGCATCGCAGATGCCGTGTGAAGTGAGCGGATCACGGAAAAATCCCGCATCGCCGACGAGCATCCAGCCCGGCCCAACCGCTCTCCGCACGTAGCCGGGACGGCCGCGGAAGGCCTTCAGCGGGCCGATCCCGACCGAGCCGACATGGCGGGCGAGATCGGGGGTCAGGCGGGACAGGATATCGTGGTGACAATTCGCCCGATCGAACCGAAGGACCGTATCATAATAGGCCTGCGGTGCCGCGACGAAGACGCAGGCTTCACCATTGTTGGTGGGGATCGAGCCGGCGGCAAGACCGCGGTTGAAATACCAGTGATAGCCGTCGGACGGCAGGCCGGGAACGTAGCCAAAAATCGCCGAGGTCGAGACGCGGCCTTCATGCATGATCGGGGCATGGACCGTCCGCGCCACCATCGAGCCGATGCCGTCGGCGCCGATGACGAGACCGGCGCGCAAGCTTCGGGTTTCGTCGCCTTCGCGCACGACGACACCACAGACCTGTTGCCGTCGCCCCCTGAGGATGTCGACGACGGAGATGCCGTGAACGACCTCCGCTCCGGCGCGGCGGGCGCCATCGACGAGCACCTTGTCGAGAACCGAGCGGCGCGGTGCGACTAGCCCGGGAAGGCCGGGTTCCTGGCGGATGTGGACGGGGATCGTTTCGTCCTCGTAGTGGAATGTCGTCGACGTGATGAAGGGAGCGCCGCTCGCCCGGATCTCGTCGAGCAGGCCCCAGCGGGCGAGCTGCTTGACGGCGGGTCGCATCAACGCATGTGTCGAGAGTGCATCGGCACCGTACTCCTGACGCTCGACGACGAGAATGCGTGCGCCCGCCTCGGCCAACAGCATCGCTGTTGCGGCGCCGGCACAGCGGCCGCCGACGATGATGACGTCGTATTCGTGGTGTCTGAAGGGCATGATACACCTCACGCAGCTTGACGGTGGCTTTGACGAAGGAAGCCGGCGATATGGTCGGAAAGAGCGATGGCGTCGGTCCCGACGCCGCCGATGAAATTGGAATCTCGCTTGCGGAGAAAGCGGTAGCCGAGCGCGTAGACGCCGGGCGCCGATGTGACGCCGTCCCTTTGGTCGATCTCTCCGCTGGCCGTCAGCACCGGCAGGTGCAGCCAGGGGAACGACCGGCAGAAGCCGGTGGCCCAGACGATCGTGCGAATGCCTTCGCCAGCGAGCCCGATGGAACCGGACGCTTTGTCGGCTTGCGGTGCCTGAAGCGCCTGTTGCCGGGTATGCGCATCATCCGGAGAGGAGGCAAACGCATCGATCGATTGCAGCAGACGCAGACGCTTCTCCGTCGCTGCGGCGACCGATACAGCAAGGTCGTCGGCAAAGATGGCGGTGTCACCATCAATGTCGATCAACCGGCCGGTGAGGCGAACGCCCTTCGACTGAAGGGCTGCCAGGCCGACATCGGCGTCCTCGATACGCCCGGATAGCTGCAGGGAGGGCTGGCGCAGTGCCGCCGTCAGGTCCGGAACCTCGAACCAGCGTTGCGACAACATCCCCATTCGGGCCAGCCAGACGAAAATATCCTCGCCGCGATAGCGTCGCGGCACGCTGGTGTGCTTCCCGACGGCAAGCGTGACTGAGCGACCGGACCGACAAAGCTCGTCTGCGATCTGGACTCCGGAGGACGAAGCCCCGACGACGAGGACGCCTCCGGCAGGCAGATCGTCCGCCCGCCGATATTCCGAAGAATGGAGCTTGCAAGCCGAGCCGGCACTACGGGCCATTGCCGGCAAGGCCGGCCGGTCACACTGGCCGGTCGCAATCACGAGGCTGCGCGCCGCCCAGGCGCCACGGGCTGTGCGCAGATGGTAGCCCGGGCCGCCGGCACGGACCGAAAGGACCTCAGTACCGGCCTGAACGGGTGCGCCATTGATCCTGGCGTAGTCCTCCAGATATTGGACGAGGGCGTGCTTCGAGCAGAAGCCGTCCGCATCGCCGGCTACGACAGGTCCATGGGGCAGAACGTTCATCCAGTTCGGCGTGAGCGTGGTCAGCGAGTCCCAGGTCGTGCTCTTCCAGCGTTGGGCGATCGTGCCGCGCTCGAAAAGAATATGGTCGATGCCGAGCCTTGAAAGACATGCCGACAGCGCAAGCCCGGCCTGGCCCGCGCCGATGATGGCGACGTCGGTCGATTGCATTGGAAGTCTCCGTTTTCCGGCTTGCGGGCCAACCCCTGCGGGCTTCCGCGGAAAGCCTATTGCAGGCTGCGAATGCTGACCGCGACGGGTACGCCTTTGGTCAACACGTCGAACACGGCCGAGCGGGAACGGCTCTGTTCGATGATCTCTCCGAGTTTCTCCGGCGGGGCGTCGCCTTCGATCTTGAAGTCGATCCGAATCGTGTCGAAGCCGTTTCGCACCTCGTCAGAAATCCCGAGGATGCCGCGCAGATCGATGTCGCCCTCGACATGAGATTCGACTTTCGTGAGCTTTACGCCGCGCGCCGCGGCGATGTTGGCGATGCCGGCGGTCAGGCAGGCGGCAAGCGCATGCAGGAGCCACTCGACCGGCGTCGGGCCTCGGTCCGAGCCACACAGGACGACGGTATGGTCGCCATCGGCAAAATGGCTCCTTTCGCGCATCTGCTCATCGCCGGCGCCGTAGTATCCCGACATCGCGCTGCGGCTGTGCGTGCCCTCGATCCATTGGTTGTCGGCACGGAATTGGAAGCGGCCGAGGTCGGGCTGTCCGGCGACGGCATTGATGGTGCTCAACAGCATCGGCGTGTCGACACCATTGAGAGGCGGGCGCGGGGTTTTCATCTGAACGTCCATGGTCTTGCTCCTTTGCGTTGCTGCCGCGGCAGGTTCCGAGGCAAGGCCAGAGTTCCTCGCGATCGTCGGAATGAGCGTGGAAGCAAGAAAGGAAATGCACAGTCGTCACCGTTCACACGGATCAAACGATCGCTAAGCGACCCCGCAATTATGAACGCTGCCCTCGATGCCGAATTCACGTCCGATTTTAGGAAGCGTGACGGCTCGCATTGCGGCTGGTAACGGTGAAGGGTTTCGGATGCCGGCAGGCGTACGAAAGCCCCTCATGCAGGAACCCGCGGGCCACGAGCGTTGAGCTATGGGGATTTCAGTTTGCGGCTGATCCGGAGGTGACGCTGCCGAGGCCCGGGCGTGGATTTGTTGCCGCGGACGGGTTGCTGCGTGGCTGGATTGCGCGGTCCATCTGACGGAGCCGGCTGGTGCCGGATCCCATGACAGCAAGGGTGGTGATGGCCGGCGCAAGCTGGCCCATTGCCGAAAGCGCCAAGGCCGCGGAGCGTGTGGATTTCGGTCCATGCCGGGTCATGGTGCGGTCCTCCCGGTCGATGCCGCCGCATGCGGCGGTGCGCGCGGCTGGCACCAGCGTTCGAACGTCTCGACGACGATCATGCGCCCGCCGCAGCACGGGCACTGCGGCCGCATGGCGGCGGGTTCCTCCGGAACGTCGTCATCGGCCGGTGGCGGGATGTCGAGCAGCCGGCGGGCGAGCGCGAGGCAGGCCTTGCGGGCGGATCCGGAGAGCAGGCCATAATGCCGGATGCGGTGGAAGCCGCGCGGCAGGACGTGAAGCAAGAAGCGGCGGATGAACTCGTCTGTGGCAAGCGTCATCACTTGCCGCCGGTCCGCGCCGTCGCGGCGGTAGTCCTTGTAGCGGAAGGTGACGCCGTCGCCGTCGAAGCGGATCAGGCGGCTGTTTGAGATGGCGACGCGGTGGGTGTAGCGGGCGAGATAAGCCAGCACCGCCTCTGGACCGGGCGAAGGGCGGCTTGGCGTAGACGACCCAGCGCTTCTTCCGGATCGGCCTCAGGTGATGCAGGAAGGCCCGTCGCTCGGCGAGCCCTGCCATCGAGCCGAAGAAGGAGAGACGTCCGGCATCGTGCAGCGCGACCAGCCGGGCGAGGAACAGGCGGCGGAACAGCTTGCCGAGCACGCGCACCGGCAGCAGGAAGGCCGGGCGTGACGATATCCACCGGCTCCCGTCGAGCGAGATGCCGCCGCCCGGCACGATCATGTGCACGTGCGGATGGTGGGTCATCGCCGAACCCCAGGTATGGAGCACGGCGGTGATGCCGATGCGGACGCCGAGATGCTTCGGGTCGGCGGCGATCGTCAGCATCGTCTGCGACGCGGCCTTGAACAGCAGGTCGTAGACGAGCGCCTTGTTCTGCAAGGCGATGTCGGCGACCGCGGCGGGGACGGTGAAGACGACGTGGAAATAGCCGACCGGCAACAGGTCGGCCTCGCGCTCGGCGAGCCAGGTGCGCGCGGCGGCCCCCTGGCACTTCGGACAATGCCGGTTGCGGCAGCTGTTGTAGGCGATGCGCCGATGGCCGCAGTCCTCGCAGGCCTCGACGTGACCGCCGAGCGCGGCGGTACGGCAGGTCTCGATCGCCGACATGACCTTGAGCTGGGCAAGGCTCAGGTGCCCGGCATGGGCAGCCCGGTAGGCCGGGCCGGCAGAACGGAAGATGTCGGCGACGTCGAGGGAGGCGCGCACCGGCTCAGCCGGAAAGCGTCTTGCCCTCCATCAGCGCCATCAGCCGGTCGAGCGGCCCGGCGACCGCATGGATCGTCCGGGTCGAGACCTTGGTGTAGAGCGCGGTGGTCTCCAGCTTGCTGTGCCCGAGCAGCACCTGGATGACGCGGACATCGACGTCCTGCTCGAGCAGATGGGTGGCAAAGCTGTGGCGCAGGGTATGCGGGCTGACGCGCTTGCGGATGCCGGCGACGTCGGCCGCCTCCTGGACCGCGCGGTGTAGCTGCCGTGTGGAGATCGGGTCGGTGCAGCTCTGCCCGGGGAACAGCCAGCCATGCGGCAGCATCACCCCGCGCCGCTTGCCTTCGCGCCACCACAGGCGCAGCAGCTCCAGCAGTTGCGGCGAGAGCATAGCGTTGCGGTCCTTGCGGCCCTTGCCCTGTTCGACGCGGATCAGCATGCGTGTCGAGTCGATATCGTCGACCTTCAGATGGGCAACCTCGGACACGCGCAGGCCCGCGCCATAGGCGACACCGAGCGCGGCCTTGTACTTGAGGCCCGGTGCCGCGGCGAGCAGCCGCGCTGCTTCCTCGACGCTCAGGACCTCGGGCAGCTTGCGCGGATTGCGGGTGATCACCAATGTGCGCGACAGGTCCCGCCGCCCCAGTGTCACGGCGAACAGGAAGCGCAGCGCCGAGACCGCACTGTTGATCGTCGACGCGCTCACGCCGGTCTCGTGCTGATGCAGCTGGAAGCGCCGGATGTCCCCGGCCGTCGCGGTATCGGGGGGACGCCCAAGGAATGCGGCGAAGCCGCGGACATGACGGACGTAGTCCTGCTGCGTATGCGGTCCCAGGCCCCGCATCAGCATGTCCTGCTGCATGCGCTGGCGAAGCGGCGTGATCGGAGTATTCGTCGACAAGGGCTCCATGGCGAGTTCCTCTCGTTGAAGGGAACTCCATGGTCAGGCCGCGGCCTCTGTGCACCCAAGGCCTATGATCGTCGCGCTACCTCACCGCTCGCGCCCTCCCGCGAAAGCGGGTTCGTGCATGGGGCGCAAAGCTGCCGTTCTGGCAACGCGCCCGCAAGCGTCATCGTGGGCCCTGACGGACCCTTGGGGATTGGTCATCACCAGACATCGGCACGGACCTCGACCTGTTTCGGGCAAGAAGGCGATAGCCGTCTCACCTGAAGCCGCGAACGCAAACCGTCCCCTCAAAGCCCAAGCGCGTTTCGGTAGTGGCTGGACCAGTTTCCGCGATCCCGCCAAGGCTTGATCACCTGGAGCTTGCTCGCATCTGCCCGCCCCTTGGCCTGCAGCAGGATCTCGCTCATCTGCGCAATTGTCGACGACTCGACATTCAGGATGTGGTGAAGATCGCGGGCGGTGAGATGCGTCTTCGATCCGTAGCGGTGGGCGGAATCGCTCGGATCCTTGTGGCCCATCAGACGCCGCCGCGTGCGGTCCTTGATGTCCGTCCCGTCGATCAGCTGTGCGAACCAGTGGCGCGTCGAATAGATCGTGAGGTCCGGCCGATCGAGGTCGACTTTTCGCTTCAAATATTGCCAGCTCTTGGTCATCGGCTGGCCCCAGCGCAACTCCCCGTTCGGCTTGGGATAGGGCTCCCATTCCGGGAAGAGGTATGGACATCCCATCTGTTGAAGATCACGGATGCGATCGAGCAATCCCAGATCGATGATCAGGGGATGCAACGGGATCATTCTCTGCGACGAGGCCGTCTTGAAGCGCCTGACCTTGCCGCGCGCCACTCTTCCCTTGGCCGGATCGAAGGGCCGCAGATGCAGATAGTAGATGCCGTCACGCAGCTCGATGTCGCTTGTTTCCAGGATGCCCGGCTCGCCCGTCCGCATGCCCGTCAGAAGCAGCAGCACATAACCCCAGTAGATGTGGCTCTGAACGAACACTTCGCCGGGCTTCCAGATGCGGGTTTCCGTCTTGCAGCCAGTGAACAGCGGCTGGCGAATGATTTTGAGAACCTCGTCCTCCCGGAAGGAGTCGCGTTCGAGCGAGACGAGGTTTTCATCGCTGAGCACATTGAAGACGGGCTTGTCGTCGGTGAAGTGCCCCTCCTTGATCAGCCAGCCGAAGAACTTTGACAGCGAATTGTGATACTGCTTGAGCCGCGCCTCGGTGAGGCGGACCAGACCCTCCCAGCCATTTTGCTGCGCATACTGGTAGCGCTTGTGAAGCGAACCGACATAGGCCTTGGGGACATTCTTGCGGTTGGGGATCTCCGGCAGCATCTCGTCGATGCGCTTCAGGTCGGCCGTCTTCAATGTCATCGGTGAACGGATCATCCATTTCGTCGATCAGAAACTGGATGATCAGCGCGTCGTTCGTGATGCCATCCCTGTTGGCTTTCGCCTTCTCGCGGTCATTCACATAGGCCTTGAGGGCGTCCGACATCCGAAGCGGCTCGGTCGCCTTTGCACGCGAGGCGCATCGGAGCTTGTCCCCGACCGCCGGAGCGGAAATAAATTCCGTTTCCGGGGCTTCGACCGCCGTATCGCCCGGCTGCCCCCACGCCCCGCCGAAACTGGCCGGAGCCGACGTTGCGCGCGCGGCCGCCCGTCCCTCGGACCGTCCGCGCTCATAGGCGTCCTCGCGCTCCACCTGCCGCTGCCAGGCTTCGGCCTCGACGTTCTGCCGCACGAACTGCGCGAACATCTGGTGGAACTCGGGATCGACCTCGCCCGGCACGAAGCCGGCCGCCTCCGCCCGACGCCGGAAGTTCTTCAGCAGCTCCTCGTAGCGCTGCCGGGCGATGAGCCGCTCGCTGGAGATCGGCCACTCGTCCTTCAGATAGCCCTCAAGTGTCCTGACGTTCTTCGCGAACAGGGACGGATAATCGATGCTGTCATTCATGCGATGGAACCATGCGAGGACTTCGACGAGCCGGAGCTTGGCCTCGCGATAACACGTCGTCTTTAACGAAGCCCTGTAGAGGGGCCTGCCGATCAGGCCGGCGACGGCGGTCGAGAACCGGATCTGGACCGAATAGCGGCCTTCTCGCCGCTGCAGGTATGAGGCACAAGCCATGTCTTCTCCGCGTACATGTGCCTGATACGTACGCGTTCTTGACGAAGCTGAATAACTTCAACCCATTGGGATAACTGAGAAAATGAACGGCCCGAGACATAGGTGACGTTTTGTACCGGACACATGGGTAACACTTTCCCTTTTTCGGGGGAGATGTTGATGCCGTGGAGAGAGTGTTCGGTGATGGAGGAACGTATGCGCTTTGTCGCTCGGCTTCTCGAGGGAGAGGGCATGAGTGACGTGTGCCGGGAATTCGGCATCTCGCGGAAGACCGGCTACAAGATTTTCAACCGCTACAAGGAAGACGGCCTGGAGGCGCTCGCCGACCGGTCGCGGCGGCCGGTCAGATACGCCAACCAGTTGCCCGGCCAGATCGAGCGGCTGATCGTCGAGACGAAGCGGGAGAAGCCGCACTGGGGTGCCAGGAAGATCCGGGAGCTCCTGGTGCGCCGACTGGCCGGCGACGTGCGCATTCCGGCCAGGAGCACGGTGCACGCGGTGCTCGACCGCCATGGCCTTGTGAGCCAGGCCCGCAAGAGGCACCGGGCTCGCAAGGCCATGGGCACGCCGCTCTCGCAGGCGGTGGCGCCCAACGACCTGTGGTGCGCCGACTTCAAGGGCGAGTTCAAGCTCGGCAACGGCCGCTACTGTTACCCCCTGACGGTCACCGACCAGGCCTCCCGCTACCTGCTTGTCGCCGAAGCCCTTGAAACGACGAAGGAAGCGCCGGTCATCGAGGCCTTCATCCGCCTCTTCAGGGACCGCGGCCTGCCGCAGGCGATCCGAAGCGACAATGGTGTCCCCTTCGCCAGCCCGAACGGCCTCTACAATCTCTCCAGGCTGTCGGTCTGGTGGCTGAGGCTCGGCATCGCAATCGAGCGCATCAGGCCGGGGCGGCCCCAGGAGAACGGCCGGCATGAGCGCATGCATCGAACCCTGAAGCAGGAGACCGCCCGGCCGCCGGCCATGAACGCGCTCCAGCAGCAGGCACGGTTCGACGCCTTTATCAGCGAATTCAACGATGAACGCCCCCACGAGGCGCTCGCCATGAAGCTGCCGGCCGAGCGCTACGCACCCTCTTCACGGCCCTATCACGGCCTGCCGGACCTGACCTACCCATTCCACGACAAGGACATCATGGTCACCGCATGCGGACGCATCTGCATGCACCGCAAGAAGATCAACATATCGACGGTGCTTGCCGGTCAGAGGCTGGGAATCAAGGAGGTGGACGACGGCATTTGGCTGATAAGCTTCATGCAGTACGATCTCGGTTATATCGACCTGGAACAGAGGACATTGCAAACCATCGACAGCCCGTTCGGCACGAGGCTGTCACCCATGTCTTAGGTACGATCTGTTACCCATGTCTCCGGGATGTACAAAAACCGAATGGTAGCGGAGGAGGGATTCGAACCCCCGACACAAGGATTATGATTCCTCTGCTCTAACCGACTGAGCTACTCCGCCATGCGCCTGCCGGGCACCGATGGCCGGCCGGGACCGGCGGGGTATAGGGTGGGTTGACGTTGCGTGTCAAGCGCTCCGGGCTCAACTTCGGCCCTGTTCCTCAGGCCTTCCGCGGAGGGTGCGGCGGGCTTGCGCGAATGCGGCGCCGCGAGGCTCTCTTGGCGGCGTATCCCCACGGTGACGGCAACCTTGCAGAAGTAGCCCTGAAGGCCGCGAGCCCTGGTGGTTGCGCCAGGAGCAGCCCCATGACGAAGCAGATTGAGGTGATCACGTCGTTCGAACTGCGGCGTCGCTGGTCGCGGGAGGAAAAGGAGCGGCTGGTCGCCGCGACGCTGGAGCCGGGTACGCGCGTTTCGGAGATCGCGCGTTCGGTCGGCATCCATGTGAGCCGGCCTTCCGGTGGCGCAAGCAGCTCTGAGAGGTCGCGGCCCCGTCTGTCCCGCAACTGGTTCCAGTGAAGATCGCAGCAGCCCGCATCGCAAATCGCCGAAACGCCGCCAGGGCACGCTTGCTCAAGAAGAACTAGCCGCAATCGCGGCGGCTGACCGCTCGACCACCGCCCGCGGTACTCGCCGGACGCTTGCTTGGCGGCCTCGTCCGGCGGCCGTGCGACCGTTCGGCCCCTGGCCGGCCCTTGCGCAGGCGGGATGTGGCGGATATGCCGTCCGCGTTCCGCACAATTGCCCGGAAGAAGACGAACGACATGACACGATCTCCCCGCATTGCCGTCATCGGATGTGGATACTGGGGCCGAAACCACATCCGCACCCTCGGCGCCCTCGGCGCGCTTGAAGCCGTGGCCGACCATCATCCGGATCGCGCCGCGGCAATTGCGGCGGAGTTCGGCGGCCGGGCGCTGCGGCCCGAAGCGGTGTTCGAGGATCCTGCCGTCGACGCCGTCGTCCTCGCCCTGCCGCCGCATCATCACGCGGAGAGCGCCCTGAAGACCATCGCCGCCGGCAAGCACCTTCTCGTGGAGAAGCCGATCGCCCTGACCGTCGCGGAGGCCCGGCGCATCGTGGAGGCGTCCGAAGGGACGAAGCTCGTCGCCATGACGGGCCACGTGCTGCGCTTCCATCCCGCCTTCGAGGCCTTGCAGGAGCTTCTCTCCGGCGGCGAGCTCGGCGAGTTGCGCTACGTCCATTCCCACCGTGTCGGCCTCGGCAAGTTCCACGCCGAAAACGACGCGCTTTGGGACATAGCCCCGCACGACCTGTCGCTCATCCTGGCACTGACCGGCGAGGAGCCCTCCGCAGTCCGCGGGGAAGGCTCGGCCGTGCTCGACCACCTGAGCGACTTCGCCCATCTCCACCTCGAATTTCCCTCCGGCCTTCGCGGCCACGTATTCACCTCGCGGCTCAACCCCTACCGGGAACGCCGCCTCACGGTGGTCGGGTCGAAGGCCATGGCGGTCTTCGACGACGTCGCTCCCTGGGCGGAGAAGCTCGCACTCTATCGCCACAGGCTGTGGCAGGACGAGAAGGGATGGCAATCCGAGATGGTCGAACCCGAATTCGTGCGCGTCGACGAGGACATGCCGCTGACGCGCGAATTGCGGCATTTCATCGAATGCATCGAGACGGGCTCGCCGCCGCGCACTCCTGTCGCCGAGGGACTGTCCGTCATCCGGATCCTTTCCGCCGGCACCGTGACGCACGACTGACCGCTGCCTCCGTCGGGTCCGCCCTCCTCCGGTTCAGGCGGCCTGCGTCCTGGCCATCAGTGCTTGCAGTTGCCTCTCCGCGAGCGGCGCCTTCTCTGCCCGCGCGATGAAGCCGCCGCCGAAGACGCGGGCGCCATCGTTTTCGCCGGAGTAGAGCACGCAGGCCTGGCCGGGAGCGACCCCCTGCTCTCCGCCTTCCAGGTCGACGACGGCACGCCCTGCCCCGTCGAGCGAAAGCCGCGCGCGCCGCGGCGGCTGCGTCGAGCGCACCCGGGCGAAACAGTCGATGCTCCGCCCTGCGAGCGCCTCGGCGGCCTCGTCGCCCAGCCAGTTGAGGCCGCGCAGGATGACCCGCCGCGTTTCCAGCGCATCGCGTGGCCCGACGACCACCTGCCGCGTTCGGGCATCGAGATGGACGACGTAGAGCGGCTCGCCCACCGATACGCCGATGCCCCGCCGCTGGCCGATCGTGTAGTTCAGGATGCCACGGTGCTCGCCGAGCACCCGGCCGTCGATGTGCACGATGCTCCCGGCGAGCGCGGCGTCCGGCTTCAGCTTCGAGACGATGTCGGCATAGCTGCCGCGGGGAACGAAGCAGATGTCCTGGCTGTCGGCCTTCTCGGCCACCGCCAGCCCCATCTCCGCCGCGAGCGCGCGGGTCTGGGGCTTCGGCAGCTCGCCCAGGGGAAAGCGCAGGAAGTCCACCTGCTCCTGCGTCGTGGCAAAGAGGAAGTAGCTCTGGTCGCGCGAGGCGTCGACCGGCCGGTAAAGTGCCCGCCGTCCGGGCGCCCCGGGCTGCGGGTTGGCCCTGGAGCGCACATAATGGCCCGTGGCGAGCGCATCCGCGCCGAGATCGCGCGCGGTCTCCAGAAGGTCGGCGAACTTGACCGTCTGGTTGCAGGAGACGCACGGGATCGGCGTCTCTCCCGCCGCGTAGCTCTCGGCGAAGGGGTCGATCACCGCCTCCTTGAACCGGCGCTCGTAGTCGAGGACGTAGTGAGGTATCCCGAGCGTGTCCGCCACGCGCCGTGCATCGTCGATGTCCTGGCCCGCGCAGCACGCGCCCGCCCTGTGAACGGCGGCGCCATGGTCGTATAGCTGCAGCGTGACGCCGAGGACGTCGTAGCCCTGGCGCTTCATAAGGCCGGCCACGACGGAGGAATCCACCCCTCCGGACATGGCCACCACGACCCGGGTCTCCCCGGGCTTCTTGCTGATATCGAGAGCGTTCATCGTCTTTCCCGGCATTCAAGGGCGTTCAAGGCGCCGATCAAGCGGTCTCCGGCATGAAGCGCCACGCCGGCTGGAACCGTCTATAGGAAGTCGCGGCGCGGGCCGCAAGGCGAAAGCCGGGGCGGCCGGCGTCCTCATGGTGAATATTCGGTTGACGAAGTCGGACGAATACCTAACAAATCATTACCGTCCACTTAGCCAAATCTTAAATCTGCGCGTCTAGTCTCTTCGCACAAGGTCTTGAGTGTGTGTAGAGAGTCCCAATGACCGAAATGGTGCGACCCCGCGTGAAATACGTCATCGGCCCGGATGGCAGCCCGTTGACGATCGCCGACCTGCCGCCGGCGAACACGCGCAGATGGGTCATCCGGCGCAAGGCAGAAGTCGTTGCCGCTGTACGCGGCGGTCTCTTGAGCCTCGAGGAAGCATGCGAACGCTATGCGCTGACCGTCGAGGAATTCCTGTCCTGGCAGTCCTCGATCAACGACCACGGCCTTGCCGGCCTCAGGACGACCCGTATCCAGCAATATCGCCACTGAGCCCCTCCGCCCGGGCGAAATCGCCGGTTCGGCCAGGACGGTCTCCCCGCAGGGTCCCGAAACGGGACAGGTGCGGTTGACTTCCGCGCACTGTCGGTGAACCTGATGCCCGAAGCGAGCGCTCCGGGAGGACGACGGCCCATGCAGATCACCAGGAGCGAAGAGGGAAGCGGTGGCACCTACAGCGTGTCCCTGGGAGGGGCCGAGGCCGTGATGACCTTTTCCAGGGCGTCCCCGCGCCTCGTCATCATCGATCACACTGAAGTGCCGGATGCATTGCGCGGCCAGGGCGTCGGGGACGCCCTCGCACGCTACGCAGTGGAGGATGCGCGCGCTGGCGGCTGGAAGATCGTTCCGCTCTGCCCGTTCTTCCGCGCCCGGGCGGCCCGGCACGTGGAATGGCACGACGTCGTTGAGATGTAGCGGCTGCGGGGCGCACCGGCGCCCCGGGGCACGTCAGCCCGTGCGGCTGACCTTGTTGTTCAGGTCACGCTCCTCCAGTGCCGCGGCCTTGGCATATTCCGCCTCGGCCTCCTCCAGCGCGATCTCTGCCGCGTCCTGCTGGATCTTCAGTTCCCGGATCGAGCCCTGCAGGTTGTCGGCCCGCTGGCGCGCCGCCTTGGCAAAGGTCGGATAGGCGAAGTGGTTCGGATCGGAAATGCCGGATTTCTTCTCCTCGGCAACGATCTGGTGCTCGAGTTCGGACGCCATGCGTTCGAATTCGCCCATCATCGTCTGGATCTGGCTGAGCTGGCGCCGCTTCTCGTTCACCTGGAACTGCTTCAGCCTGGCTAGGCTCTCACGTGACTTCATACGCACTACTCCGGTGATGTGGCCCCGCATTCGATCGGGACACCCCGTCGCCGCCCTGCAAGGCGGCCACACCCGGGAAAAATCTTCCGCCGCGTTAAGGAATCCCTGCCGGCGGTAACCTTTCGTTTACGGGCTGCGTTAATCATACGGGCGATCATTTAAGGCTCGGTAAATGAAAACCGCCGCAATTCGCAGTCGCTCATTTCCGAGTCGGATGAGTCACTTAGGGGGATCCGATGACACGTTGATTCAACGATGGCAGTCGGAGATTCCTATGAAAAATCAGGGGACTGATACCGAAATTTAAGATGCACAAGCAGGTTGCCAGCAAGAATCAGAATTTGTTAACCATTCGGTGGCAGCCTCCAAATCAGGCAACGACTGGCTCCGTATCGCGTAGGGGGGCATTGCGACCTTTCGGGCGGCGGAAAAGGGGAAGACTATGCGTGTTCTACTGATCGAGGACGACAGCGCCACGGCGCAAAGCATCGAGCTGATGCTCAAGTCCGAGAGCTTCAACGTCTACACGACCGATCTGGGCGAAGAAGGCGTCGACCTCGGCAAGCTCTACGATTACGACATCATAATGCTCGATCTGAACCTGCCGGACATGTCTGGCTACGAGGTTCTGCGGACGCTGCGCCTGTCCAAGGTCAAGACGCCGATCCTGATCCTCTCCGGCATGGCCGGGATCGAGGACAAGGTCCGCGGCCTCGGCTTCGGGGCCGACGACTATATGACGAAGCCCTTCCACAAGGACGAGCTGGTCGCGCGGATCCACGCGATCGTGCGCCGATCGAAGGGCCACGCGCAGTCGGTCATCACGACCGGCGACCTTGTCGTCAACCTCGACGCCAAGACGGTCGAGGTCGGCGCCCAGCGCGTTCACCTGACCGGCAAGGAATACCAGATGCTGGAGCTTCTTTCGCTCCGCAAGGGCACCACGCTGACCAAGGAAATGTTCCTGAACCATCTCTACGGCGGCATGGACGAGCCGGAGCTGAAGATCATCGACGTCTTCATCTGCAAGCTCAGGAAGAAGCTCGCCACGGCCGCCGGCGGCAAGAATTACATCGAAACCGTGTGGGGCCGCGGCTACGTGCTGCGCGAACCGGACGACAGCGAGGTCCTCGAAAGCGCCTGAAACGGCCGCTTTCCTGGCGCGAACGCGAACGGCCCCGGCGGGATCACCCGCCGGGGCCGCTTTCATGAGGATTGCGCGCGCCGCCGTCAGGCAGCGGCCGCCACGTTTCCGAATGTCCTTTCGAGAAGGGCACGGTCGAAGGGCTTCAGCAGGAAATCGTCGACGCCCGCGCGCCGCCCGACCATCATGTGCTTGAGGTCGGCCTTGACGAGGCAGAAATAGATCCGCACGTCCGCCCCGCCCTCCATCGCTCGCACACCGGCGATCACGTCGAGCGCCCCATCGAGCGCCGCGTCGATGATGAGGATATCCGGCAGCCGGATTTCGCACAGGTGCAGAGTTTCCGCGGCCGTTCCGGCCTCGGCCACCATGAAACCGAGCCCGTTCAGTATGCGCTTGCCGACCTTGCGGATGACCGAGGAGTCGTCGGCAATCAATAGACGCTGCATGGGAGCCTCCTTCCTGTCGGGCCGGAGGCGCGGTGCCACCTGCCCGTTCATGGATTCAGGCTAGCGCAGATTGCCCAAGAATTCGTAAGCGGGCAGCCTTAACAGAGTGTTCCGCCGCCCGGCCCCCCGCAACCCGTTTCGGAACGGTCAGGAATCGGCCGGCGCGGCGGTGAAGACCACTTCCTCGGCGCTCGCGACCGCCGACAGCACCATTCCGGCTTCTTTGGCCAGGAGGACGGTGTAGTACGGCTGGATCGAATGGGCGTCGATGGCTTCCTCGATGGTGCCGGAGTGGATCTCGACGAACTTCGGAGGAACCCGGCACAGGCGCCCCTTGGCGACCAGCCTGAATTTCGGCGTGGTTTCGACGTCCTCGAGCGTCACGTCGATCTGGCCTCCGCGGGGGATCGCACCATAGGCGACGAGGAAGAGATTGAGCAGAAGCTTCACCTTGTTCTTGGCGATGATCGCCCGCGGACCCGTCCATGTGACCTCGGTCTTGCGGTCGGCACCGACGAAGTCCCGCACGACCTTCTCCGCCTCCCCGGTGTCGATCGAAGCGCCGATCGAACCGGAGGCGCCGAAGGCGAGCCGGGCGAACTTGAGACGGACCGAGGCGTTGAGCGCGCTGGAACGGATGAGGTCCATCGCGTCCTCGTCGGCGCCGCCCTCGTCGAGCAGTTCGAGGCCGTTGCTGATGGCTCCCACGGGCGAGATGATGTCGTGACACACACGGCTGCACAGCAGGGCCGCGAGGTCCGGCCCGCTGAGCGTCAGGTTGGGATTCTGGTTCATGCACGACTCCTTGGCAACGACGGCGACTTCGCTTGTTGCGGTACAGCCCCGAATTCCCGTTGGCAACCCGCCCGCCACCGGGGCCCGATGCCGACCGCAGAAACTCATCGCCATAGAGATACCATATTTGGTAAACCGCTTATTAAGGGGATGCGGGCACGATGGACATTGTTCCCCGAATACCGGCTCGACACCATTGCCAGAGGATGCCCGATGAAACTCAAGTTCCCGTCAGCGAGGTCGATCGCGCTCGGCTGCCTGCTCGCGGTCTCGCCCGCCCTGTTGGCCTTCGCTCCCGCGCATGCCCAGGCGCGGTACAATCAGTACCAGAACCGGCAGGGCGACCAGTATTCCGTGCAGGAGATCGTCGACGCCGGAAACCAGTTCTTCGGCAAGACATCGGAGGGCCTCGCCAAGCTCGTGGAGCAGGCGTTCCGGCAATACGGCCTGCCGAACGGGTACATCCTCGGGCAGGAAGCCTCCGGCGCCTTCATCGGCGGCCTGACCTACGGCGAAGGCCGGTTGCACACCAAGAACGCCGGCGAACACCAGCTCTTCTGGCAGGGCCCCTCGGTCGGCTTCGACTACGGCGGCGACGGCACCCGCACCATGATGCTCGTCTACAATCTGCCGAGCGTGAACGGCATCTACGGCCGTTTCGCCGGCGTCAGCGGCAAGGCCTATGTCGTGGCCGGCCTCGGAATGACGGTGCTGCAGCGCGACGCGGTGCTCATGGTGCCGATCCGCACCGGCGTCGGCGCACGCCTCGGCGTGAACATCGGCTACCTGAAGGTGACGCCCACCCCGACCTGGAACCCCTTCTGATGCACCGGACGACCGGCCGGCCCCGCAGCCGGCCGGCCGGCCTTTCGCCCGCAGGTTCTTTACCATCATTCGCTTTGCCGCCCGAGCTTGCTTGCCGCGCAGACGATTAGAGTGTTCTATACGTGAACACCTGACGTGCTTATCACCCTCGCGCAAAGACGACGGCAACGGCGGCATCGTGATCCAGTATCTCCTGATCTTTGCACTTGGCTTCTTCGCCTCGGCGCTGCTCGCCCTCCTGGTGGCGCCGGCGATCCGTCGCCGCGTGGTCACGCTGACGGAGAGGCGGATGCGCGCGACGGTCGCTCTCACGGCGGCCGAGGTGCGCGCCGGGAAGGACGCCGCGCGCGCCCGCTACGCCGCCGAGAACAGCCGGCTCTCGGAACTGCTGAAGCAGGAGCGCGACCGCAGTGGCACCGCCGCGATCGAGCGCGAGCGGCTTGCAATGGACCTCGCCCGCTCCCGCGAGGCGCAGCTCGATCTCGACAGGCGCATCCGCGAACTGTCCGAAACGGGCGACGCGCTGAACGCCAAGCTGCGCCGGCAGGGCGACCGGTCCGGCGAACTGGAGGCGGCCCTGGCGGCCGCCCATCATCTCGGCGGCACCAAGGACCGCTATATCGACGACCTGACCGCCCGCGCCGAACACCTCGCTGGAAATCTGGAGCAGGCGCAGGCCGACATCGCCGCGCGCGACAGCCATGCGGAAATGCTGCGCGGACGCATCGAGAAGCTGCAGGAGGAACGCACCGGACTGCGCGCCGAGCTCAAGGCAGCCACCGAGGCCTCCCGGGAACTGGGCATCCGGCTGGAGAGCGAGCAGGCGCGCGCCGGCAGCCTCGACGGAAAGCTCGCGGCCCGGATCGCCGAACTCAGCGACCGCGAAGGCGCCCTCGGGCGCAGCCTTGAGGCGGCCGAGGAACTCGCCAGGCGGCTGACGGAGGAAACCGAACGGCTTTCCGCCGCCACTGCGGCACTCGAGGCGCGCGACCGCGAGATCGTCGACCTCGAGAGGCAGATCGCAGAGCAGTCGGAGGCGTTGCGCAGGGCCGAGGCGAGGAACAACGAACTCGAGCAGGTCCTCGAGCGACGGCAGCATGAGGCTTCGCGGGACGGGCAGGACGACCTTGCGCCGGTCCGCCCGCTCCACGAGAAGGGCAGGACGATGAACGGACGGTCTATCGAGAATACTGCCATCAGCCGCCGGATGGAGCGGCTCAGGAAGCGTCATGCCCAGCTGGTCGGCAGCCTCTCACACCCCGAAGACGGCAAGGACGATGCACAGCTGCGCGACGAGATCGCGGAGATCGCGGCCATGATGGTAGACCTCACGGCCGCCCGCGAAGGACCTTCCTCCCCGATCCACCGGATCCTCGCCGCCCCGCCTTCCGAATACGATGCGAACGGCCACCCGAGCCTGGCGGACCGCTCCAGGCGGCACATGCAGGCCTCGGCCGACAGCGAGTGAGGCCCCGCGAAAGCCGGCCTCATCCCAGGTAGTCGCCGATCCGGGCGTCGACCTCCGGAAAATAGCGGCTGATGACGCCCAGCGAAAAGCGCGGGAGGATCGATTCCTTCGCCTCGCGATCCAGCAGGAACCGGAAGCATGCCTCAACGAGGGCCTCCGGCCTGCAGCCGAACCCGGCTGCCTTGCCGCTCGCCCATTCGTCCCACGTCACCCGGTGGCTGCTCGTCGAGCCGCCATGGCGTACGGTGACCTCGTAGGCGTCCTGCGAACCGGTGGCGGGCACCACCGCGATTTCGGGTCGCTTCATTCGCTTGCCTCCCTGCGAGAACTCGCCTGCCTGCGGAACATAGGGCATCGCCTCCCCGCCGCCAGCAGCCCGGCCCTGGCGACCACACGGAACAACGTGGGCCCCGCTGCCGTTCGGGCCAGTGTCCGGAAGCTAGCCAACAGGACGTTTCAATGATCCCGACATGGCTTCACGCCCTCGCCATACTGTCCCTCTCCGTCGGCTTCGTCTGTTTCGCCGTCATCGCCGTCGACGAGTACCGCGATCCGCAGCACATGTGGATCATGAACGTCGTGTGGCCGGTGGCCGCCCTGTTCGGCTCGGTGGTCTGGCTCTGGGCCTATTTCGCATATGGCAAGCTCGCCTCGCACGCGAAGATGCATGCCGCGATGAAGACGGGAGACGAGCCGCCGAGCATGCGCAGGACGCCTTTCGCGATGATGGTGTTCAAGGGCACCTCGCACTGCGGCAGCGGCTGCACGCTCGGCGACATCATCGCCGAATGGCTGCTCTTCGCGGTTCCTGCCATCGCTGTCTGGTTCGGATGGAAGTCGATCTTCGCCGACAAGATCTTTGCCGCCTGGGTCGCCGACTACATACTCGCCCTGCTGATCGGCATCGCGTTCCAGTATTTCTCGATCAAGCCCATGCGCGACCTGTCTGTCGGCGAGGGCATCGTGCAGGCCGTCAAGGCAGATGTCCTGTCGCTGACCTCGTGGCAGGTCGGCATGTACGGCTTCATGGCGATCGCCCATTTCTGGCTCTTCGCCTCGCTCCTCGGCGTGAAGCTCGAGGTCGACAGCGTCGAGTTCTGGTTCATGATGCAGATCGCCATGTGGTGCGGCTTCGCCACCGCCTATCCCGTCAACTGGTGGCTGGTCTCGACGGGCGTGAAGGAAAAGATGTAGGAGGGCGTGGCGGCGCAGCCCCTGCTTCTTCCCGCATCGCGGGCCCGGACCGCTTCAGCCGCAACGCATTGCCGAGGACGAAAACGCTCGAGAACGCCATGGCTCCGGCCGCCACCATCGGCGAAAGCAGCAGGCCGTAGGCGGGATAGAGGACCCCGGCGGCAAGCGGGATCAGCACCACGTTGTAGCCGAATGCCCAGAACAGGTTCTGCTTGATGTTGCGGATCGTGGCGCGCGACAGCGCGACGGCATTGACCACGCCAGCGAGATCGCCGGACATCAGCACCACCTCGGCGCTCTCGATGGCCACGTCCGTCCCCGTGCCGATGGCGATGCCGACGTCGGCCTCCGCCAGGGCCGGGGCATCGTTGATGCCGTCGCCGACGAAGGCCACGCGGCGCCCCCCCGAACGCAGGCGCCGGATCGCTTCGACCTTTCCGTCCGGCAGCACTTCCGCCGAAACTTCGTCGATGCCGAGTTTCCTCGCGACGGCCTCCGCCGTCCGGCGGTTGTCGCCGGTCACCATGGCGACGCGCAGCCCGAGCCCGTGCAGCTCCTTCACCGCGGCCGCCGAGGATGGCTTGGCGGCATCCGCGACAGCGAGGATCGCCACGAGCTCTCCGTCAAGCGCCGCGTAGACCGGCGTCCGGCCTTCGTCGCCAAGCCTCGCGGCTTCCGCGGCGAAGCCCGAGACATCCAGTCCGAGGTCGCTCATCATGCGGTCCGACCCGACAGCGATCCTTCGCCCGCCGACACTCGCTCTGGCGCCGTGCCCGGGCATCGCCTCGAACCCCGAGACGGGTCCGGGCTCGATGCCCTCCTTGCGGGCCGCCTCGACGATCGCTTCGGCGATCGGGTGTTCCGACAGCGCCTCGACCGCGGCAATGGCGGCGAGCACCTCGGCGCGTTCGTGGCCGCCGGCGACGGTCAGGTCCGTGAGTTCGGGCCGTCCCCTGGTCAGCGTCCCGGTCTTGTCGAGCACGACGACGTCGGCGGAACGAAGCGTCTGCAGCGCCTCGCCGCGGCGGAAGAGCACGCCGAGTTCCGCCGCGCGCCCTGTCCCCACCATGATCGACGTCGGCGTCGCGAGCCCCATCGCGCACGGACACGCGATGATCAGGACGGCTACGCCGTTGACGAGCGCGAAGGTCAGCGCCGGGCTCGGGCCGAATGCAAGCCATGCGAGGAACGTCACGAGCGCCGCGGCCAGTACCGCGGGGACGAACCAGGCGGTTACCTGGTCGACCATCGTCTGGATCGGCAGCTTGGCGCCCTGCGCCTGCTCGACCATGCGTATGATGCGGGCCAGCACGGTGTCCGATCCGACGCGTGTCGCCCGGAAGCTGAAGGCGCCGGACTTGTTGATCGTACCGCCCGTCACCTCGTCGTCGATGTCTTTTTCCACCGGCACCGGCTCGCCCGTCACCATGGACTCGTCGACGAACGAGGCACCCTCCATCACCACACCGTCGACCGGCACCTTTTCGCCCGGACGCACGCGGATCACGTCGCCGACCGCCACGTTCTCAAGCGCCGTCTCTTCCTCGACGCCGTCGCGCACCACGCGGGCCGTCTTCGCCTTCAGCTTCGCCAGCCGCCGGATCGCCTCGCCCGTGCGGCCCTTGGCGCGTGCTTCCATGTAGCGGCCCGCAAGGATCAGCGTGACGATGACCGCGGCTGCTTCGAAGTAGACATGGGCCGTACCCGCCGGCAGCAGCTCCGGCGTGAAGGTGGCGACCGACGAATAGGCCCAGGCCGCGCTGGCACCGAGCGCTACCAGCGAATTCATTTCGGGAGCGCCCCGCAGGAGTGCCGGGACGCCGATCCGGTAGAAGCGCAGCCCCGGCCCGAACAGAACGACGGTGGTCAGAACGAACTGGACGAGGCGATTTGCCTCTTCGCCGATGGTCGCGAGGATCCACCCGTGGACACCCGGCACCAGATGTTCGCCCATGGCAAGGAGGAATACCGGCGCCGCGAGAGCGGCAGAAAGCACAAGCGCGCGGCGGAGGCCGCGGATCTCGGCATCGCGCGTTTCCGCCTGTCGGTCGACGGCCTCCCCTCCGCCGGCGCGGCGGGCCTCGTAGCCGGCCTTGCGCACCGCTTCCTCCAGCTCGGCGGACGACGCCGCGCCGTCGAGCAACCGCACGGTCGCCTTTTCCGTCGCGAGGTTGACTGAAGCTTCGAGCACGCCGGGAACCGCCGCGAGTGCCTTCTCCACCCGATTGACGCAGGACGCGCAGGACATGCCCTCTATGTCGAGTTCGACAGTGTCGGAGGCAGCCGTGTAGCCCGCCTTCTCGACCGCACCGACGATGTCGCTCAGGTCGCAGGCACCGCCGAAGGCGACGTCGGCACGCTCGGTTGCGAGGTTCACGCTGGCCGAGGCGACCCCGGGCGTGGCCGCTATCGCCTTCTCGACCCGCCGTACGCAGGAGGCGCAGGTCATGCCGTCCACGCGAATGCTGAGCCGCCTGCCCTCGTCCGTCTTTGCCTGATCCACGATGTCCTCGGATGCCATGGGACCATCCTTTCGCGTTAGAACCGTCTGCCGAAGATGGGGCTTCCAGCAACTGGAAGGTCAAGCGCCGTCTTGCGGCCGCATGTCTCGCGCGCGCCCTGCCCGAAATTTCTCCGGTTTCTCCCACGAGGACCCTTGAGCTTCCAGCGGCTGGAAGGTGCATATGTGCGGCAGCGGTCGCGGGAACGCGACGAACAGGAAGGAGTTTTCTGATGTACAGCTACAAGGTACCGGACATGTCCTGCGACCATTGCGTCGCTGCGATCACCAAAGCCGTCAGGAACGTCGACGCGTCCGCGGACGTGAAGGTCGACCTTTCCGCCGGGAAGGTGACCGTGCGCACCGATGCTCCGTCCTCCCGTATCGAGGATGCCCTGCGGGAGGCCGGCTATCCTGCCGAGCAGGCTGCCGCCTAGCGGGACCCCGCAGTCGCCGGCGAGGCGGCGAGGAATTCCTCGGCCGCGCGAACGCCGCTGTCGTGGGCACCGTGGGCCGTCGAGAAATCCGCGATGCTGGTCGCCTCGCCCGCAAGGTAGATGCGGTCCTCGAAAGGCCGTGCAAGATCCGCCCGGGCCGAAGCATGGCCCGGCAGGGCATAGCTGTAGGCTCCCCCGACATGGCTGGTACGGCTCCATTGCGACGCCGCCAGCGGGCGCAGACAGCGCCGGGCCGACGTGCCGAAAAGCGCTGAAAGCTCGTCCATGGCATGGGCAAATGCGGCGGCGGGCCCCTCGTCGGCCACCATGCCTGCACCCTCGCCGCCGAAGAAACACTCGATCACCGGCCGTCCGAGGGGGCGGACGTAGTATCCGCCGGTGCGTGGATCGCGCGGATTTCCGACGACGTGCGTCTCTGGGGCGAATGGCCCGTCGCCGACGATTTCGAGGAACAGCTTCTCGTCGCGCCCGAGCGGGAGGCGTGCCGCCGCGTCCAGCCAGGGCGCCATGGCCGGGGGAAGCCCGATCGAGCCGCTTGCCAGCACGGCGGTCGATACCGTGAGGATGGCGGCCCGCGCCCGGACCTCACCGCGCGGCGTTGCGAGCGTCACGCCGCTGCTGCCGAGCCCGATCGAGAGCACCGGCGTCGATAGCCGCAGATCGACCGATACGGGAAGGCTCGAGGCGACGAGGGTCCCGTAGCCGCCGGGCACACGCCAGTTCAGTCCGGTGGATGCCGCGTCGTAGGCCATGTAGTCGGCGACCGAAATGCGCTCCGGCGGCGCGCCGCTGATGTAGCCGACGCGGGTGCGGATGAACGTGTTCCACGCGCCGCCGGGCTCAAGGGCATCCCCCGCGCAGTCGCTGGCGGGTGGCGAGTCGGACATGCGCTCCATCCACCCGGCAAGGGCCGATGTCGCTGCCTGCTGTTCCGCTTGCGAGAACCCGAGATCGCGATGCTGCGACGTCCAGATCGAGGCCATGCGGTCGATATCGAACCCGGCCTCGACCGCTATCCGGGTCCAGGCGTTGCGGTCGGCGGAATGCAACCAGCCGCAGCCGAGGTCGAGCGGCAGGCCCGCGACGTCCAGTGTCCAGGCCCGTCCGCCGATCCGGGGCGCGGCCTCGAGAAGCAGGACCGACCGGCCGCCTTCCGCCAGCCGCCGTGCCGCTCCGATCCCCGCCGCGCCGGCTCCGACGATCGCGACGTCCGCATCTGCGCTCATCTGCAATTCTCCCGGACGAGACCAGCGCCCCTTATGCGCATTCGGCTGGACCCGGGCAAGCGGGGCGGCAGGAACGCCGACTTGTCAGCGGCCCGACCCGGCATCCCCTGTCCGGCGTCGGCACGGGAGCGTCCGGCATTTTCTCCCGCAGTTCCCGGGACGGATTGTGTCAATCGCGCAACGCTCCACAAGAATTCATCGGGCGTCGTGAATTCGCCGGTGGCGATCAATGACCGGACAGGAAATCTTCAATATGGCAGCAATGGGCTCAAGGATCGTCTTCCGGGGGTAAGAAATTGAAACGTCGAATTCTCGCAGCGAGTACCGCACTGACCGCGATTGCCGGAATGTCGCTGGTCGCCTCGGTCGCAAAGGCCCAGGACGCGGCGAAGGATCCCTCGTATCGGGCGGCAATGGCGGTCGACGAATACTACACCGACAACGTCTACTTCAGCCGTCCGCTCTACGACCAGCGCCGCCTCGGCGATTGGGTCACGGTGATCCGTCCGTCGCTCGGCTACGACTACCGGTTCGACAAGGGCTTCGTCAGCCTCGACGCATCCGCCGCCATCGGACGGTATGCCAGGTACTCGTCGGAGAATTATTTCGACTTCGGCCTGAACGCCAACGGGCGCTACAGGTTCGATCCCCTGACGACAGCCATCTGGGGCCTCGGCGTTTCGCGCGAACACGAGCCGCGCAGTTCCATCGAACCCAATGACCAGATCGGAACCGAGCCGACGACCTACTGGAAGACCAGCGCCTTCGGCGCAATCCAGCGCCGGCTCGGCGCGGATGCGCTGAAGCTCGGCTTCACCTATGACGGCTACACGTTCCAGGATTCCTCGACGAGCGTCGCCCCCTACACCATCAACAACGACGACCGCGACCGCGACATGTTCACCTTCGGCGCGCGGTACACCCATCCGCTGGCCGAGACCACGCGCATCTTCACCGAAGGCACGCTCGACCTGCGCAATTATCGTCAGTCCCGCGACGACAACGGCTATGCACGCGACTCGCTCGGCGGGCGTGCGATCGCAGGGCTGCAGCAGGACGTCGGAAAGAACGGACGGGCGGAGGTCTACGGCGGACTGCTCTACCAGAACTATCGCGATGCGCGCTTCGGCAACGTCGTCGCACCGGATTTTGGCGGACGATACACCTGGACTTCCAACGGCACATCCGTCGAGGCACGACTGGAACGCACGATCGAGGAAACCACTCTTTCCGGCATCTCCTCCTATCTGCAGACGACGGCGAGCCTCCGCCTCAGCCAGGATCTGGACAATCGCATCCGGCTCTATGGCGGCATCTCGCTGGCCGACCTCGGCTTCCAGGATTCCTCGCGGAAAGACCAGCTGACGAACCTGTGGATCGGCGCGCGCAAATATCTGACGCCCCATTTCTACCTCGGTGCGGAAGCCGGCTTCGAGGAACGCGATTCCTCCGACCCGACCAACGACTATACGGCGACGAAGATCATGGCCCGCCTCGGCATCGATACCGGGCGAGCCTTCGACCCCGAGAAGGCAGCAGACCCGGGCGAGAGCGCCTCCGGCTTCTATATCGGCGCAGGCGGGTCCCTGGATCATGTCGGAACCATGATGGACGGCCCCCGGCAGGATACGAATGGCAGCATTACCGCGGACTTCGGCAAGGTCGGCGGCGGCGGCAGGCTGCTGGCCGGCTGGGGCACCGACGTCAACCGCACCTATTTCGGCCTGGAGGGCGACGTCGGCCTGTCCGACACCGAATGGAACCATGCGCGCCAGCCGGGCGGCAGGGTCTTCTCCGTCCGGCAGCATGACGATTTCGGATTTTCCCTTCTCGGTGGCCGCCGGCTCGACGGCGGCACCCTTCTCTACGGCCGTGCCGGAATCCGTTCGACACGTTTCGACACCGCTTATGCGACGGCCAACGCCGGCAACGCCTGGTCGGACAGGCTGACCGGCTTCGAATACGGTCTCGGCGTGCGCACCCCGATCACGGAAAACCTCGCTTTGTCGCTTGAATACGTCCAGGATCGCTATCCGGACTATGCCGCCGGCGCCGGTCACGGCACCCCCGACCGGTTCGCCAACGTGGTCGACAGCGCCCGCTTCGACCTGACCTATCATTTCGGCGGCATCTCCGGAGCCGCTTCGTCGACACCGGAGACCGCCGACTTCTCCGGCGCGTACTGGGGCCTGCAGGCCGGGTTGGGCACGCTCGATTCCAGGACCAGCGGAAATCGCCAGCCCGAGGGATCGCCGCCGGTGACGAGCGTGCTGACGGCCGACTTCGGCGACAACGGCTACACGCTCGGCGGGCTGGCGGGATACAATTTCCAGATGGGCCGCTTCGTCGTCGGCGGCGAGGCGGAGGCCGATTTCGCGCACGAGGAATGGAACCACCAGCGCATGACCTCGGGCCGGACGTTTTCGATGCGCAAGAATGCGAGCCTCGGCCTCGCCGCGCGCGCAGGCTACATCCTCGGCGGCGGAGCGCTGGTCTATGCCCGCGTCGGGGCCGCGACTTCACACTTCGACAACGATTTCTCGACCACGAACGTGTCGCTCTCGCAAGCCGGGTGGCACGGCGGCATCCGCTATGGTGGCGGCATCGAAGTTCCCTTGTCGAAGAAATCCCGCGTGCGCTTCGACTATACCGTGACGGACTACGGCACCCTCGCGCTCGATACTCCGTCCGGCCGCGAGATGTACAAGACCTCCGAGGACAACTTCCGCGTTGGTTTCATCCACAAATTCTGAGATTACTGGCATCTATTGACCGTAATCAATGTTTATGCCGCTCGAAATGCTCAATTGAGGCATCGTTCTCGTGCCTATGGAGTTTTTCGATGAAAGCATGCAATGCAAAGAGGTGGTTGACGGGTGCGGCCTTCGCTACCGCAGTAGCGGGCTTCGGCCTCGTCGGCGCGAGTCCCGCCCTCGCCCAGTCCCATAGCGGGGGCGGCGGCAACGGATCGGGCCACATGAGCGACAGCGTCAGGGGCCACAAGGGCCAGGGCGGAAGCGGCGCGATGGGCCGCGGCGGCATGGGCCACGGCTCGCTGCGCGACGTCTTCAACGAGATGGAAGAAGAGTCTGCGACCGGCGACCATGCCTCCGGCGCGGAGCAGCCCGGCGGATCCGCGACGAAGGGGTCCTCGGCGGCTCGCGGCTCCTCCACGACGCACGGCTCCGGCAAGCCGGCCGACCGCGGCTCGGCATCGGCCAAGAAGGGCAGCGGCCATGTCGCGACTCCCTCCGAGGAAGAGGATTCGGATCGTCCGGACTATGCCGGCCAGTCCGGTCGCGACGGCAAGCCGGGACGGCCGAACACCGCCTCCGGAACCAAGAAAGGGACTCTCTACGGCGACATGTACGTCATCGTCCGCGACGAGAACGGCCTGCCGGTCCTCGATGACAACGGCTATGTCCAGGTCAAGTACGTAGATGCCGACGGCAACCTGACCTGCTGCGTCCTGCGTGACGCCGAAGGCAACCTGCTGCCGACGCTTGCCGACGGCACCACCGTGGCCCCGCTAGAGGTCGAGCTCGGTCGCCTGAGCGTCGGCCGGTCTCCGACGCGCGTTCTCGCGGCCCAGTACGAGGAAGCAATCGACTCGATCAACGCTTCGACGTCCGTCTCTCTCGACGCATCCGGTCGCATCGTCCTCACGCTTGCCGACGGCACGCAGAAGACGATCGACTCCCCGCTCGAGAACCTGGCGCTCTACGTGGAGCTCATCAACACCGGAACGCTCAGCGGCGTCGACGCATCGAAGCTCGGCGATCTTTCCTATCTCGTCGACGGAACGTTGTCGGAAAAGGACCTGCAGATGGCGGCCTCCTTCTTCGCGGCGGCTTCCGACAAGACGATCCCCGTCACGACGGATGCCATCGAGTACATGAACAGCATCCTCGGAATCGACGGCTCGCTCGCCGACAACTATGTCGATTACTCGTCCTTCACCTACGACCGCCAGACCGTCTACGGCAGCATGCAGGTCGAGGCCCTGGTCGAGCAGACCGACGGAAGCTACGTGCCGACCTCGATCAACGTCTACGACACGATCTTCAAGTCGCAGCCGACCGGCGAACTGACGAACGTCTCCGCCTTCACGACGGCCACCGACGACGCTCGCGCCGTGATCGACTTCCTGCACGAGTACGAGGTGCCGGCGGCAGTGAACTGATCCGGACTTTGCTTCGCCGACAGAGAAAGGGCCGCCTCGCGCGGCCCTTTCCGGGTGGAACCTCCAGGCCGTACACCCCCGGCCCAGCAGTCGTTGAGGCGGATCAACCCCGCGGGGAAACGGCACTGCGGGGTCGGCATGCCCGGCACCTGCCGGAAGTCCTCGGCCTTCGCGGGCGCTGACCTGCATCAATGATGGAACGCAAGAACCATTCGTTCGAAGCCACGGAAGGAAGAACCATGAGCATCGGCAGCAGGCGCACCGGCAAGGTGCTTTGCAGTCTCGCAGCGATGTTGCTGATCCTGTCGAATGTCGCGCTTGCGGAGACGCATGGAAGCTCCGGCCACGGGGCCGGCGGCCACAAGGAGACGACCGGCGCCGAGCACGACAGCGGCGGATGCAGCGGTGGCTGCGGCGGCGACGAACATGAGGCCTCCGGCGACGAGCACGATGGCGGAGGAAGCGGAAAGGGGCGGATGCGCAGAGGCGGCGGGATCGTCCGCGGCCACGGCAGCGCGAGCGACCATGGCGATCTGCACGACATCTTCGACCGGATGGACGAAGAGACCGCAGGGGGACACGGCGGAAAGGACGGCTCGGCGGAAGAAACGGCTGCCGGGCACGGCGAGGAAAGCCGGCACTAGAGCATAATCCGACCGGAGCGAAGCGAAGCTCGACAAGCTTATGCTTGATAAACAACAAGCTGGAACGCCGGCCTGATTCTGTCGGATCGAACGGTGCTCTAGGCACCGACCAGGCAACTGGACGCCTCTATCTACCGGCTGTTCCGGCGATGCCGGCAAGTAGGGATCGGCCTGCCCGCCTGATGAGGACCTTCATCGGTTGATTTCCGCCCGTCCTGGCCGACCGCGGCGGCGGTGGCACTGATTTCGGCGGCGTTGCCGCTCACGCGGGCGAACGTCGCCCCTCGTGCCAGGCGAAACGCTGCATATTGTAGGCGAGGTTGGCCATGCCGATCTTGGCACGCGCCCGGACGATGCCGATGGTGCGCACGAAGAGATTCATCGGCCCCTTCAGTCGGGCAAATACGTGCTCGACGTGCGAGCGAACTTTCGAGCGCCGGTTGTTGGCCCGCGAAGTCGCCTCGCTCATCGGCCGCCCTTTCGGCTTCTTGTGGTGGATGTCGGAGACATAGCCGTTCTTTTCCAGCCAAGCTTCGTTCTTCTTCGAGCGATAGGCGGTGTCGGCCCAGACCTTTGAGCCGGTGTTTTCCTTGTCCAGGACGTTGCGAAGCTGCGCCCCGTCATAGGCCGCCGCGCTGGTGACGTTGAAGCGCCTGATAAAACCATGCCGCCGGTCGATCGAGGCATGATCCTTGTAGCCGAAGGCCGGAATGGCGATGTCACGCTGCTTCTTCTTTCCGTCTTCGGACGCCTTCGCCTTCGAGAACTTCACCGTCCAACGGGCATCGCGATCCTTCTGCCTGAGCTTGGCCGGACGGTCCTTCCATTCTTCCGGCACCTCACCCGCCTTGATGGCTGCCTTCTCGGCATCGGTGTTTCGCTGCTTCGGCGCGGCAATGATCGTCGCATCGATGATCTGCCCGCCCTTGGCCAGGTAGCCATTCTTCGACAGATGCCGGTCAAAACGGGCGAACAGGTTGTCGATCGCCTGGCCCTGGCTGAGTTGCTCGCGGAACAGCCAGATTGTCTTGGCGTCCGGCACCTTGTCGCCCAGCCCCAGCCCGAGGAAGCGCATGAACGACAGACGGTCATTGATGACAAATTCGGCCTGATCGTCGGACAGATTGTAAAGCGCCTGCAGCACGAGGATCTTGAACATCAGCACCGTATCGAAGGGCGGACGGCCACCCTTTGCCCCATCCGACCTCTTCAGAGCCTTGGCCAGCGGCTTGCGGAACACCTCCCACGGCACGACAGCGTCCAGCTTCTCCAATGGATCACCGGATGCGCTCAGCCTCGCATAGCGCTCATCCACATCCCAGAACCCCGCCTGTCCCCGCATCGATCCCCTCCGCAAATCACTGCGGTCAGTGAATCAGGCCCCGGCCTCAAACACCAGGTTTTTCGAGATGTCCAACTGCTCCGGCGGCGACACTTCCGCAAACGGCGTGGTCCCGAAGCAAGCCGCTGGGCGCGCCCTGTCAGGAAAACCCCTGATCCGGTTCCCTCGCCCGATCCGGCGAAGTTCAAGTCCGCATGTGGTCCTTCCGCCCGAGCGAAGTCCGGAAAGCGGCCCGACCAGTCAAACTCCATCGCATTTCTGCACGAGCCGCCCCAGGCGTGCGGCGAGACGGTGGAGCGCGATGCCGCATGCCGTGGCGACGTTGAGGCTGTCCATGCCGGGCGCCTGGGGGATGCGCACGGTTCGCAGCGCACCGAGCACGCTCTTCGGCAGCCCTTCCCCTTCCGTCCCGAGGACCAGAGCCGTACGCGGCCGGGGGACTATCTCGTCGATCGTCGCCTCGCCGCGCGGCGACAGGCCGATCATGTCGAAGCCTTTCCCGGCGGCCGCGGCGAGGTTCGCCTCGATGTCGCCCTCACGGGCGAAGGGAACCTCGAGGACGCCGCCGACGGAGACGCGGATCGCCTTGCGATAGAGAGGATCGCAGGACCGGCCGTCGAAGATGGCGGCATCCGCCCCGAAGACCGCGGCGTTGCGGAAGATCGCTCCCATGTTGTCGTGGTTCGATATCGCCTGCCCCATAACCACGAGCGCGGCGGGCGGAAGACGCTCGAGGATGGCCGTCGTGCCGGCTGTCTGCGTGCAGCTTCCGAGCGCCAGCACGCCGCGATGCATCGGAAAACCCGCGACCGCATCGATGACGGCGCGTGGGGCGACATGAATCGGCACGTCCTCGGGCAGGCCCGCGAGGATGTCGGCGACGCCGCCAAGGCGGTTCTCGAGCACGAGCACGCTGTCCGCCCGGAAGCCGCCGGTGCCTCTGTGGACGCGTGCCAGCACCCGAAGCACGACGGTGCCCTCGGCGACGAACCGCCCCTGTTCGCGGCGCAGGTCCCGCTCCCGTATGTCGCGGAACCCCGCTAGCCGGGGATCGTCGGGGTCATCGACCGCGACGATCCTGTCGCGCAGTGCCGCGGGAACCGTCATGCTACCTGCCAACGGTGACGTCCGCGGTGACGCGGCCGAGCCCCATGTCGAAGACCAGCGCGTGGACGCTGCCATCCTGCGCCTTCCCGTAGAACAGCAGCCGGTTCCCGTCGAGTCCGACATGCTGTACGGAGAACCCCGGCGGCAGGGCGGCCCGCGCCTCGCTGGGCGCGTCGGCGGGAACCGTCGCGGACCGGGCGGCCGGGGCAGGCTCGTCCCGGGACGAGACCTTGTAGACAATCGCCGCCGCCACGGCGATAAGGCCGATACACATGGTGCCGATCGATATGACGAGCGTGCGGATCATCTTGCGCCGGACGAGTTCCATCGTCGGATCGAGCGGTTTGTAGTCGGAGTCGTCCAGCTTCGGATTCGACATCAGGCAACTTTCTTCGAACGGACATGAGCCCAGTATGGTTGGCGAACCCAATAACGAAGCCGGAAGCGATAGGAAAGTGCTGACGGCAGGAGAAGACGCCTCCGGGCGCCTCGATTCCTGGCTGGCACAGGCGCTGCCGGACGGTCCTTCGCGCAACCGGCTGAAGGCGCTGATCCTCGGCGGTCACGTGTCTGTCAACGGTTCGGCGGTGACGGAAGCCCGGCACAGGGTCCGGCCGGGCGACCGGATCGAGGTGCGGCTGCCGCCCGCCGAAGATCCCGCGCCCTTGCCGGAGGACATTCCGCTGCACATCCTCCACGAGGACGCCGAGATCGTCGTGCTCGTGAAACCGGCCGGCCTCGTCGTGCATCCAGGCCCCGGAAACTGGACCGGGACGCTCGTCAACGCACTGATCCACCATTGCGGCGACAGCCTTTCGGGAATAGGCGGCGTGCGGCGACCGGGCATCGTGCATCGCCTCGACAAGGACACGAGCGGCGTCATGGTGGTCGCCAAGACCGACCGGGCACATCAGGGCCTTGCGGCCCAGTTCGCCGACCATGGCCGGACCGGACCGCTGGAGCGCGGCTACAAGGCCTTCGTCTGGGGACGCCCCGCTTCCCTCAAGGGCACCATCGACGTGCCTCTCGGCCGCGCCGCCGACCGTGTCCGCCGCGCGGTGCGCGGAGAGGACAGCCCCGACGCACGCCACGCCGTGACGCATTACATCGTCGGCGCACGCTACGGCGAGAAGGCGGACGGAAGCTCCCTGGCGAGCCAGCTCGAATGCCGCCTGGAGACCGGGCGAACGCACCAGATCAGGGTGCATCTCGCCCATATCGGGCACCCGCTGATCGGCGACCCCGACTACGGGGCCGGCTTCCGCACGAAGGCCAATACGCTTCCCGGTGAAACCCGCGAGGCGGTCCTGTCGTTAGGTCGACAGGCGCTGCACGCCTGGCTTCTCCGGATCGAGCACCCCGCCACCGGCGAGACGATGCGCTTCGAGGCCCCTCTTCCGGAAGATCTGGAAAGACTTGCAGCGGCACTTGCGGCGATCTGACGGAACACTCCGAGGTTACCAAGACTTAACGAGACTTCACCTTGATTCTGGTATAGAGAAGTCATATCTGACAATTCGATGTGGACTGACCAGAATCAAGGTGGTTCACGGCGACCTGCCGTAAGGAGGTCGAAAGCGAAGAAAGAGAGGGTGCTTGCATGGCCCGGAATACCCTTCCGTCCATCTCCTCAGGGGAAGGCGGTCTCAACCGATATCTCGAGGAAATCCGCCGGTTCCCGATGCTGGAGCCGGACGAGGAATACATGCTCGCCAAGCGGTATCAGGAGCATGACGACCGCAACGCCGCCCACAGGCTCGTGACGAGCCATCTGCGGCTGGTGGCGAAGATCGCCATGGGATATCGCGGCTACGGCCTGCCGATCGGGGAAGTCGTCTCCGAAGGCAATGTCGGTCTGATGCAGGCCGTAAAGAAGTTCGACCCGGAACGCGGATTCCGCCTCGCCACCTACGCGATGTGGTGGATCAAGGCATCCATCCAGGAGTACATCCTGCGCTCGTGGTCGCTGGTCAAGATGGGCACGACGGCGAACCAGAAGCGCCTGTTCTTCAACCTGCGCAAGGTCAAGGGCCGGATCCAGGCGCTGGAGGACGGCGACCTGAGGCCGGAGCAGGTGGCGGAGATCGCGACCAAGCTGAACGTCTCCGAGGAAGAGGTCATCTCCATGAACCGCCGCCTGTCCGGCGACGCCTCGCTGAATGCGCCGATCAAGGCGAGCGAGGGCGAGTCCGGCCAATGGCAGGACTGGCTGGTCGACGAGGGCGAGAGCCAGGAAGACATGCTGGTCGAGCAGGACGAGCTGGAAAACCGCCGCGAGATGCTCTCGCACGCGCTTGGCGTGCTGAACGACCGCGAGCGGCGCATTTTCGAGGCTCGGCGGCTGTCCGAGGATCCGATCACGCTGGAGGATCTCTCGACCGAGTTCGACATCAGCCGCGAGCGTGTCCGCCAGATCGAGGTGCGCGCCTTCGAGAAGGTCCAGAGCGCCGTGCGCAAGGAAGCGCTCGACCGTGCGAGGAGCCTGCGGCCCGTGGAACAGGCGACTGCCTGACGCACTGCCGGCGCTTCGCGATCACCTGACCCATCCATGAAGAGGCCCTCCGGCGGACAGTCGCCGGAGGGCCTCTTTCTCGTTCCGGACCGGCCGTCGGAGGGGGCTATTGCCCCGGCGAGGCCGGCGGCACGGAAGACGGCGTCGTCGCGGAGGGCTTGCTGTCGCCGGCACCGGGCTGCCCGGCAGGCGCAGCGTCCGGCTGGCTGCCGGCGGGAGCCGTCGCGGCACTGTCTGTCTTGCTCTTGTCCGCCTCGGCCCAGGCCGCGAGTGCCTTGTCGAAGACCTCGGCGCCGGAAGAGCCCTTCTCGAGCGTGATCAGCGCGCGGCGACCGTTCGCGTAGGTCAGGGGAATGTCGATCCAGTTCCGCGTCTTCAGCAGGTTGAGGTTCGTCTTCACCGCTTGCGGATAGTCGTTGAGCGCGATCATGAAGAAATTGTCGGTGATCTTCGCCGGAACGGCGATCAGCGGATCGCCGCGCGCCTGCTCCGTCTGCTTCATCGCAACACGCTCGACGCTCTGGATGCCGCCGCCGGCGAAGTCGCCGGGGAGCGCGAAGACGACCTCTATGAGATGGCTCGCCGGTAGCGAGGAGTCGTTGTTATGCTTGATCGTCACGAGCGCCGTGACCCCCTTTTCGGGGACCGAGATCTCTCCGTGGATGACCGGCATCTTCGAGGGCGACGCGTCGGAAGTGTCCTTCGCCAGACTCCAGACCACCGATCCGGTCACCGCTGCCGGCGCCTGGTCCTTGTAGCGCTCTTCGTAGAGATACATCTTCTGCGAAATCTCGGCCGGTTGCTGGGCTTCGCCGTTGCCGCCGGAAGACGCATTTTCCGAGCCCGGCTGCTGCCCGCCCTGCGCCGGCGCCGCCGAGGCCTCGGCGGTCTGCGCGCTCACGGAACGGCCCTCGCCCGGCGCCTGGTCGCCCGCCTTCGCGGGCCCGGGATTCGTCTCGGTTCCGTCCGGCATCAGTCGCTGCGTGTACTTGCCGCCCGGAGGCAGGTCGGAGCCCGCCTTCTCCGCCGAACCGGGGCCCTTGCCCGCCGCCTGGTCGGCCGGCAGGGGAGCGGCCGTCTGGGGCTGCTTCTCCGCCTCTTTCATTGGCTTGTCCTTGTCCGCCTCGGCCGGCGCCGACGCCTTCGAAGCGGTCTTTTCAGGCGCGGACGAAGACAGGCTTGCGATCATCGGCAGAACCGACTTCCGGTTGTCCCAGAGGCCGTAGGCCGCGCCTGCCACGACGAGGACGAGCACGGCGGCCACGGCGATCCGGCGACCACGACTCCGGCGCTTGCGGCGGCTGGCGCCCGCGGCAGTGCCGAGACCGAAGGCCTCGTCATGGGCATCGCCGATAAGCGGCTCGTCGCTGAATGGCGACCGGGCATCCGCCTCCGGTTCGTGCGCCAGCGCGCCCGAGGCAGGTTCCGGGCCTTCGTCCTCCTGCCCGAACGGTTCTCGCTCCCCTCCGACATGTTCAGGGATATGGACACGCTCCTGGGCCGCCGGCGCGACGAATAGCCGGGACTTCGGCATGTCCGGCTCCGGCTCATCGTCCTGCCCGACGTCTTCGGACGGCCCGGCCTGCGCATAGGGCAGTGCCTCGTCCGCATAATCTTCGACGGGTTCGGCGACAGGCTCGTCGACGGGTTCGGCGACCGTGTCTTCCACGGCCGGCAGCGCCTCGGTGTGCTCGAGTTCCACCTCGCCGATGGCGGTTTCGAGCCTGTCGAGCTGCTTCTGGAAAACGTCGTCGGAAGGGCGCGGCGACATGTTCTCGAGCTGACGGCGGACCGCCCCGCGAGCCTTCGCGTAGACCCTCTCGCGATTCTCCGGAGTATTGTCCGCCAGGCCATCGACGGCCCGCCGGATCACTGCAACAAAATCCGCCATCTATGCGCTCTGTTTCTTTTTGCGATGTCCCACTGCGACGCGCGAATCCCCTACAGCAAGTTAATCTTCAAAGGGATCGGTCACAAGTATGGTGTCCTCGCGCTCCGGGCTGGTCGAAAGAAGCGCTACGGGAGCGCCGATCAGTTCCTCGATGTAGCGCACGTATTTCACCGCCTGGGCCGGCAGGTCCGCCCAGCTTCGTGCGCCGACAGTCGAGCCCTTCCAGCCCTCGAGCGTGACGTAGATCGGCTCCACGCGCGCCTGCTGCGCCTGCGCGGCCGGAAGCCGCTCCAGCTCCACCCCGTCGAGGCGGTATCCGGTGCAAATCCTGAGTTCGTCGAGACCGTCCAGGACGTCGAGCTTCGTCAGCGCGATGCCGGTAATTCCGTTCGTCGCCACGGCCTGCCGCACGAGGACCGCGTCGAACCAGCCGCAACGCCGCTGCCGCCCGGTGACGGTGCCGAATTCCCGGCCCTTCTCGCCGAGGAACTGCCCGACCTCGTCGGTCAGCTCCGTCGGGAAAGGGCCCTCGCCGACGCGCGTCGTATAGGCCTTGGTGATGCCGAGGACGTAGCCGAGCGAGCCGGGGCCCATGCCCGACCCGGCCGCAGCCTGGCCGGCGACCGTGTTCGACGAGGTCACGAAGGGATAGGTGCCGTGGTCGATGTCGAGCATCGTTCCCTGCGCGCCCTCGAAGAGGATGCGGGCACCGCGGCGGCGTTGCCGGTCGAGCAGGCTCCAGACGGATTCGCGGAACGGCAGCACGCGCTCTGCCACCGAGGAAAGCTCCTCCATGAGGGCGGCGTGGCTGACCTCGGCCTCGCCGAGACCGCGCCGGAGGGCGTTGTGATGCGTCAGCAACCGGTCGATCTTGGCCGGAAGCGTTTCCATGTTGTCGAGATCCATGAGCCGGATCGCCCGCCGGCCGACCTTGTCCTCGTAGGCGGGACCGATGCCGCGGCGCGTCGTGCCGATCTTCGTTCCGCTGTTCGACGCGGCGTCTTCGCGGATGCCGTCGAGCTCCCTGTGCAGCGACAGGATCAGCGTCGCGTTGTCGGCGACCCTCAGCGTCTCCGGCGTTACCGAGACACCCTGGTCCGCCAGCCGGTCGATTTCCGCGACGAGCGCATGCGGATCGACGACCACGCCGTTGCCGATCACCGAAAGCTTGCCCTTGCGCACGACGCCCGACGGCAGCAGCGACAGCTTGTAGCTGACGCCGTCGATGACGAGCGTATGGCCGGCGTTGTGCCCGCCCTGGAAGCGCACGACGACGTCCGCGCGCTCCGACAGCCAGTCGACGATCTTGCCCTTGCCTTCGTCGCCCCATTGCGAGCCGACGACCACGACATTCGTCATTTGAACCCCTTGACACTTGGCGGGCAGCGGGGCCCGCGCGATTTCAAACCCGCGCATCTATAGTGAGTTCACGAACGGAAATCGACCCTCGTGGTGCGATCCCGACAGATGGTACCATCTGACGGGAAAAATCGCCCCACCGGATCAATAGCTTGTGGGCTCACTTTTCCCGACGTACGGATACCGTCTGTTTGGGCCAGACCACTAGGAGGAGATTGCGACCGTATTTTGCAGGCCGGAGGAAATGGCCGCCCGCGCCGGCCGCGCGACCCGGCACCTGCGCCGCGGCGGGCCGCAATCCGGCAAGTTTTTTCGTGACACGCGGTCGCAACGCACTAGAAAAGGGGAACCCCCTGCCGCGCCCGGCGGCGACCTGCCCTCTCCCGACGGAAGCCCTCCTTGCAATCCCGCGCCTACCTCCTTCTCCTCGTCACGATGCTGTTCTGGGGCTCCAATGCCGTCGCCGGAAAGCTCGCCGTCGGCCACATCAGCCCCTTCCTCCTCACCAGCACGCGCTGGGGCCTGGCATTCCTCGCGGCGCTGGCCATCGGCCACCGCCAACTGGTTCGCGACAGGCAGACCGTCCTTCGCCATTTTCCCCTGCTGTTCGCCTATGGCGCCATCGGCTTCGCGTTCTTCAACGCGACCTTCTATACCGCCGAAAAATACACGACCGCGCTCAACATCGTCATCATCCAGGCAGGCATGCCGCTGGTGATCTTCTGCGTCAATTTCCTGCTCTTCCGCATCAGGATCACCGGAGGCCAGGCCGCGGGCTTCGCCCTGACGCTGGCGGGCGTGCTGCTTACCGTATCGAACGGCAGCCTCGAGACCTTCGTCGCGCTGCATTTCAACAGGGGCGACGCGCTCATGCTGCTCGCGATCCTGTTCTACGGCAGCTATACCGCGGCGCTGAGATGGAAGCCGGCCATGCACTGGCTGAGCTTCATGATCGCGCTTTCCGCGGCCGCCTTCGTGACCTCGCTGCCCTTCACGTTCTGGGAAGCGTTCGACGGCCAGCTCATCCTTCCTGACGCGCGCGGCGCGGCGATCGGCGTCTTCACCTCGATCGGCCCGGGCCTCATAGCCCAGGCGACCTTCATTGCCGGCAACGAGATCATCGGCAGCAACCGCGCCGGCCTGTTCGTGAACCTCGTGCCCATCTTCGGCAGCATGATGTCCATCGCCCTGCTCGGCGAAGCGTTTCACTTCTACCAGGCGGTCGCGCTCGTGATGGTCATGGGCGGCATAATGCTGGCGGAGCGCCGCAGGCGCGCCGCCCGGCAATAGCCCCGCGGCCCGCCGGCTACTATTCCGCCGGCACGATCGCGGGGAAAGGACGCGCGGCAAGGACGCGGTCGGTGACCGCCGCACCGGCCGCCATCGACAGAAGCCCGGCCAGCGAGGTGATCGCGAGAACCGATCCGCCGGTGAAGCCTGCACCGATCGTGCAGCCGACCGCCAGTATTCCTCCGAAGCCCATCATCGCCGAGCCGGCGGCGTAGCGCAGGATCGAGGGCGCCTCCGGATCGGAGAAGGTCGCCAACCGGAAATCGCGGAAGAGGATGGCGGCGAGCAGCGCGCCGACGACGGTACCGGCGAGCAGGCCCTGGTCGAGGCCGGCGGTCGCCTGCGAGAGTGCGATCTCGCCTGTCGTCGCCAGCGGACGGATGAACGACAGGCTCTCGGCCTGGATCGGATCGAAGACCTGCTGCGAGAGACAGTAGGTGAAATACCAGCCGCCGACGATCGTCCCGCCGACCAGCGCCCCGCCGATGAGCCGCCATACCGAGCTGCGCGAAACCACGGCGAGAACGGCGGCGACGACTGCGAGACCGAACCCGATCAGGAGGCCGGGAGCCTGCCCGAGTTCCAGGTGAGCCAGCAGGTCGTTGCCGCCGATCTGCGCAGAACTCCAGAGGGCGCTCGCGGAATTGCGCAGCGGGACGAGCACGCCGTCATAGGTCGCAAGCCCGGCAGCCGCGACGACGAGGACGGAGAAGACCGCCCGGAGGTTGCCGGAGGCGCCGAGCACGACGAGGCGCGACACGCAGCCTCGGGCGAGGATCATGCCGGCGCCGAAGACCAGCCCGCCGATGATGGCGCCCGAAAGGCTCTGCGGCGTCCCGAAAAAGCGCGTGTCGGTCACTTCGATGATGCCGGCGGTGAGGAGCCATTGCACGCCCAGCACCGCCACGGCGAAGCCCGTCGCCCACGTGGCGAGCGCCCGGAGATCGCGACCTTGCGTGATGTCGAGCACGGCCGAGCGGGTGCAGAAGGCACTCCGCTGGGCGGCAAAGCCGAAAACGAGCCCGAGGACTGCGCCGCCGAAGATCGCAGCGCCGGCCTCGCCGAAGAGATCGATGAGGGGAATGAGATTCATCTTGCAGGCCTCCTGGCAGAACGCCCGGATCCTACAGCGAAATCGCCGGCGGGGATTGCAACGGCATTCCTTCCCGGAGGCTTTCTGCGCAGCCGCATTCCAAGGAAAGCGGCTGCGCTGGATTCTCTTGTCCCGTCAGTCGATGTTGAAGACCAGCGGCTTCGCCGACTGGAACTCGTTGTTGGCGGTCAGCTTGCCGAGCACGTCCCGGTCGACCGGCCCGTCCACGTAGAGCAGTGCGATCGCATCGCCGCCCGGCCTGTCGCGGCCGAGGGAGAAGTTGGCGATGTTGACGCCCGCCTGGCCGAAGGTCGTGCCGAGCTTGCCGATGATGCCGGGGACGTCGTGGTTGGTCGTGTAGACCATGTGCCGGCCGACCTCGGCGTCCATGTTGATGCCCTTGATCTGGATGAAGCGCGGCTTGCCGTCGGAGAACACAGTACCGGCGACGGAACGGGTCATGTCCTCGGTCTTGACCGTCAGCCGGATGTAGCCGTCGAAGACGCCGGACTTGTCGCGCTTGACCTCCGACAGGATGATCCCCTTTTCCTTCACCATGATCGGCGCCGACACCATGTTGACGTCGGCGACCTGCGGCCGGATGAGGCCGGCGAGCGCGGCGCTCGTCAGCGCCCGCGTGTTCATCTCGGCGGTCGAGCCGTCGTAGAGGATCTCGATCTCCTTGATCGGCGTCTCCGTCACCTGGCCGACGAAGGCGCCGAGTATGTCGGCGAGCTTGATGAAGGGCTTCAGCCGCGGCGCTTCCTCCGCCGAGATGGACGGCATGTTGATGGCGTTGGTGACCGCACCCTTCAGCAGGTAGTCCGACATCTGCTCGGCCACCTGCAGCGCGACGTTTTCCTGCGCCTCCGTGGTCGAGGCGCCGAGATGCGGCGTGCAGACGACGTTCGGCAGGCCGAAGAGCGGGCTCTCCGTGGCAGGCTCCGTCTCGAATACGTCGAAGCCGGCGCCGGCGACATGGCCGGACCGGATCGCCTCGGCGAGATCCTCCTCGACGACCAGCCCGCCGCGGGCGCAGTTGACGATCCGAACGCCCTTCCTGGTCTTGGCGAGCGCCTTGGCGTCGATGATGCCGCGCGTCTTGTCGGTCATCGGCACGTGCAGCGTGATGAAGTCGGAGCGCGCGAGCAGGTCGTCGAGCTCGACCTTCTCGACGCCGAGTTCCTCGGCGCGCTCCTCCGACAGGAACGGGTCGTAGGCGATGACGCGCATCTTCAGGCCGATGCCGCGCGCGGCCACGACCGAGCCGATGTTGCCGCAGCCGATGACGCCGAGCACCTTGCCGGTGATCTCGACGCCCATGAACTTCGACTTCTCCCACTTGCCGGCCTGGGTCGAGGCGTCGGCCTGGGGAAGCTGCCGGGCGACGGCGAAGATCAGCGCGATGGCGTGCTCGGCGGTCGTGATCGAATTGCCGAACGGCGTGTTCATGACGATGATGCCGCGCCGCGAGGCGGCCGGGATGTCGACATTGTCGACGCCGATGCCGGCGCGGCCGACGACCTTGAGGTTGCGTGCCGCCTCGATGATCTTCTCCGTCACCTTGGTGGCCGAGCGGATCGCCAGGCCGTCATAGTCGCGGATGAGCTCGAGGAGCTTTTCCTTGTCCTTGCCGACATCCGGCTGGAAATCGACTTCGACGCCGCGGTCGCGGAAGATCTGGACGGCGGTTTCCGACAGCTTGTCGGATACGAGTACGCGAGGTGCCATTGAGGCCTCCATGAGAGATGCGCCGGAAAACGCGCTGAATGATCGGAAACTCGGCGGGTCCGCGCCGCCGGAGGGCGGCACGCGCGTAACTGGCAGGAGCTGCTCAGGCTGCCTTCTTGAGAAGCTCGGCCTTCTTCGTCCGAAAGGCCCATTCGAGCCACGGCATCAGCGCCTCGAGGTCGGACGTCTCGACCGTCGCGCCGGCCCAGATGCGCAGGCCCGAAGGCGCGTCGCGATAGGCGCCGATGTCGTAGGCGACGCCCTTTTCATCCAGCAGGGAGACGATTCCCTTCGCGAAGGCCGCCTGCTCCTTCTCGTCGAGCGCAGCGATGTCGGGATCGACGATCTTCAGGCACATCGAGGTGTTGGAGCGGGTTGCCGGGTCTTCGGCGAGATTGGCGATCCACGGGGTCTTTCCGACGAAGGCCTGCGACGGCGGCCGCGTTCGCGTCCGCCCGCGCGACCAGCGCGTCGAGCCCGCCGAGCCCCTTCGCCCATTTCAGCGCGTCGAGATAGTCCTCGACGCACAGCATCGACGGCGTGTTGATCGTTTCGTCCGGCGAAGATGCCCTCGATCAGCTTTCCGCCCTTGGTCATGCGGAAAATCTTCGGCAGCGGCCAGGCCGGCGTGTAGGTCTCCAGCCGCTCCACGGCGCGCGGGCCGAGGATCAGCACGCCATGGCCACCCTCGCCGCCCAGCACCTTCTGCCAGGAGAAGGTGACGACGTCGAGCTTGGAGAAGTCGAGGCGCTGGGCGAAAGCGGCCGAGGTCGCGTCGCAGATCGTCAGGCCCTTGCGGTCGGCGGGGATGAAATCGGCGTCGGGAACGCGCACGCCCGAGGTCGTGCCGTTCCAGGTGAAGACCACGTCGCGGTCGAAGTCCACCGTGGAAAGGTCGGGCAGCTTGCCGTAGTCGGCCGTGATCGTGCGGGCGTCGGCGAGCTTCAGCTGCTTGACGACGTCCGTCACCCAGCCTGCGCCGAAGCTCTCCCACGCCAGCATGTCGACCCCGCGCTCGCCGAGAAGCGACCAGAGGGCCATTTCCACGGCGCCGGTGTCGGAGGCGGGCACGATGCCGATCCGGTAGTCCGCCGGCACCTGCAGCACTTCGCGCGTGAGGTCGATGGCTTGCTTCAGCTTGGCCTTGCCGATCCGGGCGCGATGCGAGCGGCCGAGAGCCGCATCGGCAAGCGCTTCGGGCGTCCAGCCGGGACGCTTCGCACAGGGGCCTGAAGAAAAACGGGGGTCGGCCGGACGCACGTCCGGCATGGATATGCTCGTCATGAATGCTATCCTTTCAGATAGAAGCCCCTCGTTGGGGAGGGGTGTCCCGCCGCGGGAAATACTTCAAAGCGGGTCGCACTTCAAGCGGCGTTTGCCGGTTGCGACGAAAAGTTCTTCGTCCGCGACGCGGCCGGCATGGCGCAGGCATGGTCCCGGCAGTCCGCGGTGGCCTCTCCGTCGGACGGCGCACGAACGGAAAGGGCGGCCCGAGGGCCGCCCTTTCCGAAGTCAGGCACCGACGCCGGGTTCTACCAGATGTCGTAGCGCAGGCCGGCGCGGATCTCGCTCTTGCTGAAGCCGTGGTCCCTGCCCTGCACGCCGGTCGCCCCGAGAGCCTGGTCGCCGCCGTTGAAGTCGAACATCTTGCCGCCGGCGACGTCGAAATAGCGATAGCCGACATCGAGCTTCAGGTTCTTCGTGATGGCGTAGGCGAGGCCGGCCGAGAGCTGGTATGCGAAGCGCCAGTCGTGCTCGCCGCGGCTCGTTCCCGTGGCGGCGCATGCCGGGGAGTTGACGCACTGGAGGCTGAGAGTGTCCCAGTTGACGCTCATCATGCCGGCGCCCGCACCGACATAGGGGGTGATGCCGGCATAGGTGCCGAGGTCGACGTAGCCGTTGGCCATGAAGCCCCAGCCCTTGAAATCCTGGTTCAGCGCGCAGTTGCCGACAGGGTTCTGGGCCGAGCAGGCGCCGCCATAGATCTGGTCGAAGGCACCCTTGGTGTATTCGACCGTCAGGTCGGTACGCAACCAGTCATTGAAGTGGTATCCGAAGCCGGCCGAACCGGACCAGTCCGAACTGATCGCGTCGCTGTTCAGCTGCGTCGAGCCGTAGGTGCCCATTCCGTTGTAGAGCAGCATCGACGGCCCGCCGCTGCTCGTGCTGATGGAATAGCCGAGGTCGCCGCGCAGGTACCAGCCGGTTCCCACCTCGACGGGCTTGGTAACCGGCAGCTGCGGCGCCGCGAGCAGCGCCCGGTCGAGATCGGCGGCGTTCGCCGATGCGAGCCCGGCCGCGAATACGGCCGCCACGATGCTCGATGCCTTCAGTAATTTCGACATGGGCCCAACCCCTCTCCTTGCGACGCGGTCCACCCGACGCGCGCCCTGATCGTTCGTTACTATGTGCAGGGAAGAGTTAAGTGGCGGTTAAGCATGTCTGTTAACCGTTGCGGATCGACGGACCGGCAAACGGTCAGCCGTGTCCGGTCGCCCCGCAGGCAAGCAAAAGGGCCACCCGGATCGCGCCGGGTGGCCCTTTCTTTCGGTCTGGAGCGGTCGCGGTTACTTGTAGACCGGAGCCGGCTCGTAGGAGGCGTATTGCGGGGTCGGGCAGCCGCCGAAGGTATAGCGCAGGCCACCCCGGACGTCCTGGACGTTGAAGCCCTTGTCGAAGCCGCGGCCGGCATTGTTGCCCGGGAAGTCCTGGGTCATGCCGCCACCGTTGATGTGACGGTAGCGATAGCTGGCGTCGAACTTGAGGTTGCAGGTGAGGTCGACCGAGGCGCCGGCCATGACGGCGTAGGTGAAGCGCCAGTCGGACTTGCCCTCGTATGGCCCGCCGCAACCCGCGCAGCCGCCCAGCGCATCGCTGGTGAAGTGTCCCCAGTCGACGTGGGTGCCGCCAATTCCGGCGCCGACATAGGGCGTGACGCCATGCCAGGTGCCGAGGTCGACATAGGCGTTCGCCAGCAGGCTCATGAGCTTGACCGAGCCATGGTCGTCGGAGCCGCAGGGGGTGCCTCCGCAGCCCGTCGTCGAAGTCGTGCCGTGAAAGTCGGACTTGAAGCCGTAGTCGCCGGTGAAGTCGACGCGGAAGTGCTTCGTAACCTGGTAGCCCGCGCCGAGCCCGAGCGTCCAGAAGTTCTTCAGGTCCGTCGTGTCGTATTCCTTGTAGCCGCCGCCGGGGAAATAGTAGGCCCCGCGCATGTCGGCGAACGAATAGCCGACGTCGCCGCGCAGGTACCACCCGCTCGCCTGCACCGGCGCCGGCTGCTCGTAGGGCTGCGGCGCCGGCTGCGGAACGTAGAGATCGGCTGCGGAGGCGCCGCCGGCCGCGAGAAGGCCGATGCCGAATGCAATAAGAAAAGCTTTCATGTTCAACCCCTTGAAACGCTGTACACCGGCCGCACCGGACGAAGAGAAGTCTTGTTTCAAGACGAAGCATCGCGCCGAAACATTAAAAACGGCTTAACCACGCCGGTTTACCTTGTTTCGGAGAATTGCCGAAGCGCCCGGCACAGAGGCCGGGGCGTCGCGTCCGCCGGAATGTCGGGTTCTGCAGCGGCGTTTCCCCGCACGGGCGGCCCGCCGCCCGGACAGGGGTGCCGATCTCCATGGGCAGAGGGAGGGTATTCAGGCAGCCGTGCGCTTGCCGCCGATCACGTTGACGAGGCCGTCGACGATGCGCTCGATCTGCACGCGGTCGTCGCCTTCCGCCATGACGCGGATGAGCGGCTCCGTTCCGGAAGGACGGATAACGAGCCGCCCGGAATTCGCCAGCTCGCTCTCGGCGTCGGCGATCGCGGAGCGGACCTGCTTGTCCTCGAGCGGCTTCTCCGACTTGATGCGCACATTGCGCAGGATCTGCGGCACCGGATCGAACCGGTGGCAGACCTCGCTGACGGGACGCCCCATCCGCTTGACGCAGGCGAGGACCTGCAGCGCCGCCACGAGCCCGTCGCCCGTCGTGGCGAAATCGGAAAGCACGATGTGCCCCGACTGCTCGCCGCCCACGTTGAAGTCGTGGGTGCGCATATGCTCCACCACGTAACGGTCTCCCACGCGCGTACGCTCGAGCTTCAGGCCGATGCCGTCCAGGAAACGCTCGAGGCCGAGGTTCGACATGACGGTCGCGACGATCCCGCCGCCCCGGAGCATCTGGTCGCCCGCCCAGGACTCCGCGATCACGGCCATGAGCTGGTCCCCGTCGACCTCCGCACCGTTCTCGTCGACGATGACCACCCGGTCCGCGTCCCCGTCGAGCGCGATTCCGATGTCGGCGCGAACCTCGTGGACCTTCCGGGAGAGCGCCGCCGGGTGCATCGACCCGCAATTGAGGTTGATGTTGACGCCGTTCGGCTCGTTGCCGATCGCCACCACTTCCGCGCCGAGTTCCCAGAGCACCTTCGGCGCCACCCTGTAGGCGGCACCGTTGGCGGTGTCGACCACGACCCTGAGCCCGTTCAGCGAGAGATCCTTCGGCATGGTTCGCTTTGCGAACTCGATGTAGCGGTCCTGCACGCCGTCGATGCGTGTCGCCCTGCCGATCTCCTCCGAGGCGACCAGCTGCGAGGGCAGGTCCTGGTCCATCAGGTCCTCGATCTGGCCCTCCATGTCGTCCGACAGCTTGAAGCCGTCGGGGCCGAAAAGCTTGATGCCGTTGTCCTGGAAGGGATTGTGCGACGCCGAGATCATCACCCCGATGTCGGCCCGCAGGGAACGCGTCAGCATGGCGACCGCAGGCGTCGGCATCGGCCCGAGCACGAAGGCGTCGACTCCCGCCGCGGTGAAGCCCGCGACCAGCGCGTTCTCCAGCATGTAGCCAGACAGCCGCGTGTCCTTGCCGATCACGACCCGGTGCCGGTGGTTGCCGCGCCGGAAGATCGTCCCGACCGCTATGCCGACCCGCATGGCGAGATCGGGCGTCATGGGAGCAATGTTCGATTGTCCGCGGATTCCGTCCGTTCCGAAATAGCGCCGCTTCATGTCGATCCCCGCTAGGTTGGGTTGCTCATCTATGGCAGATACGGCAAGCCGAGCGTACCCAGTATGCGATCAGAGTTTGTAACAGCCAGTTTCATGCGCAGAAAAGGCCGCGAAATGCGGCCTTGTCCACAGCAAACAGGGCAAAGGGTAAATGCTCCGCCCCCTATTGGGGCTGCGGCTCGAGCCCGGCGTCGGGCTCGTCGCCCTTCTTGCCGGCCTCGCCGCCCTTCTTGGCACCGGCCTTCGGCACGGCCGAACCGCGGCTGGGCGGCGTGTCGTCGCCCAGGTCGCGCGCCGGCTTCTCGCCCCTGAGCAGCGCCCGGATCTCGTCACCGGAAAGGGTCTCGTATTCGAGCAGCCCCTCGGCAAGCGCCACGAAGTCCTTGTTCTTCTCGGTCAGTATCTCCCGCGCCTTGGCATAGGCCTCGTCGACCAGCCGGCGGATTTCGCCATCGATCTTCTGGGCGGTCGACTCGGAGACGTTCTTCTGCTGGGCCACCTGGTGGCCGAGGAAGACCTCCTGCTGGTTCTCTCCGTACGAGACCTGGCCGAGCTCGTCGGAAAAGCCCCATTGCGTCACCATGGCGCGCGCGAGCTTGGTCGCCTGCTCGATGTCGGATGCGGCACCGGAGGTTATGTTCTCCTTGCCGAAGGTCAGTTCCTCGGCGACCCTGCCGCCCATCATGATGGCAAGGCGCGAGACCATCCACTTGAAGCTCATCGAGTAGCGGTCGCCTTCGGGCAGCTGCATGACCATGCCCAGGGCGCGGCCGCGCGGTATGATGGTCGCCTTGTGCACCGGATCGGCGATCGGAACGTTGATCGCGACGATGGCGTGACCCGCCTCATGGTAGGCGGTCAGCTTCTTTTCTTCCTGCGTCATGGCGGTCGAGCGCCGCTCGGCGCCCATCATGACCTTGTCCTTGGCGTCCTCGAACTCGAGCATGGTGACGAGGCGCTTGTTGCGCCGTGCAGCCATCAGCGCCGCCTCGTTGACGAGGTTCATCAGGTCGGCGCCGGAAAAGCCGGGCGTGCCGCGCGCAAGGATCTTGAGGTCGACGTTCGGCGCGAGCGGAACGTTGCGCACGTGGACCTTGAGGATCTTCTCGCGGCCGGTGATGTCCGGGTTCGGAACGACGACCTGGCGATCGAAGCGCCCCGGGCGAAGAAGGGCCGGGTCGAGCACGTCGGGCCGGTTGGTCGCGGCGATGAGGATGATACCCTCGTTCGCCTCGAAGCCGTCCATCTCGACGAGCAGCTGGTTGAGGGTCTGCTCGCGCTCGTCGTTGCCGCCGCCGAGGCCGGCGCCGCGATGGCGGCCGACCGCGTCGATTTCGTCGATGAAGATGATGCAGGGTGCGTTCTTCTTCGCCTGCTCGAACATGTCGCGCACGCGGGACGCGCCCACGCCCACGAACATCTCGACGAAGTCGGAGCCCGAGATCGTGAAGAACGGCACGTTCGCCTCGCCGGCGACGGACCGCGCGAGCAGCGTCTTGCCGGTGCCGGGCGGACCGACGAGCAGGACGCCGCGCGGAATCCGCCCGCCGAGCCGCTGGAACTTCTGCGGGTCCCGCAGGAACTCGACGATCTCCTCGAGGTCTTCCTTCGCCTCGTCGACACCCGCGACATCGTCGAAGGTCACGCGCCCGTGAGCTTCCGTCAGAAGCTTGGCCTTCGACTTGCCGAAGCCCATTGCGCCGCGCGAGCCGCCCTGCATCTGGCGCATGAAGAATATCCACACGCCGAGGATCAGCAGGATCGGCAGCCACGAGATCAGATAGCCGAAGAGCGTGTTGGATCCGTCGGAAGGAGGCCGGGCGGTGATCTTGACGTTCTTGTTCTCGAGCCGGCTGACGAGATCCTGGTCACCCGGAGAATACGTGTGGAAGGAGCCGCCGTTCTCCGCATAGCTGCCGGCAATCTGGTTGCCCGTGATCGTCACCTGGGTGACGCGGCCGTTGTCGACGTCCTTCAGGAATTGCGAATAGGCGATGTTGTTTCCGCTCGAATGCTGGCTCGGCTGCTGGAACATGTTGAACAGCGCTATGAGCAGCAGGGCTATGATTGCCCAGAGGGCGAAATTGCGAAAGTTAGGGTTCATAAAACTCCCCGGAAACCTGCAGGCTGCCGGAAAGTCACAACCGGCACCACTTTGCTGTCTAACATAGGTTTCGCCGGCCGCATTGCCAAGGAGAACCGGCCGGCCAGCTCGAATTTACGCCGTCAGGGCCCCTGAGGGCGGTGGCGGATACGCGGCCCGTCCGTACAACGCTCCGCATCGGTTGGCCACTATGTAGTCGAACAGCGGCAAAAACACGTCGAACAGGGCTAAATGACGCACGACCCGAAGATCGGATGCGTCCGCCTGCCAGGCGAAGTGCTCGCGACCGGCGTGCCGGAAGACCGGTTCGGCCGCGAGCGCGCGCCCGGCGACACCCGGTGGAATTCCCGAGAGCTCAGGAAGGTTCCGGAGCGCGGCGACAGCCTTGCCCCCGGCAGCGGCGAGCCCGACGGCGGAGCCGCCCGTCGCCGTGACGCGGTACCGGCCGTCGTAGAGCCCGCTTTCGCCGGGCGCCAGGTGCAGGAAGGGCAGGTTCCGGCGCTCCCTGTAGAAATGCACGCGCCCGTCGCGGATCTCGGCGATCGCGCGTGCCGCGCTGAAGCGTCCGGCCGTCCCCGCCGCAAGGAAGTCCGCCAGCCGGCGCCGCGTCTCCCGCCCGGGCAGGTACGGCCGTCCGCCGGCAATCGACAGGAGCAGCGCGGCCGCGTCGTGGACGGCGCTCTCCATGCCCCCCTGCCCGGCAAGGTCGAGCGAGGCGAGAAAGCCGGCGTCGACGCGCCCGCGCGCCTCGATAGCGGAGGCGACTGCCTCGCCGGTGCGCCGGCGCGACGCCCGCCGGTCTTCCGCCGCCGCCGGCAGGGCCGCGGCCTGGCCGCTCCTGCGAACCCTTACGCGCTCGAACCGCTCGTCCTCGTTGCTGGGATCTTCGATCCAGCCCACCCGGCGCTCGCACAGCCACTGCCGGAGCTCGTCGCGCCCGAGGCTGAGGAACGGACGCAGGATCCAGCACGAGGCGTCGAAAAGCGTCGCGGAGGCCATGCCCGCGAGGCCGCGCGCGTGCCCGTCGCCGGCCTGCCGTTCCGCCCGCATCGCCACCGTCTCCGCCTGGTCGTCGCGGGTATGCGCCGTCGCCACGCCGATAGCTCCGGCACGGGCGCAGAGCCCGGCGAGAAGCCGATAGCGCGCCAGCCGAGCGGCGGCCTGCATGCCCGTCGCGGGCTTCTCCCCGGTCCATGTCAGGATTTCATGCTGCACGCCGAGCGCGGCGCAGAAGGAACCGACCTCGCGCGCTTCCCGGTCCGAGCCGGCCCGAAGGCCATGATCGACCGTCGCGGCGATCAGCCTTCGCCCCGGGATCGTTCCGTCGCGCGCGACCTGGTGGCAGGCGCTCAGCAGCGCCATGGAATCGCCGCCGCCCGAAACCGCGACCACGAGCGGCCCCGGCCGGTCGAGCGAACGGAGGAATTCGCGGGCGGTCCCGAGGGGTCCGCCCTCGTTCGCCCCGTCGGCCATCAGCAACCGGTGCGCTTTTCCTCGCTCGCGACCTTCTGGCGCACCGACGGCGAGGCGCGCGGATAGCGCTTCAGCACCTCGCGATAGGTTGCGCAGGCAGTATCCTGGTTGTTCAGCGCCGCCAGTGCCATGCCGAGCTTCAGCAGCGTTTCGGGCGCTTTTTCGGCCTTCGGGTACTTCTGGTGTGCGTCGAGAAAGGTCTTGGCCGCCCTGTCGAACTGGCCGAGCGAAAACTCGCTCTCGCCCATCCAGAACGTCGCGTCGGCTGCCTTCGGGCCGTCGGGATAGATGTCGAGATAGTCCCGGAAACCGCTCGCGGCCGCCTTGTAGTTGCCGTTGAGCACCTGGTTGTAGGCCGATCGGTAGATGTCGTCCGGCGATCCGCCGGCGGGCAACGAGGCCTCGTCCGGGCCGCTTGCGTTGGAACCCGGCGTTCCCATGGAGAGACCGACAGGCTTGCCGCTCTGGTCGAGCGTCATCGTTCCGAGCGTCTGCGGCGGCGATCCGCTGCCCTTGGCCGCCGGCGCGGTCGACGCGGTCGCGCCGTCTCCTACGCCGGGCAGGCCCTGCGAAGAGGCGGACCCGCTCGAAGCGGGCGGCGTCATGTTCCGGCTGCGGCCACTGTCGCCGTTGCCGCCGTCGCCGCCCTGCGGAGCGGAGCTGGTGCCGCCCTCGAGACGCTGGAACCGGAACTCGTTGTCCTTCTGCATCTGCCGCATCTGCTCCTGCATCTGCAGAAGCTGGTAGTTCAGGTCCTGCACCTGGCCGGTCAGCTTGCGGACCTCTTCCTCCAGCTGCCCGACCCGCACGGCGGGATCGTTCGCCTGCGCCACCAGGACCGGCTTCTGGTCACCCCGCGCGGCGGAATCCTGCGCCACCGGCCGGCTGCCCGAGCCGAGAGCGGCCGACAGCGAGAATGCGCCGGCACCCTGCGGCACGAGACACATCACGACCGATCCCGCCAGGACCGTCTTCAAGATTGTCTTCATCGCCTCTCACCTGCACCTGTCGTCACGAGCGGCGTTGCCCGCCGCCACGGATCATGTTTCCCGAACGCGGTACAAGCAAGCCGAGTTCGGCCAAAGTGTGATCTCGAACGAAAGGGGCGGACAAAAAGGCCGCCCCTTACTCATTTCCACCTGCCGACGGACCGTCAGCTTCCGGCGCCGCCGAGCACCGTGACGGCGCGGCGGTTCTGCGACCAGCACTGCGCGGCGTCGCAGGTCGCTACCGGGCGCTCCTTGCCGTAGGAGATTGTCTTGATCCGGTTCGCGGCGATGCCCTTGGAGATCAGGAAGTCGCGTGCCGCATTGGCGCGGCGGGCGCCGAGCGCGAGGTTGTATTCGCGGGTGCCGCGCTCGTCGGTATGACCCTCGATGGTGATGGGATAGTTGCGATACTGCTGCAGCCACTGCGCCTGGCGCGTCAGCGTGGCCTGGGCCGCCGCGTTGATCGAGGAGGAGTCGGTGTCGAAGAATATGCGGTCGCCGACGTTGAGGGTGAAGTCCTTCTGCGAGCCCGGCGTGGCGGCGTTGGCGCCGGCGGCCCCGTTCAGCCCGAGGTCGGACGCGTTGTTGGGAAGACCGCGCTTCGACGCACAGCCGGTGATGGCAAGCATCATCACGAAAGTCAGGACGAGTGGGCTGCGGGCGATGGTTCCCATGCGGAACATGGCCGATCTCCTTGGAAGATGTTAAGGTTTCCGAACGCTAAGCGATCTCGGTTAATACGCAGGAAACGGACGCGGTTAACAAAATCTGCACTGGCGGCCGGCGGGGCCTTCGCGCAACGCCCCGCCGCCGTGAAGGACTAGCTCAGCAGCGGCGACCAGGCCGGATCGGACCCGAAGTTCGGGGTCGGCACCTGCTGCTCGTTGTAGCCCGTGAGGTCTACCGAGAAAAGATGCGGCCCCGGCGCCCCGGCCGGTTCCTTGAAGTACATGATGACGCGGCCGTTCGGCGCCCATGTCGGCCCCTCGTTGAGGAAGCCGCTGGTCAGCACCCGCTCGCCCGACCCGTCGGTACGCATGACGCCGATGGCGAAGCTGTTGCCGGATTTCTTGGTGAAGGCGATGAGATCGCCGCGCGGCGACCAGACCGGCGTCGAATAGGCGCCGTCACCGAAGGAGATCCGCTTCTGGCCGCTCCCGTCCGACCCCATGATGTAGAGCTGCTGCGAGCCGCCGCGGTCGGATTCGAAGACGACCTGCCGCCCGTTGGGCGAATAGGACGGCGAGGTGTCGATGGCCGCCGTGCTGGTCAGCCGGTAGGTCTGGCGCGAGCGCAGGTCCATGGTGAAGATGTTGGCGTTGCCGTCTTCCTCCATGCTCATGATGACGCGTTGCCCGTCGGGCGAGAACCGCGGCGCGAAGGTCATGCCGGGGAAGTTGCCGACCAGTTCGCGCTTGCCTGTCTCAAGCTGGAGCAGGTAAACCCGCGGCTGGTTGCCGTGGAAGGACATGTAGGTGATTTCCTGGCTGTTCGGCGAGAACCTCGGCGTCAGCACCAGGTCGCGGCCGTCGGTCAGCATGCGCACGTTGGCGCCGTCCTGGTCCATGATCGCGAGTTGCTTCTTGCGGTCGGTCTTCGGCCCGCTCTCGGAAACGAAGACGACACGGCTGTCGAAGTAGCCCTTTTCCCCGGTCAGGCGCTCGTAGATCGCGTCGGCGATGATGTGCGCCACGCGCCGCCAGTTTTCCGGCTGGGTGTAGAACTGCTGCCCGGTCATCTGCTGCCCGGCATAGACGTCCCAGAGGCGGAACTCCGCCCTCAGCCGCCCGTCCGCTTCCTTGCTGACCCGGCCGGTCACCAGCGCCTGCGCCTTGAGCACGCGCCAGTTGTCGAAATTCGGCGGCTGGTCGGGGTTCGATACTTTCTCGATGAACGCGTTCGGATCGATCGGCGCGAACAGCCCGGAATGCTTGAGGTCGTCCGAGATCACGCCCGTGACGTCCGCGCCCATCTGCCCGTCCGAAACGAATTGCGGGATGGCGATCGGCAGCGGCTGGACGTTGCCCTTGTTGATGTCGATCTGAACGCGCGCCAGAGCCGGCGACACGCCGAGCGAGGCGATCCCCGGAAGCAGCATCATGCTGCCTGCAAACTGTCGTCTGGTGAGCTTCATAGGCGAAGGGCCTTTCTCAAAAGAGCTGGCTCGGGTCGAAGTTCACGACGACCTCGGACCAAGCGTTGTACTTCTCGCGCGGCAGCCCCTGGAATGGGGAGGACATGAGCACGGCCCTCAGGGCGCTGCCCCGAAGCGTCCGCCGCACCTCTTCCGAGCCGCCCGTCGCTGTCACCTGCGGATTGCCGACGATGGCGCCCGACGGATCGAGGCGCATCGTCACCTGCACGCGCACGTCCTGTCCGTCGGCGAGCCCGGGAATGACGTTCCAGTTCTTCTCGATCTGGCCCCTCAGCGCGTCCATCTCGCTCTGGGTCAGCTTGTCGCCCCCGGTCGTGCGGTCGGCGCCCAGCGAGGCTTCCTGCGTGGAACGCTTGGCGCCGCCGCCCGAGGGGTCCTCGCGGTTGAGCAGGGCCGCGATCCTGTCGGCATTGAAGTCCGTCTTCTTCGTCGACGACGCCTTCGCCTTCTCGACGGGCTTCTTCTGGGGTTTCTGCGTATCGGCCTTGACCGGCTGCGCGGGAGCGTCCGGCATCTTGCGTTCCGGGGTCTTCGCGGTCTGGGCCTGCGGCGGCTGCGGCCGGGTCTCGGGCGTCGGCCCGTCGGTCGGCAGGCTGGCGAACTGGTCGCTCTGCTGCGCCTGGTTCGCGTCCGGCGCCGGCTGCTGCTGGCTGGCGGCCGGGGCCGGCGGAGTCTCCTTCGGCGTCGGCTTGGGCTCGACCGGCTGCTTCGGCTGCGGCAGCGCGGCGACCTCGGTCGCGGGCGCCGGTTCCTGCTTGGCCTGCTGCTCGGTCTTCGGCTTGGGAGCCGGGCTGTCGTCGATCTTGGTGCTCGGCTTCTCGGACTTCGGCGGCGCGGCGGCCTTGACTTCCTTCGGGCTCTGCTTCGGCGTCGGCGGCCCCTTCAGGTCGACCTTGTTGTCGCCGGCCTCCTGCGCGTTCTTGACGATGTCCGGCCTGCTCGTAGGCTTCGGCGCCGCGTGGTGCTTCGCCGGCGCCTTCTTCTCGCCCTTCTGGACCTGGGTGATCGACTGCACCGGCACGATGTCGACCGGCAGGGCGTCGACGTCCGCGACGTCCAGCGTGCGCGGGCCGCTCAGGCTGAGCAGCGCCCAGCAGAGGACGGCTGCATGAAGAACCGCCGATGTGACGAGGCTTGCCTTCATCTGCGTCCGGTCAGCCCTTGTCCTTCTCCTGGACGGTCACCAGCCCAAGATTGTTGAATCCGGCATTGGCGATGCGCGTCATCACCTTCACCACCGTGCCGTATCCGGCATTGGTATCCCCGCGCACGAAGATGCGCTCCTTGTAGCCGGTCGTGGCGATCGCCTTGAGCTTGGCCACCACCTGGTCGAGCGGTATCTTGGTGTCCTGGATGAAGACCTGGCCGTCCTTGTCGACGGAGACCGTGATCGGTTGCGTCTGGGCGTTCAGCGCCTTCGCCTGGGCCTCCGGCAGGTCGATGGGGACGCCGACCGTCATCAGCGGCGCGGCAACCATGAAGATGATCAGAAGGACCAGGATCACGTCGACGAAGGGCGTGACGTTGATTTCCGACATCGGCTGGCGCCGATGCCGCCTGCGTCCCCGCGAACTTCCGCGAATTGCGCTGTTGCCTGCGGACATACCCATCGGCTCAGGACCTCCTGCTGCGGCTCGGCTCGCTTGTCACTCTGCGGCGGCGCGTGGCTGCGCCGGCTGCAGCTTCTCGTCGATCTGCCGCGAGAGGATGGCGCCGAATTCGTCGGCGAAGCCTTCCATGCGCTGGTTGATCTTGCCGACGTCGCCGGAAAACTTGTTGTAGGCGATGACCGCCGGGATGGCCGCGAGAAGGCCGATGGCGGTGGCGAGCAGCGCCTCGGCGATGCCCGGCGCCACGACGGCGAGGTTGGTCGACTTGGAGCCGGCGATGGCCTGGAACGACGTCATGATGCCGACGACGGTCCCGAAGAGACCGATGAACGGCGCCGACGATCCGATGGTCGCCAGCGATCCGAGTCGCGCCTCGAGGCGTTCTGCCTCGCGGGCGAGGGTCACGTCCATCGCTTTCTCGATGCGCATCTGCAGCCCGATCGGCGAGCGCGCGCCGCGCTCGAACGACTTCTTCCACTCGCGCATGGCAGCCACGAAGATCGAGCCCATTCCCGTCGTCTTGTGTTCGGAGAGCGTCCGGTAGAGCTCCTCGAGCGACTGGCCGGACCAGAAGATCTGCTCGAATCCGTTCAACTGTCGACGAATGCGGGCATAGCCGACCGACTTGTCGACGATGATCGCCCACGTCCAGATGGATGCGCAGAGCAGCCCGAGCATCACCAGCTTGACGACGAAGCCGGCTTGCATGAAGAGCGACCACAACGTGATGTTGCTCGTTGTCGCCAGTGCTACGTGTTCCATTCCTAGTGCCCTCGAATCCAAACGCCCGGCATTGTCAGGCCGGGCGGCTTCAGGTCATCTGGCCAGAGGTCTTTTGCAGATACCGCCGCGCACGTCACGATCCAGACTTCCGGCGCTCATCCGAGCCTTCTTACGATCAATCTTGGTCAAAGCATGGCGTGCACTGCACACACAGGGACCTGCCGCATTAAGCCCCTGTTATGGTTAAGGGAGCGTTACCGCAAAGCCACACTTCCTGCCCCGGAGCCATGAAATTTCGCAGCGAGATCGCCGGGAAGCCGGCGCGCCCGTCCCCGCGCGTCGACCACTGCGACGACGACCTTCGCCGCGACCAGCAGCCGGTTGTCCGCCGAGATCGACTGGGCGAGAGCCAGCTTCGCGCCGCCCGCCTTCTCCGTCTCGGTGTCGATCGCAAGGAGATCGTCCATGCGCGCCGGCGCCTTGAAGTCGATCTCCATCCTGTGCACGACGAAGGCCACCCCCTCGCCGTCCGCGACGTCGACGAGCCTGCCCTGCTCGACACCGAGCAACCGCAGATAGTCCGTCCGGCCGCGCTCGAGGAAATGCAGGTAGCGCGCGTGGTAGACGATGCCCGAGAAGTCCGTGTCCTCGTAGTAGACGCGCTGGATGAGCCGGTGGCCGGTTTCCGTCAGTTCGCCCGCGATCGAAAATGCCAAGGTCCCTCTCCCGCCCGTTCGAGAGCCGTCGCGGCCTGCCATTGTGCCGTGTGGCGATTTGGCTTTGGCCGGGAGTCATGTATTTCTGTCACAACTCGGGGATAACCAAGTCCGGCACGACATTGCAAGAGGTGTGATTCGCATGAAGATTGCAGTTCTCGGTGGCGACGGCTTCGTCGGCTGGCCCACGTCGCTTCATCTCTCCGCACGCGGCCACGAGGTCCACATCCTCGACAACCTGTCGCGGCGCTGGATCGATACCGAACTCGGCGTCCAGTCGCTGACGCCGATGGACTCGATCCAGGAGCGCACGCGCATCTGGCACGCAGAGACCGGCAGGCGGATCCGTTTCCACCTCATCGACCTCGCCAGGGACTACGAATTGCTGAAGGCGTGGCTCGCGGAGCATCGCCCCGACGCGATCGTTCATTTCGCCGAGCAGCGCGCCGCCCCCTACTCGATGAAGACCGACCGCCACAAGAACTACACGGTCAACAACAACGTCAATGCGACCCATAACCTTCTGAACGCCATGGTCGAGCTCGAGCTCGACGCCCACCTCGTCCATCTCGGCACCATGGGGGTCTACGGCTATTCCACGGTCGGCGCGGCGATCCCCGAAGGCTACCTGCCGGTCGGGATAGAGACGCTTTCGGGCGCGACGGTCGAGCAGGAGATCCTCTACCCGGCCAATCCGGGATCGATCTACCACATGACGAAGTGCCTCGATCAGCTCGTCTTCCAGTTCTATGCCAGGAACGACGGCGTCAGGATCACCGACCTGCACCAGGGGATCGTCTGGGGAACCCACACGGCCGAAACCCGGCTGCACGAGCAGATCATCAACCGTTTCGACTACGACGGCGACTACGGCACGGTGCTCAACCGCTTCCTGATCCAGGCCGCCATCGGCCATCCGCTGACCGTCCACGGCACCGGCGGCCAGACGCGGGCCTTCATCCACATCCAGGATTCGGTGCGCTGCATCGAGCTGGCCCTGCAAAGCCCGCCGGAGCGCGGAGAACGGGTGAAGATCTTCAACCAGATGACCGAGACGCACCGCGTGCGCGACCTGGCCGAGATGATCTCCCGGATGACCGGCGCGAAAGTCGCCTACCTCCCCAATCCGCGCAAGGAGGCGGCCGAGAACGACCTGGTGGTGAGAAACGACCAGTTCCTCGCCCTGGGGCTCGAGCCGACCACGCTCGAGGAGGGCCTCCTGAGCGAAGTCGTCGATGTCGCGCGCAAGTACGCCTACCGCATCGACCGTTCCCGGGTGCCGGCCGTCTCGGCCTGGACCAGGGAGATCGCCAGGACGATCAACAGCGATCCGGAAGGCAAGCGTCTCAAATCCGTGTCCTGAAGCCGATGACGGGCACCGAACGCACCGGGCCGCCGCTGCCGGCAGGCGCTGCCTACGTAACCCTCGTCACCAACCGCGACTACGTGACGGGGGCGGTGGCGCTCGCCCGTTCCATCCGGCTGACCGGCAGTGCCGCCGACATCGTCGCATTGCATACGGCGGCCCTTGCGCAGGCCGATCTGCAGCCGCTTGCCGCCCTCGGCGTCAGGCTGGTGGCGACCGACCTCCTGCCGACGTCGGCGGCCTTCGACGAGCGCCACGCCCGTGACCGGCTGCACGCCGACGCCCCCTTCACAAAGGGCCGCAAGCCCGGCTTCCACACGCCGCTCGACAATTTCTGCAAGCTGAGGCTCTGGCAGCTGACTGAATACGCGGCGTGCGTCTTCATCGACGCCGATGCGGTCGTGCTGAGGAACATCGACCGGCTCTTCGGCTACCCGGAGTTCTCCGCGGCGCCGAATGTCTACGAGAGCCTCGCCGACTTCCACCGTCTGAACTCCGGCGTTTTCGTCGCGCGTCCCTCGCAGGCTACCTTCTCCGCGATGCTCGCGCGCCTCGATGCGCCGGACGCCTTCTGGCGACGCACCGACCAGACTTTCCTGCAGACGTTCTTCCCGGACTGGCACGGCCTGCCGGTCACGATGAACATGCTTCAATATGTATGGTTCAACCTGCCGGATCTCTGGGACTGGAAGTCGATCGGGGTGCTGCACTACCAGTATGAAAAGCCTTGGGAGAAGAACCATCCGAAGGCGGAAAGGCTGAAACCCCTGATCGACCTCTGGCACGCCTATTACCGCGGCGAGGCGCCCGACATCGCGTCCATGCGGAACCCCGCCCCGTGAGCGTGCTCGTCACCGGCGGCACGGGCTTCGTTGGGCGCTTCGTCGTCGAGCATCTCGCGCAGGCCGGCTTCGACGTGGCTGTCGCCGGTAGGACGCCGCCGCACCCCGGCACGTTCTCCCGTCCGGTGCCGTTCCTGCCGATGTCGCTGGATCCCGGCGGGCCGGAATCCTCGATGCTCGCCGGCGTAACCCATCTCGTCCACGCCGCCTTCGATCATGTTCCGGGCCGCTATCGCGGCGGCGAGGGCGATGCGCCCGACCGCTTCAGGAGGCTCAATCTCGACGCCAGCGTCGCATTGTTCGAAGCCGCGCGGCGGGCAGGCGCGAAAGGCTGCGTGTTCCTGTCGTCCCGCGCGGTTTACGGCGCACAGCCGACAGGTGCCGTGCTCGACGAAGAAACCGTGCCGCGGCCCGATACGCTCTACGGCGAAGTCAAGCTCGCCGCCGAGAAGCGGCTCGCGGCAATGGCCTCCCCCGGCTTCCAGGTCGCCAGCCTCAGGGTCACCGGCGTATTCGGACCGGCGGGAGCCGGCCGTACCCACAAGTGGTCGCAGCTATTCGCCGACTACCTGGACGGCAAGGCGGTCGAGCCGCGCTGCGGCACGGAGGTCCACGGAGGCGACGTCGCGCAGGCTGTCGAGCTGATGCTTCGCAATCCTGCGCCCGGGCGCCCCCACACCTTCAACATCTCCGACCTCCTGGTCGACCGGCGCGAGATCCTCGCCATCCTGCGCGAGGAAGCGGGCTGCCGCCGGCAATTGCCGGCAGCCGCGAACCGCGCAGCCTGCAACGCGATGTCGACCGCCCGGATCCGGTCCCTCGGCTGGATGCCGGGAGGCAGGCCGCTGTTCGAGGAGACCGTCCGTAGAACTCGCTTGCGATTTCCTGTCCACGAGGGAATCGGGGTAGGTATCGGGAATGGCACTGCGCGCGCAAATCGACAAGCTGCTGGAGCAACTGCGCTCCAGCTACTGGTTCGTCCCCGCCGTCATGGCGCTTGCAGCGATTCTGCTTGCCTATTCTTCGACGGCGATCGACCGGTGGCTCGGGCCTGAATGGCTGCAGGGCGGCTTCATCGTCGCCGCCAGCCACCCGGACGGGGCGCGCGCCATCCTGACGGCGATAGGCGGCTCGATGATCGGGGTCGCCGGCACCGTCTTCTCGGTGACGATGGCGGCCGTCGTCTATGCCTCGGGCCAGTACGGACCGCGCCTCCTCACCAATTTCCTCTCCGACCGCGGCAACCAGGTGACGCTCGGCACCTTCACCGCGACGTTCGTCTTCTCCATCATGGTCCTGCGGACCATCCAGTCGCCCGACGAAAGCCCCGGCGCCGGCGGCGCCGCCGCGCAAGGGTTCGTACCGCATCTCGCCCTGATCATAGCCATCGCGCTGGCGCTCTGCTCGATCGCCGTCCTGATCTTCTTCATCCACCACGTCCCGACCCGCATTCACATCTCCAACGTCATCCGCGACATCGGCGAGACCCTCCTCTCGGCCATCGAGGACCGGTATCCGAGAAACATCGGCACTGGAGCCGGGAACCGCACTCAGGCGGAAGACGCCTGGTGGCAATTGCCGGCCGCCTTTCGCCCCGGTGCGGACCGCCGCGACGCGAAGGCCGAATACGGGGAGGTCGAATCGAAGACGCGCGGCTACATCCAGTTTCTCGACGAGAAGACGCTGATGTCGGCGGCGCGGCGGCACACGGTCGTCATCCGGCTCAACGTCCGGCCGGGTTCCTTCCTCTTCGAGGGCACGCTGATCTGCGACGTCTGGCCGGCGGAGCGGCTGACCGACGAGGTGGCCCGGGACATCCGCAGCGCAATCGCCACCGGCGCCCGCAGGACCCCGGCCGACGACATGCTCTTCATGGTCGACGAACTGGTGGAGATCGCCGCGCGCGCATTGTCGCCGGGCGTCAACGACCCCTATACGGCGATTGGCTGCATCGACTGGGTCTCGGTCGCCCTCGCCGAGCTCGCTTCGCGGCCGACGCCCGACCCGCTGCGCACGGACGAGGACAACAAGCTGCGCATCGTCGCCGAGCCCCTCGGATTCGGCGAGTATCTGCGCCTGTCGCTCGGTGCGATCCGCGAATACGCCGCCGGCGACAAGCTCGCCGCGGTGCACTTCCTGCATACGATCGAGATGGTGGCGCGGCGCTGCACGAGAGGCGCGCATGTGCTTGCCCTGACGCGCGAGGCGGACGACCTGGTGGAGCTTTCACGGACGAAGCTGACGGGCGCGTCCCTGCGCGAGGTGGAAGCCGAAGCGGCAACCGTGCGCGAGGCTCTCTCCCGCCCGAACCGGCGCCGGCCCTTTCCGGAACTCGCCGACCTTGCCGACCGGCTGGCCGAACTGCCGCCGGAGAAAGAGGAGGACGGCGACGCTCAGCCATCGTCCTGAAAGAGCCCGATCTGCAGTGCCGCGAGATCCTGTGGCGCATCCATGCCGAGATGGGCCCAGGCGTTGGCCGTCAGCAGCCGTCCGCGGGGCGTGCGCTGGATGAAGCCCTGCTGGATCAGAAACGGCTCGATGATGTCCTCGATCGCGTCGCGCGGCTCGGAAAGCCCGGCCGCGATCGTCTCGATGCCGACGGGCCCGCCCCCGAAATTGCGCGCGATCATCGTCAGGTAGCGCCGGTCGAGCTCGTCGAGCCCGAGCGCGTCGACCTCGAGCCGGGACAGCGCCTCGTCGGCGATCCTGCGGTCGACCTCCTCGGCGCGCGCCACCTCGGCGAAATCCCGCACCCGCCTCAGCAGCCGCCCGGCGATGCGTGGCGTGCCGCGGGCGCGCCGGGCGATCTCCCGCGCCCCCTCGTCGTTCATCGGCAGGTTCATGATGCGCGCGCCGCGCCGCACGATCAGCTCTAGCTCGTCCACGGTATAGAAATTGAGCCGGACCGGAATGCCGAACCGGTCGCGCAGCGGGTTCGTCAGCAGTCCGAGGCGGGTCGTCGCCGCGACGAGCGTGAAGCGCGACAGGTCGATCTTCACCGAGCGTGCCGCCGGCCCCTCGCCGATGATCAGGTCGAGCTGGAAATCCTCCATCGCCGGGTAGAGGATTTCCTCGACCGCCGGGCTCAGCCGGTGGATCTCGTCGATGAAGAGAACATCGTTCTCCTCCAGATTGGTCAGCAGCGCCGCGAGGTCGCCGGCCTTGGCGATGACCGGACCCGACGTCGCGCGGAAATTGACGCCGAGTTCCTTCGCCATGATCTGCGCCAGCGTCGTCTTGCCGAGGCCCGGCGGCCCGACGAAAAGGACGTGATCGAGCGCCTCGCCGCGGCTCTTCGCCGCCTCGATGAAAACCTTGAGGTTGGCGCGCGCCGCCGCCTGCCCGGTGAATTCGTCGAGCGACTGCGGCCTGAGGCTCTGTTCGACGTCCTCGCCGCGCTTGTCGGGGGAGATGAGACGGGCAGGATCGCTCATCGCGAACGGGACCTCTGAAGCGTTTCGGAAGCGGACGACCGCGCCAACATACTCACCGCGCCAGTTCCTTCAATCCCAGCCGGATGAGCCGCGCGCTGTCCGCCCCGTCCCCCGCCGTCTTCAGCGCGGCGGCCACCGCGTTCGATGCCTGGTCGCGCGAATAGCCGAGATTGGTAAGCGCCGAGACGGCGTCGGTGACGGGCGCCGCGGCAACGCCCTCGCCCAGCTCCTGTTTCAGTCCGATGGTGCCGCCCGCCTCGCCGGAAAGGGCCGGCGCCTTGTTGCGGAGCTCGCTGAGGATGCGGCTCGCCACCTTCGGCCCGATGCCCGGGGCGCGCGCCACCGCCGTCTTGTCCTGCAGCGCGATCGCGTTGGCGAGATCGCCGGGCGAAAGCGTCGAGAGAACGGCGAGCGCCACCTTGGCACCGACCCCCTGGACGCTCTGCAGCAGCCGGAACCATTCGCGCTCCAGCTTGCCCGAGAAGCCGTAGAGGCGGATGACGTCCTCGCGCACATAGGTCTCGATGTAGAGGACGGCCGCCTCGCCGGCGGAACCGAGCTTCGACAGCGTCCGGCCGGAGCAGTAGGCGACATATCCGACGCCCTGCACGTCGAGGACAACGTGGTCCTCCGCGATCTCGTCGAGGGTCCCCTTGAGCTTGCCGATCATCGCACGCACCTCCGGATGGCGCGCCTGCCGCCGGAGGCGCCTCGCACACTCTGGCCCGCACCGGCCGCCGGAATGGCAGAACGCTCGGTCATCGCTTCTACACCGCCATCCGCCGGGCCGCACTCTCCCGGTGATGCGCATGGCAAATGGCGATCGCGAGCGCATCCGCCGCGTCGGCGGTGTCGAACTGCGCGCGCGGCAGGAGCACCTTGACCATCATGTGGATCTGCTTCTTGTCGCCATGCCCGACACCGATGACGGCCTTCTTCACCGCGTTCGGCGAATACTCCGCGACCCGCAGACCGGCGCGCGCCGGGACGAGCATGGCGATGCCGCGGGCCTGGCCGAGCTTCAGCGTCGCCACGGCGTCCTTGTTGACGAAAGTCTGCTCGACGGCCGCCTCGAAGGGCTGCTGGGCATGGACGATCTCCTCGAGCCCGTCATGAAGCTGCCGCAGCCGCGACGCGAGGTCCAGCGTATCGTCCGAGCGCACGGTCCCCGACCCGACGAACCGCAGCGTGTTGCCGATCGTCTCGACGACACCCCAGCCGGTCCGCCTCAGGCCCGGGTCGATGCCGATGATGCGAATCGCCTGTCCCATGCTCTCATCCTAGCTGCCCGGCAGCTTGGTGCCATGGAAAATGTGAACAAATCAAAAACATTCCGGCCTCCGCCCCAGGCCGCGCGCGCCAGCCATGGCAAAGCGGCGCCGCCGACCCTAAGTCTGCGCCAGACCGCTTCCCTGCCCGACAAGACGAAAGATCCTGCGATGATACCGTTTTCCGTCCTAGACCTGTCTCCGATCGCCGAAGGCAGCACGGCAGGCGAGGCGCTGCGCCAGTCGCTCGGCCTCGCCCGGCACGTCGAGGAACTCGGCTACAACCGCTTCTGGCTCGCCGAGCACCACAACATGCCCGGCATCGCGAGCGCTGCGACGTCCGTCGTCATCGGCCACGTGGCCGGCGGGACGCGGAAGATCCGCGTCGGTTCCGGCGGCATCATGCTGCCGAACCATTCGCCGCTCGTCGTCGCCGAACATTTCGGCACCCTGGAGGCGCTCTATCCCGGCCGCATCGACCTGGGACTCGGCCGCGCGCCGGGCACCGACATGCGCACGGCGCGGGCGCTGCGCCGCGACCTCGAGGCGAGCGCCCGGAATTTCCCGAACGACGTGCAGGAGCTCCAGGCCTATCTCGGCCCGACCGATCCCGCCCGCGGCGTAAACGCCGTGCCGGGCGCCGGTTCGAACGTGCCGGTCTGGCTGCTCGGATCGAGCCTGTTCAGCGCACAGCTCGCCGCCATGCTCGGCCTCCCCTTCGCCTTCGCCTCGCATTTCGCGCCGGACATGCTCCTCGACGCGATCGCGATCTACCGCGACCGCTTCCAGCCTTCCGCGCAGCTCGACCGGCCCTTCGTCATGGCCGGCGTCATGGCGGCGGTAGCCGACACCGACGAGGAGGCGCGCTTTCTGTTCACCTCCCAGCAGCAGCAGTTCATAAACCTGCGCCGGGGCACGCCCGGGCGGACGCCTCCGCCGGTGGAAAGCATGGAGGGAATCTGGCAGCCGCACGAGAAGGCCGGGCTCGAGCACACGTTTCGCTACGCGCTGGTGGGTTCCCCGGCGACCGTCGGAGAAAAGGCGCGCCGCTTCGTTGCCGACACCGGCATCGACGAGCTGATCATTTCCGCCCCCGCATGGTCTTTCGAGGCGCGCCTCAGGACCTTCGAGCTTCTGGCCGGCATCCGCGACACGCTTGCGCGTGCGGCGGCCGAGTGATGCCCCGGAACGCAAAGGGCGGGCCGCCGGGCCCGCCCTTTGCCTGATCCGGAAGCCGTTCGCAGGTCCGTCAGGCCGATAGCCTGGCCAGGACCTCGTCCGAAACCTCGAAATTGGCATAGACGTTCTGCACGTCGTCGTCGTCGTCGAGCACGTTGATCAGGCGCATCACGGACTCCGCCTTCTCCTCGTCGACGGGAGTGGTGTTCTGCGGCTTCCACACCGGACGCACGGACTCCGCTTCCCCGAGATCTTCCTCGAGGGCCTTCGACACGTCGCCGATGTCCTCGAAGGCGCAGATGATCGTGTGGCCGTCCTCGTCCGACTGGACGTCTTCGGCGCCGGCCATGATGGCCGCTTCCATCACCTTCTCGCCATCGCCCGCATCCGCCTTGTAGACGATCTCGCCCACCCGGTCGAACATGAAGCCGACGGAGCCGGTCTCGCCGAGCGCGCCGCCGGCCTTGGTGAAGGCGGCGCGCACGTTCGATGCGGTGCGGTTGCGGTTGTCGGTGAGCGCCTCGACGATGAATGCGACGCCGCCGGGGCCGTAGCCCTCGTAGCGCACTTCCTCGTAGTTCTCGCTGTCGCCGCCGGCTGCCTTCTTGATGGCCCGCTCGATGTTGTCCTTGGGCATCGACTGGGCCTTCGCGTTCTGGACGGCAAGGCGCAGGCGCGGGTTCATCGCCGGGTCGGGCGTCCCCATCTTGGCGGCGACGGTGATCTCGCGCGCCAGCTTGGAGAAGACCTTCGATCGGGCCGCATCCTGGCGTCCCTTGCGATGCATGATGTTCTTGAACTGTGAATGGCCAGCCATGGCACCCCTTCGTCAGTGATCGGCCCGATTGGAGATTTCCGAGAATTGCCCGCCTTATAGGTAAGTCGCGCCGCCGCGTCCAGATGTTGCCGGATCGCCGGAACGCTTCCTGTGCGGCCGCGTTGACCGCTGGAAGCCCGGCAGGCAGCAATCGCCGCCGGCCGCAACAGCCGATCCGTTCCAGTGGAGCAACTCATGGCCGACCTGAAAGCAGCGCACAACGATCCGGAACACCAGCTTTTCGAGGAAATCGACGGCGTCCACGCCGCCATGCTCGGCATCGAGGGCAGCGGCCGTCTGCAGCCGATGGCCCCCGAACTCGATCGCGCGACGAAGACAATCTGGTTCTTCACCCGCACCGACAGCGACCTCGCCGCGGCCGCGGCCGAGCCCGGAGCGCGGGGGCTCTTCGTGCTGGTCGGCAAGCACCACGACTACCACGCGACGCTGTCCGGGTCGCTGGAGGAGCGCCTCGACCCGGAAATCCGCGACCGCTTCTGGAATTCGGTCGTCGAGGCCTGGTTCCACGGCGGCAGGGACGATCCCGAAATGACGATGCTGGCGCTGAAGCTCGAGCGCGGCCATGTCTGGGTGTCCACCCACAGCACCCTCAAGTTCGGCTGGGAGATCGCGAAGGCACAGGTCGGCGACGAGGAGCCCGACGTCGGCACGACCTTCGAACTGGCCTTCTGAAGATCCGGATCAAACCCAGAAGCCCGGCAGGGCCTCGGCAAGCCGGGGCCCGAGCCTCAGCGGCGCGATCTTCTCCGCCAGCCCGGTCCGGTCGGAGATCTCGACGCCGAGGCCGCAGATGGTCGCGGGACCGGAAGCCGCCTCGAAGCGCCCCTTCGGGATCTTCGAGACGAATCGCGACAGCGGCTCGTCCTTTTCCATTCCAAGCGAGGAATTGTAGTCTCCGCACATGCCCGCGTCCGACATGTAGCCGGTCCCGCCATTCAGAATCTGGCAGTCGGCGGTCGGCACGTGCGTATGGGTGCCGACGACCAGGCTCGCGCGCCCGTCGACATGATGGGCGAAGCACTGCTTCTCGCTGGTCGCCTCGGCGTGGAAGTCAAAAACCACGGCGTCCGCCTGGTCACGCAGCGGGCAAGCATCGAGCAGCCGGTCTGCGCAGGCGAAAGGATCGTCGAGGGCGGGATGCATGAACACCTGGCCCATGATGTTGGCGACGAGCACCCGGGCGCCGTTGCGGGCGACGGCGAGCGTCGAGCCGCGGCCGGGCGTTCCCTCGGGGAAGTTGGCGGGGCGCAGAAACTCGTCGTGCCGGTCGCAGAAGACGAGCGCCTCGCGCTGGTTCCAGACGTGATTGCCCGTCGTCACGACGTCCGCGCCGGCGTCGATCGTCCGCAGGAATATCTCCTCGGTGATGCCGAACCCCCCGGCGGCGTTCTCGCCGTTGACGATGACGAAATCCAGCGCGAGGTCGGACACCAGTTCCGGCAGCCGCTCCCATACCGCCATCCGGCCGGACCGACCGACCATGTCACCGAGAAACAGAAGGCGCATGAAGCTTCCTACAGGGACGTCGACGTCGAGCGCAAGCCCGACTCGGTGAGGACCGCGCCGAGCGGCCTGTCATGGTCGTGGGTGGGGACGGCGGGAATTTCCTGCAGGTCGAATGCGATGCCGATCAGGCGCGGCTCGAATCCGTCGGCGATCAGCCGGCCGATCGCGCGGTCGTAATGGCCGGCGCCGTAGCCGATCCGGTTTCCCCGGCAGTCGAAGGCCGCGAGCGGGACCAGCATCAGCGCGGGATGGAGCACCGCAGCGCTCTTTTCCGGCCCGACGGTGCCGAAACCCGTGTCCACCATCGGCGCGCCGCGCACGAGTTCGCGGAAGACGATCGTCTGGCGGTCCACGATCGCCGGCAGGCACAGCCGCGCGCCGCGATCGGCGAGCGTCGCCATGAGCGGCCGGATGTCCGGCTCCGAACGGATCGGCATGAAGCCCGAGACCACCGTGCCAGGCTCGAGATCGATCTCGCGCGCGCCGTGGCCTGCGATCCTCAGGCTCGCCTCGATCCGGGCTTCGAGGGGCATTGCGTCGCGGCGCGCCAGGGTCGCGCGGCGCAGCCGCTCCTTTTCGGTGATGTCCGTCATGCGCTTCGTCCGTGCCGGTTTCGCAGTCGACCGTCACTATGCCAATTCGGCCGGAAACGAAATCCCGCCCGCCCGAAACGACTTGTCCCGAAACACTTGCACGGCATTCGAGCGATGCTGTTTACCGCTTCTTCACATCTGCGGCGATCTCCGCTTGGCAGTCCGCGACGCAACTGGGATGACGGGACGTTCGCGCCCCGTCCGGCAGGTGCGACAAACGAAGCAGCGGAAAGCGATGCTGAACGACCTGGAAACGATGTGCCTTTCGCTGGTGGCGCACGGCCACTCCCCGGCGGCGATCGCCGACCGCGCGGGCGTCTCGCGAACCGCGATCGCGGGCCTGGTCGCCGCCGCGCGTACCAAGCTCGGCGCACGCAACACGCTGCATGCCGTCGCGCTCGCCAGCAGGCTCGATCTCGTCATGCGGGAATTCGAAGGGCAGAAGTTGCGATCCACGACAACCGATGGATAAGTACGATCCCGGGAACCTACAAAGTAGGTGGGCGCCGTTTGCAAGGACCCACGAGCCCAGGCAGGGACAGCTCCCTTAGGATCGAGTAAGGCCCCGGGGATTGTGGATCCTGTCGGGAAGCGCAGACCGCGAAGCGCAATATAGTCTGCCGCGGGGGCGTCTGCCAGAGGGTCGAGGCGGCCCGCGCCAAAATTCTCTCATGGACGACCGTGGCAGGGTCCGGCGGAGGCGCGGAGCGGGAGGCGCGACGCGGATGCCGGCACCGCTCAGGCGGCGGCGCCGTTCAGTCGCGCGGTGATTCCCTCGATCTGGCCGGTCACCTCGCTCAGGGCCTGAGAGAGCAGCCGGTCGGTCTGGTCCGCCCTCGCGAGCGCCTCGTCGCGCGACTTCTTCAGGCTCTCGACCTCGGCCTCGATGCCGCGCAGGCGACGCTGCAGCTCGTTCAGTTCGTCCATCACCATGATGCCCGCCATCACCGTGATCCGGAGATCCCCGATTTCGCCGAACTGCCCCTTGAGGTGGCCGACATAGCGGTCGAAACGGCGGGCGAGCTGCTCCAGGTGCTCCTCCTGCCCCTCCTCGCAGGCCATGCTGATAGGCCTTGTCGTCGATCGTCACGGTCACCTGCGCCATGCTGTCATCTCCAGAGTTTCCCGCCCGCCGGCCTGCGCCCGCCACATGCGCTCACGTCCTGTCGAGCACGGCACGGATCGTCTCCATCGCCGCGACGAGGCGCCGGGAGACCTCGCGGTTCGCCTCCTCCAGCCGGTTGGCCCGGTGCTGCGACTGGTCGAGCTCTTCCGCCAGCCGCGAGCGGTCGGCATTCATGCGCCTGACCTCGCCTTCGGCCTCCGAAAAATCGCGCTCCTTTTCGATGCGCCCGTCTATCGCGTTTTCGAGCCCGGACAGCGCCCTTCTGAGATTTTCGAGAGACGACTTCACTGTCATGTCGCTGGACATCTGCACGTTCCTCGCCCCCGACCCGCCCCGAATCGCTTGCCGAACCGGCACTTAGACTTGGTTGATTATTCATTGCTGGAATATCGCGTCAACAAAGCGTTAGCCCCGCCCCGGCCATTTCTGTGGATCGCCGGGTCGCGGAGACGGCTCCGCGGGGGCAGGGATTTGTTGACTCCGCAGCGGCAACTGCTATGTCTCGGCCGCCGCGGCGGGGGGTTCAGGGACCCACCGTCGATCGCATGCGTCAAGCGGTCGGAACAGCGGCGGAACCTCTTCAACCGGACCAGCCGAAAGCCATGAACCCACGCGAGAAACATGACCGGATGGCAAACGCCATCCGCTTCCTGTCGATGGACGCCGTCGAGAAGGCCAAGTCCGGCCATCCGGGACTGCCGATGGGCGCCGCCGACGTCGCCACGGTACTCTTCACGCGCTTCCTGACCTTCGATCCGAAGAAGCCGCACTGGCCGGACCGCGACCGCTTCGTGCTGTCGGCCGGCCACGGCTCCATGCTGCTCTATTCCCTGCTCTACCTGACCGGCTACGAGGACATCACCATCGAGGAGATCGAGGACTTCCGCCAGCTCGGCTCGAGGACTGCCGGCCACCCGGAATACGGCCACGCCGCCGGCATCGAGACGACGACCGGCCCGCTCGGCCAGGGCATCGCCAACGCCGTCGGCATGGCCATCGCCGAGCGCAAGTTGCGCGACGAGTTCGGCGCCGACCTCGTCGACCACCACACCTACGTGCTTTGCGGCGACGGCTGCCTCATGGAGGGCATCAGCCAGGAGGCGATCGCGCTCGCCGGCCACCTCAAGCTCGACAAGCTCGTCCTCTTCTGGGACAACAACGGCATCTCGATCGACGGCCCGGTCAGCCTTGCCAACTCCACCGACCAGATCGCCCGCTTCCAGGCGGTGCACTGGCACACGATCGAGATCGACGGCCACGATCCGGACGCGATCGCGGCGGCGATCGAGGAAGCCCGCCAGTCGGACCGGCCGACGATGATCGCCTGCAAGACGACGATCGGCTTCGGCGCCCCGCACAAGGCAGGCACGGCCAAGGCGCACGGCTCGCCGCTCGGCGCCGAGGAGATCGCCGGGACCCGCAGGGCACTCGGCTGGGATGCCGATCCCTTCGTGGTTCCCTCCGACATCCTCGACGCGTGGCGGCTCGCGGGCCTCCGGTCGACCAAGGAGCGCAAGGCGTGGGAGCAGCGCCTGCAGGCGACCCCGCAGGACGTGCGTGCCGTATTCGAGAGGCGGATGAGCGGCGAGCTCCCCGGAAGCTTCGGCGCGGCCATCGACGACTACAAGAAGAAGCTTGCCGACGACCGGCCCACCATGGCGACGCGCAAGGCCTCGGAGGCGGCGCTCGAGGTCATCAACGGCGTGCTGCCGGAGACGATCGGCGGTTCGGCCGACCTGACCGGCTCCAACAACACCAAGACGAGCCAGACGGCTTCGATCAGGCCCGACGACTTCTCCGGCCGCTACATCCACTACGGCATCCGCGAGCACGGCATGGCGGCGGCGATGAACGGCATCGCGCTGCACGGCGGGCTCGTGCCCTATTCCGGCGGCTTCCTGATCTTCACCGACTACTGCCGCCCGGCGATCCGGCTCGCCGCCCTGATGGGCATCCGCGTCATCCACGTGCTGACCCACGATTCCATCGGGCTCGGCGAGGACGGCCCGACGCACCAGCCGGTCGAGCAGCTGGCGGCGCTGCGCGCCATTCCCGACCTGCTGATGTTCCGCCCGGCGGACGCGATGGAGACGGCGGAGTGCTGGCAGCTTGCGCTGGAGTCGCAGCATCGCCCGTCCGGCATCGCGCTCTCGCGCCAGGACCTGCGCGCCGTCAGGAACGACCATGTCGAGGAGAACCTCTGCGCCTACGGCGCCTACGACCTGTCGCCGGCGAGCGACGCCGAGGTGACGATCTTCGCATCCGGCTCGGAGGTGGAGATCGCGCTCGATGCCAAGGCCGCGCTCGAGGAGAAGGGCCATCCGACCCGGGTCGTCTCGGTGCCCTGCGTGGAGCTCTTCGAGGAGCAGACCGACAAGTACAAGGCGGCGATCCTCGGCAATTCGCCGGTGAAGATCGCCATCGAGGCGGCCGTCCGCCAGGGCTGGGACCGGTTCATCGGGTCCGACGGCATCTTCGTCGGCATGCGCTCCTTCGGTGCCTCGGGCCCCTACAAGGACGTCTACAGGCATTTCGACATCACCGCCGCGGCTGCCGTCGAGGCCGCCGAGGCCAGGCTTCACGCGCGGGCGTGAAGCCCTGTCTTCCCAGAAGCTTCACTACACGGAGTATCGCCCAATGACCGTCAGAGTTGCCATCAACGGCTTCGGCCGCATCGGCCGCAACGTTCTTCGCGCCATCGTCGAATCCGGCCGGACCGACATCGAGGTCGTCGCCATCAACGACCTCGGCCCGGTGGAGACGAATGCGCATCTCATGCGTCACGATTCCGTCCACGGCCGCTTTCCCGGCAAGGTTACGGTGGAAGGCGACACGATGGACGTCGGCCGCGGCCCGATCCGCGTCACGGCGATGCGCGATCCGAAGGAACTTCCCTGGCAGGACGTCGACGTCGCGCTCGAGTGCACCGGCATCTTCACCGCCCGCGAGAAGGCCGCGCTGCACCTCGAGAACGGCTCGAAGCGCGTGCTCGTCTCCGCTCCTGCCTCCGGCGCCGACAGGACGGTCGTCTTCGGCGTCAACCACAAGGCGCTGACCAGCGAGGACCTCGTCGTCTCCAACGCATCCTGCACGACGAACTGCCTCGCCCCTGTCGCCTACGTGCTCGACAAGGCGGTCGGGATCGAGAAAGGCTTCATGACGACGATCCACTCCTACACCGGCGACCAGCCCACGCTCGACACGCTGCACAAGGACCTCTACCGCGCCCGTGCCGCCGCAATGTCGATGATCCCGACCTCGACCGGCGCCGCCAAGGCCGTCGGCCTCGTCCTGCCGGAGCTCAACGGCAAGCTCGACGGCGTCGCGATCCGCGTTCCGACGCCGAACGTCTCCGTCGTCGACCTGACGTTCGTCGCCGCGCGCTCGACGACGGTCGAAGAGATCAACAACGCCATGCGCTCGGCCGCCGACGGGGAGCTCAAGGGCATCCTCGCCTATACGGACGAGAAGCTGGTCTCGATGGACTTCAACCACGACCCCGCCTCCTCGACCTTCCACACGGACCAGACGAAGGTCATGGAAGGCACGATGTGCCGCATCCTCTCCTGGTACGACAACGAGTGGGGCTTCTCCAACCGCATGGCCGACACGGCGGTCGCGATGGGCAAGCTGATCTAGTTCCTTCGACACGCGGGCTTTGTTGGGGGGCGTCTTCGGGCGCCCCTTTCGTTTTGTCGCCCCGGAACGCGTTTTGCCGCTCGAAAGCCTTGCGCAGGCCGGCAAGGGCGGGCACGCTTGAATGCGTCGGATTGGCGCAGCCCATGTCGCCCCGTCCGTCCCCGGAACGCGTCGAGGAAGAAGGAGCCGCCGGCATTGGAAACGCTTTACCTCGTCATCCTTGTCGGCACCATCCTCGTCCTCATGGCGGCCTTCTCGAGCCTGCTCGCCTTCCGGTTCGGCACGCCGCTGCTGCTTCTGTTCCTCTGCATAGGGCTGCTTGCAGGGTCCGACGGACTGGGAGTCCAGTTCGACGACGCCCGGCTCGCCTATTTCGTCGGCTCGCTCGCGCTGGCCGTCATCCTCTTCGACTCCGGCTTCGGAACGACGTTCCACGCCTTCCGGCAGGCCGCCGCGCCGGCAATTACCCTTGCGACGGTCGGCGTCCTGCTGACAGCCGGTCTCTTCGGCCTCGTCGCCAGTCTCGTCTTCGAGGTGCCGCTGATCCAGGGACTGCTGCTCGGCTCGATCGTCGCCTCGACCGATGCGGCGGCGGTCTTCTTCCTGCTGCGCATCGGCGGCATAACCGTGCGCGACCGGGTGCGCTCGACGCTCGAGGTGGAGTCCGGTTCCAACGATCCGACGGCGATCTTCCTGACGATCGCGCTCACAGGCATCGCCACGGCGAAGCCCGACGCGGCCCTTCCGGCCGCCGAGGTCGCCCGCATGTTCGCAATGCAGATGGGACTCGGCGTTCTGATCGGCCTGCCCGGCGGCATGGCGATCGTCTGGCTGGTCAACAAGCTGAACATGGAGCGAGGCCTGACGCCGATCTTCGTCGTCACCCTCGCCCTTCTCGTCTTCTCTCTCACGGGAGCGATCGGCGGCTCCGGGTTCCTCGCCGTCTACATCGCGGGCCTCTACGCGGGCAATCACAAGGTCCGGAGCCAGACGGCGATCCGGCGCTTCCAGGAGGGCATGACCTGGCTCGCCCAGATCGTCATGTTCCTCGTTCTCGGCCTGCTCGCCACGCCGTCGGAGTTTCCCGCGATCGCGCTGCCGGCGGTCAGCCTCGCAGCGTTCCTCATCCTGGTGGCGCGACCTGTCGCCGTGTGGCTCTGCCTCTCGCCTTTCAGGTACACGAACCGCGAGGCCCTCTTCGTTTCCTGGGTCGGCCTGCGCGGCGCCGTCTCCATCCTGCTCGCCATCCTGCCGGTTCTCGGCGGCATGCACAGCGGCATGCTCTTCTTCAACACGGCCTTCATCATTGTGCTCGTCTCCCTGCTCGTGCAGGGCTGGACGATCAGCCCCATGGCGCGCCGCCTCGGCCTCGTCGTGCCGCCGCGCATCGGCCCCGTGCAGAAGATCGAGGTGGAATTGCCGGGCTCCGCCCGCCATGAACTGGTCGCCTACCGCGTCGTCAGGGGCAGCCCCGTGCTCAGCGGCGAGCGCATCCCGCGCTGGGCGCGGCCCTCGCTGGTCGTGCGCGAGGGCCGCTCCATGCGCTACCAGTATGCCGGCCGGCTCCAGGAGAACGACTACGTCTATCTGTTCATCTCGCCGAACTTCCCGCACCTTCTCGACAGGCTCTTCGCCAGCCCGCTGCCCGTGGAGGAGGACGACACCGAGTTCTTCGGCGCCTTCTCGCTTGATCCGAAGCGGCCGGTCGCCGAGCTCGAGGCCGCCTACGGCCCCGGCCTCGTGCCCGAAAGCGAGCAGCACCTCACCCTCGCCGAACTCCTCGCCCGCCGCTTCGGCGGTGCGGCGGAATATGCCGACCGGCTGCGGCTCGGCCCTCTCGAGATCATCGTGCGCGATGTCAGCGACCAGGGCGAGATCACCGCCATCGGCGTGTCGCTGGAACCCGAGCCCCTCACCCGCCCGCTGCCTGTAAGCCGAGAGGTCCTGGGCCGCGCATGGCATCGCCTTCGCCGCCGCAAGACCGCCGGAGAGAAGGAAAAAGCGACCGAATCCGCCGGCGAGTGACAGCCTTCCGCCCACTGCGTCGAACCGCCCGGATGGCCGCCGCTCCCCTTGTGTTGAGAGCGGCGCGCGATATGTTGCGGCTCCAGACCCGAAAGCAAGGCGGATGACGATCATGGCGAGTTTCAGGACCCTCGACGACCTCGGCGACATTACCGGCAAGCGCGTGCTCGTGCGTGTCGACCTCAACGTCCCTGTAAAGGACGGCCGCGTCACGGATTCGACCCGGATCGAGCGTGTCGCGCCTACCATCCGCGAGCTTTCGGGCAAGGGGGCCAAGGTCATCCTCCTTGCCCATTTCGGACGTCCGAAGGGCAAGGTCACCGAGGACATGTCGCTGAAAACCGTGGCCCATGCCGTCGAGGAGGTGCTCGACCACCGGGTCCATTTCGCGTCCGACTGCATCGGCGACCCGGCCGCCAAGGCGGTCGAGGCCATGGTCGACGGCGACATCCTGCTTCTCGAGAACACGCGTTTCCACGCAGGGGAGGAGAAGAACGACCCCGAATTCGCCGGTGCGCTCGCAGCAAACGGCGACATCTACGTCAACGATGCCTTCTCCGCCGCGCACCGCGCCCACGCCTCGACCGAAGGAATCGCCCGCCTGCTGCCCGCCTATGCCGGTCGCACGATGCAGGCGGAGCTCGAAGCGCTGGAGAAGGGGCTCGGCAAGCCGGCCCGGCCCGTGCTCGCCATCGTCGGCGGCGCCAAGGTCTCGACCAAGATCGACCTGCTGACGAACCTCGTCAGGAAGGTCGACGCGCTGGTCATCGGCGGCGGCATGGCCAACACATTCCTCGCCGCCCGCGGCACCGGCGTCGGCAAGTCCCTCTGCGAGCACGATCTGGCCGAGACCGCCAGGAGCATCATGAGCGCGGCCACGGCCGCCAACTGCGCCATCGTGCTGCCCACGGACGCGGTGGTCGCCCGCGAGTTCAAGGCCGGCGCAGAGAACGAGACCGTTCCGGTCGACGCCGTTCCCGCGGACGCGATGATCCTCGACGTCGGCCCGAAGACCGTCGAGGCCGTGAACTCCTGGATCTCCCGTGCCGCGACGCTGGTCTGGAACGGTCCGCTCGGCGCCTTCGAGATAGAGCCGTTCGACGAGGCCACAATGGCCGCCGCGAAATTTGCCGCCAGCCGCACCCGCGAGCACCTGCTCGTTTCCGTCGCGGGCGGCGGAGACACCGTGGCCGCGCTGAACCAGGCCGGCGTCGCCGGCGATTTCACCTATGTGTCGACGGCTGGCGGCGCCTTCCTGGAGTGGATGGAAGGAAAGTCCCTGCCGGGCGTCGAGGCGCTGGCGGCCTGAGCGCCTTCCTCCCGACGGGCCGCGGCATCAGCCTTTCTGGGGAGCCGCATCGTACCGCCTCCGGCGTTTCAACCGATTGAAATTTTTTCAATCGTTTCAGCCGGTTCGCCCGCCGTTTCCCAGCCATGAAACTTCTGTTATCGGCTTGGGCAGTCACACAGGAGAAACACCATGGCTGAACGTCTCGAGGACATCGCCGCTAAGATGATGTCGCCCGGCAAGGGGCTTTTGGCCGCCGACGAGTCCACGGGAACGATCAAGAAGCGCTTCGATTCGATCGGGCTGGAATCGACCGCGGAAAGCCGGCGGGATTATCGCGAGATGCTCTTCCGCACCGAGGATGCGATGACGAACTGCATCTCCGGCGTGATCTGCTACGACGAGACGATCCGTCAGAAGGCGGTGGACGGAACTCCGCTGGTCGATCTCATCAGGCAGGCCGGCGCCGTTCCGGGCATCAAGGTCGACAAGGGCGCCAAGCCGATGGCCTTCCACGCCGGCGAGAAGGTGACCGAGGGGCTGGACGGCCTGCGCGAGCGCCTCGCCGAGTATTACGACATCGGCGCGCGCTTCTCGAAATGGCGGGCGGCGATCTCGATCTCCGCCACGCTTCCCACGATGAGCTGCGTGCGCGCCAACACTCATGCGCTCGCCCGCTATGCCGCCCTCTGCCAGGAGGCCGGAATCGTGCCGATCGTCGAGCCGGAGGTCCTGATGGACGGCGAGCCGGGCGACCATTCGATCGACCGCTGCGACGAAGTGACCGAGGCGGTGCTGCGCCAGCTTTTCGAGGACCTCGCCGAGGCCCGTGTTCGACTGGAGGGAACGATTCTCAAGCCGAACATGGTCATCGACGGCTCGAAGGCCCGAAAGGCGTCGGTCGAGGAAGTCGCGGAGCGGACGATCGCCTGCTTCAGGCGCGTGGTGCCGGCCGCCGTCGCGGGCATAGCCTTCCTCTCCGGCGGCCAGTCGGAGGAGGAGGCGACCGCCCATCTTTCCGCCATGAACTCGGGCATCGAAAAGCCCTGGCCGATGACCTTCTCCTACGGGCGCGCCCTCCAGGCCGCCGCGCTGGAGGCGTGGGGCGGCAAGAGCGAGAACGTGGCGGCCGGCCAGCGCGCGTTCGCCCACCGCGCGAAGATGAACAGCCACGGCGCGTCCGGCACATGGCGCAAGGATCTCGAAAAGGCCGCTTGACGCGAACCGGTTGACAGCTGTCAACCTTGCCGAGTCGGGCACATGGCGGTCTCCCTTCCCGGGGAGGCCTGCCGCCCGGCCAGACCGTCCGGCTACTCCGGCCGGATAAAGACGATCGCCATGGTGATCGCGAAGGCGAAGACGGCGATCTTCCAGAAGTCGCCCCGCTTCCTCAGCCCCGGCAAACCGATCGGCTTGATGACCTGCACCACCATGGCGAGGATGAGAAGAAACGAGATCGCCCTGGCCATTTGCCCCTCCGTTGAACTTGCACAGCCATAGCAGGGCAGCCGTCAACGTCAATCGCCGCTGGCTGCTGCGGGAGCAGGCCGCCCGTGCGAACCGCCGGCCCGCCATGCCTGTTGACCAAACCGGCGCCGTGCGGCAAACACGGCTCCGGGAGACAGCCAACTCATGCTTGGCCGGGGCCCCCGCGCAAGGCAGGCGCCGCCCCCTCCCGGATCGTTCCTCAGGCTCTCCGCCGCAACATCCCGCCAGGTCAATGAGACGCAATCTTCTGCCGGTCATGGCTCTTCTCCTGGGTGCGGCGTTCCTGCTCGCGGGAAACGGGCTTCACGGACTGCTGCTGCCCCTGCGCGGCACGGCGGAGGGCTTCCTGCCGTCCCAGCTCGGCCTGCTCGGCACGTCGTGGGCGACCGGTTTCGTGCTCGGCTGCCTGTTCGCCCCGCGCGTCGTGCAGCGCATCGGACATGTCCGCGCCTTCTCCGCCTTCGCCTCGCTCATCGCAATCGTCGCGCTGCTGACCGGCCTCTTCATCGACCCGATCTGGTGGATCGCGCTAAGGGCGATCACCGGCTTCTCGCTTGCGGCAACCTCGATGATCATCGAAAGCTGGCTCAACGAGAGAGTGACGAACGAAAGCCGCGGCACGGTCTTCTCGTTCTACATGATGATCAACTACGTCTCGGTGGTCGCCGGCCAGATGAGCGTCGCCCTCGGCGACATCCACACCCAGACGTTCTTCATGATCGCCGGCATCCTCTATTGCCTGGCGCTGCTGCCCACGGCGCTTTCGACGGCAGTCAGCCCCTCGCCGCTCAAGGAGGTCAATCTCGACCTCGGCGGCATCTACCGGAATTCGCCGATCTCCTTCGTCGCCATCTTCCTCATCGGCGTCGCCAACGGCTGCTTCGGAACGCTCGGCGCCGTCTTCGGCGCCGCAGTGCACCTGTCGCAGACGACGATCGCCCTGATGATGAGCGTGACGCTCTTCGCCGGGGCCATCGTACAGATGCCTGCCGGGCGCCTCTCCGACCGCATCGACCGGCGCTACGTGCTCGCCACGCTCGCCGGGCTCGCCGCTTTCGCCGGCTTCGTCATCTTCTTCGGTTCCCCGGCCCATATCGGGCTGCTCTTCACGCTGATCGCCGTCTACGGGGCCACCTCTTATTCGCTCTATTCGATCACCGTCGCCCACGCGAACGATTTCGCCGACCCGGCACACTACGTGAAGGTGTCGGGCGGCCTCCTGCTCCTCTATGGCGCGGGAACGATCGTCGGCCCGACCGTCGGCGGCATCGCCATGGGCAGGCTCGGCCCCTATACGCTCTTCGCCGTCACCGGCATCGCGCATCTCGGCATCGCCATCTACGCACTGATCCGGGTGCGCATGCGCGCGCCCGTTCCTCCCGGCCGGCGCGAGAGCTTCGACATCCTGCCGCCGTCGCGCGTGGCCACGCCGGAGAGTTTCGCGCTGGCGCCGAAGGCCTCCGTTCCGCAGGAGGGCGTGACGCCCCCCTGAGGCGGCAGGCCCTTCGGACGAGACGCCAACCGTTCGGAAATTCGTCCTTCAGCCGGTCTCCAGCACGATCTTGCCGATGTGGCCGCTCTCTTCCATCCGCCGGTGCGCTGCCTCGGCCCGCTCGAGCGGAAAGATCGTGTCCATCACGGGAGCGACCGTCCGCTTCTCCAGCAGCGGCCAGACCTGCCGCTTGAGTTCGGCCGCGATCTCCGCCTTGAACTCCACGGACCGAGGCCTGAGGGTCGAGCCGGTGTGGGTCAGCCGCTTGAGCATCAGCCGGGAAAAGTCCACCTCCGCCGTGGCCCCGTGAAGGAAGGCGATCTGGACGATGCGACCGTCCACGGAGGCCGCTTCGTAGTTGCGTCCGACATAGTCGCCGCCGACCATGTCCAGGATCAGGTTCGCGCCGGCGCCGCCGGTCGCCTCCTTCACCGCTGCGACGAAATCCTCCTCGCGGTAGTTGATGGCCCGGGCCGCCCCGAGCCGGAGGCAGGCGGCGCACTTCTCCGCGCTGCCGGCCGTCGCGAGGACCGTAGCGCCGAACGCCTTCGCGAGCTGGATCGCCGTCGTTCCGATGCCCGAGGAACCGCCGTGGACGAGGAAACTCTCGCCTTCCGCAAGGCGGCCCCGCTGGAAGACGTTGTGCCAAACGGTGAAGAACGTCTCCGGCACTCCGGCCGCCTGGGTCATCGTGAAGCCGCTTGGCAGGGCGAGCGCGTTGCTCTCGTGCACGACGCAATAGTCCGCGTAGCCTCCGCCCGGCACGAGCGCACAGACCGCGTCGCCTTCCCTGAAGCCGGAAACGCCCTCGCCGAGCGCGGCGACCTCTCCGGCGATTTCGAGGCCGGGAATGTCCGGCGCGCCGGGCGGCGGAGCATAGTTGCCCTGCCGCTGGAGGCAGTCCGGCCGGTTGACGCCGGCCGCCCTTACCGCGACGAGCATCTCGCCGGCCCCCGGTTCGGGGACCGGCCGCTCGGCGATTTCCAGAACTTCGGGCCCGCCGGGTTCGCGGATCACGACTGCGCGCATCGTCTTTGTCATCGGGGAAGAGTCCTTGTATCACTGTGCATGGGCCAGCTTATCCCCGAACGCGCCAAGGGAGACAAGTCATGACGCTTTTCGACGACGACAGGCCGAAGAAGATCCCGCCGCACGAGGTCGGCGCCGATCTCTCTCTTCTTTCGGTGGAGGAACTCGACGCGCGCATCGCCATCCTGAAGACCGAGATCGCTCGGCTGGAGACGGAAAGATCGGCAAAGGAAAAGAGCCGGGGCGCGGCCGAAAGCCTCTTTCGCTGACAAAGGCCGGAGGCGAACGAGGCCGGCTGGCGGAAAATCGCACAGTTCTGGCCGCCATTAACGCCATGTTAAGCTTTACGGGTGTTTACTGCGTTCATCCAGACTTTCTGGATTTGACGGACTGGCCCATGGCCAATCTGTTTGACGCCTCCCTGTTAAACTCTTGAGAGCCGCTCTGCGGCTCTTTTTTTTGCCCAGCGGACCTCCTGTAGCACCGCAGGACGGCGCCTGCGAGACAGCTGTGGACATTAACCCTTTCTTAAGAATAGGCTTGCTCCCCGGGCACCGCGGCAGCATTTTGCGGTGGTAGGTTGAACGCGTGGGGAACAACCGGCACCCGAGAGGATTGTCGGTTGCGCGTAGCGAAGCGAAAGGCCCGGAGGGTAAGACGGCACATGCCAGATCCAAGTCCCAACATGATCATGTTTGCCGATCACATTGCGTCCTCGGCCCAGTTCAAGACGCTCTACTCCGAGGGCATGGGCCTCGTCGAGGAGACGGCGAGCTATCTCGACGGCCCCGGGCGGGCCGCATCCAAGACCCTCCCGCGCATCGCCTCCGTGCTCTACGCAGCCGAGTCCATGCGACTGACGACGCGGCTCATGCAGATGGCTTCCTGGCTGCTGCTGCAGCGCGCCGTCAACAACGGCGAGATGACGCACGAGCAGGTGCTCTCCGAAAAGAGCAAGGTGCGGCTCGAAACATTCAGCTGCGACCGGTCCGCCGCCGGCTGGAACGACCTGCCGGAAGCTTTCCGCGACCTCGTGGAACGATCCTTCCGCCTGCAGGCGCGCGTCTCGATGCTCGACAAGGAAATCTACCGGCCGAACGAGGGCCGCGCCCCGGTCGCCGACAACCAGAACGGCGTGCGGGCACAGCAATCGCTGCTGCAGACCGCCTTCTCCCGGCACTGAGAACACACTCGCCCGGCGACGGAGTGCGCTCCTCGCCGGCCTGAACGGGCGAACGCCCGGGACCCGGCGGCATGCCGCGACATCCGCCTGCGGACCAGCGGCAGGGCGGCGAAGCCGGTACGGTCCGCGGCAACACGACCAGCGCAATTGCCGGCTGACACCCGTCGTCGCGCCGCCGGCCTGGCTGACGATTTTCTTCTGCTCTCCACCGCAGCGCGACCCGGACGCCAAGGCGTACCGGCATGCCCGCAGGTGCCCTGCCGGACCACCTTGCCCGCCACGCCACGAACGCAAGACGGCCGTCCCGCGCAAAGCAGGACGGCCGTTTGGAAAGTCTCTCCCCGTCCGCCGGAAGCGGACGAATGCGGAACCCTAGAGCCCGAGGCCCTCGAAGCGCTTCTTGAACTTCGACAGGCGGCCGCCGCGGTCCATGAGCTGCTGGTTTCCGCCGGTCCATGCCGGATGCGATTTGGGGTCGATCTCGAGGTGCATGGTGTCGCCTTCCGAACCCCAGGTCGAACGGGTCGTGTACTCGGTGCCGTCGGTCATGACGACCTTGATCATGTGGTAGTCGGGATGGATTTCAGCCTTCATTGTCCAGTTCCTGCCGGTTCGGGGCCGAGGCAGGGGCTCCCGGAGCCCCTCGACGACCAACACGGTTGCGCCGCCAGCCGGAGGGCCGACGGCGTTGCAATTCGATGGCGAGCCTATACATGAAGGCGACTGCGTTAACAAGGGCGGCCCGGCCGTTTCGGGACCGCGGCGCGAACGAGGTACGGCTTTGACCGACATCACCAGATCCGGCCGCCAGAAGAAGGCGCGCTCCATCCGGCCGCTGGCGAGGCTGCTGCCCTATGCCTGGCGCTATCGCGGCATGGTCGCCGGCGCGCTCGTCTTCCTCGGCATCGCCGCCCTCGTCACGCTCGCCCTGCCGCTCGCCGTCCGGCGGATGATCGACCACGGCTTCAGCCAAACGAATTCCGGCTTCATCGACAGCTATTTCGCGATGCTGCTGGTCATTGCCGTGCTCCTCGCCATTGCCAGCGCGCTGCGCTACTACTTCGTCATCCTGATCGGCGAGCGCGTCGTCGCCGACCTGAGGCGGGACGTGTTCGCGCATGTCGCCGCGCTCTCGCCCGCCTTCCACGACGTCAACCGGTCGGGCGAGATCGTCTCCCGGCTGACTGCCGACACCACCCAGATCAAGTCGGGAATCGGTCCGACGACCTCGCTCGCCCTGCGCAACGCGATCCTGTGCGTCGGCGCCGTGACGATGATGGTGATCACGAGCCCGCGACTGTCGGCCTATGTTCTCGTCGCCATTCCGGTCATCGTCTTCCCGCTCATCGCCTTCGGCCGCAAGGTGCGGCGGCGCGCCCGCGCTGCGCAGGACACGCTCGCCGACGCCACCGCCTATGCCGGCGAGACGATCGTCGCCTCCCGCACGGTCCAGGCCTTCAATGCCGAGCGCGCGGCGACGGACCGCTTCTCCGGCGCGGTGGAAAAGGCCTTCGCCGCCTCCCGCGCCGCGATCCGCACTCGGGCGACGCTGACGGGCATCGCCATCACGCTCGTCTTCGGCAGCGTCGTCGCAGTGCTTTGGATCGGGGCGCACGGCGTGCTTTCCGGCACTCTCTCCGCCGGCACGCTCGGGCAGTTCCTGCTGTACTCCGTGCTCGCGGCAAGCAGCCTCGGGCAGCTTTCGGAGGTGTGGGGCGAACTGTCGCTTGCCGCCGGCGCCGCCGAGAGGCTGGGCGAACTGCTCGACGAGGCGCCCTCGATACGCGCCCCCGAAAAGCCGGTCGCCCTCCCCGAGCCCGCCGCTCGGCGACGTCGCCATGGAGGGTGTGCGCTTCTCCTACCCCTCGCGGCCGGACATGCCGACGATCGAAGGGCTGGAGTTCACCGCCCGCAGCGGAGAGACGGTCGCACTCGTCGGACCCTCCGGGGCCGGCAAGAGCACGGTCTTCTCGCTGCTCCTGCGCTTTTACGACCCGACCGGCGGCCGCGTGACGGTCGACGGCGTCGACCTTCGGTCCGCCGACCCGTCCTCCGTGCGGGCCCGCATGGCGATCGTCCCGCAGGACGTGACGATCTTCTCCGGCTCCGTACGCGACAACATCGCCTTCGGGCGCCCCGAGGCGACCGCCGGCGAGATCGCCGAGGCCGCGCGCGCGGCGCTGGCGCACGAATTCATCGAAGACCTCGAACACGGCTACGACACGGAAGTCGGCGAGCGCGGAATCACTCTGTCGGGTGGCCAGCGCCAGCGCATCGCCATAGCACGCGCCATCCTGAAGGACGCGCCGGTCCTGCTCCTCGACGAAGCGACCTCCGCCCTCGACGCCGAAAGCGAGACGCTCGTCCAGCGGGCGCTCGAGCGCCTGATGAAAGGCCGCACCACGATTGTGATCGCCCACAGGCTGGCGACGGTCCTCAAGGCCGACCGCATCCTGGTGATGGACCGCGGCAGGATCGTCGAGGAAGGAAGGCACGCCGACCTCGTGCGCCGGGGCGGCCTCTACGCCCGGCTCGCGAGCCTGCAGTTCGACAGGAACGAACCTCCGGCGCTGACCGCCGCCAGCTAGCGCATAATCCGCCCGAAGCGAAGCGAGGATCGACAAGATTATGCTTGATAAACAACAAGCTGGAGCGCCAGTCTGATTCTGTCGGATCGAACGGCGCTCCGGCGCATTTCCGGCACAGAACCGTCTTCGATGCTCCGTCTTTTTTGTCTTTAGGCAAATCCGGACGCAAATCCGTTTCACGCCTTTGCTGGAGTTGCTCCAGGACGGGCAAGCGCTATCGCGGCCGGCAGGCCCTCCCGCAGGACATCCGGTGGCGGGCACGCGCCGGAAAGCGCCGTGCATTTTCGAATATCCTCATCAAACATGACCTTTTGGTGATTTTTATCAATATACGTGCTTTATTTACGCAATTGGCGGATTCCACAAATACGGCTATCTTTCCTCATCGACCGGGGGACCAGCACCTGAAATATCGTCCGGTTTCGGCAGGTGCTGGCGGTCTGGCAACGAATGAGGCAAATATCGATGCGCGAAGGCGCCGAATGGCGAACGCTGGCACTGCTCGCCGGCTGTTATCTTCTGTGGCTTGCTGCGGTGCTCGCACCGCTCGAAATTCCGGAGCCGCTGCGGATCGCCGTGCTCGTGCCGCTCATCACCCTGCATTCCTCGCTGCAGCACGAATGCATGCACGGCCATCCCTTCCGGCGCCAGGTTCTCAATGACATGCTCGTCTGGCTGCCGCTCGGCGTCCTCGTGCCCTACTCGCGGTTCAAGGCGACCCATCTGCGTCACCACGTCAACGAGAACATCGCCGATCCCTACGACGATCCGGAAAGCTGGTACCTCGGAAAGAACGAGTGGCGCCGCAAGACCGCGCTCGTCAGGCGGCTGTTCCTGTTCAACAACACGCTTGCGGGACGCATGCTGCTGGGCCCGGCGATCGGCCTTTTCGGCTTCGTCTCCTCGGAACTTCGCCGGGTCGGGCGCGGCAACTGGCGCCTCGTGGGCGAGTGGGCAGCGCACGGAGCGGCCGTCTCGCTCCTCATGCTGCTGGTCGCCCGCTTCGGTCATGTGGGCCTCGCCGGCTACCTCGCTGCGGCCTATGCGGGCATGGGCCTTCTGATGGTCCGCACCTTCCTCGAGCATCAGGCGCACGAACGCGCCGGCTCCCGTTCCGTCATCATCGAGGACCGGGGCCTTTTCGCTTTCCTGTTCCTCAACAACAACTTCCATTCCGTCCATCACGCCTACCCGTCGCTGGCGTGGTACCGCCTGCCGGAATTCTTTCGCGAGAACCGGGACCGGTTCCTGAAGATGAACGGCGGCTACCGTTTCGACAACTACGCCGCGATCTTCCGCCGGTTCGGCTTGCGCCGGAAGGAGCCGGTCGAGTACCCGCTGGAACGGCGCGCCGGCTAGCGTGCGCCCCCCGCCCCCTCCAGCCCTGCCGCTGGCCGCCCTGCCCATGTACGACTGGCCGGAGGTCGCCCCGGCGAACGATCGGCTGTGGAAAGGGATCCGCCTTCGTCTTCTGCAGGCGGGCATTCCGGCGCCGCAGGCGCTCTTGCGGGGCGGCGATCTCCGCGCGTTATGGACCGCGCCCGAGCTGCTGCTGGCCCAGACCTGCGGATACCCCTTTTCCACGACGCTGCGCGGAAGGGTCTGCCTCGTCGGCACCCCCTCCTACGCCATCGGCGGCGCACCGGGGCATTACCGCAGCGTGATCGTCGCCGGGGCGGCCGCGGCCGGTGCCTCGCTGGAGGAGCTTGCCGCAGGAACCATGGCCTTCAACTCCGCGGATTCCCAGTCCGGCTTCCGGGCTCCCCTGCGGATGCTTCGCCGGCAAGGGCTTCCGATGCCGGAAGTCACCCTGGAGACCGGCACCCATCGCGCCTCCATTCGCGCGGTCGCGACGGGGCACGCCGCCTTCGCCGCGATCGACGCCGTCACCTGGGAGCTTGCCTTGCGCCACGAACCGGCCGCCGGCGCGCTCTCCGTACTGGCGGAAACGGAAGAGACATGGGGATTGCCGCTGATCACTGCCGTTGCGAACGCCGCCCGCGCCGCAATCCTCTTCGATTGCGTCGGCGAGGCCATTGCCGCGCTCGACCGCGAGAGCCGCGAAATGCTGCTGATCGACGGCCTCGTCGCCACGTCGGCCGCGTCCTACGCACCCCTCGCCGCAGACGACTGAACGCCTGCCGGCCGGATCAGCGGTCGGTCAGCTTGAGTTCGATGCGTCGGTTCTGCGCCCGCGCTTCCGGCGTGTCGCCCTCCGCGATAGGCTGGTACTGTCCGTAGCCCGCCGCAACCAGGCGCTTCGGCGGCACGCCCTGGCTGATCAGGTACTCGACGACCGAAGTGGCGCGCGCGGCCGAAAGCTCCCAGTTGTTCTTGTACTTGCCGTTGCCCGAAAGCGGGACGTCGTCGGTATGGCCATCGACCTCCAGCACCCAGCCGATGTCGGAGGGAATCTGTCCGGCAATATCGAGCAGGACCGAGGCGAGCTTGCCGAGTTCCTTCTTGCCGCCGTCGCTGATGTCCGCGCTGCCCGAGGAAAACAGCACCTCGGACTGGAAGACGAATCGGTCGCCGACAATGCGGATGTTGTTGCGGTCGGCGAGGATTTCACGCAGGCGACCGAAGAAGTCCGAGCGGTAGCGGTTGAGCTCCTGCACCCGGCGGGCCAGCGCGACGTTGAGCCGCCGCCCGAGATCGGCGATCTTCACCTGTGCCTTCTCGTCCTTCTTCTGCGACACGTCGAGCGCATCCTGAAGCGCGGCGATCTGGCTGCGCAGGGCGCTGATCTGCTGGTTCAGGAGCTCGACCTGGCTGAGCGCCCGCTGGCTCACCTGCTTCTGGTCCTCCAGCGAACCCTGCAGCCCCTGTATCCTTTGCTGGGCGGCCGTGGAATTGCCCGTCCCCTCGTCGAGCAGCTTGCGCAGGCGTGATTTTTCCTGCTCCGCCTGCGACAGGGAGGCCCTCAGATTGGCAAGCTGGTCCTCCGTGTCCCGGCGGCTCGACTTCTCGAGCGCCAGTTGCTGCGTGAGTTCCGCGATCTGGCTGTGCAGCCGGTTGAGAACGACGTCCTTGCCCGAGATCTCGCGATTGAGCAGGAACTGCCCCAGCACGAAGACCGTGAGGAGGAACATGATGGTCAGCAGCAGCGTCGACAGCGCGTCGACGAAGCCGGGCCAATAGTCGACGTGCCGGCTCCTGCGGCCGTTGCGGGCGAGAGCCATCGAGCTACTCTTCCCTTTCGGCGGGCCGTTCGGAGCGCTGGTCGGCGAGCCGGTCGAGCGTCGAGCGCAGGGCCCGGGCCTCCTCCTGCTGCGCCTCTATCCAGTCCCGCAGCATCTGCTGCTCGCTTCGCATGTTCTTCACCAGCCCCTGGATACCCTCGGCGAGATTGGCCATGGCCGTCGTCGTCCGCTGGTTGACGCCGCTATCCTGCGAAAGCATCTGAAGCCGTTCGCCGAGATGGCGGATTTCTTCCGTCGTCCCGCTCGAGCGTCCCTCCAGGATCTCTTCCTCTCCGCCGACGTCGGTCACCGTGGAGAGCCAGTTCTCGAGTTCGGTATAGAAGCGGTTCTGCGCCCGCCCTGCCTGAAGATCGAGGAAGCCGAGCACCAGCGAGCTCGACAGGCCGAAGAGCGAGGACGAGAATGCCGTGCCCATGCCGGAAAGCGGCGCGCCCAGCCCGCGCTTCAGCGCATCGAGAATGTCCGCCGTGTTCCCCGAACCCGGATCGAGCGCCTGGATCACCGAGCTGATCGAGCCGATCGTGTTCAGCAGTCCCCAGAAGGTTCCGAGCAGCCCGAGGAAGACGAGGAGGCCGATCAGGTAGCGTGACGTGTCTCGCGACTCGTCGAGGCGCGTCGCGATGGAATCCAGGATCGAGCGCAGCGAGGACGTCGACAGCGCCATGGTCTGGCGCCGGCCGACGAGAGCGCGCATCGGCGCGAGCAGCCGGGGCTCCCGCCCGACCTTGTCGGCGCTGCCCACGACGCGAAAGGAATTCACCCACCGGACCTCGGGTCTGAGCCTCAGCACCTGGTTGAAGGCAAGCAGGATGCCCACGCACAGCACCGCAACGATAAGACCGTTCAGGCCCGGATTGGTGATGAAGGCCGTGTGAATCTGGCGGTAGAGGATCGCCGCGATGAAGCCGACGATGATCAGGAAGATGATCATCGTCCAGAAGAACACCATCGGGCTCGACAGCTTGTGCGGGTCGACCCCGCCTTCCTCTTCGGAGATGCCCCAGCCCGATACTTTCAGTTTGGCCATAGACGATACGGCTCCTTGCAGCGTCTGCCCGGGCCGCCGCGCGCTGGTCGGCATGACGGACAACGCCCTGATTTCCGGCCCGCGAAGGACCTCTCCGGGAAAGCGGACGGCCCCCCGGTCGTTTCGCGCCGAAGACTAGCCGAAAATGTGGCGGAATTGAAAGGCTCCGGGGCGGCCTTATTCCACCTCTCGAGAGGAAAAACGGCTCGCAGCTCAAGCAGATGGCAGCGGCCGGTCGATGAGTTCAAGGAGCGCCTTGTGAATGTGCTCGTTTCCGGCGGCCAGTCCGCCGGTGTCGAACATGCGCCCGCCGCCCTGCAGGTCGCTGACGAATCCGCCGGCCTCGCGGATCATGATGATCCCTGCGGCGATGTCCCATGGTGCCAGCGGCTTCTCCCAGAAGCCGTCGAGCCGGCCGGCCGCGACGTAGGCGAGGTCGAGCGAGGCCGCGCCGAAGCGGCGCACGCCCGCGACCTCTCCCATGACGTGCCGCAGTTCCAGCAGGAACTTCCCGTGATGCCCCCGGCCGAGATGCGGGATCCCGCAGCCGACGACCGAGTCGGACAGCTTGCGCCGGCCGGCGACGCGAAGCCGCCGGTCGTTGAGGAACGCGCCGCCGCCGCGCTCGGCCGTGTAGAGCTCGTCCGTCGCCGGATTGAAGATCACGCCGCCGACGATGTCGCCGTTGCGCTCGAGCGCGATCGAGACGGCGAAGGCCGGGATGCCATGCAGGAAGTTGGTCGTCCCGTCCAGCGGATCGACGATCCATCGATGCGCCCCGTCGGTGCCCTTGACCTCCTCGCTCTCCTCGCCGAGGAATCCGTATGTGGGACGCGCCCGCAACAGCTCGCCGCGGATGATCTCCTCGGCCTTGCGGTCGGCCTGGCTGACATAGTCGCCCGGCCCCTTCAGCGACACCTGCAGGTTCTGGACCTCGCCGAAGTCGCGCGCCAGCGAGCGGCCGGCCTTGAAGGCCGCCTGGACCATCACGTTGAGAAGCGCGGATCGGGCCATTGTATTTCTGCTCCCGGAGTGCGGCGTGGCCGCGGGGTCACCGGGCGCGCACGGTTCAGTCGGCGCGCCGGATGTAGGTGATCTCGTTGGTGTCGACGAGGATCCTCTCGCCGGCTTCGATGAACGGCGGCACCATGACGCGCACGCCGTTCTCCATGACCGCGGGCTTGTAGGACGACGCGGCCGTCTGCCCCTTCACGACCGGATCGGCCTCGGCGATCGTCAGCGTCACCTGGTCCGGCAGCGAGATGCCGATCGGCTTCTCCTCGTAGAGCTCGACGGTCACCGTCATGCCGTCCTGCAGGAAGGCGGAGCGCTCGCCGACGAAGTCCTTGGCCAGCTCGAGCTGCTCGTAGGTGTCGCTGTCCATGAACACCAGCATCTCGCCCTGTTCGTAGAGATACTGGAAGTCCTTCTGCTCGAGCCGTACGCGCTCGACCGTCTCCGAGGCGCGGAAACGCTCGTTGAGCTTGGTGCCGTCGAGAAGGTTCTTCAGCTCGACCTGGTTGAAGGCACCGCCCTTGCCGGGCTTGACGTGGTTCGTCTTCACGGCGACCCAGAGGCTCGAATTGTGCTCGATGACGTTGCCGGGACGAATTTCGTTTCCGTTGATCTTCATGGGGAACTGTTCCGATAGGGTCAACTGGGCCGCGCTCGGCCCGAAATCGCGGCTTCAAGAACACAAATGCCGCCAACTTGCAAGCCTGCCTCCGGCCGCGCCGAAGCGATTACTGCTGCTGGAGCTCGTTGGCCCGGCGCAGCGCCTGCTTCTGCTCCTCGTCCGTCAACCCCTGGAAGAAGCTTTCCAGCTTGTCGTCCTGCAGCCCGGAGCGCCGCGAGACGATGTACCATGCGGCGGCCTCCGTGCGATCCTGCTTCGTGCCGATCCCGTTGCGGTAGAGATGGGCCAGCCTGTTCTCCGCCATCACGTTGCCGCCCTCGGCGGCCCGCTCCATCCACTGGAAGCCGCGCGCGTAGTCGACCGGTCCGTCGACACCGTCGATCAGCCATATGCCGAGATCGAGCTCGGCGGTGTCGTAGCCCGCGCGCGCTGCGCGCTCCAGCCAGTAGCGCGCCTGCTTCCGCTTTTCCTCGGGTATGCCGCCCGAGTTGTGGTAGATCTGCGAAAGTGCGTACTGCGCGTCGGCGATGCCTGCCTTCGCCGCATTCTCGTAATAGGGCAGCGCCGCCTGGATGCCCTTGTCGCCGGGCTCGTTCTGGACGAGCCACTGCGCGTGGTTGAACTCGGCCGCCGGGACGCCCGCATCCGCCGCCTTCTTCATCAGCTCTTGCGCCCGGGCCTCGTCCTTCTTCACGTACTGGCCATGCATGAGCATGAGCCCGTAGTTGAACTGCGCCGAGGGATCGCCGTTGCCGGCCGCCTGCCCGTACCAGAAGGCCGCGTCGTCCATGCTCTTCGGCACGCCGAGCCCGCGCGCGAATATCTCGGCGATCAGCGTCTGGGCCGCCGGCTTTCCCTTCTCGGCTTCCGGCAGCGCCAGCTTCATCGCGGTGAGATAGTAGCCGAGCTGGAAGGCAGTATAGGCCCTCGCTTCCGCGGGCGCGCCGGCCGGGCCCTTCGCGGCGGGCGCCGAAAGGCCGCCGCCGAACGTGCCCTCGGGAGGCGGAGGGACAGCCGCGGGCACGCGCCCTTCCTTGCCGTCGAACAGGGGCGAGGTGACGAGCGGTGCGCCGGCGGCCGGGGAGGCCTGCCCGGCGTGACTGGACTGGCCCCGCGCCGCCCCGGCCATTCCGGAGGCGAGGACCGCGGCAAACAGCAGCCGCAGCGAGACCGGCCAGATGCGGCGACACAGGCCGCTTCGTCCGTCGGGGTGCTCTGACCGGACCACGGCTCAGGCCCCGAACCGCGGCGCCTGCTCGTCGAGCACGGCATTGACCTCGGAGACGATCCGTGCGGCCGCCCCCTCCTCGGAGAATACGGCCGTACGCAGGGCCGCGAACTCCGCCCCGCTCCCGGCGACCGCCAGCGCGGACATCGGATCCGTGCCGCCCATGACCACGCACGGGATCTCGACCATCGACGCCCACCATTCGGCGAGGTCCAGGTTGCGCGGATGGGCCTCCGGCTTGATGTCGCCGTCAAGCTTGCCGAAGTACACGTAGTCGGGTCGCGCCTCGCCGAGCTCCAGCGCCGCATGGCGCGTGGCGGCGCTGCCGCCGCCGACGATCATCTTCGGGGAAAATCGCCCGACGGCCTCGGCGAGCGCCGCCGCGCCGCCGCCCGCCACGTGGATGCCGTCGGCCCGCGCGCGTCCCGCGATCCGCGTGTCGCCGGCCACGAGCGCCGCCGCGCCGGCCGCCTGCACGACCGGCACCGCCGCTTCCGCCACGGCCTGGAACGCGTGCTCGTCCAGGTCGTATTGCGGCAGGATCACCGAGGCCACGTCACCGCCCCGCAGCGCATCGGCCAGCATGGAGGCCAGGCGGGCGGCTTCCGGCACGCGCGGAGCTACAAGGACCAGACGGCATCGCGTTTCGACATTTGCCATGGGCGTTCTTCCGGTACCTTTTTCGACTGCCGCCGCAATTTCGGGGCGACGGCTCGCATTCCCGTGCGAATTCCGATAGACCGGGCAGCCCTGTCGTTCAACCGAATCTCATGCCGACCGATCCATTCTTTTACATGACCGCCGTCGTGGCGGTGATCCTGGTAGGCCTGTCAAAGGGCGGCTTCGGAGGAGCGATGGCGCTCCTCGGCGTGCCGCTTCTCGCTCTCGTGGTGCCGCCCGTCCAGGCCGCCGCGATTCTGCTGCCGATCCTCATCGTCATGGACTGGGCTAGCCTCTGGAGCTGGTGGCGGTACTGGGATGCCAGGACGCTTCTCGTCATGCTGCCGGGCGGCGTGATCGGCGTCGGCATCGGCTGGCTGACGGCAGCCGTCGTCACCGAGAACGAGATCAAGCTGATCGTCGGCAGCGTCGCCCTCGCCTTCGTGCTGCGCTACGCCTGGCAGGAATTCCACGCCCGCCGGTCGGGCAGCGCGGTCAAGCCGAAGCCGCAGCGGCCGCTGCAGGGCGGCGCCTGGGGCATCGTGGCGGGATTCACGAGCTTCGTCGCACATGCCGGCGGCCCGCCCTACCAGTTCTACACCCTGCCGCTCGGCCACGACCCCCGGATCTACACGGGAACGAGCGTCCGCTTCTTCGCCATCGTCAACCTGCTCAAGGTGCTGCCCTATTTCATGCTGGGCCAGCTCGACCTTTCGAACATCGAGATCTCGGCCACGCTCTTTCCCGTGGCAATCGTGGCGACCTTCGCCGGCGCATGGCTGGTCCACCGCATGCGACCGGCCGTATTCTACCCCTTCATGTATGCAATGGTCTTCTTCACCTCGCTCAAGCTCGTCTGGGACGGTGCGCTCAATCTAATCTGAGGATGACAGGTGCTCCGCCAGATGATTTCATGCGCCATCTCGGGAGGAATCCATGTCACAATCCGCCTACCAGGCCGGCCTCGACCGGAACGAAGCCAACTTCCAGCCGCTGACGCCCCTGAACCACCTTGCGCGCGCGGCCTATGTCTTCCCCGACCGCACCGCGATCATCCACGGCCGGACGAAGACGAGCTACCGCGACTTCTACGCCCGCTCCCGCAGGCTGGCCTCGGCGCTGGCAAAGCGCGGGATCGCCCGGGGCGACACCGTGTCGGTGATGCTGTCGAACACGCCGGCGATGCTGGAGGCCCATCACGGCGTGCCGATGGCCGGCGCCGTGCTCCACTCGCTCAACACCCGCCTGGACGCCAGGGTCGTCGCCTTCCAGCTCGAGCATTCCGAATCGAAGCTGCTGATCGTCGACCGCGAGTTCTCCGGCGTCGTCGCCGAGGCCCTCGAGCTGACGTCGGCGAGGCCCCGGATCGTCGATTACGACGACCCCGAATTTCCCGAGGACGCCCCGGTCGGGAAGGGAGAGCGGATCGGTGCCGAGGACTACGAGGCGCTCGTCGCGGACGGCGACCCGGACTTCGCCTGGGAGCCGCCGGCCGACGAATGGGACGCGATCTCCCTCAACTACACATCCGGCACCACGGGGAATCCGAAAGGCGTCGTCTACCATCACCGAGGCGCCGCGCTGATGGGCTACGGCAACGTCATCGCGTCCGGCATGGGGCGCCATCCGGTCTACCTGTGGACCCTGCCGATGTTCCACTGCAACGGCTGGTGCTTCCCCTGGACGCTCGGCGTCGTCGCCGGGACGCACGTATGCCTGCGATGGGTCCGCGCGAAGGCCATGTACGACGCCATCGCCGACCATGGCGTGACGCACCTGTGCGGGGCGCCGATCGTCATGTCGGTGCTTCTCAACGCTCCCGACGGAGAAAAGCGCAGTTTCCCCCAGACCGTGACCTTCAACACCGCCGCCGCCCCGCCGCCGGGCTCCGTCCTCGCCGGCATGGCCGACGCCGGCTTCGAGGTGGTGCACCTCTATGGCCTGACCGAGACCTACGGTCCGGCCGTGGTCAACGAATGGCATGACGAATGGGACGCGCTCGACCGGGACGGGCGCACCGCCAGGAAGGCTCGCCAGGGCGTGCGCTACACCGCGCTCGAGGACCTCACGGTGCGCGATCCCGAAACGATGGAGGCTGTTCCCTTCGACGGCGAGACCGTCGGCGAGATCATGTTCCGGGGCAACATCGTCATGAAGGGCTATCTCAAGAATCCGAAAGCCACGGCCGAGGCCTTCGCCGGCGGATGGTTCCACTCCGGCGACCTCGCGGTGATGCACCCGGACGGCTATCTCCAGATCCGCGACCGCTCCAAGGACATCATCATCTCCGGCGGCGAGAACATCTCCTCGATCGAGGTCGAGGATGCGCTCTACAGGCATCCGGCTGTGCAGTCTGCCGCCGTCATCGCAAGGCACGACGAGAAATGGGGCGAGACGCCCTGCGCCTTCGTCGAGCTCAAGCCCGGCTGGACACTCACCGAGGCGGAACTCATCGCGCACTGCCGCTCGGTCCTCGCCCACTACAAGTGCCCGCGCACCGTGATCTTCGAGGAAATCCCGAAGACTTCGACCGGCAAGATCCAGAAGTACATGCTGCGCGACAGGCTGGGCCGGCTCTGACGTCGGCAACCGCCCCCGGCGGGTCTCGCTGCAATGCACAAATTACGCTTGCCGGCCGCTTTGCGGTGGCATATCCTTACGGTCATGAGCCAGTCCGATCCGTTCGCTGCGATAGCCGATCCGAACCGTCGTTTCCTTCTGGAAGAGCTTCGCCGCGGCCCGCGCACGGTCAACGAACTGGCCGAGCAGCTGCCGATCAGCCGTCCCGCGGTCTCCCAGCATTTGAAGGCGCTGCTCGACAGCGGACTCGTGAGCGTCGTCTCGCAGGGCACCCGGCGGATCTACACGGTCCAGAATCGCGGCTTCGACCGCCTGAACCTCTGGCTTGACCAGTTCTGGAGCTGAGCCCCACACGCGCTCCGCGCGGCAGGCATCGCTCCCGCAATCCGTGAATGTCCGATGCCGCACAGACATGCCGGCGTGACGAGTGCATCCTGCGCGGTCTGGTCGCTGGCGGTGCCACTCCTACGGGTACGATCACTTGCGACACTTGCGAGCGAAAGCCGCTTCACGGAGACCGACCCCGCTCCCCGAGCCGGCTCTCGGAAAATCGTAGGCACTGCCGCCGGGTTCACCCTTCGCTCGCGGCGGGTGGGCCCGGCGCCTGCTTCCGGACGGCAGGCGTGCAGCCGCTCTGGGCGTCCGCGGCAGGCATAGCAATGGGCGGCCCTGCCCTTCCCCGGTTCCCGATACGAAACCGGCCACAGCTGTTTGTGCTGTGGCCGTATGATGCTCCGCGCGTCGACCCGCGCGGTCCTGACAGGTTGTTGCGTCAGTGACTCACCGACTTCAGACGTTCGATCTCGTCCTTTATGCGCAGCTTGCGCCGCTTGATCTCAGAGATGATCTGGTCTTCCGCCGAGGGCTGGCTCATTGCCAGGTGGAGTTCTTCCTCGAGGGCGCCATGCTTCTGCTCAAGCGTAGCAAGATGAGCCTCAATGGTCATTTAGCAACTCCTTTGCGTCTGTTGTTTTCCCTTCCCACCGGGCATGCCGAGGCAGCCCGAACCACGAATTCTGCCATGAGAATGTGTCTTTGTCGAAGCAGATTTCAGGGGGGAGCATAACTTCCCGTCGCCGCCCGTTTCGTGGTAGGAGCAGCGCTCACGAGATGAGGCGCCGGTGCCTGCGGGCACTGGCCATGCGCTGGATCGGGGACGCGGGATGTCTGAACAGGAACAGGCTGATCTGAGGTTGATGGTGGCGCGCCTGCGCCAGGAGCACACCGACTACGACGTCGCCATCAACGCCATGATCGCCATGAGCTGCGAGCCCTTGAGAATCCAGCGCATGAAGAAGAAGAAACTGGCGATCAAGGACCGGATCTCCAAGATCGAAGACCAGATCATCCCCGACATCATTGCCTGACAGGACGTATCCTTGACCGACCGAGAAGCCCCGCCCGTCGCCATCGTCATGGGCAGCCAGTCAGACTGGGAAACCATGAAGAACGCCGCCGACACGCTCGATGCGCTCGGCGTCCGCCACGACGCGCGAATCGTCTCCGCCCATCGCACGCCGGACCGGATGACGGCCTTCGCGAAGGGAGCGCGCGAGGAAGGCTTCAAGGTCGTCATCGCCGGCGCCGGTGGCGCCGCCCACCTGCCTGGCATGATCGCTGCGCTGACGCCTCTTCCGGTCTTCGGCGTCCCCGTCCGTTCGCACGCCCTTTCGGGCCAGGACAGCCTGCTTTCGATCGTGCAGATGCCTGCCGGCGTGCCGGTCGGGACGCTGGCGATCGGTCGCGCCGGCGCCGTCAACGCCGCGCTGCTCGCAGCAGCCGTGCTGGCGCTCTCGGACCCGGCCCTGGCGGACCGCCTCGACGCCTATCGCCGGGCACAGACGGAAAGCGTCGCCGACAGGCCGGCGGACGCCTCCTGATGGCCCTCCGCCCGCTCGAGCGCCGGTCGACGATCGGCATCGTCGGCGGCGGCCAGCTCGGCCGCATGCTGGCCATGGCCGCGGCCCGCCTCGACTATCGAGTCGTCGTGCTGGAGCCGCAGCCGGATTGTCCGGCCGGCGAGGTCGCGGCCCGCCAGATCGTCGCCGCCTATGACGATCCCGCGGCCCTGGACGACCTCGCGGCGGCGTCGCACGTGATCACCTACGAATTCGAGAACGTGCCCGTCGAGGCCGCACGGCGCCTCGGCGAGAAGCGGCCCGTCTTTCCGCCCGCCGTGGCGCTCGAGGCCGCCCAGGACCGGCTGACCGAGAAGCGGTTCCTGAACGGCTGCGGCATCGCCACCGCCCCGTTCGAGGCGATCGGCGCGCAGGCCGATCTCGAAGCCGCGCTCGCCGCGTCCGATGGCCGCGGTGTCCTGAAGACACGCCGGATGGGGTATGACGGCAAAGGCCAGCGCATGTTTCGCGGTCCTCAGGACAGTCCCGCCGGCGTCTTCGAAGCGATGGGTGCCGTACCGCTGATCCTCGAGGGCCTGATCGACTTCCGAAGCGAGATCTCCATCATCGCCGCCCGCGGCCAGGACGGCTCCCTCGCCTGCTTCGATCCGGCCGCGAACGTTCATCGCGAAGGTATCCTCCATAGCTCGACCGTTCCCGCAGGTGTCTCGCCCGCCACCGCCGATGCGGCGCGCACGGCCGCCCGCTCGATCCTCGAGGCACTGGACTATGTCGGCGTCGTCGGCGTCGAGTTCTTCGTGCTCGCGGACGGCAGCCTTCTCGCCAACGAGATCGCACCGCGGGTGCACAATTCCGGCCACTGGACCGAGGCGGCCTGCGTCACCTCGCAGTTCGAGCAGCACGTCCGCGCCGTCGCCGGCCTGCCGCTGGGATCCGTCGAGCGGCACTCGGACTGCGTCATGGAAAACCTGATCGGAGACGACGTCCTGCGCCTCGAGGAGCTCTGCCGGCTGCCGGCGACCCTGCCTCATCTCTACGGCAAGGCCGAGGCGCGGCCGGGGCGGAAGATGGGGCACTTCACCCGGCTCGTCGCAAGGACGGGCGACTAGAAAGGCCGCCTTCGGGGCCTGCATTGCCCGCTCGCACGGTTGACACGGACGAACTGGCGGGGTACAGGCCAGCAACCATTTTCGGGCGCGCCTCGCGGCGCGCTTTTGATTGTTGGAATCAGGCTCTTTCCAGGGCCCAACCCGCGGTTCAGACCAATGAAGATCAAGAATTCGCTCAAGTCCCTGAAGACCCGCCACCGCGAAAACCGCCTGGTTCGCCGCAAGGGGCGCGTCTACATCATCAACAAGCAGAATCCGCGCTTCAAGGCACGCCAGGGCTGAAGCCCGGCCGGCCGTCGCTGGAACCGGTTGCCGTCCCTGCCCCGGGGCGATCACTCCATTTTGCATTTGATCTTCGCAAATGCCGGACTACCATGTCCGTCATGCGATCGCTGCTCTCGAAACCCGCTGCCGCATTGACCGTTCTCGCCGTCCTCGGCTGCGGTGTGCCGGCGATGGCGGCGCCTGGGAAGGCACCGGGCGGAAAGCTCCCGCCGCAGCTCTCTGCCGGCGCGACCGCGAAGCCGGATCCTTCCCGCGCGGAGCGTCTCGACGGGCTCTTCGCCAAACTGAAGCGGGAAGCCGACCCGGACGCGGCCCGCAGGACCGTCCAGAGCATTCACGCGATCTGGCGTGATTCCGGCAGCCCCACCGTCGATCTTCTGATGAAATGGTCGGAAAAGGCGGCTGGCGAGAAACACTACGCGACCGCCCTCGACCTGCTCGACCAGGTGACCGTGCTGGAACCCGATTACGCCGAGGGCTGGAACGAGCGTGCCACCGTCCATTTCATGATGAACGACTACAGCAGGTCGATGGCCGACATCGACAGGACGCTGTCGCTCGAACCCCGCCATTTCGGCGCCCTCTCAGGAATGGCGAGCATCTTCAAGGCGCTCGGCAAGGACACGCTTGCAATGAAGGCGCTGGAGAGGGTCCTCGCGATCTATCCCGCCGACAGGAAGGCGCAGGAACGGCTGGGCAGCCTGGCCGACAAGCTGGCTGGGCAAGGTATATGACCCCGTCGCGCGCTGCGCCTGCCGGCGCCTCGCAGCTTTCCTGACGTCACCGCCCTGAACGCCATGCCCGCTTTCCTCTTCTTCCTCGCCGTACTCGCGGCGGGCCTTTTCATCTTCACCGAGATCGCGACGCGGCGCGTCGAGCGGCGCTTTCCGGCGGAGGGCGAGTTTCTCGACCTCGGCGGCTACCGGCTGCACCTCGTCCACGTCCGCGCAGGGGAGAAGGATCTCCCGCCGCTCGTCTTCCTGCACGGCGCGAGCGGCAACTTGCGCGACCAGATGCTGGCCTTCCGGAAGCGGCTCGAGGGTCGCGCCGACCTGCTCTTCGTCGACAGGCCCGGGCACGGTTACTCCGAGCGCGGCCCCGAGGCGAACGGCCGGCCCGACGGCCAGGCCCGCGCCGTCGCGCAGGTCCTGGAACTGAAGGGCATCGACAGTGCGGTCATCGTCGGTCATTCCCTCGGATGCGTGATCGCCGCCAATTTCGCAGTAAGCTTCCCGTCGAAGACCGCCGGCCTCGTGCTCCTGGCCCCGGCCACGCATCCCTGGCCGGGCGGCATCGCCTGGTATGTACGCCTTGCCTCGCGCGGCTGGGTCGGACGGCTGTTCTCGCGCCTGCTGGCGATGCCGGCCGGGCTCGCGATGATCGCCGGCGGCGTGGCCGGCGTCTTCGCGCCGAACGCCATGCCGGAGGACTACGCCGAAACGGCGCCCGAACTGGGACTTCGGCCCGCCTCGTTCCGGGCGAACGCAATCGACCTCTCCAATCTGCACGCCCATGTCAGGAGAACGGCCGCAAGCTATCGCGACATATCGGCGCCGACGGTCGTCATAACCGGAGACAGCGACGGGGTGGTCCTCCCGGACCTCCACGCCCGCGGCCTGCAACGCGACATCGCAGGCGCGGAACTCGTGTGGCTGAAAAACGTCGGGCACAAGCCGGACTACGTGGCCACCGACCTCGCCATCGCCGCCATCGAGAAGGTCGCCGGCAGGGATCGCGACCTGCAGGCGCTCGCCCGGCGAGTCGAACAGCGGGTGTCGGATGAAGCGGCCGGGGCCGCTCAGATGCCGCTCAGCCCGTCCGAGCCGATATAGGCGATGCGCAGCAGGTTCGTCGCTCCCGGCGTCCCGAGCGGCACGCCGGCCGTCATGATGATGCGGTCGCCCGGCTTGCCGAAGCCTTCCGAAAAGGTGATGCGGCAGGCCCGGTCAACCATGTCGTCGAGGTCCCTTGCGTCTTCGGTCACCACGCAGTGCAGGCCCCACACGACGGAGAGCCGCCGCGCCGTCTCGATGACCGGCGACAGCGCCAGGATCGGCGTCTGCGGTCGCTCGCGCGCGGCGCGCAGCCCGGTAGTGCCCGACGACGTGTAGCAGACGATCGCCTTGAGGTTCAGCGTCTCCGCGATCTGGCGCGCCGCCAGCGAGATCGCGTCGGCACCGGTCGGGCCCGGTTGCGGACGCTGGGCGTAGATGATGTTCGGGAAATTCGGATCGCGCTCGACCTTGCGGGCGATCGACGCCATCATCGACACCGCCTCGACCGGATATTGCCCCGCCGCCGAATTCGGCCGACAGCATGACCGCGTCGGCCCCCTCGAAGACCGCGGTCGCCACGTCCGAGACCTCGGCGCGCGTCGGCACCGGTGCGGAAACCATCGATTCGAGCATCTGCGTGGCGACCACGACCGGCTTGCCGGCAGCGCGGCAGGCCCGTGTCAGGCTCTTCTGGATGCCCGGCACCGCCTCGATCGGCATCTCGACGCCGAGATCGCCGCGCGCCACCATCAGCGCATCGGAAAGTTCGATGATTTCGTCGATTCGCTCTACCGCCTGCGGCTTCTCGATCTTCGACATGAGGCCGGCGCGCCCGCGCACGACCTTGCGGACCTCGGCGAGATCCTCCGGCCGCTGGATGAAGGAAAGCGCGATCCAGTCGACCTGCCCCGTGTGCAGCACTGCGTCGAGGTCCCGGCGGTCCTTCTCCGTCAGCGCGCCGCTCGTCAGCGTGGTATCGGGCAGGCTGACACCCTTGCGGTCGGAAATCGCCGTGCCGGCGACCACGGTGGTCACGATCGAGTGCCCGTCGCACTTCTCCGCCTTGAGCTGAAGGCGCCCGTCGTCGATCAGCAGCCGGTCGCCCGCCTTGACCGATTCCAGGATCTCCCTGTGCGGCAGGTTCACCCGCTTGCTGTCGCCGGGCGCCTCGTCGTCGTCGAGGGTGAAGGTCTGGCCGATCTCGAGATCGACCTTGCCGTCCTTGAACTTGCCGACCCTGAGCTTCGGCCCCTGCAGGTCGGCGAGAATGCCGATCGGCCGTCCGATGCGGCCTTCGACGTTCCGGATCCGCCCGATGAGGTCACGCATGGCCTCGTGGCTCGTATGGCTCATGTTGATGCGGAAGAGATCGGCGCCTGCCTCATGCAACTTCTGGATCGTCGCCTCTTCCGCAGACGCAGGTCCCAGAGTGGCGAGAATCTTTACCTTGCGCAGTCGCTTCATCTAGTTCGGACTTTCCTTACCGCCCGGCGTACCGTCAGCGTTCCTGTCTGCATTGGCGGCCTTGCCGCTGTCGGGGGCCGCGTCCGTGAGCTGCACCATCCAGCTTCCCTGGCGCCCGGTGTCGTATTCCTTGAATCCCATGCGCTGGAATCCGCGCGCGAAACAATCGTGCACGCCGACGATCTTGAATTCGTTGTCGGCCACGCACATGTCGACCTTGCCGCCCCAGCGGCCTCCGCGCCCCGCATCCTCTGCATAGAGATAGTAATAGCGCGATGACAAGCTCCCCTTGATCAGCGTCGCGCAGGAACTGCCGGGGATCTGCCACCAGCCTTCGGTGGTCCAGCCGGCGGAAGCGCGATAGCCGATCGCGACGCCGACGAGTTTCTTGGTTCCGTTGCACACGCGGAAATCCGCGCGGGCATGACCGGGCAGAGCAAGAAGCCCCAGCCCGACGAGAATTGTGAAGACCACCGGCTGCAAACGGAGAGCGCGAAGGAAGAAGGGATTGGACGGGCGATGACGAAACACGGTTTCGAACAGGACTCCATCATGATTCACGACCCGCTTTTTGCGCCCGCGAGGATGGAAAGTCAACGAAAGGCGGCCTTGTTCGCACAGGCGGGCGTGGCCTTGAACGGCGCGCCCGCCTGTGCGAACAAGGCTGCCGTTCAACAGGATTTCCCGATGCCGGATTTCGCGCCATTTGAAGTCGTCGAAGGCGACTCCTCCCGCGGGCTCGTCCTGCTCGCCGACCACGCCAGGAAGGACCTGCCGGAAGAATATGGCGACCTCGGCCTGCCGCCGGCCGCCTTCGCCCGCCACATTGCCTATGACATTGGCGTCGAGGCGGTGACGCGGCGTCTCGCCGCACGGCTCGGCGTGCCTGCCGTTCTCGGTGGCTTCTCGCGCCTCCTCATCGACCCCAACCGGGGCGAGGACGACCCGACGCTGATCATGAAGCTCTCCGATGGAGCCGTGATACCGGCGAACCACCCGCTGGACGGGAGCGAGCGGGCGGCACGGATCCGGAATTTTCACCGGCCGTACCACGACGCGGTCGCCGATACGATCGCGGGAGTTGAGGCGGAGTCGGCGAAGGCCCCTCTGGTCATCTCCATCCACTCCTTCACGCCGCGCTGGAAGGAGACGCCGCGCCCGTGGCAGGTTGGCATACTGTGGGACAGCGATCCGCGGGCCGTCCGGCCGCTGATCGAGGCGCTCGCGGCCGATCCGGACCTGACTGTCGGCGACAACGAACCCTATGACGGCGCGCTCGGCGGCGACACCATGTTCCGTCATTGCACCAGCGAAGGCCTCGCGCACGCGCTGATTGAGATCAGGCAGGACCTGATCGCCGACGACGCCGGCGCGGCCGAATGGGCCGGCCGCCTCGCCCCAATCCTTGACGATCTCAACGCGCGGCCCGATCTTCATGTCAGGAAGATGCACGGTTCGCGCACCGGCCTTCTCCGGGCCGGACCGGACGACTGAGGAGAAGACGCCATGACGACGCTCACGGACGAACAGCAGCGCGATCTGGAGGCGGCCGCATTCCGCCGGCTCGTCGCGCACCTTCGCGAACGCGCCGACGTGCAGAATATCGACCTGATGAATCTCGCCGGCTTCTGCCGCAACTGCCTGTCGAACTGGTACCGCGAAGCCGCCGAGGAGGCCGGCATTCCGCTCGACAAGGAAGAGTCCCGCGAAATCGTCTACGGCATGCCCTACGCCGAGTGGAAGGACAGGCATCAGACCGAGGCCACCGCCGAGCAGCAGGCGGCCTTCGACACGCATCACCGCCACGGCTGACCAGCGGCGCGCACGGAGTTTTCCCCACCCTCTGACCGGCACTTGACCTCGGCACGGCAACAGGTCAGGTGACGGTCCGGTCCGCAGCGACGCGAAATCGGGCATCGGGTCCGCGCCGGCAGTTTCCGGCGGGCGGAGCGGTGCCCTGTCACGCGGTGCCGCATCCCGATTTGCCTTTGACCCGCAACGACGGCCGGAAGGCCCCGCATTCTGGAGAATCGACTTATGGAAAATTCAGACACGCCGGCAACCCAGGAGACGGTCGCGGCCGCGGAGCTGCGCCAGTTCATCGAACGCGTCGAGCGCCTCGAGGAGGAGAAGGCCGCGCTCCAGGACGACATCAAGGAAGTCATGGCCGAAGCCAAGGGTCGCGGATACGACACGAAGGCGATGCGCCAGATCATCAGGATGCGCAAGAAGGATCCGAACGAGCGGCAGGAGGAGGAGGCGATCCTCGAGACCTACATGAACGCCCTCGGGATGGTCTGAAGTGATGCGCCCTGCCGGGTCCCGCGGGCCTCGGACAGGGCGCCCCCGACGCTTTACGAAAGAACGGCCGGTTAGTTCGTTACCGACGCGAAGGCCGCGCTGACGCGTGCCTCCACGGCCGACGGCGAGGCATAGGCGGCGGCGGCGCCGGGCAGCCCGCCATTGTCGGCCGAGACCCCCGGAAGGCCGTCAGCCGGCCGCTGGTCCGGGACGGGAACGCCGGCGTCCGCGACGACCGCAGGCGCCGCGTCCGCGGGCGGCGGCTCGTTCGCGGCAAGCCTGGTGGTCTTCTCGTAGAACGCGTTGCCCCCGGCGACCGCGACGTAGTGCATGTTGTGGTAGGGGAAATGCAGCCCGGCCGTATGGAAGAACATGGCCGGACCGACCTTGGCGTGACGCTTTCCGTCGATGACTTCCTCGGCCACGGTCTCGATCTTCGGCAGCGTCGAGGAGGTCATGTTGCGCGACATCACGCCCGGCGCGAACTGGCGCGGCTGCCCGACCACCCCGCAGATCGTGTCCGGAAATTCAGGCGACTTGACCCGGTTCATCACCACCGAGCCCACGGCGAGCATTCCGTCCGTGCTGGAACGGTTCGAACTCGAAATACATCGCTCGCACGAGGCACTGGCGCTGCTTCGCGTCGACCTTCTCGGCCGCCGGCTTTTCAGCCGGCTTGTCGATCGACCCGGTCACGGTCTGGTCCGTGGTGCACCCGGAAAGCGGCGCGGCCAATACCGCCAGCGCAATCGCGAACCCCTTCGCCCTCGCAACGGACCGGCTGAACCCGGTCCCGACTTCACTTGCCGCCAGTCTTGCGGCGACCCCGACACATCCGGTCATATGGCCAGAAACTCCCGCTGTCCGGCTTGCTATCGCGCCGGTTGAACTCGACTTTCTTTTTTGAACGCCCTCATTGCGGCGCACGCTGCCGCAAGGAATTGGCCCGAATAAGGCGGCAGGCCGGAATTGCGACAATACCAGACCTCGCAGGATCACTCTTGGTAACCGGGCGCTTCAATTCCGTGAGGCCTGCCGCGACGGGTGCCTTCCTTGTCTGCGAGGCGTGCCGGTACGCCGCCGCTTGACGCCGGACAGGTCGTATGAAAAAAAGCAAAAAGGTTCATAAGAACGTTCGCCCGGCAGGTCCGCTTGCGCGCTGGAGAAAGCCGATGCACATCCCCGACGGATATCTCAGCCCCTCTTCCTGCGCGCTCGCCTATGCTGCGGCACTGCCCTTCTGGACGGTGGCGACGAGGCGGGTCCGGCGGCTCTTGCAGAGCCGGCTCGTACCGCTCCTCGCAGTGGTCTCCGCGTTCTGCTTCGTCATCATGATGTTCAACCTCCCGATACCCGGCGGCACCACCGCACACGCCGTCGGCATGGGGGTCGCGGCGATCCTGCTCGGTCCCTGGGCCGGCGTGCTGGCGATCTCGATCGCCCTGGGAATCCAGGCCCTGTTCTTTGGCGACGGCGGCATCACGGCATTCGGCGCCAATTGCCTCAACATGGCGGTCGCCGGGAGCTTCGTCGCCTGGGCGACCTATCGCCTCTGCGCCGCCGGCGCGCCGCTTGTCTCAACGCGCCGCACCCTCGCCGCCGGCCTCGCGGGCTACGCCGGGATCAACGCCGCGGCGTTCCTCGCCGCCTGCGAACTCGGCGTCCAGCCGATGCTCTTCCACGACGCCGCGGGCGCTCCCCTCTACGCACCCTATCCCCTGCAGGTCGCCCTTCCCGCCATCATGCTTGCCCACCTCACGGTCGCCGGCGCCGCGGAAGCGATCCTGACTGCCGGCATCGTCGCCTGGCTCCAGCGCACGAACCCGGACCTGCTGGGTGCGGCACGGTCCCTTCCCGGCCCGCTGACGGCAATGTCGGGCGGAACCTCCCGCGGCACCCGCCCGCTCTGGGCCGGCGTCGGCGCGCTGATGGTGGCGAGCCCCCTCGGCCTCTGGGCGAGCGGCATGGCCTGGGGCGAATGGTCCGCCGCGGACTTCGCCGATTCGGGCGCCCGCGCCGCCATGGCCCGCGCCTCGGGAAACGTCGCACCTCCCGCCGCCGTGCCCGAAGGGCTTGCGAGGCTGTCGGATTTCTGGACGGCGCCGATGCCCGGCTACGCCCCGGCCTTCATGCACGACCCGGCCTTCGGCTATATCCTCTCCGCGCTCGTCGGCACGGGGCTGGTCGTCCTCGCCTCCGCGCTGCTGTCGCGCATCCTCGTGCGCGCACCCCGCGGCGAAGGCGCATAGACCGGAATGGCCGGCCAGCCTGCCGCCGATGACGGCAGTCGTCCCCGCCGGTCCTATCTCGACCGGATCGGCGCGGGCCTGACGGAAGCCTTCGACCATGCCCTGGAGGCCGATGCCCTCGCCCTCTCGGACGGCTTCCTGCAGCGTCTCGATCCGCGCACCAAGCTCGTCGGCCTTCTCGGCCTCCTGCTGGTGGCGGTGACGGCGCGCTCCCTCGTCGTCGTCGCCGGTGTGCTGGCGGTGGCCGTCGCGCTCGCCGCGGCCTCTGGCGTGACCGTCCCGCGCCTGTCGGTCCGTGCCTTTCTGCCGGTGCTCGGCTTCACCGGCCTCGTGGCGGCGCCCGCGCTCGTGCTGGTGCCCGGCGCACCCCTCTTCGCAGTGCCGGCGCTCGGATGGACGGTGACGGAACAGGGCTTGAGGAGCGCGGCATTCCTGGTCGGGAGGGCCGAGGCCGCTGCGACCTGCTCCATCCTCCTCGTCCTCTGCACGCCGTGGCCGCACGTCCTCAAGGCCCTCCGGCTGCTCGGCCTGCCCGTGGTGCTGGTCGTCATCCTCGGCATGACGCACCGCTATGTCTTCGTGCTCCTGCAGACCGCCACAGCCATGATCGAGGCCCGCCGCGCGAGGACCGTCGGACGCCTCGCAGGGCGGGACAGGCGACGGATGGCGGCGGCGATCGCCGGCACGCTCTTCACGAAATCCCTTGCGATGAGCAACGACGTGCATCTCGCCATGATCTCGCGCGGCTACCGCGGCGAGGTCCGCCTGATGGACGACTTCCGCTTCCGGAAGCTCGACTGGGTGGCATTGGCCGCCCTCGCCGCTCTGGCGGCGCTAGCGGCGTGGATCCAGTCGTGACGGGAAGCGGCGGCCCTGTGATCGAGGCGCGCGACGTCCGCTACGCCTACCACGACACGCCGGCGCTCGACGGGCTGACGCTTTCGTGCCGGGCTGGCGAGCGGATCGTCCTGCTCGGCGCCAACGGCTCGGGCAAATCGACCCTGCTGAAGCTGTTCGACGCGCTGGCATTCCCGTCGGAAGGCTCTGTGCGGATGTTCGGCGTCCCGGTGACGGACGACGCCATGCAGGACGAGGAGACCGCCATCGCATTCCGCCGGCGCGTCGGCTTCGTCTTCCAGAACCCTGACGTCCAGCTCTTCTGCCCGACCGTGTTCGACGAGCTCGCCTTCGGGCCGCTCCAGCTCGGCTGGCATCGCGACGAGATCCGGAGGCGGATCGAAGAGACGCTGGAGCGCTTCTCCATCGGCCATCTCCGGGACCGCGCGCCGCATCGCCTCTCGGGAGGCGAGAAGAAGCGGGTCGCGCTGGCGTCGGTCCTCATCCTGGACCCCGAGGTCCTGCTTCTCGACGAACCCACGGCAGCGCTCGACCCGAAGAGCGCCGCCGCCGTGATCGACTTCCTCGTGACGTCGCGGGGCGGCGGCCGGACGATCGTCACGGCCACCCACGACCTCGACATCGTCGAGGATGTCGCCGACAGGTGCGTCGTGATCGAGGCCGGCCGGGTCGCCGCCTCCGGGACCCCGTGCGAGATCCTGCAGGATGCGGACATGCTGGCCCGCTGCGGCCTCGCGCACGCGCATCTTCACGCGCATGGCCGCGCCGCGCACAGCCACCACCATCTGCACCGCCACGGCATCTGGCACGACGACGGCGGCTGACCGTTCGCGCCGAGCAGCCGCCTCCTGCCCTCTGCCTCTGGCGTTTGTCCTCGCCTGCGTCTATCCCAGGTCCGGAGCAGCAGGCGGGGAGACAGAGAGATGCAGCGCATCACCATCGCGATCGACGACGATCTCCTGGCCGTCGTCGACGGCCTCAAGGAGCGTCGCGGCTATGACAGCCGGTCGGAGGCCTTCCGCGACATCCTTCGGGAAGCGGCGAACCGCGAGACAGCGGAGTCCGGAGACGCCTTCTGCATTGCCGTGCTCTCATACGTTTTCGACTACGCGACGCGCGAGCTCGCGCAGAGGCTCGCGCGCGCCCTGCACGAACACCACGACCTTGTCGCCGCGAACGCGCGGGTGCCGCTCGACCACGCAAGCTGCCTCGAATTGTCGGTCCTGCGCGGGCGCGTGGACACGATCCGCGCCTTCTCCGACGAGATCATGACCCAGCGCGGCGTCCGCCACGCCAGTCTGCATGTCGTGCCCGTGAGGATTTCGGCAGACCGCCATCGCCACGACGCCGACGGCTCGCCACACGTCCATTTCGAGGCATGAAGCCGGCGGCGGGCGCCTGGCGGGAGCCAGCTCGCTCACTCGTTGGGGAAATACACCGAAATCGCCGCGAAGCGCTGCGGGTCTATCGAACGCCGGGCGCTGTCCTGGGCCGGCGGCGACGGCCTGTTCATGCGCGGAACCGGAACGCTGCCGGTTACGATACCGGAACGGCCACGCTCCTTCGCCCATTTCGCAAGCACCGCCTCCGTCAGGCGCCGCTTCGCTCCCGCCGCGCCGGAACCGAGCCGCCCGCCACGGATCTCGTCGCCCGAAACCGAGGCGAATTCCTCCGGCCGGGCCTTGGGAACGCCATGCGAACCGACGACCGGAATCGGCCCGAGCGAGGCGACCAGTATGTCGCCCCTGGTCAGCTTGCGCCGCGCCGAGGCGGCGATGTCCGATGCCTTCAGTTCGCTGCGCCGGGCTTTGGCAACCGCCGCGAAGGCCGGCATCGGCGCATCATCGGCCGGCTGTGCGTAGGCGACCAGTTCAGGCCTCAAGCCGGGTACCGGCGTGTTGCCGCCAGCCCGCGAAGGCGCCGCGGCGCTGGTGTCGGCAGCGGCAAGCTCAGCTGTCGCCGCCTGCGCGCCATCGCCGGTCGCCAGGCTGCCGTCCAGCCCGTGCGAGGGAGGAAGCTGCGGAACGGGAGCCGCATAGGCGAGCAGGTCAGGATATTTCGACTGCCCGCCCGGAGGACCACCGTCGACTCTGGCGACAGCCGGTTCCGCGGCCGGCGGCGTCTGCAGGGTCCCGGCATCCGCAACCGCGACCGGCCTCACCCCGGGCAGCGGCACGCTGGAAGCCTTCGGAAGCAGGACGGCCGGCTCGGCCCGGGGGGAACTGGCGTCCACCGGTGCCATCGAGGCCGTCTCTATGTGATGCAGGCTTGGATTGGCCTGAACGGTGTCGCCGGCATCGAGCGTGCTCTCGTCCTCGTCGCCCCCGCCGCCGCCGAAAAGCGCGGCGAACAGGTTTCCGCCGCCGGAACGGCTCTTGGCCGCGCCGCCGCCGGCGACCATGATCGAATCGTCGGTGACGCGGCGCTTGTAGGAGGCGAGCGCCGCCTGGTAGCCGGGCAGCGGCTTGCCGTCGCGCGGCAGGTGCAGCGTATGGCCGTTCGGAAACAGCCTGACGAGCTGCTCCCGGCTCATGCGCGGCCACGCCCGCACGAAGCCAGTGTCCATGTGCACGAAAGGAGAGCCCGAATTCGGATAATAGCCGACTCCGCCGACCTGGAACTTCATGCCGATCTCGCGCAGCTTCTCCAGTTGCACGTCCGGGATGAAGAAGTCCGCCGCCTTGCCGAGGATGTGCTGGCTCTTCTTGGCGACGCCGGACGCGCGCGAGCGGCCGCGCAGCATGGCGTTGGTGTCGGCCGTCCGATAGCCGCAGATGATGTGGATGTAGTCGTGCGAACCGCTCTTCTGGTAAACCTCCCAGAGGAGGTCCATCAGGCGCGGATCCATGTCGGTCTCATCGTCCTTGCGCCAGTCGCGCAGGATGTAGTCCAGCTTCTTCAGCCCCGACCGGATGTAGCGGCCGTTGCGCTTGTAGGTGATGACCGCCTTCTCGCCCGTATGGACATGATAGATCTTCAGCGACCGCGTCTCTGCGTGCGCCCGCGCATGGCCCAGCACGAGAACCGTGCCGAAAATGAGCAGCACCGCGAGAAAACGAATCGCCATAGCCGCGGAATTCACCGCGAACTGTGCCCCTGAAGAAGGACAGTTGGACACTGCCTTCGATTTCGATGGCCCGCAAAACGCCAAGAATAATCCCCGCACGCCGTTTTTCGCGTTGTCGAGATGCTCTCTGCCGACGAAATGCGGTAAGAGCATGACAAAATGGTCACAGTTTCTGCGACTGGATCCTTATAGTGAACAGTGACTTAACAAGGACTTAAAGGGAATACGGCGGCAACGGGGCTTTGCCGCCTTTTCAGTCACTATTTGTTTCGCGGCGTTAAAGACCGTTGCTATGCGACATGTTTCAGCGGATCGTCCGGATCTATGTCGTAGTCCTTGAGCTTGCGGTAGAGCGTCGAGCGCCCGATGCCGAGCTTGCGCGCCACCTGGCTCATCTGGCCACTGTAGAACTTGAGCGCGAAGCGGATGAGTTCCTCCTCGACGGAGGCCAGCGGACGGATCTCGCCCTCCTCGTCGACGCTGGAGATGCTGCCGTCGGCCTGCTCGTCCTGGTCGTGCATGCCGATCGCGATCAGCCCCTCGGTCAGCGACCGGTGCCCGACCGCTACGCCGAGCCGGTCGACGCCATGCAGTCCGGTATCGAGCGCAGCCGCCCTCTGGGTCGGCCGGCTCCCGGGTGCGTCGTCGGCGAAGGTCACTTCGACCCTCGGGCCGGCACCGGCCTCGCGAACCTCGTAGCCCGGAAGCTGCGCGGCGATCTGCGGGAAGACGTCCGGCGTCAGTTCCTGCCCGTCGCTGAGGACCACCGCCCGGAAGACGGCATTCTCGAGCTGCCGGATGTTGCCCGGCCAGTCGTAGGCCGTCAGCAGGGCCATCGTCTCCGGCGTGATCGCCAGCGGCCCGGCGGTTCCCTGCTCGATCGCGAACCGCTCGACGAAGAAGCGCACGAGCAGGGGAATGTCCTCCTTGCGGCGCCTGAGCGCCGGCACGACGATCGGGAAGACGTTCAGGCGATAATAGAGGTCCTCGCGGAACCGCCCGTCCTTGACTTCCTGGATGAGGTCCTTGTTGGTCGCCGAGATCAGCCTGCAGTCGACCTTCGTCGCCTGGCGCGCACCGACCGTCTCGATCTCGCCGTGCTGGACGGCGCGCAGCAGCTTTACCTGGACATCGAGCGGCAGCTCGCCGATCTCGTCGAGGAACAGCGTGCCGCCATTGGCCTCGACGAATTTGCCGGTGTGCTTCTCCGTGGCGCCCGTGAAAGCGCCCTTCTCGTGGCCGAAGAGGATGCTCTCGACGAGATTGTCGGGGATCGCGCCGCAGTTCACGGTGACGAAGGGCTTCGTGCGCCGATCGCTGCCGCTCTGTATGGCGCGCGCGATCATCTCCTTGCCGACGCCCGACTCGCCTTCCAGCACGACCGGTATGTTCGAGGCGGCCGCCCGGCGCGCGAGGTTGAGAACCCGCTCCATCGCGGGGCTCGCCGAGATTATGTCGCGGAAGCCGGTGTTCGACGGCTGGGCGCTCTGGTTGAAGCGGGCCCGCGATTCCCTCTGGTCGACCTTCAGGGCGTTGTCGATCGATACCGCGAGTTTTTCCGGCGAGGCCGGCTTCACGACGAAGTCGAACGCGCCGGCGCGCATCGCCTTGACGACCGTTTCGATGCCGCCCTGTCCGGTCTGGACGATGACCGGCATGCCCAGCCCCCGCTCCGCCATTTCGGCCATCACCGTCAGGCCGTCCATGCCGGGCATCATCAGGTCCAGCACCACCGCGCCGTAGGCGATGTCGCCCTTCTGCAGCGCCGCGAGCGCGGCCTTGCCGTCCTCCGCGGGTACGGCAACGTGTCCTATGCGCTCCACCGCCGCGCGCAACAACCTGCGCTGAACGGGATCGTCATCGACGACGAGGATGTTTATTGTCACGTCCGGGCCCTCTGCTGGTAGGAACGGCATTGACGTGCGGCTTCTGCCGCGCTGGTCCAAAATCACACACAGGCGCCAACATCTCCTTGCGGAATTGCCTCGCATTTTATCGATGGCGTCACATATTCACGCGGAAGCGGCCGCTCCGGCCGCCGATCGAAGAGGTTCATTCCATGACGAGACACCACGAGGCCCCGACCGACGCCGTACTGTCGCCCGAAGGCGCAACCGGCGCCGCGGCGCTCGGCGACCTACCCCGATGGAACCTCGACGACCTCTATCCCGGACGCGGGTCGACCGAACTGAAGGAAGACCTTGCGCGAATTGAGAGAGAGACAGTCGAGTTCGAGCAGCGCTGGAAGGGCGGACTGGAGGACGCCGCGAAGTCCGGCTCGCTCGGCACCGCCATCACAGAATACGAGGCGCTGCAGGACGTCATGGGCCGCGTGATGTCCTACGCCGGCCTCGCCTATTTCTCCATGACCACCGATCCGGCCAACGCCAAGTTCTTCGGCGACACCCAGGCGAAGATGACCGACGCCAGCGCGCACCTGCTCTTCTTCGAGCTCGAGCTGAACCGCATCGACGACGCGATCGTCGACAGGGCGATGGAGGCCGACGAGGTCGCCGGCCGCTACCGCCCCTGGATCGTCGACCTGCGCATGGACAAGCCCTACCAGCTAGAGGACCGCGTCGAGCAGCTCTTTCACGAGAAGGCGATGACCGGGCGCGGCGCCTGGAACCGCCTCTTCGACGAGACCATGGCCGACCTGCGCTTCGACGTCGAAGGCGAGGAACTTTCGCTCGAGCCGACCCTGAACAGGCTTCAGGAGCCGGATGAGCCTGCGCGCCACGCGGCCGCGGACGCGCTGGCGGCGACCTTCAGGAAGAACCTCCGCACCTTCACGCTGATCACCAACACGCTCGCAAAGGACAAGGAGATCTCCGACCGCTGGCGCGGCTTCAAGGACATCGCCGACAGCATGCACCTTGCGAACCGCGTCGAGCGCGAGGTCGTCGATGCACTGGCGGCCGCGGTGCGCGAGGCCTATCCGCGCCTGTCGCATCGCTACTATGCGATGAAGGCGAAATGGCTCGGCATGGACAGGATGAATTTCTGGGACCGCAACGCCCCGCTGCCGGAGAGCCCGAAGAGCTCGATCCGGTGGGACGACGCGCGCGAAACGGTGATCTCGGCCTATGCCGGCTTCGCGCCAGAGATGGCCGAGATCGCCGACCGCTTCTTCAAGAGGCGCTGGATCGACGCTCCCGTCTCGCCCGGCAAGGCGCCCGGCGCCTTTGCCCATCCGACCGTGCCCTCGGCCCATCCCTACGTGCTGCTGAACTATATGGGGAAACCGCGCGACGTGATGACGCTCGCCCATGAACTCGGCCACGGAGTCCATCAGGTCCTGGCCGGCCGGCAGGGCGCGCTCATGGCCTCGACGCCGCTGACGCTTGCCGAGACCGCGTCCGTCTTCGGCGAGATGCTGACCTTCCGGGCCCTCCTGGAAAAGACCGGCGACCCGCGGGAGCGCAAGGCGATGCTCGCCCAGAAGGTCGAGGACATGATCAACACCGTCGTCCGCCAGATCGCCTTCTACGAGTTCGAGCGCAAGCTCCACACGGCACGCCGCGAGGGCGAGCTCACCTCGGACCGCATCGGCGAGCTATGGCTGTCGGTGCAGGAAGAGAGCCTGGGTCCGGCGATCCGGATCTCAGAAGGCTACGAGACCTTCTGGGCCTATATTCCCCACTTCATACATTCGCCCTTCTATGTCTACGCCTACGCCTTCGGCGACTGCCTGGTGAACTCGCTCTACGCCGTCTACCAGAACGCCGGCTCCGGCTTCCAGGAGAAGTATTTCGAGATGCTGAAGGCCGGCGGCACGAAGCACCACAAGGAGCTTCTCGCCCCCTTCGGCCTCGACGCCTCGGATCCCGCCTTCTGGAATCGTGGCCTGTCGATGATCGAGGGCCTGATCGACGAGCTTGCGGCACTGGACGACGCCTGAGAGGCATCGCTCCGGGGCCGATGGGCGTAGAGCAGCGGGACGTTCCCCGAGGGAGGGCCATGGACCCGCCGTTTGTCCTGTTGCGCGACGACTTCGCCGGCGTCGAGCGCCTGTTCGAGAAGCCGGCGGAGATCATCTCGACCGACCGCCCAGGTGAACTGGCGGGCGCGCTCGACGCGGCCGAGCGCGCCCATCGCGGCGGCATGTGGCTCGCCGGCTACCTCTCCTACGAGGCCGGATACTGCTTCGAACCGAGGCTGGCACCGCTGATGCCGGGCGGACGCCGCACGCCGCTCGTCTCCTTCGGCGTCTTCGATCCCCCCGCCGACCGCCCGGCCGCGCCGGCCGGCGGTCCGGGTGCCCCGGCGCTTGCGCAGGCCCGGCCGTTCTGGACGTTCGGCGACTATTCGGACCGCTTCGTCAGGCTGCACCGCCACATCGCCCTCGGCGACTGCTACCAGGGCAACCTGACCTTCCCGGTCGCCGCCCGCTGGTCGGGCGACCCCCGGGCGGTCTTCGACGCGCTGGTCGCGCGCCAGCCCGTCAGGTACGGAGCCCTGCTCCGCCTCGGCGAACCCTGGATCCTGTCGCGCTCGCCGGAGCTCTTCTTCGAGATCGACCGCGCACGCTGGATCGAGACGCACCCGATGAAGGGAACCGTACGGCGGGGCTCCAGCGCAGCGGAAGACGCGGCGAACCGTCGCTTCCTCCGGAACGATCCGAAGATGCAGGCGGAAAACCGCATGATCGTGGATCTTCTGCGCAACGACGTCTCGCGCATCAGCGAGGTCGGAACGCTGTCGGTGCCCGAGCTTTTCCGGGTCGAGACCTATCCGAGCGTGCACACGATGGTGAGCCGCGTACGCGCCCGCCTCCTGCCCGGCCTCGGCTTCCGCGACATCTTCGCCGCCCTCTTCCCCTGCGGCTCTGTGACGGGTGCGCCGAAGATCAGCGCCATGACCATCCTGAACCGCCTCGAGGCCGGACCGCGCGAGGCCTATTGCGGCGCCATCGGCTTTATCGCACCCGACGGCACCATGCGCTTCAATGTGGCGATCCGCACCGTCTGCCTGTATGAAGGCGGCGAGGCGATCTTCAACGTCGGCGGCGGCGTCGTCTTCGATTCGTCTGCCGAAGCCGAATATGCCGAATGCCTGCTGAAGACGCGCTTCGCTACCGACGACCTCGCCCAGTGAAGGCCCCTGTCGATGCCGCTGACGCACACGCCCTATGACGGTTCCGCGAGACCCTTCTCCATCGGCCTGAAGCCGCTCGACCTGGCCGACTGGACCGAGCCCGGGGAAAGCCTGGAGAGCCACCTGGCCGAGAAGGACCGGCTCTTCGACGCCGATTACGGTACCGTCTTCCGGCAGGCTGGCGAAAGCGCGGCGGCGCAGCAGGAGGTTCTCGACCTTCTCGGCGAGCATCTTTGCGAAATGCACCCCGGGAACTACCGCCGCCGGGGGGCGACGATGGAGATCGGGCGTGCCGGCCGGAAAGTCCGTCTCGACGATGCCACGCGTCCGCCGCTCGAGCGGGCCGCCCGCCTGGTGGCCGAGGACCTCGTCGTCATGCAACGGCACGAGGACGGCTGGCGCCTGACCGCCGCCGCCCTGACGTTCCCCTCTTCATGGTCGCTTGCCGAGAAGTTCGGCCATCCGCTCGACGAGATCCACCGCCACGTCCCGGATTTCGGCCCGGGCACGCGCAACGCGACCCTGATCGGCCGCATCTTCGACAACCTTCTCGTGGAACGGCCGGTCTGGCGGCTGAACTGGTCGGTCTATCCCGACGCGGAACTCTTCCATCCGAAGGGCAAGGCGGAGCGGGCCGAACGCTTCGTACCGGCGGTCGGCCCCTACGACACCTTCATCCGCGTCGAGCGCCAGACCCTGCGCAAGCTGCCGCGAACGCAGGCGATCCTCTTCACGATACGCATCCACGTCGACCCGCTCGCGGCGATCGCCGCCCACGAGGACAGCCGCGAACTCGCCTCGAGCCTTCACCGGCAGGTGCAGTCGCTGACGCCCCCGCAGCTCGCCTACAAGGGGCTCGTCCCCACCCGCGACCGCCTGCTCCGGGAACTGGCCTCGATTGCAGGGGCATGATGCCCCATATTTGCCGGGCAGCGGCCGAGTTCTCTTTATTCATCCGGCAGTCTGTGCTTTAGCGGCTTGGACGGGAAATGCCGCGTCGAACAATCCCAGGAGTTTTCGAGAATGGCAGACCAGAACTATCCGGTTTACGGCGAGATCACCGGCCCGATCGTGATGATCGGCTTCGGCTCCATCGGGCGCGGCACGCTGCCGCTGATCGAACGCCACTTCAAGTATGACAAGCGCCGGATGGTGGTCATCGATCCGCGCGAGGATGAAACCGGCGTTCTGGAAGAACACGGCGTGCGGTTCGTCAGGAAAGCGGTGACGAAGGAAAACTACCGCGACCTCCTCGCGCCGCTGCTGACGGAGGGCGAAGGCCGGGGCTTCTGCGTCAACCTCTCTGTCGACACCTCCTCCCTGGACCTGATGAAGCTCTGCCGCGAACTCGGCGTCCTCTACATCGACACCGTCGTCGAGCCGTGGCTCGGCTTCTATTTCGACACCAGCGCCTCCAACGCCTCGCGCACGAACTATGCGCTGCGCGAGACTGTGCGCGACGAGCGCGACAGGAACCCCGGCGGCACGACAGCGGTGTCCTGCTGCGGCGCCAATCCCGGCATGGTCTCCTGGTTCGTGAAGAAAGCACTGGTCGACCTCTCCAGGAACCTCGATCTCGATTTCGCCGAGCCGGCCGCCGACGACCGCGAGGGCTGGGCGAAGCTGATGCAGGCCGCCGGCGTCAAGGGCGTCCACATCGCCGAACGCGACACCCAGCGCGCCAGGCATCCCAAGCCTCTCGACGTCTTCTGGAACACCTGGTCGGCCGAGGGCTTCATCTCGGAAGGGCTGCAGCCCTCGGAGCTCGGCTGGGGCACCCACGAGACGTGGAAGCCGGACAATGCGCACGGGCACGAAGCCGGCTGCAAGGCGGCGATCTATCTCGATCAGCCCGGCGCCAACACCCGCGTGCGCACATGGTGCCCAACGCCGGGCGCACAGTACGGCTTCCTCGTCACCCACAATGAATCGATTTCGATCGCCGACTACTTCACCGTGAAGGACGAGAACGGCTCGGTCTCCTATCGCCCGACCTGCCACTACGCCTATCATCCGGCGAACGACGCCGTGCTCTCGCTGCACGAGATGTTCGGAAACGGCGGCCATCAGCAGCCGGTCCTGCACGTGCTCGACGAGAACGAGCTGGTCGACGGCGTCGACGAACTCGGCGTCCTGCTCTTCGGCCACGACAAGAACGCCTACTGGTACGGTTCCCGCCTGTCCCTGGAGGAGACGCGCATGCTTGCGCCCTACCAGAACGCGACCGGCCTGCAGGTCACCTCGGCCGTGCTCGCCGGCATGGTCTGGGCGCTTGAGAACCCGCAAGCCGGCATCGTCGAGGCCGACGAGATGGACTTCCGCCGCTGCCTCGAGGTCCAGTCGCCCTATCTCGGTCCGCTGGAGGGCCACTACACGGACTGGACGCCGCTCGCCGGCCGGCCGGGGCTCTTCCCGGAGGACATCGACGAGAGCGACCCGTGGCAGTTCAGGAACATTCTCGTCCACTAGGTGTTGCCTAAAAGCCATGGGCGCCGACATCCGCGGGAAGGCGCGGGCCGCGCGATCTTGCCTTTGCGGGAGGTGCAGGCCATGGTCGTGGCGAAGGGCGGGCCTCGCGCGAACTCGCGGCGGCGTGATTCGGAGAGAATGTTCATGAAACGAGTTGCTGTTTTCGCCGGCCTTGCGGTCGTCTCCATCGCACTGGCCGGATGCCAGTCGATCTACGCCCGGAACGAGCCCGCAGGTCCGGATTCGCGGCAGGCCGCCGGCGGCATCGAGGGCTCCTGGGTCGATCCGAACGGCATCGTCTCGACCTTCAGCAACGGCAGCTTCCAGACCCGCACGACCGACACGAATTCCGTGCTGGCGACGGGAACCTATACCTACCGCTCGCAGGACATGGTGCAGATCGCCTTGCACTCCCGCCTCCGGAACACGGATTCGACGGTCAATTGCGCGCTCGTGGGCGACGCCCGGCTCAACTGCACCTCGAGCAGCGGCGCCCAGTTCTCCCTCACCCGGGCGGACGCGCCAATGCAGCCGGCCGGCTGAGCCGCGCTTCCCGCAGATCCTGATTGAAATGCCCGCCGGCGGCTTTATCTAGGCCGTCATAAGCGCATGAGTTCAGTCACCGGGTCGATCATGAACAAACACGCCACGCTCACGGACGCCGAGACGAGGCCGCTCGGCCCTCTGCCGGATGGCCACCCTCCAGTAGCCTCCCGCAAGGTCGGCGTGCTCCTCGTCAATCTCGGCACGCCGGACGCCACCGATCCGCGGTCGATGCGCCGCTACCTGAAGGAGTTTCTTTCCGACAGGCGGGTGATCGAGACCCCGCGCGCCATCTGGCTGCCGATCCTCCACGGCATCGTCCTCAACACCCGCCCGCGGAAGGTCGGCAAGGCCTACGAGACGATCTGGAACACCGATCTCGACGAGAGCTACCTGCGCACATACACGCGCAACCAGTCGGACCGCCTTCGCGAAACGCTCGCGGGCCATCCGGAAGTCGATGTCGACTGGGCGATGCGCTACGGCCAGCCGGCGATCGCCGGTCGCCTCGCGGCAATGAAGGAACGCGGCTGCGAGCGCATCCTGATATTCCCCCTCTACCCGCAATATTCCGCGGCGACCACCGCGACGGTCAACGACAAGGCCTTCGAGGCGCTGCTGAAGATGCGCTGGCAGCCGGCCATCCGTACCGTGCCGCCCTATCACGACGATCCCGCCTACATCGATGCGATCGCCGCGTCGATCGAGACGCATCTCGCCGGTCTCGACTGGCAGCCGGAGGTCGTGCTCGCCTCGTTCCACGGGCTGCCGCAGTCCTATTTCAGGAAGGGCGACCCCTACCATTGCCATTGCATGAAGACCGCCCGCCTCGTGCGCCAGCGCCTGGGCTGGCCGGAAGAGCGGCTGACGGCGACGTTCCAGTCGCGCTTCGGACCGGAGGAATGGCTCCAGCCCTATACCGACCGGACGGTGGAAAAGCTTGCGCGCGAAGGCGTGAAGCGCATCGCGGTCGTCAACCCGGGCTTCGTCTCCGACTGTCTCGAGACGCTCGAGGAGATCGCCGTTCAGGCCCGGGAGAGCTTCGAGGAGCACGGCGGCGAGCACTTCACCCACATCCCCTGCCTCAACGACAGCGAGCGGGGAATGGCGGTGATCGAATCTGTCGTTCGCCGCGAGCTGCAGGGCTGGATCTGAGCCGCCGGCGGCTTAACCGGTTTGTAAACCGGATGCGCGATACCTAAGTCAATGCGCATCGGGCCGGCCACGGGGTGCGGCCCGCCGGGGGAAACGCCATGCAACTGCCCTTTACCGGTTTCGACGTCGTCGTGATCGCGTTCGTCATCCTGATCATCCTGATTCTGATGGCGGGCATCAAGACCGTGCCCCAGGGCTTCAGCTACACCGTCGAGCGCTTCGGCCGCTACACGCGCACGCTCGATCCCGGCCTGAACATCATCGTGCCCTTCATCGACAGGATCGGCGCCAAGCTCAACGTCATGGAGCAGGTGCTGGATATCCCGACCCAGGAAATCATCACCCGCGACAACGCGAGCGTGTCGACGGATGCGGTGACGTTCTACCAGATCCTCAACGCCGCCCAGGCGGCTTACCAGGTCAGGGGCCTCGAGTTCGCGATCGTCAACCTGACCATGACCAACATCCGCTCCGTGATGGGCGGAATGGACCTCGACGAGCTGCTCTCCAACCGCGACGCGATCAACGACAAGCTCCTGCACGTGGTCGACAACGCTGCCGCGCCCTGGGGCATCAAGATCACGCGCATCGAGATCAAGGACATCGCCCCGCCCGCCGACCTCGTGGAATCGATGGCCCGCCAGATGAAGGCGGAGCGGGAGAAGCGGGCCCAGGTGCTCGAGGCGGAAGGTTTCCGCAACGCGCAGATCCTGCGTGCCGAAGGCGCGAAGCAGTCGGCGATCCTCGAGGCGGAAGGCGAACGCGAGGCCGCCTACCGCGAGGCGGAGGCCCGCGAACGGCTTGCCGAGGCCGAGGCCAAGGCGACCCGGGTCGTCTCCGAGGCCATCGCGAAAGGCAACGTGCAGGCGATCAACTACTTCGTCGCCCAGAAATACACCGAGGCGCTCACCGCCATCGGCAGCGCGAAGAACCAGAAGATCGTGCTGATGCCGATGGAGGCCTCCTCGCTCATCGGCTCGCTCGGCGGCATCGGCGCCATCGCCCGCGAAGTTTTCGGCGGCGGCGGAGGCGACGGAGGCCCCGCGACGCCCGACGACCAGCCGCCCGGACAGGCGGCTGCGCGCCGGCCCGCGCCGACCGGCCTCTCGCGCCCGGCGGGCGTGCCGAGGACGTCCGGGCCGTTTGCCCGGAAAGAGGAGAGCTAGGTGGTCAGGGCGATCATCGAACAGCTTGGCCCCTGGAGCTGGTGGGTCCTCGGCATCGTGCTGCTGATCGCGGAAATCATCGTGCCGGGCGTGTTCTTCGTCTGGATCGGCATTGCTGCGATCGTCATCGGCGCGATTTCGCTTTTGCACTGGGACGCCGCCTACTGGACCTGGCAGGTCCAGTTCCTGGCTTTCGCCGTCCTGGCCGTGCTGGCGGCTCTTGTCGGTCGGCAGGTCATGTCCGGCAAGGCGGCGTCGAGCGACCAGCCCAACCTCAACAGGCGCGGCGCCAGCCTGATCGGCCGGACGGCCGTGCTCGAGGAACCGATCCGCGAGGGCCGCGGGCGGATCCGCCTGGACGATACCTGGTGGGTGGTCAACGGTCCCGACCTGCCGGCCGGCACCCGCGTGAGGGTCACCTCCAGCATGGGCCGCGAACTCGAGGTCGACCGGGCGCAGGGGCACTCGGAAACGAAGCCTTAACCATCCCGGTTTACGTTTTGCGAGGTCTGCCGACCTGCAACGACCGGGTGCCGATGCCTGCTGGAACTCGAAATCGCAACCGTCGCACCCGACGGCTTGCCCGCTTCGGCGGAGCCCTGTGGCTGGCAGTCGCCGCCGCCGGCGCGGCACCGGGTCTCGCGCAGTCCTTGCCGGACGGCAGCGGATCCTCTTCCGGCGGCACCTCCACCCTGCCCGGCGGCGCCACGCCGCCTTCCACCGGCGACCTTCGCGGCTTCCGGGACGCCGCCGGCACCCCGCCATCGGCCCCTGCAACCGGCACCGATGGCGCAGCAGTCACTCCGGACAATCCGGCCTCAGCTCAGGTCGACGGCCAGCCCGTCGCCGCCATCCCCGCCATTTCGGGAACCCGGGGGCCCGACAACCGCGACACCCTCGGGCGGATAAACCTGCGCCAGCGGCCGATTGCCGGGCGCGCCGGGCTGCCGCCGCCCGAGCCGCTGGACCAGGGCCCGGGCATCCGCCTCGGATCCTTCATTCTGCGTCCCGAACTGAGACAGGGCGTCGGTGCCGAGAGCCAGACATACGCGGACGGCACGCACAGCAGCCGCATCTATTCCGAAACCCGGATCCGCGGCACGCTCGCCTCGGACTGGTCCCGGCATTCGCTGACCATATCGGGTTCGGGCACCTACCAGAAGAACATCTCCGGCACGGGCGAGACGCAACCGGCGGCGGACATCTCCGCCGATCTCCGTCTCGACCTCGCCGAACGGACGACGGCCGACCTCACCGCCGGCTACAGCTTCTACCGCGAATCGATCACCGATCCGAACGCCGTCGCCGGGGCAGCCAGCCAGGCGTCGGTCGACACGTTCACCGGTGGAGCCGAAATCAGCCGGGACCTCGGCATGTTGCGCGGCAGCCTCGCGGCGAAGGCCATCCGCACGACCTACGGGAACGTTCGCCTGACCGATGGCTCGAACCTGTCCCAGTCGGACCGCGACACGCTCGCGGGAGAGTTCACGGCGCGCCTCGGCTATCAGCTGTCCGGGGCGCTCACGCCCTTCGTGCAGGCCCGCTACAGGCGCACGCGCTACGACAACGGCGTGGACTCGTCCGGCTACCTGCGTTCATCCGACACCTACACCGCCCAGGCGGGCCTGACCGCGGATCTCGGCGAAAAGCTCTCCGGCGAGATCGCCGCCGGCTACGTCCTGCGCCGCTACGAGGACAGCCGGCTGCCGGACGTTTCCGGCCTCGCGCTGGACGCCACGGGCCACTGGTCGCCGCATCGCGGCACGGACATTTCCCTGAACCTTGCCAGCCAGCTCGAGGAATCCACCACCGCCGGCGTCAGCGGCCCCATCAGCTATTCGATCGGAACGGCCCTCACGCAGCAGGTGCGCGACGACGTGGTGGCCCGGCTCGCAGCCGAGTATCTCTATCGCGACTACCAGCAGAACGGCATCCTCCCGGACCAACAGGTCTACACCGTCAGCGCCGGGCTCACCTGGTACATGAACCGCTACCTCTCCCTCGACGGCAACGTCGCATTCGCGCGGACGAGCCAGAAGGGCGCGCACGACCAGGACGTCGCCACCGTCGACGTCGGCCTCACCGTTCGCCGGTAGGCCTCGCTCAGAGATTCTCGATGAACGCCCTGAGGTCCGCCTCGACCTTGGAGCGGATGTCGCTGCGCTTCAGCGCGAAGGCGACGTTCGCCTTGATGAATCCCTCCTTGGAGCCGCAGTCGAACGTGTTGCCCCGGAATCGGTAGCCCGCGAAGGCTTGCCTGTCGGCCAGCTTCAGCATGCTGTCGGTCAGCTGGATCTCGCCGCCCGCCCCGCGGTCCTGCGTTTCCAGAAGCTTGAAGATCTCCGGCTGGAGAATATAGCGGCCATTGAGGAAGTAGTTCGAGGGCGCTTCCTCCTTTTTCGGCTTCTCGACCATGCCGGTAATTCGGAAGCCGCCCTTGAGTTCCTCGCCGACGCCGACGATGCCGTATTTGTGGGTCTGGTCCGGGTCGCATTCCTCGACCGCCACGACGTTGCCTCCGGCCTCCCGGTAGAGCTCCACCATGCCTGAAAGGCTGCCCTCGCCGTCCTGGATCATGTCCGGCAGGAGAAGTGCGAACGGTTCGTTCCCGACGATCTCCCGGGCACACCAGACCGCGTGTCCCAGCCCCAGCGGTTCCTGCTGGCGGGTGAAGCTCGTCTGCCCCGCCTGCGGCTGCAGTTCCTGCATCCGGGCGAGTTCCTCCACCTTGTTGCGCTCGCGCAGTGTCTCGTAGAGCTCGACCTGCGCGTCGAAATAGTCCTCGATCGCACCCTTGTTGCGGCCGGTCACGAAGATGAAGTGCTCGATCCCCGCCGCCTTCGCCTCGTCCACGACGTACTGGATGACCGGCTTGTCGACGACCGTCAGCATCTCCTTCGGGATCGCCTTGGTGGCGGGGAGAAAGCGGGTGCCCAGGCCTGCGACTGGGAAAACGGCCTTGCGGACTTTGGCGGGAGAAGTCATCCGGATCGGTTCCTGTCCTGTGACACGTTGGGGCTGCCAGCCTCGTCAGCGAGCTTTCAGCCTATGTGCTAAGATATCGCTGAAGACTACGCGTGGGCTTGTCTCATGGTAAAGGATTTGTTGAGGTCGACCGCGTATCGTCCATCCAAGTGGCGCCCGGAGCAGTCCGGGCAGCGCACGAGGATCGGCGTCCGGCGGATCCGGCCGCCCGCATCGCTTTGCCTGCATTCGTACCTGCGGGAGTAACCGATGAAAGCAGCAACAGGTTCCGTCCTTGGAAGAGGCCTCGTCGCCGGGGCAGCCCTCATTGTGAGTCTCGGTGCATTGCCGGCTCCAGCCCGTGCCGACGCCGGCTTCCGCCACTGGATCTCCGAATTCTACGCCACGGCGGCGCGCCATGGCATCTCCCGCAGCACCTATCGCCTCGCCTTCGCCGGCGTCAGCGAGCCGGACAGCCAGGTGCTGGAAAAGGCCAATGCGCAGCCCGAATTCACCCAGAAGATCTGGGATTACCTCGATTCCAGGGTCAACTCCTGGACCGTCAGGAACGGCCGCGCGATGGAGCGGCGCCACGCCTCGACACTGGCATCCATCGAGCGCCGCTACGGCGTCGACCGCAGCGTACTGCTCGCCATATGGTCAATGGAATCGAACTATGGCGCGATTCTCAAGAATCCGGACCGGCTCCACTACGTGCCGCAGGCGCTGGCCACGCTCGCCTATGGCGACCGGTCGCGCGGCAAGTACGCCCGCACGCAACTCGTTGCGGCGCTGAAGATCCTGCAGGACAAGGATATCTCCGCCCGGGACATGACCGGATCCTGGGCCGGCGCGATGGGCCAGACCCAGTTCATCCCGACGAGCTACCTCACCTTTGCCGTGGATGCCGACGGCAACGGCCGCCGCGACATCTGGCACTCGGTGCCGGATACGCTCGCCTCCGCCGCGAACCTCCTGCGGCGCAATGGCTGGCAGACGGGCAGGACATGGGGCTACGAGGCCGTGCTGCCGGCCGGCGGAGCGCGCTACGAGGGCCGTTCGAAGACGCTCAGGCAATGGGCCGCGCTGGGATTCAGGCGGCCGGACGGCAAGCCGTTCCCGCGCCCGTCCGAACGGGCGGTCTTGAAGATGCCGGGCGGAGCCGGCGGTCCCGTCTTCCTCATGACGCACAATTTCTACGTCATAAAGCACTACAACAGCTCCGATTTCTACGCCCTCGCCGTCGGGCTGCTCGCGGACCGGATCGCCGGCTACGGCGGCGTCGACCAGAGCTGGCCCCGTCCGCCCGGCTCGCTCGACGTGGAGCAGAAGTTCGAGATCCAGTCCCGGCTGAAGGCCCTCGGCTATTACGAGGGCGACATCGACGGCAATCTCGGCTCCGGCTCCCGCTCCGCCATCGCCGCGTTCCAGTCGCAGAACGGCTTGACGGCAACGGGAGAACCGTCCCACAAGGTGCTCCAGGCGCTCAGGCGCTGAAGCAATTCCAGCAAGAGTGTGAAACGGTTTTGCGTCCGGAATTGCGCAGGAACAACGAGATAGAGCATTGAAGGCGATTCTGATTTCACCGGAAATGCTCCGGTGCAACCGACGGATGCCGCCGCGGCGGGAGGCCGCTTCGAGGCAATGAAGACGAAGCCCTTCGCCGCAGGACGGACGGGTTGGCTGGGTGCGGCTCTTCTGGTCCTCGCCGGCCTCTTGCTCTCGGTCGGTCCGGCAGCCGCCCAGCAGGCGCGGAACCGCTCGCTCCTCGACATCATCTTCGGCACCGGCCGCCAGCCCTACTATCCGCCGCCGCCGCCTGCGCCGAAGCGATCGCCGGTGCGCCAGGCGCCCCAGCCCCGACGGCACGCCGGGCCACGTCCCGCCGCGACGGCGCCGGCACCTGTCCAGAAAGTCGACAACGCCCGCAAGATCCTCGTCGTCGGCGACTTCATCGCCGGTGGCCTCGCCGACGGATTGCAGTCGGAGTTCGCCGAATCGCCGGGCGTCGAAGTGGTCGACAGGACCAACGGCTCGTCCGGCCTCGTGCGCAACGACTACTATGACTGGCAGTCGCAGATCGGCCCGATCCTCGACGAGGTCAAGCCCCAGATCGCGGTCGTGCTCGTCGGCTCCAACGACCGCCAGGCGATGAAGATCGACGGCCGGTCCGAACCGGTGCGCTCCGACGCGTGGACCGCCGAATACACCCGCCGCGCAACGGTCGTCGCCAAGGCTGTCACCAGCCGGCACATCCCGCTCCTGTGGGTCGGCGTCCCGGCCTTCCAGTCGCCCTCCATGTCCGACGACATCCTCGCCTTCGACGGAATATTCCGCACCGTCGCCTCGAAGGCGGGCGGCACCTTCATCGACATCTGGGACGGTTTCGTCGACCAGAACGGCAACTTCATCTTCACCGGCCCGGATATCAACGGCCAGCCCGCCCGCCTGCGCGCGCCCGACGGGATAAACCTGACCGCCGCGGGCAAGAGGAAACTCGCGTTCTATGTCGAGAAGCCCGCGCGGCGCCTCCTCGGCGACGCCGCCGGCAAGGACGTCGCGAAGCTCACCGACGAGAACCTGCCCCCTCTGTCCGCGTTGCCGCCGCAGTTTCCGACCGAGATCACGAGGACGGATCCCGTCGGCCTGACCGACCCTGCCCTTGACGGGGACACGGTCCTCCTGGGCGGTACGCGCCGGGAGGCAGTGGCGCAGGACACGCCCCGTGCAAAGCTGGTGCGCGACGGCTCGAAGGAGAAGCCGCCGGCTGGCCGGGCCGACGCCTTCCACGCGCCGTGACCCTCCCCGCCACGAGATCCTGAAGCGGTCGAGCCAGGCGGGCAAGCCTCACCCGCTCCGAATTGCCGACCTGGACGGGCGAACCTTCCAGCCGCGCACGCGTTGGGCCTGACTGATCGCATGAAGAAAGGAGCGCAGCGATGTCCAGGGACAATCTCTTCGTCTCGCCGCACCAGTCGCAATGGGAAGTCCGCACCGACGAGGCTCAGGGCGACGGCGATTTCCCCCGTTATGATCACAGGGAGGAAGCGATCGACGCAGCCATCCTCTCGGCCCAGAACTCCAGCAAGCGAGGCCGGGAAGGTCATGTATATGTCCGCTCCGAGGACGGGACGTTTCGCCTCGAGCGCGCCATACCGCCGCAGTCCTAGTGCCCTGAGCCAGGCAGACGGTGCCCGTCCGTCTGGAAAAGCCAGCCCACCAGCTAGTGATCGCCCGGGGCGATTAGTCCTGCCAGATGGCATCGTCTGTCAGGGTCGCACCAACAGGCACCGGCCGCCGGCAGCGGCGGCAGACCGACGAACAGAGAGCACGACAGGAGGATTGACATGACCAAGAGACAGACCACCGACCCGGCCGGCAAGCGCACCAGCGCGGGCGGCCATCTTGGCGGAACGAACTTCGGCCAGGGACGCGATGCCAAGACCACGTCCGGCAAGGACGGCAAGAAGGCGCGACCGAACGACGGCCGCAACTGACGGCGCGACGACCGGTGCTCGACGCGCTTCGGCTTCGGGTGCCGGTCGCGGCCGCACTTTTCCGAATTCGCCGGATCGGGACGTACCCGGCAACTTCCCGGCATGTCGCCGGGGAAGGCGCATGTCGCGCCCGGCCCGATGCAATCTCGCCCGCCCGGACTTAAAGTCCGCGGAATCAGCGGCGGAATCAGGTTATTGAATTGTAATTCTTCTTTTCGAGCGTCTCCACGCCGATATAGTGGAGATCACCGCGGACACATTTTCTGATTTTACTTTCAACAACTCGACGAAGACCCGCTTTCAGGTTCTTGCACCGCCATCGCGGTTGATTGTGTTCAATTTTCAATTACCGATGGCACTGCCTGATTTGCTTCACAAATATATCAATTTTCCGAAGAATATTCTTCTCGGCCTGTGCATTCGGCACCACTTCGAGTGACGGCTTCCCATCCTTCCGGGAACCCTTCACGCTGCCGGCAGGGGGCGGGATCTGCCGCCGGGGTCCAGCGGCATCGTCAGGCATAAATCACCCCCTCCGCCCGCCTCGGCGGACGGGTCGCATCCACGCCGTTCAATCTTGACTTGCGCCGGGAGCGCACGGATGGTGGAGTACCTTTCGAGGCGCGGCGGAATTGGGGGTTATGCATTCGTGCGTTCACTGACTTTCAGGAGAAGGGCAGCCGTATTGTCGATGCTCGTCGTCGTCCTGGCGGGTCTTGCGGCAGCCTTCCTGTTTCTCGCACGCCCCGGCGCTTCGTCCGGAAGCACTGCCGGCGGTCCCGTCGACGATGTCCTGCACAAGATCGCCTGGCGCCTCGAGTTCTACGCCGCGAAGGCGACAGGGCAGGTCCCGCAGCTTTCCTGGCTGGAGGTCATCCAGGGAACCTGGCCCGGCGATGAGCTGGGCGGAACCTGGCCCGGCAGCCACTTCATCACCGGCGCCTGGGTGACCGGAGGCTCGAGCCTGAGCGCGTCGATCGTCAATCCCCTCGACGATCCGGAAAGCGTCGCGAAGGGCAAGGTCCTGTTCCGGACCGACTGCGCACCCTGCCACGGGAACGACGGCCGCGGCGGCGGGCACGCCCCTTCCCTGGCGAAGAAGAACTACAGCGTGGGCACGAGCGACTTCGCCCTCTACCGCACGTTGCGCGACGGAATTCCGGGCACCGCCATGGCCCCGCTCGGACTCTCCGTCAAGCAGCGATGGCAACTTGTCGCCTATCTGCGCAGCCTCGGCCAGTACGATCCGGCCGGCACCGGAGCGGGTCCCCGCGTTGCGCCGGTCGACGTCACCTGGCCCATGATCGAGACCGCCCGGCATCGGACGGATCAGTGGCTGACCTACTCGGGCGGGCTCGACGGCCAGCGTCACTCGCCTCTCGCCGAGATCAACGCCCGCAACGTCTCGGGCCTGAAGCTTCTCTGGGCGCACCAGTTCCACCCGACCGGCAAGGATCCCTTCGAGGCGACGCCGATCGTGGCCGGCAAGACCATCTTCATGACCGAACCGCCGGCCGGGGTCGCGGCCATAAGCGCCGAGACCGGCGAGGAGATCTGGCACTACGAGAGAGCATTGCCAGACAAGCTGCCGGTGTGTTGCGGCCGGTTCAATCGAGGTCTCGCCATCCTCGGACAAACGCTCTTCTGGGGGACCCTGGACGACAGGCTCATCGCCATCGACGCCGTGAGCGGCCGCAAGAAGTGGGAAGCCAAGGTCGCCGACCCGCGCGACGGCTACACCATCACGGTCGCCCCGCTCGTCGTCAGGAACCTCGTGATCGTGGGCATAGCCGGAGGCGAGTTCGGCATCCGCGGCTTCCTCGCGGCCTATGACGCGAGAACCGGTAAGCGGGTCTGGCGGTTCGACACGATTCCGGGGCCCGGCCAGCCCGGCCACGATACCTGGAAGAACGACGCCTGGAAGACCGGTGGCGGCCCGACCTGGGTAACCGGGAGCTACGACCCGCAACTCGGCCTCCTGTATTGGGGGGTCGGCAACCCCTCGCCGGACTTCTCCGCCAGCGCGCGCCCCGGCGACAACCTTTTCACCGACAGCGTCGTGGCTCTCGACGCGATGACCGGGAAGCTGGCCTGGTACTTCCAGTTCACCCCCAACGACGGCCACGACTGGGACTCCAACCAGACGCCGATACTGGCGGACATGGAGGTCGACGGCACCATGCGGAAGACGATCTGCTGGGCCAACCGGAACGGCTTCTACTATGTTCTCGACCGGACGAACGGAAAGTTTCTCAAGGGCGTCCCCTTCGTCAAGGTGACATGGGCGAGCGGCCTCGATGCGACAGGCCGGCCGATCAAGACGAAGAATGCAAAGGTCACGCCGGACGGCGTCCTGACGTCGCCCTGGGTCGGCGGCGGCGTCAACTGGCCCCCCTCCTCCTACGATCCGGGATCGCGGACATTCTTCGTACAGGCCACCGAGGGAGCCTCGATCTACACCACGACACCGGACAAGGAAGTCAGACGCGGCCAGGACGGGATCTACGGCGGAAGCGGGACGTCGCTCGCCGAACCCGCGATGAACGTCGTGAAGGCACTCGACGCCCCGACCGGAACCATCGAGTGGGAACACAAGTCGCCGCGGCCGGCCAAGGGTCAGGACCAGAGCTACAGCGGCATCCTCACGACCGATGGCGGCGTGCTGTTCGCCGCCTATGCGGGCACCGTCTTCGCTCTCGACAGCCGGACCGGCAAGGAACTCTGGCGGGCCGGTCTCGGAGGGAAGACGCAGGCTCCGCCGATCACGTTCGAGCTGGACGGAAAGCAGGTGGTCGCCGTGACCGGCGGCGGCACCCTGTTCCTGTTCGGCCTCTAGAGCAGGTGGGCGCACTGCTGCGCGCCGCCCTGGGGGCCGCAAGCCCCGCTTCGGGCGCCGCAGCAGCCGGCGCGCCGGCAGTCTCTGCAAGGAAACGGAAGCGAATGGTGGGCGTGACAGGGATTGAACCTGTGACCCCTACGATGTCAACGTAGTGCTCTCCCGCTGAGCTACACGCCCATCCGCCGCGCGGATAAACCACAAAGGCTTGCGCGGCGTCAAGCCGCGTCCCGAGGAATTCTTTCGACTTTCAGGCGGCCTGCAGCATCTTGTGGACCTCGTCCACGAGATCGCGCAGATGGAACGGCTTGGAAAGGACCTTGGCGTCCTTCGGGGCCTTCGAATCCGGATTCAGCGCCACGGCTGCGAAGCCGGTGATGAACATCACCTTGAGGTCGGGATCGAGCTCCGTCGCCCGGCGGGCGAGCTCGATGCCGTCCATCTCCGGCATGACGATATCCGTCAGGAGCAACGAGAAGGGCTCCTCCCGCAGCCGGTCGTACGCGCTGGCGCCGTTGTCGAAGGAGCAGACCTGATAGCCCGCCTTCTCGAGCGCCTTGACCAGGAACCTGCGCATGTCGTTGTCGTCTTCTGCCAGAAGGATTTTCATGCCGAATCATGCCCCGAATGGTGACTGCGCCTCGTGGACGTTCTGCCACGCCCGACGATGTCTTCTAAGAGATGTGCGGTAAATATCCTGTGAAGGCGGACTTCGGCAAGAGCATGACGGGCACGGCGGAGGCTGGACAGCCCCCGGGGCAACTGGCAACATGATTTCGGACAGGAAAACAGTCGCATGGGAATGATTCCGGTGGTGCACAAGATATCGTCGTCATCCGGGCGGCGCTGCGGGGGCAGCTGCTTGCGGCGGCCGCGCGCAGCGCTCCATGCCCAGGGAGAAAAGCCAAGGTGGTGAACGGGTTCCATGGCTTTCTGCCGTTCGAAGTCCGCCAGCCGGTCCAGCAAAGCGCGCCCTTCGTCTTCAACTCGCCGCATAGCGGACGGGTCTATCCGCGCCCCTTTCTGGAACAGTCGCGGCTGGACGCGCGAGCGATCCGGCGGTCCGAGGATCACTTCGTCGACGAGCTTTTCGCCCCGGTCGTCGAAATGGGCGCGCCGCTGCTCGCGGCCCACTTTCCGCGCGCGTTCCTCGACGTGAACCGCGAGCCCTACGAACTCGATCCACGCATGTTCGAGGGCAACCTGCCTCCCTTCGCCAACATCTCGTCGATGCGTGTGGCAGGCGGACTGGGGACCATCCCGAGGCTCGTGGCCGAAAACCTGGAGATCTATCGAAGCCGGATACCCGCCGAGGAGGCGCTGGACCGGATCGAGCGAATCTATCGCCCCTATCACGACGCGCTCCGCCGCCTGCTGGTGCAAACGCGGCTGACCTTCGACCACGCCGTTCTGATCGACTGCCATTCGATGCCCGCGAATCTCAGGATGACCGGCAGTCCGGTCCGCCCCGACTTCATCATCGGCGATCGCTACGGAACGAGCGCGCACCAGGAGATAACGCGCAGGGCGGCGACGCTGCTGAAGGGCATGGGCTATTCCGTCACCCGCAACAAACCCTATGCCGGCGGCTTCATTACCGAGCATTACGGCCGGCCGGCGCGCGGGTTTCATGCAATCCAGATCGAGATCAATCGCGGCCTCTACGTCGACGAGGCCACCCTGGAGAAGACGTCCGGCTTCGACGCGCTCCGCAACGATCTCGCCAGGTTCTGCCGGGCCATGATCGACAGTGTCGCCGGCGGCGGCGAAGCATGGCCGCTGGCGGCCGAATAGCCGCGCTCCGCTTGGGAAGAACCGCGCCTCCTGCGAAAGAAATCGCGTGTCGAGGCAAAAAAAACCGCGCCCGAGAGCGCGGTTAAGTCTAGGGAGGAAACGCCCAAGGAGGGCATTCACAGTCAGAGACTGTAACTAAAACAGTACTTTTTGCACCGCACAATTGTCAAGGTTTTTCTGCCCACGATTTCCGCATGCAAAAAAATCGGGCAAAAATGCAACACTTTCCCGACAAACTTCTGTTTCCGTTGATCGATTCAGATCAGAGAAAGACCAGAAGCGCCGCGCACGCCCGTTCTTCGGCATTGCGCCCCCCGGGGGGCCTTCCGGCCTTGGGATGCGACGCGGCTTCGGATAAGCATTGGCGATCACGAACCGCCGGGGACCCGCAGATGCCTGCCGATTTCGATTTTCTTTCGACGCTCGCCGATGCGGCCGCGCGGCAAACCCTGCCGCTTTTCCGCCACCGCCTCGAGGTCGCCAACAAGCAGGCCGGCGGCTTCGACCCGGTCACCCGGGCAGACAGGGCGGCGGAACGCGCCATCCGCGACCTGATCGCGAGCCGGTTTCCCGAGCACGGCATCCTCGGCGAGGAACACGGCGCCTCGGAAGCGGACAGCCGCTACCTTTGGGTCATCGATCCGATCGACGGCACGCGGGCCTACATCTCCGGCATTCCCCTGTGGGGCACCCTGGTGGGCCTCTACGAGGACGGGCGCGCCCTTCTCGGCATGATGGACCAGCCCTTCACCGGCGAACGCTACCTCGCCGGTCCCGAAGGCGCGTTCTATCGCGGCCCTGGCGGGGCGAAGAGGCTCGCGGCGCGCGACTGCGGAGACCTTTCCTCCGCGATCCTTTTCACCACCTCCCCGCACATGCACACAGGCCCGCGGAAGGCACCGTACGAGGCGCTGGAGAAGGCGGTGATGCTCGCCCGCTACGGCTGCGACTGCTATGCCTTCGCGATGCTGGCGGCGGGCCACGTCGACATCGTCGTCGAATCGGGCCTGAAACCCTACGACATCGCCGGGCTCATCCCCATCGTCGAGCGGGCCGGCGGCGTCGTCACCACATGGCAGGGCGGCCGCCCCGAACAGGGCGGCGACATCCTCGCCTGCGCCAGCGCGCGCATTCATCGCGAGGCACTTGCGATTCTCTCCTGAGACCCTCTTGGCGTCCGCCAGAAAAATGGCTTGCGGGCTGGCTTTTCAAGACAGACGGATACCATCTGCTTGGGCCCGGCCGCTAGGGCGCCGGCGTGTCGCCGTCGTCCTCGCCGCCCGGGAGGAACCGGTCGATCGCGGCCAGTGCCTGGGCGCGGTAGACGTCGCGCTCCTGCAGGATCTCGTGCCGGGCCCCGTCGACCGGAAGCAGGTGCCCGGCTCGAAACCGCTCGTCGAGCTCTTCCAGCGCGGCGGCCGGGACGATCGGATCGCCCGTCGGCGAGATGACGAGCGTCGGGATGCGGATGGTCTCGAGATGGCTCTGCCTGGTGACGCGCCTCATGGCGCCGAACGCCTCGCTGAGCCAGCGGGCGGTGGGGCGGCCGAGCGCGAGTTCGGGCACGGCCTCGACGATGGCGCCGTTGCGTTCGAACCGCGCCCGGTCCGACGTCAGCCCGTTGCCCTCGAAGGCGGGCGCGTTCGTATCCTTGCCGACCGAGAGCGCACCGAATCCGGCGAGGCAGGCGATTCGCATGAGGAGCGCAGCCCGGCGCTGGCTGACAGCCTGCCCGCCGAGCGCGACGAAGGGTGCGGTAAGCACCATGCGCTCGATCCGGCTGGAAAGCCCGGGCGCCGCCGAGAGCGCGACCAGTCCGCCCGTCGAGTGTGCGAGAATATGGAAGGGCAACCGCGTGTCGGGCAGCACGACATGCTCTATGAAGCGCTCGAGGTCGAGTTCGTAGTCGGAAAAGCGTCGGACGTACCCCTTGCGGGGATCCGCGAGAATCCGCTCGGAGCCCCCCTGCCCGCGCCAGTCGAAGGTCGCCACCCAGAAGCCCATCGCGGTCAGGTCGCGGACCGTCTCGAAATATTTCTCGATGACCTCGTTGCGCCCGTGCAGCAGGACGATCGTCCCGCGCGGCTCGGGCCGCTCGCACCTGAACACGGCGTAGCGCACGCGGCGCCGGTCGAAAGTCCGGAAGAAGCCGGCATGTTCGGCGTCGGGCGCCGGATTGCCGGGCGTGTCGTGAAGGACGGCTTCGCTGGCCAATTGAAGAGTGCCTCGACGGTTGGACGGCGGTCAGCCTACATGGCGCGGGTTTAAGCATCCTTTGCGTCCCGCGGCAACGCCAGGGATGGCCGGGAACCCGCCCGCCAGCCCCGACGGAAATGGCGGATACCCGGCCAGACGACCGGGGAGGAAGGGACGTTGCACCCCGGTCGACCAGGAAATTGCTTCCCTGACGATCCCGACGGTAGCCGACCGACCCTGAACGCGAACCGAACCCTTCGTTCATCGCGCGTTCATGTTCCGCCCGCACGACCGCAAATTGCGGAGAGCAGCATCGGCGGGATTGTCAATCTTCGCCGCACGCGGCAAATCGCAGCGGGCGCCCGCCGTCGCTTTCGCTTTTGCCGCAACAATGGTAACGAGCGCCTCGTATCCGCGCAGATACCCCGTCATGAGCGACGCCCGACATCGTTCCGCCGGCGACTTTCCGGACGCCGGCCGGCTCGAGGATGATCGCGCGGCGCGGTCTGCCGGAGCCGGCCGGCAACGACGCGAACACGAAAAGGAAGACGAGAGAGATGCCACGCGCACCGCGGAACAGGGTACTGAGACGCTCCCGGGCACTGATGACCTCTTCGCGCATCTGGAAGCCGCGGCTGGTATTCTGGTTCGGCGCGCTGGCGATCGGTCTCATCAGTGCCGCCTTCGCAGCCGTGGCCGACCAGGCGCAGCTCGTCTTCACCGGCCTGACCTCTGGGGGAGGCTGGCACGGGTTCCTGCCGCTCGTGATCACGCCGCTCGGCTTCGTCCTCTGCGCCTGGCTCGCCGACGTCTACTTTCCCGGCTCGCAGGGCAGCGGCATTCCCCAGTGCATCGCCTCGCGCCACCTGCGCGACGACGAGGAGCGCGGCGGCTACCTCTCGCTTCACGTCGTCTTCGGCAAGATCGCGCTGACGATCGTCGGCCTCGGCTGCGGCGCCTCGATCGGCCGCGAGGGCCCGACGGTGCAGATCGGCGCGGCGCTGATGCTCCAGGCCGCCCGCATCGGCGGCATGATGCAGGCCCGCGGCCTGATCCTCGCCGGCTCGGCAGCGGGCATCGCCGCCGCCTTCAACACACCGCTCGCCGGCGTCGTCTTCGCCATCGAGGAGATGAGCCGAAGCTATTCGGCCCGCACGAACGGGATCGTGCTCGCGACCGTCATCATCGCCGGCCTCGCCTCGCTCGCCATCGTCGGCAACTACACCTATTTCGGAAGGACCCACGTCGTCGCCGCATTCCCCGCCGACTGGGGTCTCGTCGTCACCTGCGGCATCATCGGCGGCGCCCTCGGCTCGATCTTCAGCGACGGCGTCCTCAGGATCACCAAGCGCATCCGACGCTGGCGGTCCATCCAGCCGAAATGGCGCGTCATCGTGGTGGCCGGCGTCGCCGGCCTGCTCGTCGCCGTCCTCGGTGTCGCGACCGGCGGCCTGACGTTCGGCACCGGCTACGAGCAGGCACGCGACGCCATCCAGGCGAGCGCGACGCCCGGCTGGCAGGGCCTGCCCGTGACCTTCTTCCTCGCCAAGTTCGTGGCGACGATCGCCTCCACCTGCTCGGGCATTCCCGGCGGCCTCTTCGCCCCCTCCCTCGCCGTCGGAGCCGGCCTCGGCAGCACGCTCGGCCTGCTTTTCGGGGCCAGCGCCAGCCTCGCGGCCGTCCTCGGCATGACGGGCTATTTCGCCGGCGTCACCCAGGCGCCCATGACGGCCTTCGTCATCATCATCGAGATGACCGACAACCACGACAACGTGGTGCCGCTGATGGCGGCCTCCATGCTCGGCTACGGCGCGGCGCGGCTGATCTCGCCCGAGCCCCTATACCATGCGCTCTCGCGCTTCTTCATCGCCGACGCGCTGCGCAAGCGCAGGGCCGACGCCGCAGCCGTCAAGGAACCCGCTCCGGCCTCCGTCTGACAGCCCCGGGGCGGCGGCTCCGCAACGAGGGTCTTGACGCGAAAATCGGCAATCCCCATCTCTTCCGGGCAGGCGCCAAACGGGCCTGCCGATCGTTCCCGGCTCGCCATCAGGGAGCCGAAACCGATCGCACAGCAACAGTCGCTTCTTATGGAGGACGTCATGCGTCACGTAGACTTTTCGCCGCTCTATCGTTCAACCGTCGGCTTCGACCGGCTCTTCACCATGCTCGACAGCCTGGCCCAGCCGGAGCAGGCCCAGAGCTACCCGCCCTACAACATCGAACGCACGGGCGAGAACGCCTATCGCATCACCATGGCCGTCGCCGGCTTCGGCGAGGACGAGCTTTCTATCGAGGCGCGCGAGCACACCCTCACCGTCAAGGCCGAGAAGGCCGAGGAAGAAGGCTCGCAGGGCTCCGAACTGCTCTACCGCGGCATCGCCAAGCGCGCCTTCGAGCGCCGCTTCCAGCTCGCCGACCATGTCGAGGTCAAGGGCGCGTCACTCAAGAACGGCCTGCTTCACATCGACCTCGTGCGCGAGATTCCCGAGGCCATGAAGCCGCGCAAGATCGAGATCGCCAACAATTCGGCGAAGGACGCGAAGCAGATCGAGGCCCAGTCCGCCTGAGGCGGTCGGCCCGAAACGAACGGAACGGCGCCCTCGCGGCGCCGTTTTTCGTTGGCCGGCCCTTCAGCCGAGCAGGTGGAGGAAGCGGTCTACGTCCTCCCGTGTCGTCGCGAAGCTCGTCACCATGCGCGACATGATCTCCTCCGCTCCGACCGCCCCCCGCATCGCGCGCGGCGGGTTCCATTCCATGATCACCGCACCCTTCTCCCGCAGTTCGGCGAACTTGGCCCTGGAGAGGATCGGAAAGAGTTCGTTTGCCTGGGTCTCCCAGGCGAGCCGGGCGCCGGAGGAGGCCGCGATACCGTCGCGCAGGCGGTCCGCCATCGCATTGGAGTGCCGCGCGAGATCGAGCCACAGCCCCTCGCCGAGATAGGCGTCGAACTGCGCCGCGATGAAGCGGCTCTTCGAAAAGAGCTGCGCCGCCCGCTTGCGGATGAACGGCAGGTCGGTTGCCATCGCCGGATCGAGGAAGACCAGCGCTTCCGCGCACCAGCAACCGTTCTTGGTCGCCCCGAAAGAAACGATATCGACCCCGCGCTTCCAGGTCATTTCGGCCGGCGTCAGGTCGAGGTGGACAAGGGCGTTGGCGAAGCGGGCGCCGTCCATGTGCAGCGGCAACCGGTGCTCGGCGGCGATCGCCGAAATCGCGTCGATCTCCGCCGGCGAATAGACCGTGCCGACCTCGGTCGCCTGCGTCAGCGACACGGCCATCGGCTGCCCCGCGTGGACGAAGCCTGGGGGAAAGCGGCCGATCTCGGACCTGAGGTCCTCGGGGTTCATCTTCCCGTCCTCGCCGTCGACAGGCACCAGCCGTGCCCCGTGGGTGAAGAATTCCGGCGCCCCGCACTCGTCCTCGATGACGTGAGCCTCCGAATGGCAGAAACTGACGCCGCCCGGCCGGTTGACGCTGGCGAGCGCCAGCGAGTTGGCTGCCGTGCCCGTGCCGACGAAGAAGACCGCCACCTCGCGTTCGAAGAGCTCGTTGAAGCGCTCCTCGACCTTGCGGTCCAGGTCGCTGGTGCCGTAGGCGGAGGCGAATCCGCTCGCGTGGCGGCCCAGGGCCTCGCATATCTTCGGATGGGCGCCGGCCCAGTTGTCGGATGCAAATATCATAGCAGGGGTTCCGCTGCCGGCGGGCAGATGGCGCCCGCCCTCGGTTGGAGACTGGCCGGGAAGGCTTAACGCCGGCCGCCCGGCCCGGCAAGGGCGACCGGCGGCATTTTCGCGGGAGCGACAGTTTGTTGAATCTCGCCTCGCCGGTCGGTCATAAAATTTCGCGCGACTGCCGTATCGCGCAATATCGCGGCGCAAAAGGACAGAATTTTCAGTGCACTCACTTGCAGTCGGGGCTCGTTTCTGGCATGAGATGCCAGAGATAGGACAGTCTTGCTGTCCTATTTTGGCCGCTTGTCATTCCGGCCGACGGTTCTGAAAATGTCGTCGAGTGCGCTATATTGAGCCCGCGCGACCGTGCCGCCCGAGTAATCGGCGACCCGACCGGCCACGGGCGGCGACATGGCGACGGGCGCCGTCATCCGCGAACACCGGCGGGAACCGGAGCATGCGGACAGGCGGACGAAATGCGGGCGCCTGCCCTTCGGGAAAGCCGAAAAGAGAAGCTGCCGTTGCGAGGCAGAGGACAGGAGACAGGGACGATGACGCATCATACGCCATCCGCGGCACTTGGCCGCGCTGCAGCGACGACCGGGAATCCGGCAGGCGGGGCTGCGGAGGGCACGTCCGGCCTGCCTGCCCGGCAAGGGCTTTACGATCCGCGAAACGAGCACGATGCCTGCGGCGTCGGCTTCATCGCGCACATGAAGGGCGCAGCGTCGCACCGCATCGTGCTCGACGGCCTCGCCATGCTCGAGAACCTGACCCACCGCGGCGCGGTCGGAGCCGATCCCCTGATGGGCGACGGCGCGGGCGTCCTCGTGCAGATCCCGCACCGCTTCTTCGCGGAAGAGATGGCGGGCAAGGGCATCGACCTGCCGGAGCCAGGCCACTACGCGGTCGGCTATCTCTTCATGCCGCAGGATGGCGATGCGCGCGCCCATATCGAGGAGGTGATCGCGGATGTCGTGGCGTCGGAAGGTGCCACGCTGATCGGCTTCCGCGACGTCCCGGTCGACAATTCCTCCCTGTCGAAGGCGCCGGAGATCGCGGCGACCGAACCCTATCACCGTCAGGTCTTCATCGGGCGCGACCCCGCCATCCTCACCGACGCAGAATTCGAGCGCAAGCTCTTCGTCATCCGCAAGGTGATCTCCGGCAGGATCTTCGAGGAGACGGGCCGCGAGGACAACGGCTTCTACATCGTCTCGATGTCGTCGCGCACGATCGTCTACAAGGGCATGTTCCTCGCCTACCAGGTGGGCGCCTACTACAGGCGACCTTCTCGACGAGCGCTTCGAGTCCGCCGTTCTGCCTCGTTCACCAGCGCTTCTCGACCAACACCTTCCCCTCCTGGAAGCTCGCCCACCCCTACCGCATGGTCGCGCACAACGGCGAGATCAACACGCTTCGCGGCAACGTCAACTGGATGGCGGCGCGGCAGGCCTCGGTCTCCTCGCCGCTCTTCGGCGACGACATCTCGAAGCTCTGGCCGATCTCCTACGAGGGCCAGTCGGACACGGCCTGCTTCGACAATGCGCTCGAGTTTCTCGTGCAGGGCGGCTATCCGCTGGCCCATGCGATGATGATGCTGATCCCGGAAGCCTGGGCCGGCAACAACCTGATGTCGCCGGCGCGCAAGGCGTTCTACGAATATCACGCCGCCCTCATGGAGCCGTGGGACGGGCCGGCCGCCGTCGCCTTCACCGACGGACGGCAGATCGGCGCGACGCTCGACCGCAACGGCCTGCGCCCGGCACGCTACGTCGTCACCGACGACGACCGGGTCATCATGGCCTCGGAGGCGGGCGTGCTGCCGGTCGCCGAAGAGACGATCGTCCAGAAGTGGCGGCTGCAGCCGGGCCGCATGCTGCTGATCGACATGGAAAAGGGCCGCATCGTCTCCGACGAGGAGGTGAAGTCGGAACTCGCCGGCCAGCATCCCTATGCGGAATGGCTGCGCCGCACGCAGCTGATCCTCGAGGAGCTGAAGCCGGTCGAGCCGCGCGCGCTTCGCCGCGACGTTTCGCTGCTCGATCGCCAGCAGGCTTTCGGCTACTCGCTCGAGGACACCAAGATCCTGATGGCGCCGATGGCCACGACCGGCCAGGAGGCGATCGGCTCGATGGGAACCGACACGCCGATCTCGGCGATGTCGTCCAAGCCGAAGCTGCTCTACACCTACTTCAAGCAGAACTTCGCCCAGGTCACCAACCCGCCGATCGACCCGATCCGCGAAGAGCTGGTGATGAGCCTCGTCTCGTTCATCGGGCCGCGGCCGAACATCCTCGACCACAAGGGCATGGCGCAGGAAGAAGCGTCTCGAGGTACGCCAGCCGATCCTCACCAACGCCGATCTCGAGAAGATCCGCTCGATCGGCCACACCGAGGATCGCTTCGACACCAAGACGCTCGACGTCACCTTCGAGGCCGAGCAGGGCGAGAGCCGGCTTCACCCCGGCGCTCGAGCGGCTTTGCGAGCGGGCCGAGGAGGCCGTCACGAGCGGCTACAACATCATCATCCTCTCCGACCGCCAGCTCGGCGCCGGACCGGATCGCGATCCCGGCTCTCCTGGCGACGGCGGCGGTGCACCATCACCTGATCCGCCGGGGCCTGCGGACCTCCGTCGGCCTGGTCGTCGAGTCCGGCGAGCCGCGCGAGGTGCACCACTTCTGCTGCCTCGCCGGCTACGGCGCCGAGGCGATCAACCCCTATCTCGCCTTCGACACGCTGCAGAACATGCACCGCCGCGGCGAGTTCCCGCCGGAGGTCGACCGGTCACGAGGTCGTCAACCGCTACATCAAGGCGATCGGCAAGGGCATCCTCAAGGTGATGTCCAAGATGGGCATCTCGACCTACCAGTCCTATTGCGGCGCCCAGATCTTCGACGCCGTCGGCCTGTCCTCGGCCTTCGTCGACCGGTATTTCACCGGCACGGCGACGAAGATCGAGGGCGTCGGCCTCGACGAGATCGCGCGCGAGACCTGCGAGCGCCACGTCGCCGCCTTCAGCGCCGACCCGGTGCTGGCGACGACGCTCCACATCGGCGGCGACTACGCCTACCGCATGCGCGGCGAGAGCCATGCCTGGACGCCGGACGCCGTGGCGGCCCTGCTGCAGCACGCCGTGCGCGGCAACTCGCGCGACCGGTACCGCGAATATTCGGCGATGATGAACGACGAGGCGCAGCGGATGAACACGATCCGCGGCCTGTTCACGATCAGGAACGCCGAGGCCGCCGGCCGCAAGCCCGTGCCGATCGACGAGGTCGAGCCGGCGGCCGAGATCGTCAAGCGCTTCTCGACCGGGGCGATGTCCTTCGGCTCGATCTCGCGCGAGGCACACACCACCCTCGCCCGCGCCATGAACGCCATCGGCGGCAAGTCGAACACCGGCGAGGGCGGCGAGGAACCGGACCGCTTCCTGCCGCTCTACAACGGCGCGCCGCGAACCCGGAGCGCTCCGCGATCAAGCAGGTCGCCTCGGGCCGCTTCGGCGTGACGACGGAATATCTCGTCAACTCCGACATGATGCAGATCAAGGTCGCCCAGGGCGCCAAGCCCGGCGAGGGCGGCCAGCTGCCCGGCCACAAGGTCGACGCGACCATCGCCAAGGTCGCGCCACTCGACGCCGGGCGTCGGCCTGATCTCGCCGCCGCCGCACCACGACATCTATTCGATCGAGGACCTGGCGCAGCTCATCTACGACCTGAAGAACGTCAACCCGACGGGCGACGTCTCGGTGAAGCTCGTCTCGGAAGTCGGCGTCGGCACGGTCGCCGCGGGCGTCGCCAAGGCGCGCGCCGACCACATCACCATCGCCGGCTACGACGGCGGCACGGGCGCCTCGCCGCTCACCTCGCTCAAGCATGCCGGAAGTCCCGTGGGAAATGGGCCTCGCCGAGACGCACCAGACGCTCGTCCTCAACAAGCTGCGCAGCCGCGTGGCGCTGCAGGTCGACGGCGGCCTGCGCACCGGACGCGACGTCGTCGTCGGCGCGCTTCTCGGCGCCGACGAGTTCGGCTTCTCGACCGCCCCGCTGATCGCGGCCGGCTGCATCATGATGCGCAAGTGCCACCTCAATACCTGCCCGGTGGGCGTGGCGACGCAGGACCCGGTGCTGCGCAAGCGCTTCAAGGGCGCGCCCGAGCACGTCGTCAACTACTTCTTCTTCCTCGCCGAGGAGGTGCGCGAGCTGCTCGCCGAGATGGGCTATCGCCAAGCTCGACGAGATCATCGGCCAGTCGGACCTGCTCGCCAAGGACGAGCTGATCGATCACTGGAAGGCGAAGGGGCCTCGACTTCGCCGGCGTCTTCTTCAAGCCGGACGCCCCGAAGGCCGCGACCCACTGGACCGAGCGCCAGAAGCACCCGATCGACGACGTCCTCGACCGCAGGCTGATCGCCGAAGCGATGCCCGGCACTCGAAAGCAGGGACGCCGGTGACGATCGAGGTGCCGATCCGCAACGTCGACCGCTCCGCCGGCGCAATGCTCTCGGGCGAGGTCGCGAAGCGCTACGGCCACAAGGGGCTGAAGGACGACACCATCGCCGTGACACTGAAGGGCACGGCCGGCCAGTCCTTCGGCGCCTTTCTCGCGCGCGGCGTTTCCTTCACCCTGATCGGCGAGGGCAACGACTATGTCGGCAAGGGCCTCTCCGGCGGCCGCATCGTCGTCCGGCCGCGCCGAAAACAGCCGCGATCGCTCCGGAGAAGTCGATCGTCGTCGGCAATACCGTGCTCTACGGCGCCGATCGAGGGCGAATGCTACTTCCGCGGCGTCGCCGGCGAGCGCTTCGCGGTGCGCAATTCCGGCGCGGTGGCCGTCGTCGAGGGGGTCGGGGATCACGGCTGCGAATACATGACCGGCGGCATCGTCGTCGTCATCGGCGAGACCGGCCGCAACTTCGCCGCTGGCATGTCGGGCGGCGTCGCCTACGTTCTCGACGAGGACGGCACCTTCGCCACGCGCTGCAACATGGCGATGGTGGAGCTCGAGCCGGTGCCGGAGGAGGACGACATCCTCGAGAAGCTGCACCACCACGGCGGCGACCTGATGCACAAGGGTCGGGTCGACGTCTCGGGCGACATGACCCGCCACGACGAGGAGCGCCTGTTCCAGCTGATCACCAACCACTACCACTACACCGGCTCGACCCGGGCCAGGGACATCGTGGAGCACTGGGCCGACTACCGGCCGAAGTTCCGCAAGGTGATGCCGGTGGAGTATCGCCGCGCGCTGGAGGACATGGAGCGCATGCGCATGGGCGTGGCCGCCGAATAACCGGCGGCCCTGGCAAGCGAAGGGAGAGAACGATGAGCGATATGACGCTGTACGGGTTCGACGGGAGCACCTATGTGCGCACCGTCAAGATGGTGCTGGCGGCCAAGGGGGCCGAGTACGAGCAGGTGCCGGTCAACGTCCTGGAAGGCGAGCCGCACCGGCCCGAACACCTGGAGCGCCATCCCTTCGGCAAGGTTCCCGTGCTCGACCACGACGGCTTGCGGATCATCGAGACCTCGGCGATTGCCCGCTATATCGACGCCGTCCTGCCGGGTCCCTCCTTCGTGCCCGGCAACCCGAAGGACCGCGCCCGGATGGACATGGCGCTCGGCCTGATTGACTCCTACGGCTACGGCTCCCTGATCGGGGTCGTCTCCGCTTACCATCTCTTCCCCGACCTCGTCGGCGGGGTGAGCGAGGATCAGCTGAAGGCCGGCATCGAACAGGCGCGCCTGGTGCTGCGCGAACTGATGAAGATCCGCGGCGCGGATCCCTACATCGCCGGCGACCGGCTCTCGCTCGCCGATCTCTATCTCGCACCCATCTGCTTCTATGTCGCGCTGACGCCGGAAGCCGGGAAGGTCTTCGACGTCGAAGGTTTCTCCGACTGGTGGGAGCGGATGAAGGGCGAGGAAATATTCAGGCAGACCGAACCCGACCTCGGCTAGGTCGGCTCAGGTCCGATGGTCACCACTTTCGGCCGCCGCGCGCACCGCGCCGGCGGCCCGACGACGCAAGGCAGAACATGGGCAAGGTTACAGGTTTTCTCGAGATCGACCGGCAGACTGCGAAGTACCAGCCGGCTTCCGACCGCATCCGGCACTTCAAGGAATTCACCATTCCGATGTCGGACCAGGAGGTCCAGAAGCAGGCGGCGCGCTGCATGGACTGCGGCATTCCCTACTGCCACGGCCCGACGGGCTGTCCGGTGCACAACCAGATCCCCGACTGGAACGATCTCGTCTATTCGGACAACTGGGAAGAGGCGATCCGCAACCTGCACTCGACCAACAACTTCCCCGAGTTCACCGGCCGCATATGCCCCGCGCCGTGCGAGGAAGCCTGCACGCTGAACCTCGAGGACGCGCCCGTCGCGATCAAGACCGATCGAGCAGGCGATCGCCGACAAGGCCTACGAGCTCGGCTTCATCAAGCCGCAGCCGCCGACGACGCGGAGCGGCAGGAAGGTCGCCGTCGTCGGTTCCGGACCGGCCGGCATGGCCGCGGCCCAGCAGCTTGGCCGCGCCGGGCACGAGGTGCATGTCTACGAACGCGAGAGCCGGCCCGGCGGACTGCTGCGCTACGGCATTCCCGACTTCAAGATGGAGAAGCACTTCATCGACCGCCGCGTCAGCCAGATGGAGGGCGAAGGCGTCACCTTCTTCTGCAACGTCAATGTCGGCGTCGACAGGAAGATGGCCGATCTGGTCGCCGGGTACGACGCCGTGCTCTACTGCGGGGGCTCCGAGACGCCGCGCGCCTCGGGCATTCCGGGCACCGAGCTCGAAGGCGTGCACGACGCCATGCCTTTCCTCGTCCAGCAGAACAAGCGGCTGGCACGCGAGAACATCGAATCCGTCGGCTGGCCTTCCGCGCCGGTCAGCGCCGCCGGCAAGCACGTCGTCGTCGTCGGAGGCGGCGACACCGCGTCGGACTGCATCGGCACGGCCTTTCGACAGGGCGCCGTAAGGGTGACGCAACTCGACATCCGCCCGCAACCGCCGGAGAAGGAGGACAAGCTCGCCGTCTGGCCGTACTGGGCGACGAAGATGCGCACATCCTCCTCGCAGGCCGAGGGCGTCCAGCGAGCGTTCCAGATCGGAACCCTCGAATTCGTCGGAGAGGACGGCCATCTCACCGGCGTGAAATGCTGCGAGGTCGACGAGAAGCGCAAGCCCCTCGCCGGCACCGAGTTCGTCATCCGCGCCGACCTCGCCTTCATCGCGATCGGCTTCCGCGGACCCTTCGCGAGCGGCCTCCTGGAGGAAATGGGCGACCACATGAAGATCGGCGTCGACCGGCGCGGGTCGACCTTTGTCGAGGCCGACGAACGTGACTACCGGACTTCCGCCCCGAAGGTCTGGGCTGCAGGCGACGTGCGCCGGGGCCAGTCGCTCGTGGTCTGGGCAATACGCGAAGGCCGCCAGGCCGCGCGGGCGATCGACCTCGAACTGACCGGAACGACGACTCTGCCGAGCTAGCGGCGGCCTTGCCCGCGCGCAATCGGCGCGCGGGCGCCCCCCGGCCCCTGGCGGCGGCCTGGTGGTGCGATCCCGACGGATGGTACCATCTGTCGGGATCGCACCACCAGATCAATGGCTCGTGGGCTGACTATTCCAAACGGACGGGTACCGTCCGTTTGGGTCAGGACCACTAGCGATAGAGCCGCAGCTTCGAGATCTTGGCACCGATCTGGCCAAAGGCATTCTGCAGATCGGAACCGTTGTTCTTCGCGTCGAAGTACAGCTTGCCTCCGGTCGTCACGTCCTCGGAAGCGCAGTTCTCCAGCATTCCCTTGATGCCGCTGTCGTCGTTCGACACGTCGAAGGCGATGGTAAACACCTTGACGCCCTTGTCCTTCGCCGTCTGGCAGACCTGCAGCAGGTGGGTGTCCATGGCGTCGGTGAAGCTCTTGGCCCCGGGCGCCCCGTCATAGACGTGGCCGGCGGCCGCATAGCCGTAGGCGGCGTAGGTCGACTGGTTGATGTTGTTCATCAGCGAGTAGGTGTTGGCGCCGTCGGTCATGACGACCAGTGCCTTGATGTTCCCCTCCTGCCCGAACGGCCGGTCGTCGTTGAACGGCGCGCCCGGCGTGAGCGTGTGCAGGCCCCAGGCGATGCCTTCGGGAATGTCGGTGTTGCCGCCGGCCTGGAGACTGTCGATCGCGGCCTTGATGTCGGACTCCTTCGTGGACATGGGCAGGATCGGCTTGGTCGTGCAGGATTCGTTCGGCGAACCGGAATAGGACGGCCGGCCGCTGTATTTCGTCATGTTCTGCTCGCGCTGGAGGTCGGTCGGCTTCGTCTGCTGGCCCCCGGACCCGCCCCAGCCGCCACCCCAGCCGCCACCCCAGCCGCCGCCACCCCAGCCGCCGCCGCCCCAGCCCGCCTTGCGGACCTTGGCGCGACGCGGACCCAGGGGCGCCGCGGACGCGGTCGAGACGTCGTCGCTCAGATAGCTGTTGTAGTAGCCGTAGCCGTTGAGACTGGAATCGGGCTCGTCGGGAGCGAACATCGGGACGAACAGCGTGTCCGGCACGCTCGGGTCGGCGGCAGCGTCGTTGACGTTGTAGGGATACGGCCGCGCCTCGACACAGCCGCCCCAGGCGACGTTCATCTTGTTGTAGAGCCAGAAGCGCGTCAGCTTCTGCCCGTTCAGTTCCCAGGATCCGTCGCCCTTCTCGGTCGCGCCGGGAAGCGTGCTCCAGTCGAAATTCTCGTGGTGGTACTTGGCCACGCCGTTGGTGTCCATCCACCCCGCGCTCTTGTTGTCCGGCCCGACATTCACCGAAGCGGCGAACGGGACGATCGACATCTGCACGGGCGTATCTCCCGTGCCCGGCGTGGCGGCCGCGGTGAACATGTTGTCGACGAGCTGTTTCGCGGCGGTCTTCAACCCGGCGATCTTGCTTCCGGCCATCGAACCGGAATTGTCGAGCACCAGCGCGACCTCGACGGTCGACGCGGAAAGGCTCACCTCGCTCTGGCGGCCTACGGCCAGCGTCGGCTGGGCGTCGCCGAGGGCCGACCAGAGGAACGGCATGAATATCGGCTTGTAGCCGACGTTCGCCGTCACCTGGACGACTTTCGTGCCGCCGCTGCCCTGAACCCCGAGATACTTGAAGTCAGGCGTCCCCTGTCCGGAAGCCTGACCGAGATCGGATGCGAACAGCTGGCCGGCCCGTTCCTGGATCGTCGCTGCCGACTCGCCCTTCATGTAGAGCTTCGCCGCCTCGAAGGCCGCGGCGTCCAGGCTTTCGGATACCCGGCCCTTCAGGTTCAGCATGTTCGTGTAGTCGATTGCAAGGCCCGCGACCCCGATCACCGGCACCATCAGGATCGCCGCCATCATGGCGAAGTTTCCCTTCCGGTCCCGCCCGAGCCCGCGCAGGGCCCGTAAAGGCATTTCAGTGACGCTTTCTGCTGGCTTCCGATGGAAATTCATCTTCCCGTTCCCCGTTTCCTTTGCCTCAAGCCGCGCTGGACCATTCATTGGCAGCTCGGTACCTCGCGCAAGGCGATCGGAGCAGCTCGGAGGCTGCCGATGGGGAGGCATCGTAGCCTACGGATCTGCAGATTTCGTAAAGCCGGTCGGTCGAAGGGTCGCTCGCGTCTTAACATTTCGTTCAGACCCCGAAGCAAGAAAGCGCCCGGGGAAATCCACGAGAAAGCGACCCGAAGCGAAGGGTCTGTCCGGTCGGGAAACTTGCTTCCACGGCGCCATCATCGACGGGCCGGAGGCGCCCGGATGATCCCGGCCCTGCTCCGACTTATTCCCGGAATTTCGGTCGGCCCGCGACCGGTCGGAACGGAAATGCCCGGACAAATCCGGCGGGAGACGCGCCTTTCGCAACTTCCTGACGGTCGCTGTGCTGTTTGTAACAGTTGGTCCAAGCAAGCACTAATACTATAGGTGCACGCTTCCTCCCCACAAATGGAAGACGCGTCTGCAGCGCTGCCGCGCTGCATGGCAATGGCAGCATGCGAGCATGTCCGGCAACCTTCCGGACGCACTGCCGGTCGTCATGGCGTGCGACGGAACAACCTCCTCGACAAGAGGGCAGGAGGAATTCATGTCGTGTCACGGCGTCGATATCGATGCTATATACCGAAGCCTGTGCGTCGAGCCCCACCTCGGCAGCGTCAAACGTCGCGACGACGCCCTGGCCGTTTTCATCGGCAGCACCCCCCTCTTCGTCACCGCCGACACCGAACATTGCCGGCTGGCGATCTGGACAAATGTCGCCGGGCTGTCGGAAATCGGCGGGCTCCGCGCAGCGAATGCGGCGATCGCATACAACAGCACCCACTATCACGAGACGGGGATGACCGCCGCCGTCTCGGTGCAACTTCAGCAGGTCCTGCTCGGATGCAGCAAGGACGCCCGGTCGATCCGCATACCCGAGATCGCCGAGGTGCTCCTCGAAGTGGAGAGGCAACGCCGCGTCGTGCAAACCTACCTTGCCGAGGCCCCGCTCGACCCTGAGTCCGCGCAGGAGCAGCCCGCGTCGGAAGACTACATGGTGCGCGTGTGATGGCCGGCATCATTCAACTCGGTGAACAGTCCGGCACGAACCAGCCGCTGGAAGAATTCTGCGGGCTGGTCAACGGATATCTCGCAGCGCGCGGCGAGGAGTTCGAACCGGTGGACCAGGCCGGCTGCTTCGTCGATGTCGGGGACGAGATGATTCAGCTCCTCCTCGAACCTCGCCGGCGCGAGGCAACGATGGCCGCCGCACTTCTTCCGGGCGTCGGCGACAGCAGATACCTCGTTCCGGAAATCATATGTGATTTCAACGCGATAAATTTGTTCCAGGGCGGCTGCTGCCTCCTGGTCGAAGAGGAGTTCTCCGGGCTCTACATCAGTCGGCAATTTTCGCTACGCGATCTGGCGGCTTCCGGCCTCGGCGCCGGACTGGAAGATTTCGCCCGGAGGATGGGAGAATGGCGCCAGTGGTACCGGAGGGCGGCCGAACCGTTCTGGCCATCATTGTAAGTGTATGTGTTATATTGAGTATTTTTTTAATCAAAATATCATATTAAAGGGGAATTTATCATGGGAGATAGAATTGGTTCGCTCGGAAAGGAAATAAATCACAGTTCTTTTACGAGCACGACGCCCATCACGTCTCAATCGAACCTGTCCAAAGCCACACTGCCGCCTGACTATTATTCTCATATCACGCAAAAGCCGGGACAGGGAAGCAACTGCTCAGCCCTCCGGACCATGGCAGAAGTCGACAAATTACTCGCCGACATCCCGAGCCTGAAACCCGTCCTCGTCGAGCTGCGGAAAGACCACCGCGACGAGGCGATCAGCGCCTACTTCGCCCAGGCCGGATCGACGGACTCCCCCGAAGTGAAGGACGCCAAAGACTTCTGCAAGATATACGAAGATACCTCGCCCAGCGCGGACCCGCAAATGCGGAAAAGTATGCTCAAGAGGCTGACCCGGGCCTATCGCGAGGCCTATAACGAGAACGCATCCGCCGAAGACAAAGCCCTGGACAAAGCCTCCAGGGCCTACACGGAGGGCGACTACGCGCCGATGATCAGATTGCTGATCGAGGCGGGCTACACACCGGACAGCCTGAAGCACTGGTCCCACTCCCATTCGTCGGAAAGCGAGTCCCCGGATTACCGTCGCAACCCTGCCGTCAGTTCCAAGTCTGTCAGCCGCAGCCACGCGGATGCCCCGACGAGTACAAACCTCAAGGGGGCGCGAGATCCGGAGTCCACACCGGAGCACGATGCCGTCGGAATGCTCTGGTCTTTCACGGAGTTGCTGCCGCCGGATGTACGGGACGAATTTCGCGGGAAGCTGAAAGAGGGCAAGCAGGAGGCGGTCTCCGCGCTGAAACTGGCGAGCAAGGCCATCCGAGATGACGAGAAAAACGCCGGAAAGCTGTCCGACAAGGTGCGGGTGCGCCGGAAGGAAATTCATCTGTGCCAGCGGGCCTTCGAATTGATCAAGGACGAGCTCGCCAAAGCAGCAATAGATTATAGTGACGCCCCGTCCAAGCAGGAGGCATTCACGAAAGAGCTCGAAGTCGCCGTGCTCGAATTCCTGCTCGGCGACACGCAGCATTTTAATAAATTCCTGAACAAGTACGGACTGATGGAGGACTTTCAGCCGATTTTAAAATCCACGATTGGCAAAATCACTACGGAAAATCAGTTCAATTTCGAGGAACATTCCGCCGCCAAGGTCGGGCACAAGAAGGCCTATGCTGTGGTCAAGGGCGGTTGCGCCGCCTTTCCTTCAGAAGTGGCAAGGACGGCGAAATACACTGCGATGAAGACGGTGTCTACCGCCCTTTCCTTCGCAGTGCAGGAGACGCTGGGAAGCATAGTCCTCGGAATAGTCTTAAGCAACGGATACAACTTCTACGTAGGAGGCCTTGTCGGAAGCGTCGTGACAGGTATCTACCTGCCGTTCGGGGCCAGCCTCAAACAGGTCCTGGAAGCAGGTATGAACGCCGCGATCATCGGCGAGACCTTCGCCCAGAACAAGAACCAGCGCCTGATATACAGGATAGGGGGAGAATATATTCCAAACGCCATTTCGGATCTGGCGATCGCGCCTATTGGCGAAGCGATCGCGGGAACGGCCGGGTTCAAAGCGGAGCATGAATTCTTTCTCTACGTCTTGAGCAAGCTCGGCTCGAGAGTGTTCACCAGCTTCGGCGGCAGCGTGGTTGACAGGCTCGTGAAGCGGGGAATGCGGAACACCTACATTCCGAAGGTCTTCGGGCAGCAGCCGGATGAAGCGATGTTTTGGCGCTTTTCCCGAGGGGCCCGCACCAATATTTCCGCCCAGATCCAGCAACTTCGGGGGCCGGACCGATGGCCGACGATTTCACGCTTTGCCATGAATATGATCCTGTATCAATTGATCAATATAGCGGTCACCCTGATCTGGGAATTTGCGTCTCCCGACCAAGAGGTGTCCACGCAATATCTCAGCGGGGCAAGCGACAGGGCGGGGCGGGCATTTGCATTCAATAGTATGTACATTGTCAGTTCCCTGCTGTTGGTTACCGCCGGCAGCATCCTCTGGAATTGCATGGATGGATCAGACGACGCGGATCCCGAACCTGTCGATCCACTCAATGTCTTGGACAGACTCGAGGACTGGCCCGGACCCGGCGACTTGTTGGAAGACGACGACGGGATCCGGCCGGATCCCGAAGCGGAAGACGACGACGGGATCCGGTCGGATTACGAAGTGGACGACGACGCGTACGGTTCCGATGCGGACGATGAAGGGTCAGAGTCTTAACCCGGCCGGAGCTGCCGGGGACGCTTCGCTGCGGTGGCGCGGCGAATGCAGTGGCCGCCGCCCGCCACGCACCTCGTGCCCCTCTTCGCGCCATGAGGGCGGGCGCGGCCGGTCACGCCTCCTGCGTCTGTGGAGACCGACCGGCTGCGCGCCGGTCGGGAGACCGCTCCGGCGGCACCACCGCTCTCCGACGGACGGCGGGCTGGCTGCAAGGTCTTTCGAACCACTTCGCCGTTCGGCATGCGCACGACGGACGAAGCTTGCGATGCGCAGGAAATGCGCTCTGTAACATTCCCCACATGATCCTGTCATGAACCGCCCCTAAGGCTGATTTCCGGCACTCGGGTCCTGCGAAGGAAACGTCGGGGGCGCAACGTCTGCCGATCGCCCGCACGGGCCTCACCGGCGATATCGGCGACCCGCTTCGCACCGCCGCGAGGTCCGCGCCGGCAGATCTCCCTGCCGGCGGACGGGAGAGGGGATCGTGACAGCACACGCCGCGGGCCGGGCCGCCGGCCGCCATTCGCCGAAGCCGCAACCTTGCGCCGGCCGCCACGCAGGTGAACCCGTGGTCGCACGGAAGCCCGCGGTGCACCCGTGAAGACTGAAGAGCAGCCTGGCCCTGCCGGGCCGTACCCGCAATTTCTCGAACTCGTCGACGGCTGTTCCCGCATGCTGGGAGTACGATGCGGACCGGCGCCGCAGGCCGGCTGCTTCGTCGAGGTCGGAGAAACGCTGGTTCAGTTCCTGCTTGAGCCCCATCGGCGCGGGATGACGCTTTCCGCAACGATCATGGAAGGCGTCGGCGACCCCCGCTACCTGGTCCCGGAGATCATATCCGACTTCAACGCCACGCAGCTGTTTCGCGGCGGCTATTGCCTCATGGTCGAGCCGGAGTTCCGCGGGCTCTACGTCAACCAGCATCTTTCCCTGGACGGGCTGGCTCCGGCGACCCTCGCCGCACTCGTCGGGGACTTCTCGAGGCGCTCCGGGGAGTGGCGCATCTGGTACCGCGAGGCCGCAGGGCCGTTCTGGCCGGCTGCCTGCCCGGGCTGACTCATGCATCCCGGTAATTTTTCGAACGAGGACATTTTCGAAGGAGCAGTTTCATGGGTGACAGGATCCCGCCCGGCCCGGGCAGCCAGTTTTTCGAAAGCCGCCATCGGGTCGACATGCGGGCATTGCAGGGCGCGCCGAGGCCCGACGAGACCCTTTGCCGGAACTATGTCGGTCGCATCACGCAGCAGCGCGGCCGTGTCGAAGGCAAAGCTCCGCCGCCCCGCATCGAAATGGTATCGGCCGGCTTGCGCTCAATTCCCTCCCTCACCGACACGACTTCCACGCGGGAAGAGAGCCGCATCGACGGCGGGTCCGCCAGCGACGACACCGGCCGGGAGCTCGGCGACCGCGAACGCCTGGCGAGGAGCTTCAGGCTCAACGTCCTGGCGACTGTGTCCCGGTTTCCCGCCTCCCTCCAGCAGGAAACGGCTTCGCGCCTCGGCCTCGACGTCGGGGCGGACGAATTCGCCGCGCACGGGATAGACCTGCAAGGCGGAGAACTCTTCGGCGACCCGCTGAAGTGGGAGCGCCTGCTGGCCGACCGAGACGTCGCACCGGAGCGGCTGTTCGGCATTGCCCACGCCGCCGCCGTCGAATTCCTCGACACGGCCGAGGATCCCCCGCCCGGTGAAAGGGCCGCCCTGGATCTCGTCCTGATCAAGAAGCGGTTCGTCAACTCCATCCGGCTCCGCGTGACGCGGCACCTCCCCGAGCGAACGGGGTCCGGCGGGACCCCCCGCGCGGGAAGCGAGCTCGATATGGCGCTGATGGACGGGATCTTCGGATCGGGCCGCGAACTCTCCGCCTTTCTCGCGAGGCACGAAATCGGCCCGGAGGTGGTCCGGGCAGCGATCGGGTCAGCCCTCGAGGAGATCAAGCTTGTCGGGAACCTCGCCGCGGCCGACGGGTTCGTGGCCGTCGACCTGCACGACGACGAGGACTACCGCGGCAGCCGGGGCGGCTGCGCGAAGTTCGGGGCGATCGTCGCCAACACCGCGCGTCACGGCCTCGTCAAGAGCGTCTCGGCGGGAACGACATACGCGGTGAAGGAAACGATAGCGACCGCGAGCCTCGCTTTTCTCGACAGGCTGGGAATGGACTTCTTCTGGGCCGGCTACCTCAGCGACGCGATGACGATGTTCTACTACGCCTTCGGCTACGACGAGGTCCAGTCGATCTCCGCCGATGTCCTGAACGCACTCTTCGTCGGGCAGAGCTTCAAGGAGAACAGGGACCAGGCGCTGCGGTGGAGAGTGGCGGGAGAAATCGCCGGAAGCGCCGTGCCCGCGCTGACCATCGCCCCGGCAAGCGAGGCGATCATGGGCCTCACCGGCGTTTCGGCCGAAGACCGTCTGGTCGAGTACGCCCTGTCGAAGATTGCCGCGAAGATGCTCGAAGGCTTCGGCTCCGGCATGGTCCAGAGCGTCGTCCGGCGCAACATGCGGAACACCTACTCCCGGGAATTCCGGGAGCGCAGGGATTTCAACGGTGCCCGCAGGGCCGGGCGGAAGGTCGCCGACCTGAACCGCCGGTTCAAGGACCACCGGAAGGTCCCCTCGATCGCGAACCTGATCATGAGGGTGCTCCTCTATCAGGTGGTCAACGCGCTCCACACCTACGCCTTCTACGCGCTGGACCCGCTGGAGGAGGCGGCCGCGGGCTACCAGTCGGACGCACAGGACCGCGCGCAGCAGAAGCTGCTGTTCAACGTCATGGTTCTTTCCGCCACGATCCTGATGACGACGCTTGGCCAGTACTTCTGGAGCCGTTGGGAAAAGGCGCCCGTCCCGGACGGGGCCGAAGGCGGTGTCCGGGTCGAGGAGATCGACGACGACGCGGATTCCGACGCCGACGGGCAGGCCCCGCTGTCGGTCGACCGGCTGGCGGACATGCTGGCCGGCGTGGTTGCCGAGGGGGTCGAGGGCGACCGCGCATCCCTCGAGCGGCTGGACCTCGCGACGCGGGAACTCTTCGCGCTTGACTGGCAGGAAGGCAGCACCTGGGACCTGTCCTCGGACGAGGACGAAACCTGGCAGTTCTTCCCCCTCGACAGCCAAAGCGGAGAAACGGAGATGGAAGAGTGGTCGGAAGAGGAGGATCCGACCTCCGGCTGAAGGCGCTCGCCGATTGCCGGAGCTCGCTGCCACGGGGCACTGCGGCCCTGTCCGCGGCCTTCGGGCGCCAGGCCGGGAAATACATCGGATTTTTCGATCAAATCGACAGAAACGTTTTGTTGGATCGATTGGTTGATTGATGTCATCTTCCGGGCCATGTCAACTTCGTTCGAACAGTCCTCGTCCGATCGCCGGCAGCCTGCGGCGAAGGCTCTGCCCCGTCTCGGCGTGCCCGGCGGACCGCTCCGGCTCCTGCCGGGCCTGGCGCTCTGCTGCATCGTGACGCTGGCCGCCTACCTCCTTGCCGACCTCGAGACGCGGCTCTTCGGGCGGGACTGGCTGGAGGCGCTGGTGCTCGCGATCCTGCTCGGCACCGCCATCCGCACGGCCTGGACGCCGTCGAGCCGCTGGCTGCCGGGGATAAGCTTCAGCGCCAAGATCCTCCTGGAGGTCGCCGTCGTGCTGCTCGGGGCCGCCGTCAGCGCGACGACGATCCTTTCGATCGGCGTCGGATTGCTCGCCGGCATCGCTGTGCTGGTTGTCGTCGCCATCGCCGCAAGCTTTTTGCTCGGACGCGTGCTCGGATTGCCGGTCCGGATGGCGCTGCTCGTCGCGTGCGGAAACTCCATCTGCGGCAACTCGGCCATAGCCGCCGTCGCGCCGGTCATCGGCGCCGACAGCGAGGACGTCGCCGCCTCGATCGCCTTCACGGCCGTGCTCGGCGTCGTCGTCGTGCTGGCGCTGCCGCTGCTCGGGCTCGCCCTCGGAATGAGCGACCTGCAGTTCGGTGCGCTTGCCGGGCTGACCGTCTACTCGGTGCCGCAGGTTATCGCCGCCGCGGCCCCGCTCGGCACCACCGCCGTCAAGACGGCAACGCTGATCAAGCTCGTGCGGGTGCTCATGCTCGGCCCGGTCTGCCTCGCCCTCTCGCTGATCGCGCCGGGGCTGCGGGAGGAACCGGACGAACCGGCCGGACACATCACCGCCGGGGAACGACCGAAACGCGGCCTTCCGCCGATCCACCACCTCGTGCCGTGGTTTATCGTGGGCTTCCTCGTGCTGGTGACGGCACGATCGCTCGAACTCCTGCCACAAGCCACCCTCGCGCCCGCCTCGCACATCGCCACCCTCCTCACCGTCCTGTCGATGGCTGCGCTGGGCCTCGGCGTCGACATCCGCGTCGTCGCCAGGGCCGGCGGTCGCGTCACCGCGGCGGTGGTGCTGTCGCTCATCGTACTTGGAGCGATCAGCCTCGGGCTGATCCGGCTCTCGGGGCTCGGCTGACAGGCCTAGCGCGCGACGCAGAAATGGTCGCGGCCGTCATACCCCCGGAAGGTTCCGGTACGGGGATTGAAGCTGCGGTAGGAGCTCTCGCACCAATTGTACCACGCCGGAGTCCAGGGCCGAAGCGGACCGTAATATACCCGCGGCTGTCGGCTTTCGGCGATGGCGCCTCCGATGATCGCGCCGGCCGCCAGGCCCATGATGCCGGCCGCCGCCGCCCCTCCGTAGCCGTGATGGTAGTGCCGGTAGTAGCCATGGTGATACCTGCCGGCCCAGGCCGCCGACATCGGCAGGAACGACATGGCGGCAACCGCGGCGGACATGGAAAGCAGCTTGAACGTCTTGCTCATGATCCCCTCACTCTCCAGCATAGATCAGATACGGACGCCAAATGAACTTCGGCTTCCGGCTCGAATATGTCGAGAGGAAAAATATTGCCATCGAAAGACTGGTGAGGCAAGAAAATAACGCTGCCGATACATACCTCAAGCGAAGGCCTCGCAAGGATCTTGGCGCTTGCGGCAAGAATATGTAAAGAGCGTTTCAATTTGCAACGGACGCTGCCAGAGCGGGGCCATGAGCCGAAGCCTGCCGCGACATTTCTTCAGCCTGTTCTTTCTCGCGCCGTCGCTGGCGGGCGTCGCGGGTGCGCCGCCGGCCGCTCGGGCCCAGCCGGCCGTCGCCTGCGAACGGCAGGCCGGGCCCCTCGACGGTAATCGCCCCGACCCCGTCTGCATCTCCTCCGGACACTTCGATCGCGACCTCTGCTCGGCGATCGACCGGCTTGCGGAGAGGCACTCGCTGCCGCCGGGTTTCTTCGCCCGGCTGATCTGGCAGGAAAGCCGGTTCGACCCCGGCGCCGTCAGTCCCCGTGGCGCGCAGGGCATCGCCCAGTTCATGCCGTCGACCGCCCGGCTGCGTGGCCTTGCCGACAGCTTCAACCCCGCCGATGCGCTCGCAAAGTCGGCCGCCTATCTCGGCGAGATGCGGCGCGAATTCGGCAATCTCGGCATGGCGGCCGCCGGGTACAACGCCGGCGAGGCGCGTGCCGCCGACCTCCTGGACCTCGGCAGGCCCGCGCCGGCGGAAACCCGCCGCTACGTCTTCGACATAACCGGCCTTCCGCTCAGCGACTGGACCGACACGAAGCCGAAGTCCGTCGACTTCAGCATGAGCGACAGCAAGCCGTTTCTGCAGGCCTGCATCGATCTGGCGAGCACGCGAACCATGTCGCCCATGGCGCAGGCGGACGCACCGCGGGCGCCATGGGGCGCGGAGATCGGCGCCAGCTTCTCCCTCGCCGGCGCACGGCGCATATTCGGGCAAGCCCGGGCGGAGTACCCTGGCCTCCTGAAGGGAGAGGAACCGCTCTACGTCCGCCAGCGCAATTTGAGGTTCGGGACGCGGCCACGCTATACTGTGCGCATCGGTCGCGAGCATCGCGAAGGCGCGCGCCGGCTGTGCCGCAGCGTCGCCGCGGCCGGTGGTTTCTGCGTGGTGCGGAAAAACTGAATGCAAAACGATTGAATTTGCTGGTACAGGCCTGCAGTGTGAAAACTTCCGTTCGACGCATAAGATCAACAAGACGCCGCCGGGCCTCCTCCCAGGGCCCGCATCGCCGGCAACAGACGAAGACCCGTTTCCCATGAACAAGCCTCCGAGAACCGATCTGCCCTCGCCGTCTCCGCGCGTCTCCAGCCCGGACGTGCTTGCATCCGAGATCATCGAGCGCCTGACCTACCGCATCGGAAAGGATGCCAAGGTCGCCAAGCCGCACGACTGGCTGACCGCCACCATCCTCGTCATCCGCGACCGCATCATCGACCGCTGGATGGAATCGACGCGGGAAACCTACGAGAAGAACGAGAAGCGCGTGTACTACCTGTCGCTCGAGTTCCTCATCGGCCGGCTGATGCGCGACGCCGTCTCCAACCTGGAGCTGATGGACGAGATGCGCAGCGCCCTTGTCCTGCTCGGCGTCGACCTCGACGTGGTCGCCGCACTCGAGCCGGATGCCGCCCTCGGCAATGGCGGCCTCGGCCGTCTCGCCGCCTGCTTCATGGAGTCCATGGCGACCGTCGACATCCCCGCCTACGGCTACGGCATCCGCTACGTGCACGGCCTCTTCCGCCAGCAGATGCAGGACGGCTGGCAGGTCGAGCTTCCGGAGACCTGGCTCGCCCACGGCAATCCGTGGGAGTTCGAGCGCCGCGAAAGTTCCTACGAGGTCGGCTTCGGCGGCTCCGTCGAGACCATCGGCGAGGCCACCGACGGCACCGGCGCGCTGCGTCTGGCGACCGCAGGAACGTGTCATCGCCACCGCCTACGACACACCCGTCGTCGGCTGGCGCGCGAAGCGCGTGAACACGCTCAGGCTGTGGACCGCTCAGCCGATCGACCCGATCCTGCTCGACGCCTTCAACGCCGGCGACCATATCGGCGCCCTCAGGGAAAGCAACAAGGCGGAGACCCTTGCCCGCGTCCTCTACCCGGCCGATGCCACGCCGGCCGGCCAGGAATTGCGGCTGCGCCAGGAATTCTTCTTCTCCTCCGCCTCGCTTCAGGACATCCTGCGCCGCCACATCCAGCACTACAACGAATTGAGGAACCTGCCGGACAAGGTGGCCATCCAGCTGAACGACACCCACCCGGCTGTCGCCGTCGCCGAGATGGTCCGGCTGCTGTGCGACGTCCACCGCCTCTCCTTCGAGCAATCCTGGGACATCGCCCGCAAGTGCTTCGGCTACACGAACCACACGCTCCTGCCCGAGGCGCTGGAAAGCTGGCCGGTGCCGCTCTTCGAGCGGCTGCTGCCCCGGCACATGCAGATCGTCTACGCCATCAACGCCATGGTCCTGCGAGGAGGCGAGGACGAGGCACTTCGACAACGCCCAGATCCGCAACATCTCGCTGATCGAGGAGGACGGCGACCGGCGCGTGCGCATGGGCAACCTCGCCTTCGTCGGCTCGCACTCGATCAACGGCGTCTCCGCGCTCCACACCGATCTCATGAAGGAGACGGTCTTCGCCAATCTTCACAGGCTCTATCCGGACCGCATCAACAACAAGACCAACGGCATCACGCCGCGCCGCTGGCTGATGCAGTGCAATCCGGACCTCTTCGGCCTGCTGAGGAACACGATCGGCGACGCCTTCATGGACGAGACGGAAAGGCTGTCCGACCTCGATCCCTACGCCGACGATCCTGCTTTCGTCGACCGCTTCGCCGACGTCAAGCGGCTGAACAAGGTGCGGCTTTCGAACCTCGTCGCCCGGCGCATGGGCGTCCGCCTCGATCCTGACGCTATGTTCGACGTCCACATCAAGCGCATCCACGAATACAAGCGCCAGTTCCTCAACGTCATCGAGGCGATCGCACTTTACGACCAGATCCGCTCCCACCCCGAGCGCGACTGGGTGCCGCGCGTCAAGCTCTTCGCCGGCAAGGCCGCGCCGAGCTACTACACCGCCAAGCTGATCGTGAAGCTGATCAACGACGTCGCGCGCGTCATCAACAACGACCCCGCCGTGCGCGGCCTCCTGAAGATCGTCTTCATTCCCAACTACAACGTCTCGCTCGCCGAGGTCATGGTCCCGGCCGCCGACCTATCCGAGCAGATTTCGACCGCCGGCCTGGAGGCATCCGGAACCGGCAACATGAAATTCGCGTTGAACGGAGCATTGACCATCGGCACGCTCGATGGTGCGAATGTCGAAATCCGCGAACACGTAGGCGAGGACAACATCGTGATTTTCGGGATGACGGCGGAGGAAGTCGCGGCCAGGCGCAGCGACGGCTACGACCCGCGCCCGGTCATCGAGGCGTCGCGCGAGCTCTCCCAGGCCCTGCAGGCAATCGCCTCCGGCGTCTTCTCGCCGGACGACCGGGACCGGTTCCGCGGCCTCGTTGACGGCATCTACGACAGCGACTGGTTCATGGTCTCCGCCGACTTCGACGCCTATGCCCGGGCCCAGCGCAGCGTCGACGCGCTGTTCGTCGACAAGGCCGCATGGCACGCCAAGACGATCCGCAATACGGCCCATGTCGGATGGTTTTCCTCCGACCGGTCGATCCGTGAATATGCAAGAGACATCTGGAGGGCTGGATGAAATCCACAAGCGCCAAGACCACCAGCAAACCGACGAGCGACACTCTTTCGGCCGGCCAGGTCTCGGCGCTGGTTTCGGGCTCCCACGGCGACCCGTTCGCCGTGCTCGGCGTGCACGAGGCCTCCGGCGGCGGGCTGATCGCCCGCTGCTTCATACCGCACGCCGAGACCGTGACGGCCTTCACGCTCTCGGGCAAGGAAGCCGGCGACCTGGCCCGGCGGCACGAGGACGGGCTTTTCGAAGGACGCCTGAAGATCCGAAAGCGCCAGCCGCTGCGCCTCCACGCCGCGAATTCGGGCGGCGACTGGTGGGTGACGGACCCCTATTCCTTCGGCCCGGTACTCGGTCCCATGGACGACTACTACATCGCCGAGGGCTCGCACCGGCGCCTCTTCGACAAGATGGGCGCGCATGTGGTCGAGCACGAGGGTGTCGCCGGCGTGCACTTCGCCGTCTGGGCACCGAACGCCCGCCGCGTTTCGGTCATCGGCGACTTCAACGACTGGGACGGGCGCCGCCACGTGATGCGCCTGAGGCGCGACACCGGCATCTGGGAGATCTTCGTTCCCGACATCGGCGGCGGACGGCCCTACAAGTACGAGATCATCGGCGCGGACGGGCAACGCCTGCCGCTCAAGGCGGACCCCTTCGCCTTCCGCTCCGAGCTGCGGCCGGCGACCGCCTCCATCACGCTCGGGCCGCTGATGCACGAATGGGGCGACCACGCCCACCGGGACTACTGGCGCAAGGCCGATTTCCGCCGCCAGCCGATCTCCATCTACGAGGTTCACCCGGGATCGTGGCGGCGCGGCGAAGGGGGGCGCTTCCTCAGCTGGGACGAGATGTCGGAGCAGCTGATCCCCTACTGCCTCGACATGGGCTACACCCACATCGAGTTCCTGCCGATCAGCGAACATCCCTATGATCCGTCGTGGGGCTACCAGACCACCGGCCTCTACGCGCCGACCGCGCGCTTCGGCGAACCGGAGGGCCTCGCACGCTTCGTCGACGCCGCTCACCGCGTCGGGATCGGCGTCCTGCTCGACTGGGTGCCCGCCCATTTCCCCACAGACGAACACGGCCTCGCCCGCTTCGACGGTACAGCTCTCTACGAACACGCGGACCCGCGTCAGGGCTATCATCCCGACTGGAACACGGCGATCTACAATTTCGGCCGGCGCGAGGTGCGCTCCTACCTCGTCAACAACGCCCTCTTCTGGGCCGAGCGGTACCACATCGACGGGCTGCGCGTGGATGCCGTCGCCTCGATGCTCTATCTCGACTATTCCCGCAAGGAGGGCGAATGGGTGCCCAACCGCGAAGGCGGCCGCGAGAACCTCGACGCGATCGAGTTCCTGCAGTCGACCAACCGGGAGGTCTACGGCACGCATCCCGGCGTCATCACCGTCGCCGAGGAATCGACCTCATGGCCGAAGGTCTCGCAGCCGGTCCATGAAGGCGGGCTCGGCTTCGGCTTCAAGTGGAACATGGGCTTCATGCACGACACGCTCGAATACATGAAGCACGAGCCGGTCCATCGCAGCTACCATCACGGCGAGATCACCTTCGGACTGGTCTATGCCTTCTCCGAGAACTTCGTTCTGCCTCTCTCGCACGACGAGGTCGTGCACGGAAAGGGTTCGCTGCTGACCAAGATGTCCGGGGACGACTGGCAGCAGTTCGCAAACCTCAGGGCCTATTACGGCTTCATGTGGGGATACCCCGGCAAAAAGCTCCTGTTCATGGGCCAGGAATTCGCGCAGCGGCAGGAGTGGAGCGAGGAAAGGGGGCTCGACTGGGAGCTTCTCGGCGCCTCTCGGCACGAGGGCATGCGTCGCCTTGTGCGCGACCTCAACCACCTCTACCGGCAGGTCCCGGCCCTTCATGCCCGGGACTGCGAGCCGGAGGGCTTCGAGTGGCTGATCGCCGATGATCACCAGAACTCGGTCTTCGCCTGGCAGCGCAAGGCGCCGGGCGACACGCCCGTCGTCGTCGTGTCGAACTTCACGCCCGTGGTGCGCGAGAACTACCGCGTTCCGATGCCGGGCGTCGGCGACTGGCGCGAGATCTTCAATTCCGACGCCGGGGAGTACGGAGGGAGCGGAAAGGGCAATGGCGGCATGGTCCGGGCCGACAGGGGCGAAGACGGCAACCCGTCCGCCTCGATGACGCTTCCGCCCCTTGCCACCATCATGCTGAAGCAGGACAAGTAGCAGGAAGACTGGAACGGGAGGGAACGGAGATGGACGAAAGAAGAACCGGGCCGCTGGCTCGCGACGCGATGGCCTATGTCCTCGCCGGAGGCCGCGGGAGCCGGCTGAAGGAACTGACCGACCGCCGCGCCAAGCCCGCCGTCTATTTCGGCGGCAAGGCCCGCATCATCGACTTCGCCCTGTCGAACGCCATCAACTCCGGCATCCGCCGCATCGGCGTCGCCACCCAGTACAAGGCGCACTCGCTGATCCGCCATCTCCAGCGCGGCTGGAACTTCCTGCGCCCCGAGCGCAACGAAAGTTTCGACATCCTGCCGGCCAGCCAGCGCGTCTCCGAGACGCAATGGTACGAGGGGACCGCCGACGCCGTCTATCAGAACATCGACATCATCGAGTCCTACGGCCCCGAATACATGGTCATCCTGGCCGGCGACCACATCTACAAGATGGACTACGAGGTGATGCTGCAGCGCCACGTCGATTCCGGCGCCGACGTCACCGTCGGTTGCCTCGAGGTGCCGCGCATGGAGGCGACCGGCTTCGGCGTCATGCATGTCGACGAGACCGACAGGATCATCGACTTCGTCGAGAAACCCGCCGACCCGCCCGGCATCCCGGGCAACGAGGAGTGCGCCCTCGCCTCGATGGGCATCTATGTGTTCCACACCAGGTTCCTCATGGAGATGCTGAAGCGGGATGCCGACGTCGAGGGATCGAGCCGCGACTTCGGCAAGGACATCATTCCGTACATCGTCGGCAACGGGAAGGCGGTGGCGCACCGCTTCTCCGATTCCTGCGTGCGCGCCGGCACCGAAACCGAGGCCTACTGGCGCGACGTCGGCACCGTCGATGCCTACTGGGAAGCCAATATCGACCTGACGGACGTCGTGCCGGAACTCGATCTCTACGACCGTTCCTGGCCGATCTGGACCTATGCCGAGATCACCCCGCCGGCGAAGTTCGTCCATGACGATGACGGGCGGCGCGGCTCGGCCGTCTCCTCGCTGGTGGCCGGCGACTGCATCATTTCCGGCTCTTCCCTGAAGCACAGCCTCGTCTTCACCGGCGCGCGGGCGAACTCGTGGTCCGTCCTCGACCAGGCCGTCGTGCTGCCGCGCTGCGTCATCGGCCGCAAGGCCCGGCTCAGCAAGGTCGTGATCGACAGGGGGGTCAACATTCCGGAAGGCCTCGTGGTGGGCGAGGATCCCGAGCTTGACGCCCGGCGGTTCCGCCGAACCGAGAAGGGCGTATGCCTGATCACACAGCCGATGATCGACAAGCTGGGCGGCTGACGGTCGATGCAGGTCCTCTCGGTTGCCTCCGAAGTCTATCCACTGATCAAGACCGGCGGGCTGGCGGACGTCGCCGGCGCGCTGCCGGGCGCCCTCGCGCGTCACGGCGTCGTCGTACGGACGCTTCTGCCCGGCTACCCCGCGGTGACGAGGCAGCTGCGCGACACCGACAAGCTGCACGTTTTCGAGGACTTGCTGGGCACCCGCGCCACCCTGCTCGCCGCGACGATCGGGGATCTCCATCTCCTCGTTCTCGACGCGCCGGAGCTCTTCGCCCGCGAGGGCAATCCCTATGGCGAGGCCGGCGGCAAGGATTTCCCCGACAACTGGCGGCGCTTCGCCGCGCTCTCGCTCGCGGCCTGCCGCATCGCCGAGGGGGTCGCGGAAGGATGGCGGCCGGATCTCGTCCACGCCCATGACTGGCAGGCGGCTATGACGCCCGTCTACCTGCGCCACAGCGAGACGGCGGCCGGCATTCCCGTGGTCATGACGGTGCACAACCTGGCTTTCCAGGGGCAGTTCGCCGCCGACATCTTCGACCGGCTGGGCCTGCCGGCCTCCGCCTTCCACGTCGACGGCATCGAGTACTACGGCGACGTGGGCTTCCTGAAGGGAGGCCTGCAGACCGCGACGGCGATCACCACCGTCAGCCCGACCTATGCCGAGGAGATCTGCACGCCGGAGTTCGGCATGGGGCTCGACGGCCTGCTGCGCATGCGCGCCGGCGATCTCCACGGCATCGTCAACGGCATCGATACCGCGATCTGGGATCCCGGCTCGGACAAGGCGCTCGCCTCCGCCTACACTGCGAAGAGCCTCGCGCGGCGCCGGGCCAACCGAAGCGCGCTGATGAAGCGCATGGGTCTCGCCGACGGTGAAGGACCGCTGCTTGCGGTCATCAGCCGGCTGACCTGGCAGAAGGGCATGGACATCCTTGCGGAGACGATCGGCGAGGTCCTCGCCGTCGACGGAAGGCTTGCAGTGCTCGGCTCCGGCGACGAGGCGCTGGAAGGCGCGCTGCTCGGGGCGTCGGCGCACAATCGCGGCCGGATCGCCGTCCAGATCGGCTACGACGAGGAGCTGTCGCATCTCATGCAGGCGGGCGCCGACGCGATACTGGTCCCCTCACGCTTCGAGCCCTGCGGCCTGACGCAACTCTACGCCCTGCGCTATGGCTGCGTCCCCGTCGTCGCCCGCACCGGCGGCCTCGCCGACACCGTCATCGACGCCAACGAGGCCGCGCTTTCCGCCGGAGTGGCGACCGGATTCCAGTTCGCCCCCGTCAATGCTTTCACCATGCGGCACGCGATCCGCAGGACCGCCGAGGCCTACGCCGACCGCAAGCTCTGGACCCTCATGCAGAAGCAGGGCATGAAGGCCGACGTCTCATGGGATCGCAGCGCCCGGCGCTACGCCGATCTCTATCGCGAACTCATCAAGCGAGGTTGAGCAGCTCATGGTCAAGACCGTATCGACCAGACCCTACGACGACCAGAAGCCGGGCACCTCCGGCCTGCGCAAGAAGGTCCCGGTCTTCCAGCAGGAGAACTACGTCCAGAATTTCATTCAGTCGGTCTTCGATTCCGCCGGCGACTTCCAGGGAAAGACGCTGGTGATCGGCGGCGACGGCCGCTACTTCAACCGGGACGTGGTGCAGATTGCGATCCGCATGGCCGCCGCCAACGGCTTCGGCCGGGTCATCGTCGGCCGCGCCGGGCTGCTTTCGACCCCCGCCGCCTCGCACATCATCCGCAAGTACGGAGCCTTCGGCGGGCTGATCCTCTCTGCGAGCCACAATCCCGGCGGCCCGAACGAGGATTTCGGCATCAAGTTCAACACGTCGAACGGCGGCCCGGCGCCCGAGCGCATCACCAACGCCATATTCGAGCGCTCGAAGACGATCACCGAATACCGCACGACCGACGAGCCCGACATCGACATCGACACCAACGGCACTTTCGAGACCGCCGGCATGGCCGTCGACGTGATTGATCCGGTGACGGATTACGCCAACCTGATGGAGGAGCTGTTCGACTTCGACGCCATCCGCGCCGCGATCGCCCGTGGCCTGACCATCACCTTCGACGCGATGAGCGCGGTCACCGGCCCCTACGCCAAGGAAATCCTGGAGAAGCGCCTGCTCGCGGCTCCTGGTTCGGTCCTGAACTTCATGCCGCTCGACGATTTCGGCGGGCATCACCCGGATCCGAACCTCGTCCACGCCCGCATGCTCTACGACACGATGATGTCCGACGACGCACCGGATTTCGGCGCCGCTTCCGACGGCGACGGCGACCGAAACCTCATCATCGGCAAGGGCATCTTCATCACGCCGTCCGACTCCCTCGCAATGCTTGCGGCGAACGCCCACCTGGCCCCGGCCTACAAGGGCGGGCTGAAGGGCATCGCCCGTTCCATGCCGACGAGCGGCGCCGCCGACCGGGTCGCCGAAAAGCTCGGCATCGGCATCTACGAGACCCCGACCGGCTGGAAGTTCTTCGGAAATCTGCTCGACGCCGGCATGGCGACCATCTGCGGCGAGGAAAGCGCCGGGACCGGCTCCGACCACGTGCGCGAGAAGGACGGGGTCTGGGCGGTCCTCCTCTGGCTCAACATCCTCGCCAGTCGCGGCGAGAGCGTCGCGGAAATCGCCCGCAAGCACTGGGCCGAATACGGACGCAACTACTATTCGCGCCACGACTACGAGGCTGTCGAGACCGCCGCCGCCAACCGCCTGATGGACGGGTTGCGCGAACGGCTTGCGAGCCTGCCCGGCACACGCTTCGGCGAACTCGCCGTGAGGGCCGCCGACGATTTCGCCTATCACGACCCGGTCGACCAGTCGGTTTCCGAGCACCAGGGCATCCGTGTGCTTTTCGAAGGCGGCTCGCGCGTCGTCTTCCGCCTCTCGGGCACTGGCACCTCTGGCGCGACGCTTCGCGTCTATATCGAGCGCTACGAGCCGGCGGACGGCGATCTCGGGCTCGACACCCAGGAAGCGCTCGCCGACCTGATCGACGCCGCCGACGCGATCGCGGGAATACGCGAGCATACCGGCCGCCACGCCCCTACCGTGATCACCTGAGGCGGCACGCGCGTGACATCCGCAGAGGAACGGCGGCCCGGCGCCTGGCCGACAGCTGACGGGACCGGCTTCGCCGTCTGGTCGGCGCATGCCGAGCGCATCGAACTCGTGCTCTTCGACGAAAGTGGCGACCGCGAGACCAGCCGTCACACGCTCGAGCGCGTCGAGGACGATCTCCACGGCCTTTACCTCCCCGGCGTCGGTCCCGGCACCCGCTACGGCCTGCGCGCCCACGGCCGCTACGATCCCGCCGCGGGCCATCGCTTCGACCCGTCGAAGCTGCTCGTCGATCCCTGCGCCCTTGCGCTCGACCGTCCCTATGCCTACCTGCCGCGCCTCGGCGAGGTCGGCGCGGATACGGCCGATCTCGTGCCGAAGTCGGTCGTCACCGCGCTGCCGGAAAGGGTCGCGCACCGCCGGCCGTCCTTCCGGCGCGGCGACCTCGTCTACGAGGTTCCCGTCAAGCCCTTCTCGATGCTGAACCCGGACGTGCCCGAAGACCTTCGCGGCACGGTCGGGGCCCTCGCTCACCCGGCAAGCCTTGCGCATTTCCGCAAGCTCGGCGTCCGCGCCGTGGAACTCATGCCGATCGCCGCCTGGATAGACGAGCGTCACCTGCCGCCGCTCGGCCTCGCCAATGGCTGGGGCTACAATCCTGTCACCTTCTTCGCGCTCGATCCGCGGCTTGCGCCTGGCGGGATCGCCGAACTGCGTGCCGCCGTCGAGACCCTGCACGGCGAAGGCATCGATGTCTTCCTCGATGTCGTCTTCAACCACACGGGAGAGAGCGATGCCCAGGGCGCGACCCTGTCGCTGCGCGGCCTCGACAACGCGACCTATTATCGCCACGCCCGCGGGGACCCCGGCCGCCTCGTCAACGACACCGGCTGCGGCAACACGCTTGCCTGCGACCGCCCGCCGGTTGCCCGCATGATCCTCGACGCCATGCGCCATTTCGTCCTTCATGCCGGTGTCGACGGCTTCAGGTTCGACCTCGGGCCGGTGCTCGGCCGAGACGAAGACGGCTTCTCGCGGGAGGCCGGCCTTTTCAGGCAGATGCGGGACGACCCCGTGCTCGGCGATCGCGTGCTGATCGCCGAACCATGGGACATCGGACCCGACGGCTACCAGCTCGGCAACTTCCCGGAGCCGTTCCTCGAGTGGAACGACCGCTACCGCGACGACCTGCGCCGCTTCTGGCGCGGCGATGCAGCCGCCCTCGGTGCGCTCGCGACGCGGCTGGCGGGCTCCTCCGACATTTTCCGCCGCAACGGCGAGCAGGCGTCGCGCAGCGTTAACTTCATCGCCGCACACGACGGCTTCCCGCTCGCCGACCTTGTCGCCTACGAGAACAAGCACAACGAGGCAAACGGCGAGCACAACCGCGACGGCCACGACGAGAACTTCTCCTGGAACGACGGCATCGAGGGAGAGAGTACCGACCCGGATGTCCGGGCGCGGCGCCGGCGTGATCTGAACGCGCTGGTCGCCTCCATCTTCGTCTCGCGCGGCACGATCATGCTCACGGCCGGCGACGAGTTCGGGCGCACGCAGAAAGGCAACAACAACGCCTACGCGCAGGACAATCCCGTCACCTGGCTCGACTGGGAGGGCCGCGACATGGATCTGGAGGACTACGCCGCGCTCTGGTCGTCGTTGCGCCGCCGCTTGCCGGCCCTTGGCGACCCGACCTTCCTCGAGGACGAGGACCACGCAGGTTCCGGAGCCGGCGTCGCCTGGCTGCACCCGGAAGGTCGTGCCTTCACCATCGACGACTGGCACGAACCCGAGGGGGGCGCGATCGCGATGGTTCTCTCCTCGACGGGCGCCCGCGATCCCGCGATGCGGCGAATGGCGGTACTCGTCAACCGCACCGGCTCCGGCGTGCGCTTCGCCCTGCCGGCATCGCCGGATTGGGACTGGCGGCGTCTGGATACCGGCGGGGAGGACCATGGAGACGGAATTACCGTCGGTCCGCGCAGCCTCGCAGTGGCCGTGGAGGCCGGCCGGCCCGCCTGATCGGGAAGTCCGGGCGGCCAGGGCTGGCGCATCGTCCCTGAAGACAGTATCAGGACTCTCGCCGGCCGCGTGGCTGGACCGCAGCGACAAGGAAACTGGATCAGCCGATGCCGGCCGAAATATCGCTCAGCGACATGAAGGGGTTCGTCGGCAAGGAGGTGGGTGTGTCGGCACTGGATCACGGTCGACCAGTCGATGATCGACCGCTTCGCCGACGCCACGCACGACCACCAGTTCATCCATGTCGATCCCCGTCGCGCGCGAAGGAGGAGACAGCCTTCGGCGGCACGATCGCCCACGGCTTCCTGACCCTCTCGCTGCTCTCGGCGATGAACTACGACTGCCTGCCCACGGTCCGCGAGCGCCGCTTCGGCATCAACTACGGCTTCGACAGGGTGCGCTTCATGGCGCCGGTCAGGTCAGGATCCCGCGTGCGCGGTCGCTTCGTCCTGGCAGACTGCCGCTTCCGCGGCGCGACGATGCTCGAATGCGTCTACGCGGTGACGGTGGAGATCGAGAACGAGCGCAAGCCGGCCCTGACCGCGCAATGGATAACGATCGTGCAGTTCGATCCGGAGGACCGTCCGCCCGGGGCCTGACGACAAGCGCCGGCCGATCGGCTATGGTCGCGCCATGGCCAACGACAACGACACGATGCGACTCGCCGTCCTGATCGACGGCGACAACACCTCCCACCGCATCGCGGACGGGCTGTTCGAGGAACTCGCGACCATCGGCGAGGCGAGCGTGCGCCGCATCTATGGCGACTTTTCCAACAACCGCCTGAAATCCTGGGCGGACATCCTCTCGCGCCACGCCATCATCGCCCAGCAGCAGTTCGCCTACACGACCGGCAAGAACTCCTCGGACATCGCGCTCGTCATCGACGCCATGGACCTCCTGCACACCGGCCGGTTCGACGGCTTCTGCCTCGTCTCCTCCGACAGCGACTTCACCCGCCTCGCCGCCCGGATCCGCGAACAGGGCGTCTACGTCTACGGCGTCGGAGAGCAGAAGACCCCGGAGAGCCTGCGCCAGGCCTGCCACCGCTTCATCTATCGCCGAGAACCTGCTGCCGGAGGCACCCGCCGCCGACCGTGAGCCGGACAAGGCGGCGAAGTCCCTGCAGTCGCCCAGCGCCGCCGCCCCGCTCATCAAGAAGGCGATCGCCCAGATGGACGACGACGACGGATGGGTCAATCTCGGCGGCCTCGGCCAGCGCCTCGCCAACCTCGCCCCGGATTTCGACCCGCGCACCTACGGCTATGCCAAGCTCGGCGACCTCGTGAAGCACGCCGGCGCCTTCGACGTCGAGCGCATGGAAGGCCGGGGGCTCAGGATCAGGCTCAAGCCCGCGCGGCGCAAGAGAAACGGCGGCTGATATCCCTCGGCGTTTTCGTCAGGCGGCGGCGTCGCGCGCGGCCTCCGTGAGGAAATCGAACGCGTAGCCGGCGAACGAGCGCCAGCATTCGACGTGGAAGCGGGTCGCGGCGCGCGTCGCCAGACCACGACCTCGACCTTGCCCATGAGCGTCCGCGCGCAGGCGCCGACGGGAAAGGCCTCGATCGACAGGTCCTGCGGGCAGCCGGCGGCGAGCGTCGCTTCCGCCCCCTCGCCGGCGATCACGATGGCGGTGTTCCTGTGCGAGATGTCGACCGCCGAGTGCAGCACGTCCGCCCCCGCCGCAGCGGCTGCCAGATCGGCGCCGTTTCCGTCGATGAGCAGCCATTCGTCCGGACCGAGCCAGAGAGCATGCCGCGTCCCCGGCGCTACTCGAAGTCTTCGGCCGCGTCGGCAGCGTCGAGGCCGAGGGCCGAGGACAGGGTCGCCACCGCCTCGCCGCGAGCCCTGAGCGACAGTCGCGAGGCAGGCGCTGCCGGCTCCAGCGTCACGACAGGCGATCCGCCCCTGCGCGCCGTCCAGCGCGCCGCGCCGGCCCGCCACCGAAAGCTCCGTCGTTTCAGCCATCGAGCCGCGCTCCTTCCTTGTCGAAAAACACCGTGCCGGTCACTTCCACCGCGATCGTGCGATCCGGCATCGGCACGTAGAGCGTCTCGCCCATCCGCTTGTGGCCGTCCACGACCAGCGCCAGTGCGATCGAATGGCCGCAGTTCTCCGACCAGTAGGACGACGTCACGTGCCCGATCATGGTCATCGGCACCGCCTGGTTCGGATCCGCGACCATCTGCGCGCCCTCTTCCAGCACGACCTTCGGATCCTTCGTCAGCAGGCCCACCAGCTGCTTGCGGCCGTCGGCGACGAGATCCGGCCGCTTCAGCCCGCGGATGCCGACGAAATCGGGCTTCGACTTGGCGATCGCCCAGGAGAGCCCGGCGTCATGCGGCGTCACTGTCCCGTCGGTTTCCTGGCCGACGATGATGTAGCCCTTCTCGGCCCGCAGCACGTGCATCGTCTCGGTGCCGTAGGCGCAGGCGCCCGATGCGGCTCGGCGCGCTCCCAGATCGCCTCCCAGACAGCACGGCCGTAATCCGACGGCACGTTGACCTCGAAGCCGAGCTCGCCGGTGAAGGACATGCGGAAGAGCCGCGTCGGCACGCCGCATATCCGGCCCTCCCGCACGCTCATGTGCGGCATGGCCTCGTTCGACAGGTCGATGTCCTCGACGAGCGGCGCGACGATCTCGCGCGCCTTCGGGCCCTGCACGGCGATCGTCGCCCATTGCTCGGAGGTCGAGGTCAGCCAGACGTCGAGATGCGGGAACTCCGTCTGCAGGTAGTCCTCCATGTGGTGGAGCACGCGCGGCGCCCCGCCCGTCGTCGTCGTCACGTGGAAGCGGTCCTCGGCGAGCCGCCCGACGACGCCGTCATCGTAGATGAAGCCGTCCTCGCGCAGCATGACGCCGTACTTGCAGCGCCCCGGCTGCATCTTCTGCCAGCCGTTCGTGTAGATGAGGTCGAGGAACTTCGCCGCGTCCGGACCGACCACCTCGATCTTGCCGAGCGTCGTCGCGTCGAAGACGCCGGCCACCTCGCGCACCGTCCGGCATTCGCGGTCGACGGCGGCGTGCATGTCCTCGCCGGCGCGCGGATAGTACCAGGCGCGCTTCCACGGGCCGACGTCCTCGAAGACCGCCCCGTGCGCCTCCTCCCAGCCGTGCATCGGCGTCTTGCGCGCCGGATCGAAGAGCCTGTGCCGCCCGTGGCCGACGATGGCGCCGAAGGTCACCGGCGTATAGGGCGCGCGGAAGGTCGTGAGCCCCACCTTCGGGATCGGCCGGTCGAGCATCTCCGCGGCGATCGCCAGCCCGTGGATGTTCGACGTCTTGCCCTGGTCTGTCGCCATGCCGGTCGTCGTGAAGCGCTTGACGTGCTCGATCGAGTGCATGCCCTCGCGCACGGCGAGCCGGATGTCCTTCGCGGTCACGTCGTTCTGGAAGTCGACGAAGGCCTTGACGATGTCGTCGGGTCCCGGCGCCCTCGCCGCTGCCGGCCATGCCGCCGGCCCACGAGCCGGTCGTCTCGCCCTTGATCGGCGTGGCCGCCGAGGCGCCGTTCGTCCCGCGTGCGGCCTTCGCGGCGCGCCTCGCCGGCCGCAAGCGCCTCGTCGATGGTCGCCTGCAGGCCGTCGGTGCCGTTGCACGCCCCGACCGAGACGCAGTCCTGCGCATAGGCGCCGGGCAGGAAGCGCCGGCTCGCCTCGTCCCACGCCACCTTGCCGCGCGACTGCGAGAACATGTGCACGGAAGGCGTCCAGCCGGCCGACATCAGCAGCGCGTCGACCGGAATCACGCGCGTCGCCGTCGCCGCCGACCGGGCGCACCGACATCGACGACACCCTGAGCGACCCGCCGGTGTTGCGTGACGGCGTGGCCGGTCAGCACCTCGATGCCGAGGTCCGCCGCCGTCGACATCAGCCCTTCGCCCGGATGGTCGCGGGTATCGACGATCGCCTCGATCGACACGCCCGCCCGCTTCAGGTCGAAGGCCGCCGAGATAGGCCGAATCGCAGGCCGTGTAGACGCCGACCCTGCGAGCCGACCGCCACGCCGAAATGGTTGAGGTAGGTGCGCGCCGCCGAGGCGAGCATGATGCCCGGCCGGTCGTTGTTGGCGAAGACCATGTGCCGCTCGATCGCCCCGGCCGCGATGACGACGCGCTTCGCCCGGACCTGCCAGAGACGCTCGCGCGGCATCTCCGGGGCCGGATCGGCGCAGGTGGTCGGTCACCCGCTCGGCAAGGCCGACGAAATTCTGCGCGTAGTAGCCGAACGCCGTCGTCCGCGTCAGCACCCGCACGTTTTCCATCGCCGCCAGCCTCGCGGCCGTCGCCTGCGCCCAGTCGAACCCTGCAGCGCCCTCGATCGTCGCTTCGGTCTCGTGGTGCAGCGCCCCGCCGGCTTCCGGCTGCTCGTCGCACAGGATGACGCGCGCGCCGGACTCCGCCGCCGCCAGCGCGGCCGAGAGGCCGGCGACGCCCCCGCCGATGACAAGCACGTCGCAATGGACGTAGCGGCTGGCGTAGTGGTCCGGGTCCGGCTCGCCGGGCGCCACGCCGAGGCCGGCCGCGGCGCGGATCTTCGGCTCGTAGAACTGCTTCCACGCCTCCTTCGGCCACATGAAGGTCTTGTAGTAGAAGCCTGCGGCGAACATCGGCGACAGGCGGTCGTTGATCGCCCCGACATCGAATGCGAGCGACGGCCAGCGGTTCTGCGAGGTCGCATTCAGCCCGTCGAAGACTTCCTGCACCGTGGCGCGCACGTTCGGCTGGCGGCGCGCGGAATCGCGCTCGACGCCGACCAGCGCGTTCGGCTCCTCCGCACCCGCGGAAAGGAACCCGCGCGGCCGGTGGTACTTGAACGACCGCCCGACGAGATGGACGCCGTTGGCGATCAGCGCCGAGGCGAGGGTGTCGCCCGCGAGCGCCGTGTAGCTGCGATCGTCGAAGGTGAAGCGCGCGGTCCTGGCCGGCGTCAGGCGCCCGGCTCCCGCGATGCGATTGGCTCCGCTCATTTCGGCACTTCCCCGCTCGGCTGGTTCCGGTTGGCGTGCAAGGTCTCGATGTCCGGCTTCGGCTCGCCCGCCTTGTAGGTCGCGAAGAACCTGTCGCTGACGGTATCGCGTACCGCGTTGAAGAAGCGCGCGCAGCCGTGGATGTGCCGCCACCGTTCGAAGACGATGCCCTTCGGGTTCGAGCGGATGAAGAAGTAGCGCTCGAACTCCTCGTCGGTGATGCTGGCGATGTCCGCCGGGCGGGCGATGTGCGCTTCGCCGGCGTGGCGGAACTCCAGTTCCGGCCGCTCTTCCCCGCAATAGGGACAATGGATCAGGAGCATATGGAAAACCCTCAGTGCGCGACGGCGGCAGCCGCCGCCTCGTCGATCAGGCGGCCGTTCCTGAAGCGCTCCAGAGTGAAGGGCGCGTTGATCCGGTGCGGCGCGTCGTTGGCGATGGTGTGGGCGAAGACATGGGCCGATCCCGGCGTCGCCTTGAAGCCGCCGGTCCCCCAGCCGCAATTCACGAACAGGCCCGGCACCGGCGTCTTGGCAACGATCGGCGAGCGGTCCGGCGTCACGTCGACGATACCGCCCCAGGACCTCAGCATCTTCATCCGCGTGAAGATCGGGAACATCTCGCAGATCGCTTCCAGCGTGTGCTCGAGGATGTGAAGCCCCCCGGTCTGCGAATAGGAGGTGTACTGGTCCGTGCCGGCGCCGATCACCAGTTCGCCCTTGTCGGACTGCGAGATGTAGGCGTGAACCGTGTTCGACATCACGACGCAAGGGAAGACCGGCTTGACCGGCTCGGAGACGAGCGCCTGCAGCGGATAGCTCTCCAGCGGCATCGTGAGGTCGGCCATCTGCATCAGGACGGAGGTGTGCCCGGCAGCCACCACTCCTACCTTCTTCGCCCCGATGAAGCCGCGCGAGGTCTCGACGCCGGTGACCTGGCCGTTGCCGGCGCGGCGAATGCCGGTGACCTCGCAGTTCTGGATGATGTGCACGCCGCGCGCCGAGGCACCGCGGGCATAGCCCCACGCGACCGCATCGTGACGGGCCACGCCGCCGCGGCGCTGCAGCGCCGCGCCCATCACCGGATAGCGGGCCGCACCGGAGATATTGAGCGGCTGGCAGTAGGCCTTGGCCTGCTCCGGCGTCAGCCACTCGTTGTCGACGCCGTTCAGTCGGTTGGAATGGATGTGACGCTTGAAGACCTGCACGTCATGGACGTTGTGCGCGAGCATCATTACGCCGCGCGGCGAATACATGACGTTGTAGTTCAGGTCCTGGGAAAGGCCGTCCCACAGGTTCAGCGCGTGATTGTAGAGGCCCGCGCTCTCGTCATAGAGATAGTTCGAGCGGATGATCGTCGTGTTGCGACCGGTGTTGCCGCCGCCGAGCCAGCCCTTTTCGAGGACGGCGACGTTGGTGATGCCGTGCTCCTTGGCGAGGTAGTAGGCCGTGCCGAGCCCGTGGCCACCCGCCCCGACTATGATCACGTCGTATGACGACCGCGGTTCCGGCGACGCCCACTGCGCCTCCCAGCCCTTGTGGCCGCGCATCGCCTCGCGGGCCACGGCGAAAACGGAATATTTGCGCATGGTCTCGCCTCGCACATACCTGGAAATGCCCCTTGGCAGGGCCTGCCGAACCGTACCACTAGCCAAATCGGAAACCCAGCCTTGGACTGATTGCGACGGCTGCTGCCGTTTTGCGGAGAACGGCAGGCGCGCCGCCCCTACCCGGCCCCGCGCAGCAGCCGGAGCGCGGCGGCATCCCAGAGGGCCACGACGGCGAGGATGGCCGATGCCGCCACCCCGAGCGGCAGCGGTGCCGCTCCGAGGCCGATCAGGAACGCGGCCGCCAGCAGTCCGAGGCCGGCGAGGTGCGACGACGGCCAGCGCCCGAGGGCGGACGCCGTCGACAGGCCGTTTCCGAGCAGATAGAGCGCCGCCCCGCCGACGATGGCCCCCAGCGCGGCGAGCCCTTCCTCCTGGCGGAACGGATCGGCCAGCATCATCTCGTTGCCGACCGCGACGACGACGACGCCGGCGAGAATGACGAGCGGCGCGTGGACCCGGGCGGCGCGGGCCGCCCTTGCCCGTCCCGCGTTCGCCCGTGCCCCTGCCCTTCGCCCGGCGTGGCCTGTGCCTGGGCCGATCTGGATCCACCACATCGCCGCCAGGCCGGCGAAGACGACCGCGAAGGCCGCGATGCTCCCGCTCGTCCATGCGAGGTCGGCGAAGCTGGCCCCGGCGACGAACAGTGCCTGCGCGAGCGCAATCACGACGAACAGATGGCATCGCTCGGCGAGAAGCGCGTCGGCCGCGCTTTCCTCCTCCGGCACCGGCTCGCGAAACCCGGATGCCGGAGGGAGATACTCGATGGCGATCGCGACCAGCCAGAACATGAAGCGCTTCTCGACGCCGATCGTCAGGCCGCCCGCGACCCACAACACGCCGGATACGGACAGCCAGGCGGCGACCCAAGCAAAGCGGCGCAGCCCCGGCGAGCCGCGCAGAGACCACGCCATGAACCCGGTGCGCCCGAGCTGCATGAGGACATAGGCCCCCGCGAAACTGGCGCCGCGCGCGCCGAATGCATCGGGGATCGACGCAGCGAGCACGATGCCGGCAAGCGTCAGCGCCAGGACCATCGCCCGCACTGCTGCCCGGCGCGGATCGAGCAGGTTCGTGCACCACGCCGTGTCCACCCAGACCCGCCAGACGCCGCAGAGCAGCAGGCCCGCCTGCGCCACGCCGCCGGGGGACGTGTGGTGCAGCAGGTAGCCGGAGAGCTGGGTGAAGACGAAGACGAAGACGAGGTCGAAGAAGAGATCGGCAGGCTCGACGCGCCGCTCCGCGTCCCGCCGGCGCAGCAAGCTCCGCCCCTGTCCGAAAAGCTGCGTCACCCGGCCCTCCGCTTCCTCGATCCGGTCATGGAACAATGTCGCCCGGTGCCGGCGAACACAAGTCGCGCCGGCCTCATCCGAATTCGGGGCCCGGGTGCGTTTTCTCTCGACAAGCGACGCCGGTTCTGCTATCTGCCGCCACATTTCGCGGTAGAAGCTGTCGCGGGAACGCGGCGTGCATGCCGCGGTTGGAATCGTTCTAACGTCGAAACGGGAACATCACGTGCAGGTACTTGTCCGCGACAATAACGTCGACCAGGCGCTGAGGGCGCTGAAGAAGAAGATGCAGCGCGAAGGCATATTTCGCGAGATGAAGATGCGCGACTTTTACGAGAAACCCTCGCAGAAGCGCGCCCGCGAAAAGGCCGAGGCCGTTCGCCGTGTCCGCAAGCTCGCTCGCAAGCGCGCCCAGCGGGAAGGTCTCGTCGGCGGCCGCGCAGGCCACTGAACCTTCGTCGTCTTTTCGACGTTTTCCATCATGAGTGTGGCGGGGGCGATGAGTCGCCACCGCTTTTTTCGTTCTGGACGGCCGCCGGCAGGCAGCCGCGAAAGGGGTTGAACCGTGATCGGACCTGAGGACAGCGCAATCCGGACAGGAACGGGACATCTTCGCCGCCCTTGGGCCCGGCGGATGACCGCCGCGCTCTTCGCCGCAGCCCTTGCCGGCAGCCTTGCAGCCTGCCAGTCGACGCAGGGACCGAGCGTCATATCCCTCGATCCGGCCCAGGGTTCGAGCCAGAACATCTCCTCGCTGACGGCGGTCATCGAGCGCAATCCGAACGATCCCGCCGGCTACAACGTCCGCGGCATGGCCTACGGCAAGGCCGGCGACTTCCACAAGGCGATGGACGATTTCGACCACGCCATCGAGCTCAATCCGCGCTTTTTCGAGGCCTATGCGAACCGCGCGCTGGTCGAGCGCAGCCTGCACAAGCAGCGTGCCGCACTCGACGACTACAACAAGGCGCTGCAGATCAACCCGCAATATGCGGACGCCTATATCGGGCGCGGCAACCTCTATCGCGAGGCCGGCCAGGACAACGACGCGATGAACGACTACAACCGTGCCATCGCGCTCAACACCACGAACCCCCGCGCGCACTACAATCGCGGGCTGATCTACCAGAAGCGCCGCCAGCACGCCCAGGCGATCGAGGACTTCACCGCAGCCATCTCGCTGTCGCCACGCTCACCCGAGCCCTACAACGGCCGCGGCCTCTCCTACCTCGCCACGAACGACACGGACAACGCCCTCGCCGATTTCAACACAGCCATCGAACTCGACCGCCACAACGCCGAATCATGGACGAACCAGGGCCTCGTCTTCGAGGCCAAGGGCCAGATGGCGCGTGCCCGCAAGTCCTACGCTTATGCGGCGAACCTCGACCCGAACTACAAGCCTGCCAAGGAAGGCCTCGCGCGCACCCGGAAGGCGGCCGCCGGGGCCAGCTGAGGCTGTGGCAAAAGGGCAACGAACAGGCGGCAGGCCCACGGCCTGTGGAACATGCCTGCCGCTTCCGCATTCTCCTTCCCGACATGACGAAGGAGAAACCCATGCTGAAATACGCTCTCGCCGCGGCCCTCTCAGTGACGGCGCTGTCGACGGCTGCGCACGCCGATCCGCTGAAGCTCGGTAACCTCACGTGCAGGTCCGAAGGCGGCACCGGGATGATCGTCGCCTCCACCAAACACCTGACCTGCATCTTCAAGTCGGCCGACAACTCGGTCCCGAACGAAACCTATTCGGGCAAGATCACCAATATCGGCATCGATCTCGGCCAGACCGGCAAGACGATCATGCAGTGGACGGTTCTCGCGAAGAACAACGCGCCGGCCTACACCGCCGGTTCGCTCGCCGGAAGCTATTCGGGCGTCGGCGCCAATGCCAGCTTCGCCGCGGGCCTCGGCGCCCACCTCCTCGTCGGAGGCACCGGCAGCTCGTTCGTCCTGCAGCCTTTGAGCGTGCAGGCCCAGGAAGGCGTCAACGTCGCGATCGGCATCAATACGCTGACGCTCCGGCCAGCGGCCGGCTGACCCGAGCCCTTCCAGAGAAAAGGCCCGCCGGTCGATCCGGCGGGCCTTTGCATGGCCCGGGCTGGTGCTGCATCCGGAGCAGCGCTTCTTTTCCGGTCAGTCTTCCAGCGCCTTGACGATATCTTCCGTCATCTTCTTCGCGTCGCCGAGAAGCATCATCGTCCCGTCTTTGTAGAACAACGTGTTGTCGATCCCTGCGTAGCCCGAACCAAGCGAGCGCTTGACGAAGAGGCAGGTCTTGGCCCTGTCGACCTCGAGGATCGGCATGCCGTAGATCGGCGACGACTTGTCGTCGCGCGCCGCCGGGTTGGTGACGTCGTTGGCCCCGATCACGTAGGCGACGTCGGCCTGCGCGAATTCGGAGTTGATGTCCTCGAGCTCGAACACCTCGTCATAGGGCACGTTCGCCTCGGCCAGCAGCACGTTCATGTGACCCGGCATGCGGCCTGCGACGGGATGGATGGCGTACTTGACTTCGACGCCCGCCTCCTTGAGCTTGTCTGCCATTTCGCGCAGCGCATGCTGGGCCTGCGCGACCGCCATGCCGTAGCCTGGCACGATGATGACTTTCGAGGAATTCGCCATCAGGAAGGCGGCATCGTCGGCCGAGCCCATCTTCACCGTCCGGTCGATGTCCTCGCCGCCGCCTGCCGCCGCTTCCCCGCCGAACCCGCCGAGAATCACCGAAAGGAACGAGCGGTTCATGCCCTTGCACATGATGTACGAGAGGATCGCGCCCGAGGATCCGACGAGGGCACCGGTGATGATCAGCGCCAGGTTGCCGAGCGTGAAGCCGATTCCGGCGGCCGCCCATCCCGAATAGGAGTTCAGCATCGAGATGACGACCGGCATGTCGGCCCCGCCGATCGGCACGATGATCAGCACCCCGAGCGCCAGCGCCAGGAGCACGATCAGCCAGAAGATGCCGTGGCTGCCGGAGCCCACCAGCGTGACGACCAGCACCACGAGAAGGATGGCCAGTCCGGCATTGATGAAATGTCGCCCCGGAAGCATGATCGGTTTGCCGGACATGCGTCCGTCGAGCTTGAGGAAGGCGATGATCGAGCCGGTGAAGGTAATGGCGCCGATGGCCACGCCGATCGACATCTCGACCAGCGCCCGCCCCTCGATCGCGCCGACCTCGCCGATGCCGAAGGAGGTCGGGGCGTAGAGAGCGCCGGCGGCGACCAGCACGGCCGCGAGCCCGACCAGCGAGTGGAAGGCGGCGACGAGCTGGGGCATGGCGGTCATCGGGATCCGCCGGGCGATGTAGGCGCCGACGCCGCCGCCGATGGCGAGCCCGACGACGATCAGCACCAGCCGGCCGAATGACGGCCCGGCAAGGAACAGCGTCGTCAGGATGGCGATGCCCATTCCGACCATGCCGAGCATGTTGCCCCGCCGGCTGGTCGTCGGATGCGAGAGCCCCCGCAGCGCCAGGACGAAGAGGACACCGGAGACGAGATAGAGGAAGGCCGCTAGGTTCGGTGACATCGCTCGGGCCTCACTTCTCTTTCTTCTTGTACATCGCCAGCATCCGCTGCGTGACAAGGAAACCGCCGAAGATGTTCACCGAGACGAGCACGAGCGCCACGAAGCCGAGCCCCGAGGCGATGCCGGAGGCGGAGATCCCCACCGCCAGCAGCGCACCCACTACGATCACCGAGGAGATCGCATTGGTGACGGCCATGAGCGGCGTGTGCAGCGCCGGCGTCACCGACCAGACGACATAGTAGCCGACGAAGATCGCCAGCACGAAGATTGCGAACCGGAATATGAACGGGTCGATCGCCCCGCCGGAAACCCCGTGGGCGGCAGCGCCGATCGCATCCGCTGCTGCCGGGACGCCCTGGGCGGCGTCGTGAACGGCCCGGACGGCGTGGTCGAGGCCGTCCAGGGCCTTGTCGAGTGCGGCACTGGCCATCAGGAATCCCCCTTCTTCGCTGTCGATCCGGCGCCGCGCTTCGGCGCGCTCTTGCTGCCGGCGGCGGCGGACCTGCGGGAAGTCGAGGACGCCCGCTTCGCCGGCTCCCTGCCGCCGGATCCGCCGGCCTCGGGTTTCTCGGGCTCGGCCGTAGCGGCCGACTGGAAGTTCTGGTGAACGACCTTGCCGTCATGCGTGAGCATCGTCGCCCTGACGATCTCGTCCTCCAGGTCGAGCCGGATCGTCCCGCTCTCCTTGTCGGTCAGGGATTCCAGGAAGGTGTAGAGGTTCTTGGCGTAGAGCGCCGAGGCGGAGGTGGCGACGCGGCCCGGCACGTTGTCGTAGCCGATCACCCGGACGCCCTCGACCTCGACGATCTTGCCGGCCTCGGACCCCTCGATGTTACCCCCGCGCTCGACGGCGAGGTCGACCGCGATCGAGCCCGGCTTCATCGACTTCAGCATGGCCTTCGTCACCAGCTTCGGCGCCGGACGGCCGGGGATCAGTGCGGTCGTGATGACGATGTCCTGCCTGGAGATGTGGTCGGAGACGAGTTCGGCCTGCTTGGCCTGGTACTCCTTCGACATCTCCTTGGCATAGCCGCCCGCGGTCTCGGCCGCCTTGAATTCCTCGTCTTCCACGGCGATGAACTTGCCGCCGAGCGAAGCGACCTGCTCCTTGGCGGCCGGCCTCACGTCAGTTGCGGACACCGCCCCGCCAAGCCGCTTCGCCGTGGCGATCGCCTGGAGGCCTGCGACGCCGGCCCCCATGACGAAGACCTTCGCCGCGGCCACGGTGCCGGCGGCCGTCATCATCATCGGCATCGCCCGGTCAAATTCATGGGCCGCGTCGATGACGGCGCGATAGCCCGCGAGGTTCGCCTGGGAGGAGAGCACGTCCATCGACTGCGCCCGCGTGATGCGCGGCATCAGCTCCATGGCGAAGGCCGTCAGTCCCGCCTTCGCCAGCGCGGCGAGCGCCGCGTCCCGGCCATACGGGTCCATGATCGCGACGACGATCGCGCCGGATCTGTAGCCCGCCATCTCGGCTGCGCTCGGCCGGCGAACCTTGAGAACGACGTCGGCGCCGGCCGCATCGGCCGCCGTCCCGATCTTTGCTCCGGCCGCCTCGAATTCGCTGTCGGGGATGCGCGACCGCTCGCCGGCGCCCTTCTCGAGCGTGACCTGGAAGCCGAGCCCCGTCATCCGCTTGACGGTATCGGCCGAGGCGGCGACGCGCGGTTCGGCCGGGTCGGCCTCCCGGGCGACGAATACGCTAGTAGCCATGCAATCCCTCCCCTCTTGACGAACGCTGCAGCGCGGCCGCCAGATATCTTCCCGGCTGTCGGTCAGGCAATCGATCCGGTACGGAAAACCCGTGCCCGTCCCCCGGCCCGGCCCCCGCTGCAGGCGCCGCCGGGCTCTGGACCGGCTTCCCTGGCGGAAGCGATCAGCGCAGGATGTAGTAGCCCAGCGCCGAAAGAAGCACGAAGACGACGAAGGCCGTGAAGAAGCCCGCGGCGGTGAAGAAGCCGATCGCCATGGCGATCAGCAGGGCGACGACATGCATCGCGCCGTAGCGGGCGAGCACGAGAAAGAGGTGGTAGGTCTTCTCGTGCTCCGGATAGTCCATCGGCGCGCCGAGTTCGGCGCGCTCCGTCGTCTGGGTACTCATGGCCAGCCTCCCTTTTGCTTTCGTCACAAGGAGATACACAATGGCGGGCGCAGAGACAATTGCCTCTTTGGAACTTGGCGGAAAATGACCGCGCCCGCCCGGCGGCACCTTTGCCGCGTTGGGGCGACTTGCGTGAGGCCGAGCTCGACGTCAGGATCGAGGGCGAGGACGGCTCCCGCCGCGACGGCCACTCCCCGATGAGGGAGACGAGCCGCCACCCGCTCGATCTCTTGGCCCGGACCGTCGCCGGCCGGGCACGACCGTCCTGTGCGAAGCGCGACGCCGTCCGCCTACTGCAGGCCCGCCTCGGCGGCGACGCCCTCCTGCACCGCTGCGATCCGCGGCAACCGACCGAAGTCGGACGCGTGGCGCGCCGTCGGCAGGATGGTCAGCGGCGCGGAGGTGAATTCGCCGAGCGGGCCGAACAGCATGCGCATCTCGTACGGCCGGGCGTGGAGGAAGGGCAGCCGGCGATAGACGCGCGTCCGAGCGTCCCTCAGGTTCGAGGCGAGCAGGGTGAGCGGAATGCTGTAGACACCGGTATCCGTCGTCGCCGGGATGACGACCCGCGACTCGATCATCCTGCGATAGAAGGCGGCATGCTGCGGCGACACAAGCGAAAGGCAGCGATCCGCATCGAAGTACTCCGTCGCCAGCACCGCGAGCCGCATGGTGAGCAGGTGCATCCCCGGAAGTTCCTGGAACGCCTCGGCGTCGGAAGCCAGCCGGGTCGGGTCGATCAGGGTCATCCCGGCATCGAGGAACTCGTTGACGACGTCGGGGAAGACCTTGGCGGCCGAACTGACGCGATGGTCGGGGGTGACGTGATGGATCCGGATCGTGCTGATGAGCTGCTCGTCGTAGAAGACGCCGAAGACATAGGCCTGGGGATCGAAGTCCGCCTCGTCGATGATGAGATCGCTCGAGACGGGCATGATGTTGTTTTCCTTGTAGGCCCGGGCCCGGATCCGGCCCACCGCCTCCATGTCCTCCGCAGATTGAATACGCCTGTACTCGACGCGGTCCAGAAGTTCGAAAATCCGCGTCATGAAACTCGGCGCACTCTTCACTGTTTCCACTTCGCCGACTCCTAACTGTAAACGGGCGGTTAACGAAGCGCGACACTAGTCAAAATTTTAATCAAATGGAACCTAGTTGGATTAGGGAGGACGAATTAACTGGGTGTTAAGGTTAACGTTTCGGGATGAACGTTACCATCCGGAAGCGGGGGTGGAAAGCGCTTGCCTTCCCCCGGACCGCGATTCGTCTGCAGGGAATGGAACGGAGATTGCGGCAGCCGACATGCGGCGCGACGGGCGCCGTCCGTGGCAGTGGCCCCGGGCCGCTGCCGTCCGTCGCTAGACGGGCCGGCTCAGGAGGCCACCTGGAGGTATTCGGCGCGCTTGGCCGCCGTCATGGCGATGAGTTCGCCGACCGAACTGGAGGGCATCGGCATTCCGAAGACGAAGCCCTGGATGAGATCGGCGCAGTCGGCCCGCCGGAGAAGCTTGAGCTGGTCGTCGGTCTCGACGCCCTCGATCACGATGTCGAGGCCGAGCTCGCGCGAAAGATTCACGATGCCCCGAAGGAGCTTCAGCTGTCGCTCGTCGGACGTGATGTCGGCCACGAAAGAGCGGTCGATCTTCACCTTGTCGAGCGGCAGCGTGTTCAGGTAGCTGAGGCTCGAATAGCCGGTTCCGAAATCGTCGATCGCGATGGTCAGGCCCATCGCGCGAAGCTCGCGCAGGATCGCCTGAGCCTTCAGCGGATCCCTGACGAAGGCGCTTTCGGTCACCTCGACCTGCAGGCGCTCGGCAGGCAGCCCGCTCGTGGCGAGGGCCTCCTTCACCATGGACAGGATGTCCTCGTTGCGCAGGTCGAGGGCCGAGAGGTTGACCGAGACGCCCGACTGTCCGCCCCACGACATGCAGTCGCGGCAAGCCGAGAGGAGGATCTGCCTGGTGAGCTCGCCGACCACACCCATTTCCTCCGCGAGTTCGATGAAGAGGCCGGGGGAAATGGCGCCGAGCTGCGGGTGGTTCCAGCGCGAGAGGGCCTCGCAGCAGCTGATCGTCATGTCGGACGGATCGAACATCGGCTGGTAGACGATGCCGAGGCCGCAATTCGAGAGCGCCTCGCGAAGGTCGCTCTTCAGCCTCTGGCGGCGGTTGTATTCCTCGTCCATGTCCTCGGCGAAGACGGTCCAGATGTTCTTGCCGTTCTGCTTGGACTCGTAGAGGGCGAGGTCCGCCTTGATCTGCATGTTCTCCAGCCGGAAGCCGGCGGCGACCGCCATGACGACCCCGCCGCTGATGCCGACGAAGAGCCGGTTGCCGTTGACGAAGTAGGAGCCGCGTATCGCCTCGTGGACGCGTGCCATCACCTGCTCGACGTCGGCGCGGTCCTTCACGTCGTTGATGAAGACGACGAATTCGTCGCCGCCGAAGCGCGACAGCGTCAGCCGGTCGGGCTCGACGTCCTTGAGGCGCGAGGCCAGCGCGCAAAGCAGGCGGTCGCCCGTCATGTGACCCTTGGTGTCGTTGACGTGCTTGAAGTCGTCGATGTCGAGGACGGCGATTGCGACCTGGCGCCGTTCCGGCAGGCTCCTTACCGTGGACTCGACCAGCTCGGCGAAGAATGCGCGGTTCGGCAGCCCCGTGAGACTGTCGTAGCGCGCCATGTGAATGATCTTCTCCTCCGCCTTGATGCGGGCCGTGACGTCCTCGAAGATCAGCACGACGCCGAGATTGCGGCGCTGCTTGGCGGTGAATTCGAGATAGAGATGGTCGGAGAAGCGGATCAGCGCCCGCGACTCCGACCCCCTGATCAGGCCGAGAAGCTGCGCCTCGATGATCTGCGCATGGTCCGCCGTCAGAACGTCCTTCGCCACCGCGAGGCGCAGCACCGCCATGAGGGAATGGTTGCGCAACTGCTCCGGGCCGGGAAGCTTGAGGATCTGTCCCGCCTTCGAGTTGGCGACCATGATCCGGTTCTTCGCATCGAGCATGAAGAGCCCGTGCGGCATGTTGTTGAGCGCCGTGTCGAACCTGTCGGCGATCAGCGCGATCTCGTGGCGGGCGATCACGTTCTCGTAGAGGAACTCGCGCACGCCGTTCGCCATCTTGCGCACGAGCAGGATGAAGGGAATGAAGAAGGAGGCGATGAATACCGAGTATATGTCGCCGAGCAGCAGAAGGCCGACGATCATCGGCACGCTTGCCGCCAGCGAGATGATGTCGACGACGCGCCTCGAGCCGTAGTTCCGGCCGACGGCGGAGACCATGGTTCCGAAGGTGACGGAAACCGAGGCGAACTGCGCGAACGGCTCCGGCGCGGTATAGATGCTGTAGCCGCACATGGTGCCGAGGGTCAGCGTGACGGCGCCCGCGCCGACGATGTAGCTGCGCTCCCAGTGGTTGATTTCCGCGCGGGAATGCTGCCGCCCGTCGTCCAGGTCGTAGTGGCGCATCTGTATCGTGCGGGCCAGCCAGATCAGGAAGATTGCGGCCGCGCAAACGAGATAGAACGAGTCGCTGAGCTTCACGGCGATCATGAGCGCCGTACCGACATGGATCAGCATGCCGGCAAGTAGAGTTCTGCGATCAGAGTAGAGTGAGGCAACAAAGGACTGGTAGACGTCCGTCGGGATTTGCCGGTCTTTGCCAGCCGTCATGTCGCATTCCCTGTTTCTCTCGTTCTCTATTAGGCGAGAACGATTAAGAAATGCTTTTTACCGGGAAGCAGGAACCGGTGACTGTCGCAAAATGGGCAGGGCGCGCGCCGGCCTATTCGGCGGCCTCCCGCACGGGACTCTCGGGCGCCTCGAAACGGCGCAGGAGCTCGGACTTGCGGGCCTCCGCCTTCCTCATGCTCTCCTGCCGCACGTGCCCGTATCCCCGGATTGCATCGGAATAGGCGAGGAGGTCGGCGGCCGCCGCCGCGTTCGCGGGCGACAGCTCGCGCGTCACCCGGGCGAGGGTCGCCTCGTATTCGGCGAGCGCCGCGCGCTCGGCCTTGCGCTCCTGCGTGCGCCCGAAGGGATCCAGCGGCGTGCCGCGCAGGAACCTGAGTTTCGCCAGCACGGAGAAGGCCTTCATCATCCACGGCCCGAAGCTCGACTTCCTCGGGTTGCCCTGCGCGTCCTTGCGGCCGAGGATCGGCGGGGCGAGGTGGAACTCCAGCCGGTCGAAGCTTCCGAACTCGGAAGAAAGCTGCTTCATGAAGGATCCGTCGGTGTAGAGCCGCGCGACCTCGTACTCGTCCTTGATCGCCATCATCCTGAAGAGCCCGCGCGCCGCCGCTTCGGTGACCGGGCCTGGAGCGCCGCCGCCGCCGGCCTCCGCCGCCTTCAGCGCATCGATCCGCCTGGCGTAGCGCCTGGCGTAGCGCCTGCCCTGGTACTGCGTCAGGAACTCCACCCGCCGCGCGATCATCTCGTCCGGCGTCTGCGACATCTTCTGGTCGAAGGTCGGCTCGTGGGCGGCCTCGACCATCGAACGCACCAGTTCCGGCTCGTGCATGGCGCGGCGGCCCCAGCGGAAGGCGGAAAGGTTCATCTCGACGGCCTGGCCGTTGAGCTCGATCGCCCGCTCGATCGCCTCGACCGAAAGCGGCAGCCCTCCCGCCTGGCTCGCCATGCCGAGCATCATCATGTTGGCCGCGATGGCGTTGCCGAACAGCGCCTCGGCCGCGCGGGTCGTGTCGAAGAAGCGCGCCCGCTCCTCGCCGGCCGCCTTGACGATCGCCCGCCTGAGCCGCTCGACCGGCAGCGAGAAGTCCGCGTTGCGCGTGAAGTCGCCCGGCATCACCTCGGCCGTGTTGGCGAGGAACAGCGTCTCGCCCTCGCGAACCGAGCCGAGCACCTTCCGCGAGCCGGAGACGACGAGGTCGCAGCCGAGGATGACGTCGGCCTTGCCGGCGGAGACGCGTATCGCGTTGATGTCCTGCGGGCTCGGCGCGATGCGGACATGGCTGTAGACGGCGCCGCCCTTCTGGGCAAGGCCGGCCATGTCGATCATGCCGCAGCCCTTCCCCTCCAGATGCGCCGCCATGCCGAGGATGGCGCCGATGGTCACGACGCCTGTTCCGCCGATGCCGGTGACGATCGAGGCCCAGCCCTCGCCGAGTTCGGCGACCGGAGCCGCCGGCAGGCCCTCGAGCGGATCCCTGCCGCCATGCGCGGCCTGCTCGCCCGAACCGGCCGACTTCATCCTCGCGCCGTGGACGGTTACGAAGGACGGGCAGAAGCCCTCGAGGCAGGAAAAGTCCTTGTTGCAACTCGACTGGTCGATGCGCCGCTTGCGCCCGAACTCGGTCTCGACGGGCTGCACGGAGACGCAGTTCGACTTGACCCCGCAGTCGCCGCAGCCTTCGCAGACGAGTTCGTTGATCAGCACCCGCCTGTCGGGATCGGGAAACGTGCCGCGCTTGCGCCGCCGGCGCTTCTCGGCCGCGCACGTCTGGTCGTACAGGAGCACGCTCACCCCGTCGACGCCCGTCAGCTCGCGCTGCACGGCGTCGAGATCGGAGCGGTGGTGGAACGTCGTGCCCTTCGGCCAGTCGGTCTCCTTCGGGTACTTGTGCGGCTCGTCGGAAACCACCGCGATCCTGTCTACGCCCTCGGCCCTCACCTGCCGGGCGATCGCGTCGACGGTGAGATTGCCCTCGTGATGCTGACCGCCGGTCATGGCGACCGCGTCGTTGTAGAGGATCTTGTAGGTGATCTTCGTCTTCGAGGCGATGGCGAAGCGCAGGGCCAGGATGCCGGAATGATTGTAGGTGCCGTCGCCGAGGTTCTGGAAGATGTGCGGCCGGTCTGAGAACGGCGCCTGGCCGACCCATTGCGCTCCCTCGCCGCCCATCTGCGTGAAGCCGACCGTGTCGCGGTCCATCCAGAGCGCCATGAAGTGGCAGCCGATCCCCGCCGCCGCCACCGATCCCTCGGGGACGCGCGTCGAGGTGTTGTGCGGGCAGCCCGAGCAGAAATAGGGCCGGCGCGCGGCCACGTCGGCCTGGTCGGCGAGCATCGCCTCGAACTGGCGGATACGCTTCACCTTGGCGTCGATGTCCTCCGAAGGCCCGAGCACCCGCTGGATCCGTTCGCCGACCGCGACCGCGATCTCGTTCGGGTCGAGCGCGCCGGCGATGTGGAAGAGCCAGTCTCCGCGCTCGTCCTTCTTGCCGACGACCACGGGCTGGTTGGCGGTCCCGTAGAGCGCCTCGCGGATCTGCGTCTCGATCAGCGAGCGCTTCTCCTCCACGACGATGATCGTCTCGAGCCCCTCAGAGAACGGCCTGATGTCCTCGTAGTCGAACGGCCACGGGGCGGCGACCTTGAACAGGCGCAGCCCGAGCCTTTCGGCACGCGCCTCGTCGATGCCGAGATCCGCCAGCGCCTGGCGCACGTCGAGATAGCTCTTGCCGACCGTCACGATCCCGAGCTTCGGGGAGGAGCCGCCGGAAAAGATCATGCGGTTGAGCCCGTTCGCCCGGATGAAGGCGCAGGCCGCGGCACGCTTGTATTCGTGCAGCCGCGTCTCCTGGCCGAGAAAGTCGAGATCGTTCGCACGGATGTTGAGGCCGCCGGGCGGCATGTCGAATTCCGGCAGGACGATCTTCAGCCGCTCGAGGCCGGCATCGACCGAGGCCGTCAACTCGATGTTGTCCTTGACGCATTTCAGGGCGGCCCAGGTGCCCGCGAAGCGCGACAGGGCATAGCCGTAGAGCCCATAGTCGATCAGTTCCTGGACGCCGGCCGGATTGAGGATCGGCACCATGAAGTCGACGAAATTGAATTCCGTCTGGTGCGCGTTGGTCGACGATTCCGCCGTGTGGTCGTCGCCCATCAGCGCGAGCACGCCGCCATGTTTCGACGAACCGTTGAGATTGCCGTGCCGGAAGACGTCGCCGGAGCGGTCGACGCCAGGGCCCTTGCCGTACCAGAGCGCGAAGACGCCGTCGTACCTGCCGTGGCCGTCGAGTTCGGCCTGCTGCGTGCCCCAGCATGCCGTCGCGGCCAGCTCCTCGTTCAGGCCGGGCTGGAAGGTGATGCGGTGCTCGCCGAGATGCTTGCCCGCGCGCAGGAACTGCTGGTCGAGCCCGCCGAGCGGAGAGCCCCGGTAGCCCGAGACGAAGCCGGCCGTGTCGAGCCCCGCCAGCCGGTCGCGCTCCTGCTGCATCATCAGCATGCGCACGATCGCCTGCGTGCCGCTGACGAATATCCTGTCCCGCCCGAGATCGAACTTGTCGTCGAGCGTCACGTCATGAAGCGTCATATCACGTTTCTCCTCCCGCCCGGCAGGCGGACCGTTCACTTCGACGCGGATTTCAAGCACTTATTGTTCAGTCCCGGCGACGCCGGGTCAAACGGATTCGGCAGGATGATGCATCAACGCAACGCCAACGTCGATGCCTGCCCTCCGGCGAAATATTCCGAAACGACACGCCGTTTCCGCGACGCAGAATTGCGCGGCGGGCCGCCGTTCGGGAATCCGCGGCCGCAGCCGGCGAATGTTGTGGCCCTGCACGGAGATGCACGCCGCGGTGCGTTGCAAATGCGGAATATGTTGATAATGACGTCCCGCCGACGATATCGAGTTGCCGGAAAGGCAGCCGGGGACACAAGCTGGAGTAGTGGGCAAAGTTGCCCGGGGGGAGAATGAAATGACATTTCTGCTCGCGTTGAGCCGGTTCATAGACCGGATCAACGAGTTTATCGCCAGGTATGTTTCCTGGCTGGTGCTGGGAGCGATCCTCGTCAGCGCCGTCAACGCGACGGTGCGCAAGGTCTTCGACATCTCCTCGAACGCCTGGCTCGAGCTGCAGTGGTATCTCTTCGCCGCCGTCTTCCTTCTGGCGTCGGCCAACACGCTGCAGAAGAACGAGCACATCCGCATCGACATCTGGTACGGCAGCCGGTCCCCGCGGACCCGGAACTGGATCGACCTCTTCGGGCACGTCTTCTTCCTGCTGCCCTTCTGCCTGCTGATGCTCTGGCTTCTCGTCCCCTACGTGACCCTTTCCTTCAGGAGCGGCGAGATGTCGACCAACGCCGGCGGGCTGATCATCTGGCCGGCGAAGGCACTGCTCCTCGCCGGGTTCGTCCAGCTCACCGCCCAGGCCGTGTCCGAGATCATCAAGCGCATCGCCATCATGCGCGGCCTGATCGAAGACCAGTACGCCTTCAAGGGCGGGCACTCGATCGACGAGGCAGACGAGCATGCCGAGGACGTCGTCAATGGCTGAGCTCATCGCGCAGAACATGGCGCCGATCATGTTCGCCTCGCTTGTGGTCTTCCTGCTGATCGGCTACCCGGTCGCGTTCTCGCTTGCCGCCAACGGACTCCTTTTCTTCTTCGTCGGCGTCGAACTGGCGCCGTTCTCCCACCATGCGATCACGCTGTCCTGGCCGCTGCTGCGGCGCGATGCCCGAACGCTTCTGGGGTATCATGTCGAACGAGACGCTGCTCGCCATTCCGTTCTTCACCTTCATGGGAATGGTGCTCGAACGGTCCGGCATGGCCGAGGACCTGCTCGAGACGATCGGCCAGCTCTTCGGTCCCGTCCGCGGCGGCATCGCCTATGCGGTCGTCCTCGTCGGCGCGCTGCTCGCCGCCACGACCGGCGTCGTCGCCGCCTCGGTGATCGCGATGGGCCTGATCTCGCTGCCGATCATGCTGCGCTACGGCTACGACCGGCGGGTGGCGACCGGCATCATCGCGGCCTCCGGCACGCTGGCGCAGATCATCCCGCCATCGCTGGTGCTGATCGTCATGGCCGACCAGCTCGGCCGCTCCGTCGGCGACATGTACGAGGGCGCCTGGTGCCCGGCCTGATCCTGACCGGGCTCTATCTCGGCTACATACTCCTGCTGACCATCTTCTTCCCGAAGTCGGCACCGGCCCTGCCCGCCGAAGTCGCGCACGCTCGGATCCGGCGTGACCTCCCTGCTCGTGATGATCGTGGCCATCGTCGCCGTCTCCTACGGCGCGACCCGCTATTTCGCCGCGCAGGGCAACACGGACGCCGGCATCTGGGGCGCCATAGTCGGGGTCCTTTTCGTCTACGCGGTGGCGCTGGCGAACAGCAGGTTCGGCCTGAGCGTCCTGTCGCGGCTGGCGCAGCAGGTCATCATCGTCCTGATCCCGCCGCTGGCGCTGATCTTCCTGGTGCTCGGGACGATCTTCCTCGGCATCGCCACGCCGACCGAGGGCGGGGCGATGGGCGCGGTCGGCGCCCTGGCACTGGCGCTCGCCAAGCGGCGCCTGACGCTCGACATCGTCACCCAGGCGCTTGCCTCGACGACACGGCTGTCCGCCTTCGTGATGTTCATCCTGATCGGCGCCCGCGTCTTCTCGCTGACCTTCTACGGCGTCAACGGCCATCTCTGGGTCGAGCATCTCCTGAGCGCGGCTGCCGGGCGGCGAGATCGGGTTCCTGATCGTCGTCAACGCGCTCGTCTTCGTGCTCGCCTTCTTCCTCGATTTCTTCGAGCTCGCCTTCATCATCGTGCCGCTGCTGGCGCCGGTCGCGGAGAAGCTGGGCATCGACCTGATCTGGTTCGGCGTCCTGCTCGGCATCAACATGCAGACGAGCTTCATGCATCCGCCCGTTCGGCTTCTCGCTGTTCTACCTGCGTTCGGTGGCGCCGCGCACTCCCTATGTCGATGCGGTCACGGGCGCGCGGCTCGCCCCGGTGAAGACTTCCCAGATCTACTGGGGCGCCGTGCCGTTCGTCTTCATCCAGGTGATCATGTTCGGCCTCTGCCTCGCATTCCCGAAGATGGTGACGCACTACAAGAACGCCGAGCCGGTGCCCTCGCAGCAGCGGATCGTGCTGCCGCCACTCGGCGGAGAGGGCCTGTCGCTTCCCGGCGGAGGCCTGCAGCTGCCCTCCGGCCCGCCCGGTTCGCCCCCCGCGCCGGACTTCGACCTGAGCCAGCCGCCGGTCATCAAGTAGGCGTTCGGCCCGGGCCTCGCCCGGGCCGCTCCCGCCGCAAGCGGAAGCCCCGGACGAAAAACAGAAAACCCCCGGTCGAGGGACGCTCGACCGGGGGTTTTTCGTTCCGGCAGGGGTCGAGAAGGCTCAGCCCTTCTTGGCGAGCTTTCCGGCGCGCTGCTGGATCATCATGAAGGTGTCGTAGGTGTTCTCCGCCACCTGCCACCAGAGATAGGCGTCGTTGCCGTACGCCATCTGGCTCTCGTGGATCTTCTTGAAGTCCGCGTTGCTGCTGCTCATGTCGGCATAGGTCGACTGCGCCGCCTCGAAGGCCGCCTCCAGGATGTCCTTGCTGAACGGCCTCAGGACGGCGCCCTTGGAGACGAGACTCTTCAGCGCCGTCGGGTTCTTGTAGTCGTAGCTCGCCATCATGTCGCAGTTGGCGGCTTCGCAGGCCGAGGCGAGCGCCGCCTGGTAGGCCTTCGGCAAGCCGTCCCATTTCTGCTTGTTGATCAGCGAGTGCAGCGCCGGGCCACCTTCCCACCAGCCGGGATAGTAGTAGTACTTGGCGACCTTGTAGAAGCCGAGCTTTTCGTCGTCGTAGGGGCCGACCCACTCGACTGCGTCGAGCGTACCCTTTTCGAGCGAGGGATAGATATCGCCGCCGGCGATCTGCTGCGGCACGACGCCGAGCTTGGAGATGACCTTGCCGCCGAAGCCGCCGATGCGCATCTTCAGACCCTTGAGGTCGTCGAGCGTGTTGATTTCCTTGCGGTACCAGCCGCCCATCTGCACGCCGGTATTGCCGCAGGGAAGGCCGTAGAGCCCGTTCTTCCCGAAGAACTCGTTCATCAGGTCGTTGCCGCCGCCGAAATAGAACCAGGCGTTCATCTGGCGGGCGTTCAGGCTGAAGGGGACCGCCGTCGCCAGCGCCCATGCCGGGTTCTTGCCCCAGTAATAGTAGCAGGCCGTGTGGCACATCTCGACGGTGCCGTTGGCGGTCGAATCCATCGCCTGCAGGCCGGGAACGATCTCGCCTGCCGCGAAGACCTGGATGTCGAAGTTGCCGTCCGTGGCCTCCCTCACGTAGTTGGCCATCGTCTCGGCTGCACCGTAGATCGTGTCAAGCGCCTTCGGGAACGAAGACGTGCAGCGCCAGCTGATTTTCGGGTTTGTTTGTGCGACTGCCGGCGCGGCCAGCGCGGTTGCTGCGGCAGCGCCCGCACCGGCGATACCGGCACGCTTGATGAATGAACGTCGGTCCATCTAGTCCTCCCAGGGGTCATGCCATCCACCTTCTCTCGACCCCCCGAGAAAAGCCGTGGCACCGGGTGGACATAACCATGATCTTTCAACGCTTTCAACAGCGTCGAGGACAAAGATCCGCGGATCGCGCAACATTCGCGCCAAACGCGCCGGAGCGGGCGCGAACACGCGCGTTCCGCCTCGCGGCGGGCGTGCGACCGGTGCGCCGGCAGAAGCAGTCGCAGCGCTTGAATTCGCCGCGGTCCGGGGTAAGAGTGGAAGGAGGACAGGAGCAGCCATCCATGACGCCCACCATCGTTGCCATCCCCGCAGACATCCGCCGCTTCGACGGTTATGTCTGGCACGCAACGCCGGCCCAGTACGTCGAGGCGGCCATGGAGGGAGCCGGCGCGATCCCGTTGCTGGTGCCCGCCTTCGAGGCCGGCATCGACGTGGACGCCGTGCTCGACCGGGTCGACGGAGTGCTGATCAGCGGGTCGAGGACGAACGTCCACCCGTCGCTCTACGGCGAGGAGGAGACGGAAGCGCACGGCCCCTTCGATCCCGCGCGAGATACGACCAGCCTGGAACTGATCCGCCGCGCGATCGCCCGGGGCATCCCGCTTCTTGCGATCTGCCGCGGCATTCAGGAACTGAACGTCGCCCTCGGCGGCTCGCTCGACGCCGAGATCCAGAACCTGCCGGGCCGGCTCGACCACCGCAAGCCGGTCAGCGAGGACACGGACGTCAGCTTCGCCATAAGGCACACTGTGCGCGTCGCCGAGGGCTCCTGTCTCGCCGGCATTCTCGGGGCGGGCGAGGTGCCGGTGAATTCGCTCCATCGCCAGGCGATCTCGCGCCTTGCACCCCGGCTCCGGGTCGAGGCGACGGCGGAGGACGGCACCATCGAGGCGGTCGCCGTTGTCGACGCGCCGGGCTTCGCGATCGGCGTGCAGTGGCACCCCGAATACTGGGTCCGCAAGGACGGCCCCTCCGCCGCCATCTTCCGTGCCTTCGGCGAGGCGACGCGCGCCTGCACGCAAGCCCGCCGCTACGCTGCGGCCGCCGAATAGGCCGGCCCCCGCCGCCCAAGAGCACCGTTCGATCCGACAGAATCAGACCGGCGCTCCAGCTTGTTGTTTATCAAGCATAATCTTGTCGATCCTCGCTTCGCTCCGGTCGGATCATGTCCTAGTGCGCGCTCGCCGCGCCGGCCGGCGTTCTCAGGAACCGGATCGCGCGCTTGTAGTTCTTTCTGCTCAGATCAGGGTCGCCGGGCGTGGTATGGACGATCTCGAGGAACCTGGCGAAGGAACCCTTGCCGTATTTCTTTTCGAATTCGGCTTCCAGTTCGTCCATCCCGGTGCGACCCTTGAAGTAGGCCCGCTTGACGAGATGCTCGCCCTCCGGCCCGAGCTGAAGGCTCAGCTCTCTTATTACGGCGACTTCCTTCTTGTAGCCGCTGATGGCCCAGTCGAATCCTTCCCGGAACTTGCGCTGGGCATAGCGGGCGCCCGGATTGGCGTGCGACTCGCCGGCGTACCTCGCCTTGCGGGCGTGAAAATATGACTTGAGAGCAAGATTTTCTGTCACGCCTTCATCTATGGCCGTCCCGTATTCCTCGCAGAATTCCGGTGAGCTGTAGGCATGATGGACTTCATGGATCAGCGTATTCGTTGAAATCACATCCACCAGGATATTTATTTCCCGGGTTTCTGGATTGTACCTGCCCATGGCGGGAAAATCGAGATTTCTTATCCTTTTCAGGGCATTAATCTTGTTGTATCTCAGCGTTTTTATCAAATCCTCGTGGCTTTTAGCAATAAAATCTATATAGGATGAATAATTATGGACCATGATATTCACGGCATCGCGCAGTGAAAATTGAGATTTTCCTTTACTGAGAAAATCACCGATTTCCTTCTCCCCGAGCGTCGACTTGAAAATATATGCGTCAACGCCGTAGTGCTCCAGACTTTCCTTGAAATGGTTCCGCTTGATGCGGTCCTTCTTGCCCGCGTCGGTTATGGCTTCATTTGCGAAGGACATGAATTGCGACTTGCTGTCGGCGAATACATCCCCGGAATCACCGACGCCGGTCCGGATCCTTGCATGGTGGGCAATCTTGTCCCGCCGTGACGCCAGACGCCATTTGCCGTTCTTGTATATGACCTTTTCGCCGTTTTCAGCGGCGACGATGCGCGCGTATTGACGAAACGTGACCTGCGGCGCCGGTCGGGCGTTCGAAGTGCCTTGAACGGCACTGGAGAACGCTCCTCTTCCATGCCAGTTCCGAAGGACCGGCGCCATTCGGCGTTGAAGGATCCTCCCGCGCTTCTGCTCGACCAGCCTCGTGGCATTCGGCAGGTTGAGAGATTTCACCTTTCCGGACGAATTCAACGGCATTGGCGGACCCCGCTTAGATAAATAAGATTGTTTGATCGATATAAAATTAATTGCTCGGTTATGCTGTCTCAAATGTTACTTCGCCACTGAATCGGCGTCGCCGGACATTGTCCCCGCTGTCACGTTCGAGACATCCCAAGTGATCAAACTCTGCTATCGCCGTATAATAAAATTATTTATTTCAGAGAGATCTTATTATGTCTTCGCGGTTCATGGCGCTTCACAGTCAAAATCTTCAGAAAACTGCATCGCGTGTGGCGAAGGAAATCGACGACATTTTTCGGCAACAGCGGTCGTTCGCCTTTTCGGCGTATCGGACGTCGAGAACGATTTCGGGCGGGGTCAGGCGCCTTCGCATCGCGGAGGAGCGGCCGGCGCCACAGATTACGTTCAAGGAATATACGCGCATAGCTTCGGCCAAGGACGACCGGGAGGTCGTCTTCAGGGACGGCAAATGGTCCCTGGCGTCGTCCAGGGGCGTATCGAGGGACATTCGCGAAGCGACGAAGACCCAGTTCGCGGCGCTCATGGAGGATGCAGCCCGGCGCAGCCAGAGCATGTCGAGGAGAGTACCCCTCCACCGGGCGCGATTGGAGCGCAGCGAATATGTCAGCGCCTCGAGCTTCAGGAAACTGTTCACCCACAAGGAGATCGAACCGTACCTGGAAGTCGGCCGGAACCAGTTCACCCCCCATGAAATCGACAACATCATGGAGAGGGAATACGGGAGCCTCCTGTCACCGGCCTCGCGCGACCTGTGCTCGCGGAGCACCAGCTACACGAGCTCGACGCATGTCGTTTCCCAGCTCTGCCGGCTCAATCTGCCGGACTCGGGAGAATACGACGTCGACAAGCAGGAGATTCACGTCGTCCGATGCTTTCTTTCGACCGACACCCTGCTTCACGAGGCGCATCACGCCTGCAGCGACACGGAATTCAGGGCCGCGTACGGCAATGCCTTCGACGAGGGTGTCACCCAGTACTTCGCAGGCAGGCTCTACACCAGGCATCGCCAGGCAAAATATGATGCAACCTATGGCGAGAACCGTCGCGGACTGGAAATACGCCTGAGGCAACGGGCCGACCGCGCCATGGACGGCTACTCCCGGGCCGTCCGGGTGGTAGGGGAACTGGCGGGCAAGCTCGACGGCGGCGAAGATCTCCTGAAGCGTGCCTATTTCACGGGCAGGCCCGGCATGGATGAACTGGAAGCCGCCTTCGAAAGGAAATACGGGGAGGGCAGCTTCGCGCGCTTTCTGAATATCGTGGATACCGGCAAAGGGAGCCTGTGCCTCGGGGGGAAGAGGTACAGGGCCGCGATGGCCTTCCTCAACCCGAAGCTGGAGCTCGAGGAAGAGGAAGACTGATCCCGGGTTTCGCCAGCCGGCTGAACCCGATCCGGCGGCCGGTTGCCGCGAGCGCCGTACCGCGGGAGCGCAGGCCCTATTTCTTCGCCAGCCCCCGGCTCTCCGCAACCGGCGTCAGCGCGTGCCCGTCCCGGAACCAGCTGGCGAGGTTGTCGACGACGAGATCCGCCATGGCGGTGCGCGTGTGCTCGGAAGCCGAGGCGACATGCGGCAGGAGGCAGGCATTCGGCAGGGACAGGAGCTCCTGCGGCACATTGGGCTCGTCCGGGAACACGTCGAGGCCGGCGGCCGCGATCGTGCCGTCCTTCAGCGCCGCCGCCAGCGCGTCGCAATCCACTGTCGTGCCCCGGCCGACATTGACGACGACGCCGTCCGGACCGAGGGCGGCGAGCACCTTCGCGTCGACCGTCTTCTCCGTCGCGGCCCCGCCCGGCACGATGACGATCAGCGTATCGACCGTCTCGGCCAGCTTCTCCAGCGTCGGGGCATAGGCGTAGGAGACGTCGTCCCGCCTGTTGCGGGAATGATAGGCGATCTGGACACCGAAGCCCTCGAGCCTCCGGGCGATCGCCATGCCGATCCGCCCCAGCCCGTAGATGCCCACCTTGCGCCCCCTGAGCGTGAGCTTCGTAAGCGGATAGTTGCCTTCTTTCGCCCAGCGGCCCTCCCTCAGGTGCCGCTTCCGCCCGCGGCAGCTCGCGCAGGGTGTTGAGCAGCAGGCCGATCGTCGTGTCGGCGACCTCGTCGGAAAGGACGTCGGGCGTGTTGGTCACCACGATGCCGCGGCTCGCCGCGTGGGCGGCGTCGATGGCGTCGTAGCCGACGCCGAAGCTGGCGACGATCTCGAGCTTCGGAAGCGCGTCGATGAAGGCGGCGTCGATCCGGGTCGAGGCTGCGATGCCGCGCACGGTGCCGGCAAGCTCGGCGGTGATCAGTCCGGGGTCGGACCGGTCGATGGCGACCTCGTCGAACTCTTCCTGGACGCGCTCGCGGACATGGGGATGAATTCTTCCGGGAACCAGGACCCGGGGACGTTGGCTGGTGCTCACGATTGAAATCCTTGACAAGATTGCGTTTTCAGGCGCGGAGCGGCCCCGTCGACTGGCGGATGCGCATCTCCGGTTTAACGAGGTGCAGACCGTTTGGTTCGGACGATCCGTTCAGTTTGTCAAGGAGTGCGCGCGCCGCCGCCCGGCCGACGTCGGCCTGGCCGTTCCACACGGTCGTCAGCGCCGGCGTGGCGATGGACGCCTCCTCGAGGTCGTCGTAGCCGGTCACCGACACGTCGCGTCCGGGCACGAGGCCGGCGCGCGCGATGCCGTTCATCAGGCCGATGGCCACGAGGTCGTTCCAGCAGACGGCCGCCGTCGGCTTCTGCGGCATCGACAGGAAATTGACCGCCGCCTCGAAGCCGCCCTGCTTCGTTCGCGGACCCGGGAATCCTGAGGTCCGGATCGACCTCGATGCCCGCCTTCCTCAGAGCCTCCACATAGCCGCGATAGCGGTCGCGCCCGGTCGAGGTCTGGTCCGTGCCGCCGACCATGGCGATGGAGCGGTGGCCGAGCCCGATCAGGTGGTTCGTGGCAAGCGCGATGCCATGGGCATCGTCGCCGCGGAAGGTCGGGACGTCGACGTCGTCGACCGCGCGGGCCACGAGGATCGCCGGCATGCCGTTGTCCTCGGCTATCCGGATGTCTTCCGCCGGCGTGCCGATCGCCGGCGACATGATCACGCCGTCGCCGCCGAGCTGCAGCAGCGTCTCGATGAAGTTGCGCTGCTTCTCCACCAAATCGTAGTGGTTCGACAGGATGAAGGTTTGCCGGTTACGGTCGAGCTCGCTCTCGATCGCCCGCAGGATCTCGGCATAGAAGGGGTTCATGATGTCGTGCACGACGACCCCGATGATGCCCGACCGCGACGTCCTGAGGCTCGCCGCGCGGCGATTGTAGATGTAGCCGAGCGCGCGCGCCTTCTCCTTGATCTTCTCGCGCGTCGCATCGGCCACGAGCGGGCTGTCGCGCAACGCCAGCGACACCGTGGCAGTGGAGACGCCCAGCGTTTCGGCGATGGTCGACAGCTTGACTTTCTGCGCCACGATATCCCTCGAGCCTTGCACACCGCTCTCCGCCGAGCGGCTTAAAGACTTTAATTAAACATTTGAAAGCCGCGTTGCAATCATGCACCGGCATCCGCTTTGTCAGGGATATCCGCACCTTGTGGGGAATGCAGGTTCCGGTCGACCTTTCTCAACAGCTTTACCAGCGTCTTGACGTCCTTGCCGCTGAGGCCTTCCACCGCAAGCGTCTCGCTCGCTTCGACGGCGGCGCGGATCGCCTCGATGACGGCCCGCCCCTCCTCGGTGAGATGGACATGGGCCAGGCGGCCGTCGATCTCCGAGGCCGACTTGCGCACGAAGCCCTTCTCCGCGAGCCGGTTGATCGTCTTGGTTATCGTCGGGGCCCGCACGCCGAGCCGCGTGGCGATCTGCGAGGGCGTTTGACCGTCCTGCGTGTCGAGGGCCAGCATCAGCGCATCCTGCCCGGCGTACAGCCCGGACGCCGCCAGCTGACGCGCGAGAAGTCCGCGGGTCGAACGGGCGACCTGGTTGATGGCGCCGAACAGGTCGTCCTGCGCCTTCCTCGCCGACTTCTTCTTTCTCTCGCTCTTCTTGCCCTTCCCGGCCATGTCGTCACCTCGCATCTTCGGAAGCCCCGCCCTCGCAGCCGAAGACGCACGAGGGGGGCCGGCCGTGGTCCGCTCCCCCGAAGACACGCTTCGCGCGCTCATGATACACGAAGGCCAAAGGAACTCATACGATCCCGTGCAAGGACGGAAGATGACCGTGCCCGACCAAGAGACCATCGCGATCCTGCCGCTCGGGGCGTACGAGCAGCACGGCCCGCACCTTCCCATGGAGACCGACGCGATCATCGCCGGAGCGCTCGCCGTCCGGCTTGCCGCGGCCGTGGAAGGCCGGCTTCCCGTCGAACTGCTTCCCGTCGAACCGGTCGGCTATTCTCCGGAGCACCTGGACTTCCCCGGCTCCCGCTCGCTGCGCTACGACGAGGCGGTCGAACGATGGCTCGGGATCGCCGGAGCGGTCCGGCGCCGTGGCATCCGCAAGCTGGTCATGCTGAACGCCCACGGCGGAAACTCGCCGCTGACGACGATCGTCGCCACGGAAGCGCGGGTGCGCTTCTCGATGCTCGCCGTCGCCACGAGCTGGACGCGGTTCGGCGTGCCCGAGGGCCTGATCGAACCCGGCGACAAGGCCATCGACATCCATGCCGGCGCGATCGAGACGTCGGTCATGCTGGCGCTGGCACCCGGACGTGTCGCCATGGATCGCGCACGGGACTTTCCCTCCTTCCAGCGCGAACTGATCGGCGCGAACCGCCACCTCAGGGCCTACGGCCCGCACGCTTTCGGCTGGAAGATGCGGGACCTCAATCCCGACGGCGCCGCGGGAAACGCCGCCGCGGCGACGGCCGCCCTGGGCGAGCGGATCGTCGCCCACGCCCTCGCGGGGCTCGTCGAACTCCTCGGTGAGGTCCATCGCTTCGACCTCGCGCATCTCGACAGGGCCGACGAGGCCCGCCCGCCGGCCTGAAGTGCTCTCGCCCGGCTTCGGTCCGCAGCAAGGCGGCGGCATCGCGGTGGCATGAACGGCGGGGATGGCCTATATCAACGCCGAAACCGAACGGCCGCCCCGGCGCGGCCGGCATGAAACGGCAGCACGAAACGGAAAGCCAATCATGAGCGACACAGTTCTGGAGGCCGGGGCGACCACGATCCCCGTCACCGTCCTGACCGGATATCTCGGTTCGGGCAAGACCACGCTTCTCAACCGCATCCTCACGGAAAGCCACGGCAAGCGCTACGCCGTCATCGTCAACGAGTTCGGCGAGATCGGCATCGACAACGACCTGATCGTGGAATCCGACGAGGAAATCTACGAGATGAACAACGGCTGCGTCTGCTGCACGGTGCGCGGCGACCTCGTTCGCGTCGTCGAGGGCCTTATGCGCCGACCGGGCCGCTTCGACGCGATCGTCGTCGAGACGACGGGGCTCGCCGATCCCGCGCCCGTCGCCCAGACATTCTTCATGGACGACGACGTGCGTGCCCGCACCCGTCTCGACGCCGTCGTGGCCCTGGTGGACGCGAAGCACCTGCCCCTCAGGCTTCAGGACACGCGCGAGGCGGAGGACCAGATCGCCTTCGCCGACGTCGTGCTGCTGAACAAGACGGACCTCGTCACGCCGGAGGAACTGGCCCGCGTCGAGGCCACCGTGCGGGCGATCAATCCCTCGGCCCGCATCCACCGCACGGAGCGCGCCGGCATAGACCTCTCGGAAGTCCTCGATCGCGGCGCCTTCGACCTGAAGCGCGCGCTGGACAACGATCCGCACTTCCTCGACCACGAGGACCCCGACCACGTCTGCGGTCCCGACTGCGATCATCACCACGATCATCACGGGCACGATCATCACGGCCACGACCATCACGGCCATCACCACGACCATCACCACGACCATCACCACGGCGAGGTCTCGCCGATACACGACACCACGGTCCAGTCGATCTCGCTCAGGGCCGGCCCGCTCGACCCGCAGAAATTCTTCCCCTGGATCCAGAAGACGACGCAACTGGACGGCCCGAACATCCTGCGCCTGAAGGGCATCGTCGCCTTTGCCGGCGATGACGACCGCTACGTCGTCCAGGGCGTTCACATGATCATCGAGGGCGACCACCAGCGCCCGTGGAAGGACGCAGAGCCGCGCGAGAGCCGCATCGTCTTCATCGGCCGCGACCTCGACCGGGAGAAGCTGGAACGCACCTTCAAGGCCTGCGAGGCCTAGTTCGCGCGATGCCGACCGTTGCCCCCCTCGACCTCGACGGCCACTGCGTCGCGGCCGCATTCCTCGGCGAGACGCCGGTCTTCGCGCTCGCGGACGGCACGGTCCACTTGCTGTCCGGCGGCCACCGGGTCGCGGAGGCGAACGACGGGCTCCTCGCCGCGACCGTCGACCGGGCGGGCTCGGCACTCCTGTGCGGCGGCGAGGACGGCCGCCTCACCCGTGTCGACGCGCAGGGCACGGTCGCAGAACTCGCCTCCGCCGGCCGCAGGTGGATACCGGCGATCGCCGCTGGCCCCAGGGGCGCCGCAGGCTACGCCACCGGCCGGACCGCCCATGTCCGTCTCGACGACGGCACCATGAAGGAATTCGCCGAGGCCCGGACGGTCGAGGGCCTCGCCTTCGCGCCGAAGGGCCTGCGAATTGCGCTCGCCCGTTACAACGGCGTCGCACTGCACTGGATTTCCACGAACGCGCCGCCCGTCGAGCTTGAGTGGAAGGGTGCCCATACCGGGGTCACCTTTTCGCCGGACGGGCGCTTCGTGGTGTCCACCATGCAGGAAAACGCCCTGCACGGCTGGAAGCTCGAGGGCAAGCCGGGCGCCGAGAACCGGCACATGCGCATGTCCGGATACCCTGCGAAGGTGAAGTCGCTCTCATGGTCGGCGAAAGGCAGGTGGCTCGCCTCCTCCGGAGCGCCGGCGGCGATCCTCTGGCCCTTCCAGGGCAAGGACGGGCCGATGGGCAAGGCCCCGCTCGAGCTCGGCACCCGCGGCAACCAGACCGTAACGGCGGTCGCCTGCCATCCCGGCGAGGACGTCGTCGCGATCGGCTACGGCGACGGCATGGTCCTCGCCGCCCGCTTCGCCGACGCGAAGGAAGTCCTCCTGCGCCGGCCGGGAAAGGGCGCGATCTCCTCGATGGCATGGAGCGGCGACGGCCGCCGCCTCGCCTTCGGCTCGGAAGCCGGCGACTGCGGCGTGGTCGACCTCGCCGGATAGGAAAGGCGGCAGCGAGACAGAAGCCGTCAAAGCCTCGTCGTCATCGGCCGGTCTGGACGCCGCCCCGGGACGGGCTGGCGTCGGGCGGCACCGTCCCCCGACCGCCCTCTGCCTGCAGGTACCGGCCGGGATCGTCAGCGGAGATATTGCAGGACAAGGTCCGCCCGTTCACGGACTCCGATCCTCGGCAAGATGACCGGTTCGTAGTCGAGCTCGATATAGGCGGCCAGCAGGCGGTCATACTCGGCGATCGCATCCGCCAGATCGTGCTGCCGGTCTCCGTCGGTCCGGTAAATCTCCGCCCATGGCGGCGTCAGGAAGACCTGCCGATGGTAGCGACCATGCAGGGCAAGGACGTCCGAAGCTGCCTGCCCCGTCGCATGCTGGAGCGCGACGGCGGCATCCACGAGGCCGCGGTCGAAGAAGACCCGGCCCGTTTCGCGTGCCATGCGCCTCCGGTCAGCGGCGGCGACCTCGATGGCCTTGCGCGCGAAAGCGGCAAGATCAATCCAGGGGAGCGCTCCTCCATCGCCACGTCGCTCCTCTTCCACGATACGGCGACCGGGTTCCGATACGACGGCGAAACCTCTGCGTTCCAACTCCGTGAGCAGGGTGGACTTTCCGCCGCCTGAGCAGCCCGAAAGCACGACATGTCGAGCGTCCATTGTCCCTCGGTCTCTGGTTGCGGGAAGAACTTATGTCAGCCCGCGACGGCTCGGAAGGGAAAGCAAGAGGCTATCGCGGACCTCGCCATTCGAGCAACGGGCCTGCCGGCAGTGGCGAGGAGCGACGCCGTCCGGCCGCGCCGCCTCCGTATGAAGATCGAGATCGAGGTCTCAACGCGCGCCGGAGCCGGAAAGAACGGCCTTTTCATTAAATTACAAACAACTGAATTAACCGGGCTGGCACGAAGGTCTGCTAGACGTTCTTCATGGCCCGCCATGATGTGTGGAGGCCGGCCAGGGGACAGGGTTTATCGCGGATGAACACACAGCGAAACACGGGCACGATGAGCATCCTCTACAAGGTCGCCGGTGCCATGCACCAGATGGGCATTTCCGGCCTGCCGAGAAACTACGAGCTCGTCTACGAGGCGATGTCCGGCACGCGTCCGGAACTGACGCGCGACTTCCTCGCACTCGGCGACGACCGCTCGCAGTCCGCGCTCGACGAACTCGGCCGGAAATACCTGCCGCACCACCACGAGCAGGACGTGCTGAACAGCTCCTCCTCCACGGTGCGCGAGGAGCTCGAGAGCTTCATGCGGCTCGTCCGCCACGAGACGTCGTCGCTCAGATATTTCGGCAGCCTGCTCGACGAGACGACGAAGCGCCTGAAGAGCGGTCCAGTGGAGCGGCCCTCCGTCGTCGACGACGCCGTCCGCACGATTGCCGCCGCCACGGCGCAGAAGATCAGCGAAGGCCAGGAAATGGCCGACGAGGCGGCCCAGCAGTCCTCGCGCCTGGAAAAGGTCGCCGGCGACCTGCAGGCTTTCGAACAGCGCAAGTACATCGACACGCTGACGGGACTGGCCAACCGGCGCGCCTTCAACCGCAAGCTCATCGAACTCTACGAAAGCGAGGAGCCGGCGCTCACCGGCATCGCCATCTGCGACATGGACAACTTCTCGGCCATCAACCAGCGCCACAACACGTCGATCGGCGACAAGTTCATCCGCCACGTCGCGCGCATCGTCGAGCGCCACGTCGACGGATCGTTCATGGCGGCGCGCACCGGCGGCGGCCAGTTCGGCTTCATCTTCGACCACACGGATGCCGGCGGCATCTTCCGCCTTTGCGAACAGATCCGGGTCGCCGTAGCCATGACGCCGCTCGTCAACGCGCTCAACAACGTCTCGCTCGGCCACACCACGCTGTCCTTCGGCATCTGCATGCAGGAAGACGGCACCGACGCCTCCGGCATCGTCGAGAATGCGATGAAGGCCATGCGCGCCGCCAAGTCGGCCGGCAGGAACCGAACCGAGGTTTACGCGCCCGTCGCAAGCCCACGCAAGAACAACGACTGGATGCTCTACAAGGTCTGAGCGAAGCCGTATCCACCGAAGTGTCGGCGATCAGGTCGAAGCCGCCTTTGCCAGGCTATCGCTCAAAGCCGAGACGATCGCCTCGCCATCGACAGCGGCATCGCGCACGACGTCCACCTCACCTCGTGCCGCGACCGCACCGGAAAATCGTTCAAACGCCGATGTTTTCACGCGCAAGATCTTGTCGAAGAACCTTGATCCCGGCCCCCCGGATAGAAAACTCAGGCGGCAAGCGCCGCGCGATCGTCAGCGCTGCGGCGGCCGGTCGGCACGAGCACGCCGGCGGCGCCGGCGAGCGTTCCCGCGACGAGTTCCAATGCCAGAAAGCGGCCGCGCTCGAAGGGTCCCGGCATCGTCAGGGTGCCGGTCGGATCCGCCGAGAAGCCGAAGCGCTGGTAATAGGGCGCATCGCCCACGAGCAGGATGGCGCCATGCCCGAGCCGGCATGCCTCGGCGATCGCATGCCGCATCAGCGCCGAACCCGCGCCGCACCCTTTCCGGGACTGGTCGACGGCGAGGGGACCGAGCAGCAGCGCCGGCACCGGGCGACCTTCGCCGTCTATGCCGGCCGCGACGTTCCAGAGGCGCACCGTTCCGACGACCGTCCCCTCCCCGTCGCGCGCGACGAAGGCGAGCCCCTCGGCGGGAACATGGCCACGGCGCAGGCTCTCGGACGACTTGGTGCGGCGCGCAGGGCCCATGACCCGGTCGAGCAGCGCCTCCCGGGCGGCAATGTCGGCGGCGGTTTCGGCGTCGATCCGGAGGCCGGACGCCCCGGCCCTGGCTGCGATTTCGAGAAGAGCGGCCATCGGCCTGGTCCTTCACGTCAAAAATGGTGGAGTCCGGGTGTCGGGGCGCGGGGAAAAGGCCCGCGCCGCCTTTGTGTGCGACCTCTCCCGCCATGCGGCGGACGGTCAGATCACGTAGGATCGGAGCGGCTCGAACCCGTTGAACGCGACCGAGGAATAGGTGGTCGTGTAGGCTCCCGTCCCCTCGATCAGCACCTCGTCGCCGATGGTCAGCGAAACCGGCAGCGGATACGGCGTCTTTTCGTAAAGCACGTCGGCCGAATCGCAGGTCGGTCCGGCAAGCACGCAGGGCTCCATCTCGTCGCCGTCGCGCGCCGTGCGGATGGGGTAGCGGATCGCCTCGTCCATCGTCTCGGCAAGGCCGCCGAACTTGCCGATGTCGAGGAAGACCCAGCGAACCGCATCATTGTCCGACTTCTTCGAGACGAGCACGACCTCGGCCTTGATGACGCCGGCGTTACCGACCATGCCGCGGCCGGGTTCGATGATCGTCTCGGGCAGCTGGTTGCCGAAATGCTTCACCAGCGCGTGGAAGATCGCCTGCCCGTAGGCCTGCGCGGTCGGGATGTCCTTGAGGTACTTCGTCGGGAACCCGCCGCCCATGTTGACCATCTTCAGGACGATGCCCTGCTGGGCGAGCTTGTCGAAGACGTACTTCGCATCAGAAAGCGCCGCATCCCATGCGCCGAGCTGCGTCATCTGCGAGCCGACGTGGAAGGACACGCCGTGCGAGGCGAGGCCGAGCTGGTGGGCGTAGACAAGCACGTCGACGGCCATCTGCGGCACGCATCCGAACTTGCGCGACAGCGGCCATTCGGCGCCCTCGCCGTTCGTCAGCACGCGACAGAAGACCCGGGCGCCCGGAGCCGCGCGCGCGATCTTCTCGACTTCCTCGTGGCTGTCGACAGCAAAGAGGGACACTCCGAGCGCGTGGGCGCGCGCGATGTCGCGCTCCTTCTTGATCGTGTTGCCGTAGGAGATTCGGTCCGGCGTCGCACCGGCCTCGAGCGCCAGCTCGATCTCGCGCACCGAAGCCGTGTCGAAATTCGAGCCGAGGCCCGCGAGGAGCGACAGGATCTCCGGCGCCGGATTGGCCTTGACCGCATAGAATATCCGGCTGTCGGGCAGCGCCTTCCCGAAGGCACGGTAATTGTCGGCGACGACGTCGAGGTCGACGACGAGGCAGGGGCCGTCGGGACGGCGGGTGCGGATGAAGTCGAGGATACGGTCGGTGGCCATCGGGTTGTTCCCATTCCATGCCCGGCGTCAGCCGGATGACAAAGGGCGTGCGACCATGCGAATGGAACCAGCCGGTGGAGACCCCGGAACCATGCGAACGCTCGACGCGACGATTGGACGAACGCCGAAAAGCGTCTGTCCGCTTTGTCTGCCTTGGATTGGATGGGATCTTCCCAACCGCACTTTCGGCAATGAAGGTGTGCCTCTTCAGTAACCCCGGCTGTTGGAAAGCCGGCAGACACCAGAAAGGCCCGCACCGTCGTTGCTTCAAGATGTCCTCGCTTTTCCGGTTGGCCGGAGAAGCGACTGGAGGGGTTAGTTCCAGGTACCTTACCGAGTTCCTCACCATATCGAGGGTTCGGCGGACACCCACAGGCACGTGCGACTTTGGGCAGCGCGAGAAATAGGGAATTAGCGATTCGCAATCAAGCGGTTTTTTCGTGAAAGCCTTGAAAATTTCGTGCATTGAACGGAAGGTCTGCATCGTTCAGGAATTGGAAACGAACGATGCGGGACGATCCCTTCAACGCCTTCACGCAACACGCACCCCTGGCGCCGCCCGAGGGTCGGGGCGAACCCGGGCCGCTGGCAGGCAGGACGCTGGCCGTAAAGGACATTTGCGACGTGGCGGGCATGCGGTCGGGCTGGGGCCTGCCGGACAGGCTCGACGCTGCCCCCGTGGCAGAGGTCTCCGCCCATGCCGTCCAGCAGCTCGTCGACGCCGGGGCGGAAATCGTCGGAAAGACCGTCTGCGACGAACTCTGCTTCTCGCTCATGGGCAACAACGCCTTCTATCCCCGCGCGATCAACCCGCGCGCGCCGGAGCGTTTCACCGGCGGATCCTCCGCGGGTTCGGTCGCCGCCGTGGCCGGCGGCCTCGCAGACATCGCCACGGGCTCGGACACGGGCGGCTCCGTGCGTGCCCCGGCCTCCTTCTGCGGCCTGACCGGCCTGCGCACCAGCCACGGCCTGATCCCGCTCGACCACACGATGCCGCTGGCGCCGAGCCTCGACACGTTCGGCTGGTTCGCCGGCGACGTCGATCTCTACGCCACCGTCGGCGACATCCTGCTTCCGCGGAGCGAACACCGCTTCGGCCGGCTCTTCAGGTTGCCCGACCTCGACGCGTTGACAGCTGTCAACTCTGCCGAGTCCTACGCCGCGATGGCCGCCAGGGTTGCGGCTCTGCTCGGCCCCTCGAAGCCGGCGGTTCTCTCGACCCTCGACGTCGATGACCGCTACGAATGCTTCCGGGTGATCCAGGCGGTCGAGGCCTGGGCCGCCCACGGGGCATGGATCGGAATGCCAGGACGCCGGATCTCGCCGGCCGTGCGCGAGCGCTTCCTCTTCGGAAGCACGATCTCCGTCGACGGCTATGCCGGGGAACTGAAGAAGCGGCGCGCCTTCACCCTCGAACTGGAGGACCTGCTCGCCGACGACGGGCTTCTGGTCCTGCCGACCGTGCCGGCCGCCGCCCCTCTTGCCACCAGCGACGGGCAGGCCGAGCAGGACTATCGTGCGCGCGCACTGCGGCTGCTCTGCCTCTCCGGCCTCGCCGGCCTGCCGCAGGTCACCGTGCCGCTGGGAACGGACGAAGGCGCCCCCTTCGGCATCTCGCTGATCGGGCCGCGCTTCAGCGACCGTGCCCTGATCGACGTCGCCCGCCGGCTGCTGGCGAAGGAAGGCTGACCCCGTGGACACGCTCACCCGCATGCGCGCCTTCATCGACGTGGTCGAGGCGGAGGGCTTCTCGGCCGCGGCGCGCAAGGTCGGCCGCTCGAAGGCGCTGCTTTCCAAGTACGTCCGCGAGCTGGAGGACGAACTGGGCGCACTGCTCCTGAACCGCACGACGCGCCAGTTCTCGCTGACCGAGGCAGGCCACACCTATTTCCGCACCGCGTCCGACATCCTCAGGGAGATCGACAACCTCGCCGATCTCGTGCGCGAGAACAACTCCGATCTCAAGGGCCGGCTGAGGATCTCCGCCCCGCGCACCTTCGTCGATGCAGAGATCGGCCGGTCGCTCGTCGATTTCGGCGAGGCCCACCCGGACCTCGTCCTCGAGGTCTTCGCCGACGACCGCTTCGTCGACCTCGTCGAGGAAGGCCTCGACGTGGCCATCCGCATCACCAGCCTGGAGGATTCCGGCCTCATCGCCCGCAAGCTCGGGCCGTTCAGGCTCGATGTCTGCGCCACCCCGGACTTCGTGCGAAGGCACGGTCCGATCGATCATCCGGGCGCCCTGTCGGGCATCCCCTGCATCGTCGACACCAACAGCCGCACACTCAACAACTGGCGCTTCGAGGATCCTTCCGACGGCAGCCGCTTCACCGTCAGCGTGAAGGGGCGCATGGAGGTCAACAGCCCCATCGCCTCGATGCGGGCGGCGGCCGCCGGCCTCGGCGCGGCGGTGGTGCCCGACTTCGTCGCGCGCGAGCGCATCGCGTCGGGCGAACTGGTCTCCATCCTCGGGGAATTCACGCCCCGGGACCGCGGCATCTACGCGATCTACCCCCACAGGCGATACCTTCCGGCGAAGGTCCGCGCCTTCGTCGACTACCTGTCGGAATGGTTCAGGAAAAACGCCTGATTCTCATCGCCTGCGCGATCTCTGGTAGCGCCCCCTGAGCCAGAAGATACCGAAGAACGCGCCAACGTAGAGGACCGCCACCGCGAAGGCGATAAACGGCGAGAACGTGCCGCCGAGCCAGCGCATCAGCGGCGGCATGACGAACCAGCCGCCGACGGCGAAGATGAAGATGGCCGAGGCGGCGACCAGCGTCGACCTCGTCTCGTGCGGATCGCTCAAGCCTGCTGCCCCGCCAGTTCGTTCCTGATCTCCTCCAGGCGGCGCTTCTGGCGTCCGTCACCGTGGAAATTGCCCGGCGACAGCCATGCTTCGAAGGCAGCCCGGTTGAGCGGCCATTCGCCGTCGATCATGGAGAACCAGGCCGTGTCCCGGTTGGCCCCCTTGACGACGCTGTGCTGCCGGAAGAGCCCCTCGGCCTGCATGCCGAAGCGCAGGGCCGCCCTCTTGGAGGGGGCGTTGGCGTCGTTGCACTTCCACTCGTAGCGCCGGTAGCCGAGATCGTCGAAGAGGTGGCGCGCGAAGAGATGGAAGGCCTCAGTCGTCGCGGGGGTGCGGGAGATTGCGGGGCCCCAGTAGATGTTGCCGATCTCGGCGACGCCGTTGGCCGCGTCGATGCGCATCAGTGTCTGGCGCCCCTCGACCCGCCCGCTGGCCTTGTCGATGACTGCGAAGAACATCGGGTCGGCGCTCGCCTCGGCCTTTTCGAGCCACGGCTGGAAGGCCTCGCGGTTCTCCGGCGGATAGTCCGGCAGCCAGGCGAAGCGCTCCATGGCGTCCGGCACGCTGGACGCGGCGAAGAGCTCGTCGCCGTGGCGCGCCGCGCTCAAGGGTTCCAGCCGGACGAACCGGCCTTCCATGGCCTTCCGCGCCGGCCGCTCGCATCCCCTCCAGTCGCTGAGATCGGTCATGCCCTGCTTCCATTTGAAATTTCGTGGCGGATAGGACATGAGTTCGGCACAAAACACAACAGGACGCGCGGAGGAAAAGGCCTATGCTCACGACCAACCCGGCTTTCGGACGGATCGGCGAGGAAAACGCCTTCGCCGTTCTCGCCCGCGCTACGGAACTGGCCCGCAGCGGACGCGACGTGATCAACCTCGGCATCGGCCAGCCCGACTTCAGGACGCCGGAGCATATCGTCGAGGCGGCCGTCAGGGCGCTCCGGGACGGCCACCACGGCTACACGCCCGCGAACGGCCTGCTCGCGACACGCGAGGCAGTCGTCCGCCGCACTCTGGCGACGACGGGGATCGAGGTGTCGGCGGAGCGGGTCATGATCATGCCGGGCGGGAAGCCGACCATGTATGCGGCGATCGTGATGTTCGGCGAGCCGGGCGCGGAGATCCTCTATCCCGACCCGGGCTTCCCCATCTACCGCTCCATGATCGAATATACCGGCGCGACGCCCGTTCCGGTGCCGGTGCGCGAGGAGAACGGCTTCGCCTTCTCGGCGGAGGAGACCCTGTCGCTGATCACGCCGCGCACGCGCCTGCTGATCCTCAATTCGCCCGCCAACCCGACCGGCGGCGTCACGCCGCGCAACGAGATCGAGAGGCTCGTGAAGGGCCTGGAGGACCATCCGCACGTCGCCGTGCTTTCCGACGAGATCTACGACGTCATGACCTATGACGGCGCCTCCCACACCTCGCTGCTCGCTTTCCCGGCGATCCGCGACCGGCTGATCGTGCTGAACGGCTGGTCCAAGACCTGGGCGATGACCGGCTGGCGCATGGGCTGGTCGATCTGGCCGGAAGGCGGCGCCGGGGCCGGGCTCTACGACAACGTGCGCAAGCTCGCCGTCAATTGCTGGTCCTGCGTCAACGCCCCGAGCCAGTTCGCAGGCATCGCCGCGATCGACGGTCCGCAGGACGCCGTCGAGGCGATGATGGCCGCCTTCGACCGGCGCCGCAAGCTGGTCGTCGCCGGAATGAACAGGCTGCCGGGCGTCACCTGCGCCACGCCGAAGGGCGCCTTCTACGCCTTTCCCAACGTCTCCAGGACGGGCTGGAAGGCGAAGAAACTCGCATCCGAGCTGCTCGATGAAGCCGGCGTCGCGCTCATCGGCGGGCCGGACTTCGGCATCCTCGGAGAAGGCTACGTCCGCCTCTCCTATGCGAATTCGGAAGAAAACATCGCCCGCGCAATCGACCGGATCGCCGGCTTCCTGGCCGAACGGGCGCCGTGAGGGCGCTGGCTTCGGCCGGCGCTTGCGGGGCCCCGACGGTCAGTCGGTGCGGCCGAACGTGTAGGTGAGCCCGACCATGGCCGAGAACTGGTTCGCGTCCGCAGTGACCGGACTGTCGGCCGCATCGCCGATCAGCCGGGAATAGCCGGCCGAGCCGCGAACGTTCCAGCGCCGCGTGAGCCGGTAGGTCGCGCCGAGGTCGAAGGAGACGTCCTTGAAGCCGGCGCCGGCGTCGAAGGGCGCGAGGTGGGCGAGCGAAGCGGCGCTCTGGGCCGGCGTCACGGAGAAATAGTTGTTCATGTAGCCGGCCGAGGCGTAGGTCGTGCTGAGATACGGCGACAGCGTCAGCCGGTTCGTCACCTTGAAGTCCGCGCCGACGCCGGCCTTGACCGTAAAGCTGCCGCTGGCGTCGCCCGTGACCTGGCTACCGACCGCTGCGTCGATGAAAAACGGGTCCAAGTGATAGGCGGTGAAGCCGCCGAGGATCAGCCCGCCGTCGACGTTCCCGAGCCCGTTGAGCCTCGCCGCGTCGGTCTGGTCACGCCCGAACGTGTATCCGGCGAGCGGGCCGATGTCGAGGTTGCCGAACCGCAGCGCGGCGTAGCGGATGTCGTCGAGCCCGCGGAACGTGAAGCGCGAGCGCTCGTTCGGGTCGTAGTTGTCGCCGTAGTAGTGCGGTATCACGATGGGAAAGGCCAGAAACCGGTACTTGTCAGAACCCTCGTATTTCGGGCTGGCAAGGCCGATCGCACCCACCTCGAAACCCCAGTGCCCCGCATTCGCCTGCGGCGCGGCGGGGCTCTCCGCCGGCGCCGCCGGAAGATCGGCTGCGCTGCAGGCAAGGGTCGCCGGCCCGATGCCTGCCATCCCGGCAATCAACGCTGCGAGAACTGGGGTACGCTTCGCCATTGGCTTCCTTCCGGGGTTCGCGGATGCGGATGCATCCGCTGCGGCGCGCGAACGCGACCCGTCCCGGCGAAGCTAACCTTCGGATGGCAGGAAGGTCTACCCCCTGTTCTTCCCGTGGCCGGAAAGAATTGCGCTACGTCTTGGCTGCCGAGACGGTAGCCTCGATGTGTTCGATCAGTTTGTCCGGCAGGCCGAGACGCCCCGCGAGCAGGTCCAGGTACCCCCGTTCGGCCCGGGTATCCGGATCGACGGCGATGCGGGCCGCGGTGTAGATCTCGACCTTGCGCTCGTCGGACGTCGCCGCCGCGAGGATGACGTCGAAGCCGGCCGGATCGTCGATCTCGTTCTGCAGGAACGCCTGGGCTTCCGCATCCAGCGAAGTCTCCCTCAGCTTTCCGAGGATTCTCTGTCGCTCGGCAGCGTCGATGTGCCCGTCGGCCGCCGCCGCCGCGATCATCACGCGCACGAGCAACAGCGCGAAATCGGGATCCGCCGCCTGCTGGTCGAGATGGAAGGCGCTCTCGCCCTGTCCCGGCAGCCGGGAGGGATCGCCTCCCTGCTCGCCGCTGCCCGGCCGGTTGCCCCGCTGATAGTCCTGGTATGCCTGGTAGCCGAGCCCGGCGATGGCGGCAAGGCCGCCGAGTTTCAGCGCCGATGTCGTCAGGCTGCGGCCCGGGCCGGTACCGAGCAGGATGGCCGCGATGGCGCCGGCCGCGAGCGGATTGCGTTCCGCCGCATCCACTGCCCTGGACCCGGCCTCGCGCACCGTATTGTCCGTGCCTGGCACCCTTGAACCGAGAAGCTGGTCGAGAAGCTGCTTGGGATCGAACATTGCGGGCTCTGCCTCCTCTGGCTGCGATCGAAGGACCGGATGCCAGTGTTGCCCGCCCGCAATGGCAATTAGATGACGAAGCCGCCGCGGCCGAGCCTCGAGGCCTCGCCGGCCAGCGCCGTGATGCCGTCCCAGTCGCCGGCCGCAACCATCTCCTTCGGAGCCACCCACGATCCGCCCACGCACACGACGTTGGGAAGCGACAGGTAGTCCGCGGCGTTGCCTGGAGAAATGCCGCCCGTCGGGCAGAAGCTGACGCCCGCGAGCGGCGAGGAAAGCGACTTCAGGTAGGCCGCGCCGCCGGCCTGCTCCGCGGGGAAGAACTTCAGCACCGAATATCCCTCCTCGCGCAGCGCCATCACCTCGCTCGCCGTTACGGCGCCGGGAAGCAGCGGAACGTCTGAGCCGCGGGCCGCATCGAGGAGTTCCTGCGTCGTGCCCGGGCTCACGATGAATTTCGCGCCGGCGTCCTCTGCCTCCGCGAACTGGCGCGCGTCGAGGATCGTTCCCGCGCCGGCCACGGCCCCCTCGACCTCGTCGGCCACGGCGCGGATCGCGTCGAGGGCTGCCGGCGTGCGCAGCGTGATCTCGATCGCCTTGAGCCCGCCGGCCACCAGCGCGCGCGCCAGCGGAACGGCCGTCGAGGCATCCTCGACGACGAGCACCGGCACCACCGGCTGGAGCTTGAGGATGGAAAGTAGCGTTTCGGATTTCCTGACCATGATCGCCTGCCGCAACATTATGGAGCTAGAGCGCCGGCTTAGTCCCTGCGGGCCGCGATGTCCATCGCTCAGCGGCAGGATGCCGGATCGTTCGCCTCCCCGTTCCTGAGCAGGCGGCGGACGGCCCCCGCGACCTTTCCGGCGAGAGCGGCCAGCCGGAACAGGCCGGAACGCGCGGACCGCCGGGAAAGCATTTCCATCGTCCGCGGACCGGCAATTCCGTCGGGCGCCAGTCCGCTCGCGCGCTGGAAGGACTGGAGCGCAGTTTCCGTTCCGGATCCGAAACGGCCGTCCACGCGGAGCCTGAAGCCGGCGGCGGCCAGCTTGCGCTGCAGTTGCGCGACGTCGTCTCCGGCCGAACCGCGGGCAAGGGCGGCCGTCTCCCCGGCGCCGCCGCGGCGCGCGCTGCAGGCCGCAAACGCCCGGCGCAACCGTTCGTCGTAGCCGTTTCGCCGCCAGTCCGGCCCGTTGTAGCCGCGCGCGAAGCCGGCCCAGTCCCGGCGCTTCAATGCGTCGAGAAGACCGGCATGGCGGAGAAATTGCATCATCAGCCGAAGTTGTCCCTCCGCTCCGGAGCGCGCCTCGGCCACCAGTTCGTCGACGCCGGCATAGCCGAGTGCGCGCCAGTGCGCCCCCATCACCTGCCCCACGCCCCAGGAGGCGGACTGGTAGGCGGCGTCGCGGTCGAGCGCGGCGGCCCGCCGGAGCATCGCCCAGCGGCCGGCCTGCGACAGGGGATTCGCAACTCCGCCGGCCCGCGGAGAGGCGAGACCGGATCTTCTTGCGAGCGCCCGGACGGACGGCTTGCAGAGACGGTCGAAATAATGGCCTTCCCACCGGATCGGCGGCTCCGGCCGGCCGTCGACGAGGACGATTGCCAGGCCGCCGCTCTCGATCTCGACGACGGTTTCCAGTGCCGCCGGATCGACGCCCTCGCTGGCGGCAGCGGCAGAAATCGCTTCGCAAAGTTCACTGGTCGACATCGCATCGTCTCCTTCGGATCGCTGATCGGTGCGGCGCCAAGCATGTGCCGCTCCCGCACACCGGTGACGAAAGTCGGAGCCATTATTCGGTCGATTGCGCGCGAACCGAACGATATCAGGCGCTTGGCGCCGCACGGCCGCTTTTCATGCCTACGCCTCGTCCCCGGTCGCCCGGCGGCAAGGCGATTGCGCCGCGGCCGAAGACCCGCTATCTCCGTCCCATGAAGCCAGGATCATCCGACCATCCGCGAGAGCGCGGGAGTGGCTTGCTCGTGGCGGCGCTCTACCATTTCGCCCGGCTGCCGCGACATTCCGCCCTCAAGGAGCCCCTTGCCGAACTCTGTCGCGAAAGCGGCGTGCTCGGCACGCTGCTGCTCGCCTCCGAGGGGATCAACGGCACCATCGCCGGGCCCGACGCCGGCGTCCGCGCCGTCCTCGGCTTCCTGCGCGCCCAGCCGGGCCTTGCCGGCCTCGAGCACAAGGAAAGCCGCGCCGCCGCAATGCCCTTCCTGCGCATGAAGGTGCGGCTGAAGAAGGAGATCGTCACGATGGGCGTCGAGGGCATCGACCCGGCGAGGTCGGCGGGCACCTATGTGGAGCCGGGCGACTGGAACGCGCTGATCCGCGATCCGGACACCGTCGTCATCGACACCCGCAACGCCTACGAGGTCGCCATCGGTACCTTCCGTGGCGCCGTCGATCCGGGAACGCTCAGTTTTCGCGACTTCCCGGACTGGGTTCGCCGGCATCGGGACCTCGTCGGGAAGCCCAGGGTCGCCATGTTCTGCACCGGCGGCATCCGCTGCGAGAAGGCGACGGCCTTCATGAAGGCCGAAGGGTTCGAGAACGTCTTCCACCTGAAGGGCGGCATCCTGAAATATCTCGAGGAAGTTCCGCGGGAAGACAGCCTCTGGGAAGGAGCCTGCTTCGTCTTCGACGAGCGCGTCTCCGTCACCCACGGCCTCGCCGAGGGAGAACACGTTCTCTGTCGCGCCTGCCGGCACCCGCTGGCAGCCGAGGAGACCGCCTCGCCGCTGTTCGAGGAAGGCGTCTCCTGCCCGCGCTGCCACGCTGTACGCAGCGAGGAGGACCGGGAACGCTATCGCCAGCGTCATCGGCAGGTCGAGTTTGCCGAGAGGCGCGGCAAACGGCACATCGGCGGCTGACGGCCCCATGCGGCACGAAGGCGGCTCCGACAGCATCCTCGTAATCGGCGGCGGAATCATCGGCGTCACGATCGCCGCGCATCTCGCCGAGACGGGCCGGCACGTCACGCTCGTCGACCGCAAGGGCATCGCGCTGGAGGCGAGCTACGGCAACGCCGCCGCCCTCGCCTTTTCCGACATATTGCCGATGGCGTCGCCGGGGATCATGAGGAAGGCGCCGAAATGGCTCTTCGACCCCCTCGGGCCGCTGAGCATCCGGCCGAGCTACCTGCCGAAGATCGCGCCCTGGCTCTACCGTTTCTGGCGCGCCAGCAGCACGCGCCGGTACGCTGAGGCCACCACCGCGCAGGGCGCCATGATGGCGCTCGGCCGGCAGGAAGCCGTCGCCTTCTACGAACGCATCGGTGCGAGCCACATGATCCGCCACGACGGGTCGATCGAGCTCTACCAGAGCGAAGCCGAATTCAAGGAGAGCCTCGAAGGCTGGGCCGCCTGCGAGCGGGCAGGCATCGCCTTCCGGCACCTGCACGGCGGGGAGATTGCCGACTACCAGCCCGGCCTGTCGCGCGACTTCGTCAGCGCCACCTTCGTGCCGGACTGGAAGACCGTGTCCGATCCGCACGAGCTTGCCAGGACCGTCTGGCGCTATGCCGAAACCCGCGGCGCCGTCTTCCGGAAAGGCGACGTCCTCCGGCTCGCGCGCAACCCGTCCGGCCGCGCCGAGGCCCAGCTCGCGGACGCCACGTTCGCCGCCGACCGCATCGTGATCGCCGCCGGCGCCTGGTCGCACCGCCTCATGCGCACGGTCAGCCGGCTCAGCATGCCGCTCGAGACCGAGCGGGGATACAACACGACCCTGCCCGTCGGCGCCGGCGACATCCGCCGCCAGCTCGTCTTCCCCGGCCACGGTTTCGTCGTAACCCCGCTCGAGAACGGCGTTCGCGTCGGAGGCGCGGTGGAACTCGCCGGCCTCGACCTGCCACCGAATTTCGCCCGCTCCAAGGCGATGCTCGCAAAGGCCAAGCAGTTTCTCCCGGACCTCAAGACCGAAGGCGGCAGGGAATGGATGGGCTTCCGCCCCTCCCTTCCGGACAGCAAGCCCGCGATCGGTGCACTGCCCGGCGCCGGGGACATCGTCTGCGCCTTCGGCCATGGCCATCTCGGACTGACGCAGTCGGTCGCGACTGCCCTCATCGTCAGGGCGATCGTCGAGGATGTTCGCCCGCCGATCGATCTCGCTCCCTATCGTCCAGACCGCTTCTGAAAGGAGCCGGACCATGGCCAGCCACACCTTCTTCTGCATCGACGGTCATACCTGCGGCAATCCGGTGCGCGTGGTCACCGGGGGCGCGCCGCAGCTTCGCGGCGCCACGATGATCGAACGCCGCGCGCATTTCGTCGAGGAATACGACTGGATCCGCACCGGCCTGATGTTCGAGCCCCGCGGCCACGACATCATGTCCGGCACGATCCTCTATCCCCCGACGCGCGAGGATTGCGACATCGCCTTCCTCTACATCGAGACGTCCGGCTGCCTGCCGATGTGCGGGCACGGCACCATCGGCACGGTCACCTTCGTGATCGAGCACGGGCTGGTGAAGCCCAGGACGCCCGGTGTCCTCGAAATCGACACGCCCGCCGGCAAGGTCGTCGCCCGCTACAGGCAGGAGGGCGGCCATGTAACCGAGGTGCGGCTCACCAACGTACCGTCCTTCGTCCACGCGACCGGGCTCGAAGCCGAGGTCCCGGGTCTCGGCCACCTGACCGTCGACGTTGCCTATGGCGGAAACTTCTACGCCATCGTCGAGCCGCAGGACGCCTTCTCGGACATCGCCGACGTTTCCGCGCTCGACCTCGTCCGCTGGAGCCCGCTCCTGCGCGACGATCTCAACGCCCGCTACCGCTTCGTCCATCCGGAGCATCCCGAGATCAGCGGCCTGCGGCACGTGCTGTGGACCGGCCGTCCGACCGTCGCCGGGGCCACCGCCCGCAACGCCGTATTCTACGGCGAGAAGGCGATCGACCGCTCGCCTTGCGGAACAGGCACGTCGGCCCGCATGGCGCACCGGGCGGCGCGCGGCGAACTGATGGAAGGCGAGGACTTCGTTCATGAAAGCATCATCGGCTCGCTCTTCCACGGCCGCATCGAGGGCCGCGCGAAGGTCGGCGACCGCGACGCCATCGTTCCCTCGATCGCCGGCTGGGCGGTGATCACCGGACTCAACACGATCTTCATCGACGACCGCGACCCCTTCGCCAAAGGCTTCACCCTGGCCTGAGGGTGGAAGGACTGTTCACCGGCGGAGATTGGCGCCGCTCGTCCTCAGTCACCATTTCCGCCCAATCCTCGCGAAACGGAGCAGGAAGGACGCTACGATGGAACTCGGGCTCTTCACATTCGGCGACGTCGGTACGAATCCGGTCACCGGCGAGAAGGTCGACGCACCGCGGCGCCTCGCAAACCTCGTCGAGGAGATCGAGCTCGCCGACCAGGTCGGGCTCGACCTCTTCGGCGTCGGCGAGCACCATCGCCCAGACTACGCCGTCTCCTCGCCGGCGGTGGCCCTTGCCGCAGCCGCGACGCGCACGAAATCGATCCGGCTGACGAGCGCCGTCTCGGTCCTGAGTTCCGACGACCCCATCCGGGTCTTCCAGCAGTTCGCCACGCTGGACGGGCTGACGAACGGGCGGGCGGAAATCATCGCCGGCCGGGGTTCCTTCATCGAATCGTTTCCGCTCTTCGGCCACGCCCTCGACGACTACGAGACGCTGTTTTCCGAAAAGCTCGACATGCTGCTCGAGCTGAACGCCAGCGAGCGGCTCACGTGGCCGGGCGGCAGGCACACGCCGAAGATCGAGGGCCGCGGCGTCTATCCTCGGCCCGTGCACGGTTCCCTCCCCCTCTGGATCGCTGCCGGCGGCACACCGAATTCCGTGGTCCGGGCGGCGCGCCTGAACCTACCGCTGGTCCTTGCCATCATCGGCGGCGAACCGCGGCGCTTCGCTCCCCTCTTCGACGTCTACCGCCAGGCGACGGAGGCGCGGCCGGACCACGATCCGGCAAGCATGAAGACCGGCATCAGCGTCCACGGCTTCGTCGCAGGGACCAGGGCCGAAGCCATCGAGACTTTCTACCTGCCGCAGGCCGAGGTGATGAACCGCATCGGACGCGAGCGCGGCTTCCCGGCGATGACGCGCCAGCATTTCGACGCCATGTGCGGACCGACCGGCGCGATCTTCCTCGGCAGCCCGAGCGAACTGACCGACAAGATTCTCGCCCACCACGAGATCTTCGGAGGACTCGACCGCTTCATGCTGCAGATGGCGATCGGCGTCATCGACCATGCCGCGATGCTGAAGGCGATCGAGCTCTTCGGGACGAAGGTCGCGCCGGAGGTACGCAGGGCCGTCGCGACGAGTGCCTAGTGGTGCGACCCAGACAGATGGATACCATCTGTCTGGGTCAAGAGCACTGGCTTACCGCATGCCGGCGTGCGCCTTCGCAAGTTCGGCAAACCACGAGGCACTCTTCTTCGGGGTGCGCACCAGCGTCTCGTAGTCGACATGGACGAGGCCGAACCGCATGCTGTAGCCTTCGGCCCATTCGAAATTGTCCATCAGAGACCAGCAGAAATAGCCCTTGATCCGCATGCCCTTGGCGACGAGATCGGCGACGATGCCGAGATGGTCGTTCAGGTAGTCGATGCGGGGCTGGTCGTCGACGACACCATTGCCGTCCGGTTCCATGTTGTAGCAGGCGCCATTCTCAGTGATGTAGATGTCGGGCAGGTCGTAGCGCCGGTCCAGCTCCGTCAGTATGTGGGAAAAGGCGCCCGGATCGATCTCCCAGCCTATGTCGGTCTTTTCGGGGCGCAGCGCGGCAGCGGTCTTCGCCCGCGGGAACTCCGCCCCCTCCGTCCGGTCGTCGCTGACGCGCAGCGGCGTGTAGTAGTTGACGCCGACGAAATCGAGCTTCTGGCCGATCGTGGCGAGATCGCCCGGCTCGATCTTTGGCATCCGTGCGCCGAAAGCCTCGAGGAAGGCCTCGGGATAGGCACCGGCGAAGATCGGGCCGAAAAACGCCCCGTTGTGGAAGTCGAAGGCACGCCCGGCCGCCGCCCGGTCCTCCCCGGTGTCGGAGGCGGGAAGGATGGCCATCGGATTGAAGACGATGCCGACCGGAAGGTCCGCCCGCTCGGCGCGTACCGCCTGGACCCCGAGCCCGTGCGCCAGGTTCGTCGTGTGCAGGGCGGCGAGCGCCGCCTCCATGTTGCGCTCGCCCGGCGCATGCACGCCCATCAGGTGCGAGAGCCAGACCGAGCACCACGGCTCGTTGAAGGTCGCCACCGCGTCGAGCCGGTCGCCGAGGCGCGCGATCACGGTGCGCGCATAGCGTTCGTACGCCGCCGCCGTGCTGCGCGCCGTCCATCCGCCGTCGCCCATCAGCGCCAGCGGCAGGTCCCAGTGATACAGGGTGGCGAAGGTCCTTATGCCGCGTGCCTTGCAGCCGTCGACGAGCCGGTCGTAGAAGTCGAGGCCCGCCTCGTTGACGGGGCCTGTGCCGTCCGGGACGATCCTCGGCCAGGCGACGGAGAACCGGTATGCGTCCACCCCGAGCGAGGCGATGAGGTCCAGGTCCTCCTCCAGGCGATTGTAATGATCGCAGGCGACGTCGCCGTTGTGCCGCTCGTGGACACGGCCCGGCATCTTCGAGAACGCGTCCCAGATCGAAGGCTTCCGTCCGTCCGCTTTCGCCGCCCCCTCGACCTGATAGGAGGCGGTCGCCACGCCGAACAGGAAATCCGCGGGAAACCGTGCTGCGAGGGCCTTGGCGTCGGTGTTTGCATCGGTCATGGAAAGCTCCCGATAGTCTCTGGAAAGAAGTTACTGCAACGATGCAGTGACCTGAACCCATTCCTCTCCGAAATCAACCGCCGAAGCGATGCGGGGCAAAAAATCGCCACGGGCGCGCGGCGGAGCCGGCTGGCGGGAGGCGACCCTTGACGGCACTGGTCGAATGTGGCCTATGGCGGCCACGCGAGCCATTTCCGAGCGCCGGATATCCGGCGTTTCGGCGGGATTTTCACAGGGTGCTGCCACGGAACGGGTGCCGCCGGTTTCGACAGAGACGGCAATGTCCGACGGGACGGCGCGCCAGCAACGACCGGACGACCAGGGACCATGGCAGAAAGAGAAACGCGCGTGCGCATCGCGCCGTCGCCAACCGGCGAACCGCATGTCGGCACCGCCTATACGGCGCTCTTCAACTATCTGTTTGCCCGCCACACGGGCGGCAAGTTCGTCCTGCGCATCGAGGACACGGACGCCTCGCGCTCGACCCGCGAATACGAGGAGAAGGTTCTGGAGGCGCTCCGCTGGACGGGACTCTCCTGGGCGGAAGGCCCGGACGTCGGCGGTCCCTACGGACCCTACCGGCAAAGCGAGCGCAAGCATCTCTACGGCGAGCACGTCGATGCGCTTCTCGAGAAGGGACACGCCTTCAAGTGCTTCTGCACGCAGGAGCGCCTGGAGAGGATGCGCGAGGGCCAGCGCGCCCGCGGCGAGCCGCCGCGCTACGACGGGCACTGCCTGGACCTGACGGCCGAAGAGATTTCCGCCAAGGAAGCCGGCGGCGAAGTGCCGGTGGTGCGCATGAGGATCCCGGCGCAGGGCGCCTGCAAGTTCACGGACTGGGTGTATGGCGAGGTCGAGATCCCGTGGGAATCCGTCGACATGCAGGTCATCCTCAAGGCCGACGGCATGCCGACCTACCACATGGCGAACGTCGTCGACGACCACCTGATGAAGATCACCCATGTCGCGCGCGGCGAGGAGTGGGTCTCGTCGACGCCGAAGCACATCCTGCTCTACGACTATCTGGGCTGGGAAAAGCCCGAGTTCATCCACCTGCCGCTCATGCGCAACGCCGACAGGTCGAAGCTCTCCAAGCGCAAGAACCCGACTTCGATTTCCTACTACTCCGCGGAGGGCTACCTGCCGGAAGCCCTGATGAACTTCCTCGGCCTGCTCTTTATCCAGATCGGCGAGGGCGAGGAACTGATGGACATGGACGAACTCGCCGCGAAGTTCGACCCTCACAACCTGTCGAAGAGCGGCGCCGTCTTCGACATCCAGAAGCTCGAATGGCTGAACGGCCGCTGGATGCGGGAGAAGATCCCGGAGGACGAGTTCCTCCACCGCGTGCTCGCCTGGGCGTCGGAGGGTGGAAAGCTCAAGGAAACGCTGAGGCTCTCGCACTCGCGCATCACCAAGCTCGGCGACCTGCCGGACCTGATCGCCTTCATGTTCAGGGCAGACCTCGGACTGACGGCCAACGCCTTCTCCGGGATCAAGAAGACGACGCCCGCCGACTGCCTCGAGATCATCGAGACGGTACTGCCGGAACTGGAGAAGCTGCCCGACTGGACGGTCGAGGCGATCGAGGCGGAGTTGCGCGCCATGGCAGAGCGGACGGACCGCAAGCTGCGCCTCCTGCTGCCGCCGCTCTTCGTCGCGGTTTCCGGCAGCGCGCGCTCGCTGCCGCTCTTCGATTCCATGGCGCTTCTTGGTCGTGCGGTCGTGCGCCAGCGCCTGAAGGCTGCCATCGCCGTGCTGAAGGCGGCTGCCGGACAGGAAGCGGGCTGAACCGCCGGACAAACCAGAAATGACACCGGAAGACCTGAAGATGACAGCAGACACCGACCAGACTGCCCTTTCCTCGAACGCCACCGAGGTGCGCGAGCAGAAGCTGGCTCGCCTGCGCGAGATGCTGGACAACGTCTATCCTGCGCATTTCCACCGCACGATCACAAACGGCGAACTGGCGGAAAAATACGCCGGCATCGAGCCTGACACGGTGACCGGAGACATCGTGACCGTCGCCGGCCGCGTCCACTCCTCGCGCAACTCGGGCATGTTCATGGACATCCATGACGCCTCGGGCAAGATCCAGGTCTTCACCCACAAGGACATCGCCTCGGAGGAAGCACGCAACCTGCTGCCGCTGATCGATCTCGGCGATATCGTCGGGGTGACCGGCGAAGTTCGCCGCACGAAGCGCGGCGAACTGACCGTCAACGCCCGCGACATCGTCATGCTGACGAAGGCGCTGAAGCCGATGCCCGAGAAGTATCACGGGCTCGCCGACGTCGAGACGCGCTACCGCAAGCGCTATCTCGACATCATGAGCAACGAGGATGCGCGCGTCCGCTTCAGGAACCGCAGCCGCATCATTTCCGGCGTGCGCCGCTTCATGGAGGACGACGGCTTCACCGAGGTCGAGACGCCGATGCTCCATCCGGTCTATGGCGGGGCGACCGCAGATCCGTTCAGGACGCACCACAACACCCTCAAGATGGACATGTTTCTGCGCATCGCGCCGGAACTCTACCTGAAGCGGGTGCTCGTCAGCGGGCTCGTCGACAAGGTCTTCGAGGTCAACCGCAATTTCCGCAACGAGGGGGTGTCGACCCGGCACAATCCCGAGTTCACGATGCTCGAATGCTACTGGGCTTTCGCCGACTACGAGGACATCATGGATCTCGTCGAGCGGATGTTCTCGCATCTGGCGACGACGCTGCACGGCACGACCGAGTTGCCCTTCGGCGAAAAGACCATCGACTTCAGGGCGCCGTTCCGCCGGCTGCCGATGCCCGACGCAGTGAAGGAAGCGACCGGCGTTGACTTCCTGTCCCTGGAAACCGACGCGCAGGCACGCGATGCCGCGACGGCGCTCGGCCTCGAGGTCGAGCCGGACATGACCTGGGGCGAGGCCCTCGCCTTCGTCTTCGAGGAGAAGGTCGAATCCTCGCTCGTCCAGCCGACCCACGTCGTCAATTTCCCGAAGGACATATCTCCCTTCGCCAAGGAGGTGCCGGGCGAGCCGCGGCTCGTCGAGAGATTCGAGACCTACATAAACGGCTGGGAAATCTGCAACGCCTTCTCCGAGCTCAACGATCCGGTGGAGCAGCGCCGCCGCATGGTCGAGCAGGTGGAGCAGGCGCAGGCGCGCGGCGAGGAAATGCGGGTGCTCGACGAAGACTTCCTGGAAGCCATGGACCATGGCATGCCACCTGCGGGAGGCCTCGGCATAGGTCTCGACCGGCTCATCATGCTGCTCACCGATTCGCCGTCCATCCGGGACGTGATCCTCTTCCCCGCGCGAAAGACGCGGCCCGATCAGGAATAGGCGCGCCGGCGATCCGGCTCGGGCCGCATCAGCCGCCGTGGCCGTGGGCCGCGGCATGGCCATGGGCCGGCTTCTTCTCCGTCCCGTGCGATTCCTTCGCCTTTTCCGGCGATTTCGGCGTGGCGCAGCCATAGGGCTTCTTCATCCGGGCGGCCATCGCGTCGAGTTCGGCCGGCGACGGCGCCTCGAACTTTCCGTAGAAACCGCCCTCCGGCGTGGGATCGGCGTCGACGTAGCTCGCGCTGAAAGGTACGTCGACATTCGCGACCCGGGCGGGATGCGGGGCATAGACGACCCTGGCGCCGACGGCGTGATCGCGCATGAGCACGCGGCTGGCGGGCCCGTTCCGGTCGACCGCGACAACGAGCACGAGGTCCGCCCGCTCGCTCTCCGCCGTGCTCTCGGCGACGCGCACCGCCGTGCGCAGCCGGCCGGCCGGAGACGTCTGCCCGACCGCTACGAACCGCCGGACCCAGCGTTCGCCGCCATGGTCGAAGGCGACGGTGTCGATGAGCCTGCACTCGACGCCGTAGACCTCCGCGCTTCGGCCGAGAAGGAAGTCGGTCCCGCCCAAGACGTAGGTCGCCGCCGCCGAAGCGGTCAGCAGGAGCACGATGACGCCGCTCGCGGCAAGGAGCGTCTTGCGCGGAAGCTTGAACCGTCTCTGCTTTTTCTCTTTGCCGGCCATGGGCTTGGAAGGGTTCCGGAACGGGATGCCGGCGACCCTAGCGGCGCAGCCTTGCGGAATGTTTAAGCGCCGGGCCTGACCGCAGCGCCATCCGCGCCCGCAGGCCGTGCGGTCGCCTTCTCGAAAGCCGCGACGGCGGCGGCGGAGTGAGGATCGGCGAGCATGTCCTGCGCCAGGGCCGGCGACAGCGTGAAGGTGTCGAACCCGCGCGAAAGCAGTCCGTCGAGCTGGTCGCCGGTCCGCAGGCTGGCGATCAGTATCCGCAACCCGCTGCCCTGGGCGACCGTTCTCATGCCGTCGAGCCGCCGGTCGGCATCGATGCCGGCCTCGATCATCCGGCCGTAGTAGGGCGCCACGTAGTCCAGTTCGAGCCCGCGGGCGACGGCGCACTGCCGCACGGTATAGCAGGCCGTGAGCGTCACCCTGTAGCCCTCGGCCTTCATCCGGCGCGCAGCGTCGACGCCCTGGTCGGTGGCCGGCATCTTGACCGTGACGATCGGGGAAATCGATGCCAGCGCGCGCCCATGGTCGCTCAGGATCGCGGCATTCTCTCCCCAGCTCTGGATATGCAGTTCCCTGAAACCGAGATCTTCCGCGCTTCGCACGAGGTCCAGCGCCGTGGCGACCGAGCAGTCGAGGCCGGCACGTTCGAGCAGCGTCGGGTTGGTGGTCGCGCCGGCGAGCCAGCCGGTCCGCGCGACCCTCTCCCAGTCCTGCCTGTCAGCGCTGTCGACGAAGAAGAGCAGCCGTGCGGGAGCTTCGCTCATCAGGCATCCTTCCTTGCGACGCACACATGCACCCCGCCGCAAAGGCCCTCGTCACCAATGGCTGTGACAGGAAGCCTCATGGGCGGTGATCCTTCGCCGGGACGGGCACTTCCTCGATGCGCGGAAGGTCCGCGCCGCGGCGTGAACAGGTCACGGCGGCCGCCGCGATGGCGAAGTTCATGAGCGTCTCGAGATCCGCCTCGGCCGCCCTCTTCATCGAAAGGAAGCCGGCCGCCGAGAGCCAGTGCAGGCTCGCCGCCTGGAAGGTGTCGCCCGCGCCTACGGTGTCGACCACCTGCACCGGCACGCCGGGTGCGGAGGCGCTCCGGCCGTCCGACGAGAAGCCCAGCGCACCCTCCCCGCCGCGCGTGACGAAGACGAGGTCTGCGCCGCGCGCGATGCAGTCGGCGGCGAAGTTCTCCAGTGGCTTGCCGGGGTAGAGCGTGTTCACGTCCTCGTCGCTGGCCTTCACGAGGTGCGCCGTCCGGGAGAACTGGTCGACCTGGTGCCGCCAGAGGTCGAGGTCGGGCTCGATGCTGGGGCGGATGTTCGGGTCGTACGAGATGAAACGCCGGCCCGATTCCCTGCGCACGAGCGCGAGCAGGCTGGAGGCCGTCGGCTCCGTCGCCGTCGAATAGGATCCGACGTGGAGGCATTCGACGGCTTGCGGCAGGCTTGCCGGAAGTTCCGCCTTGGTCATCGAGCGATCGGCGGTCTCCGCCGTGTAGAAGCCGTAGTCGGCCGAGCCGTCCGGGCGCGTGCCGACGATCGCCAGCGTGCTGTTCCGCGTCGACGGGATGAGGAAGTCCGTCGAGACCCGGTTTTCCTTCAGGTAGGCGGCGATGCGCTGGCCGAAGACATCCGTCGAGTTCTTGGCGAGATAGCCCGTGGCATTGCCGAGCCGGGCGAGGCCGACGGCGACGTTGAGCGGCGAGCCGCCGACATGCCCCTCGATCGCGATTGTTCCGGCCTCCGCCATCGGCAGGGCGAAGAGATCGAAAAGAGCGTCACCGCAGCTCACGAACATGCCAATCCTCCGGCTTGCGCCACCAACCCCGAGCCTCGCAGCCCCTATTGGAAGGCTGTAGCGAAAAGCCGTCGCCTTGACCAGCGCCGGAATGCGAATGCCGGGTCTCGTTCCGGCCCGCTCCTACTCCGCCGGCTGCGCCTCGCCCGCCTCGCCGGTTTCGGGACGGCTGGCCGCCTCGTTTCGCCGGTCTCGCTCGCGCTTTCGCTCGAACGCTTCGTCGTTCTCCGCGATCAGCGTGTAGAACATGGGCACGACGAACAGCGTGAAGCACGTGCCGATCAGAATTCCCGAGAAGATCACGAGGCCCATGGAGTAGCGCGCCGCCGCTCCGGCGCCCTGCGCGATGATCAGCGGCACGACGCCGATCGCCATGGCGGCCGTCGTCATCAGGATCGGGCGCAGGCGCACCTTGGCCGAGGCGACCACCGCTTCGAACTTCGACAGGCCGCGGGCCGCTCGCTGCTGGTTGGCGAATTCGACGATCAGGATGCCGTGCTTGGTGACCAGCCCGATCAGCGTTATGAGCCCGATCTGCGTATAGATGTTGAGCGTGCCGAGCCCGAGATTGAGCGGGGTGATCGCACCGAAGATCGACAGCGGCACGGACATCATGATGATGAACGGATCGCGGAAGCTCTCGAACTGCGCGGCGAGCACCAGGTAGATCACCACCACGGCGAGGATGAATGCGATCAGGATCGTGTTGCCCTGCTCGACTTCGAGCCGTGACTGACCGGAATAATCGAGGAAGAAGCTGTCGGGCAGCATCGGCTTGGCGATGTCGACGATCGTCTGGAGGCCCGTGCCGGTCGTCACGCCCGGCAGCGGCAGGGCGCTGATCGTCGCCGAGTTCAGCTGGTTGAACTGCTCGATCGACGCCGGTGCGGCATTGGTCTTTATGTCGACCAGCGCCGAAAGCGGAACCATCGCGCCGGAGGCGGAACGCACGTAGTATTTCTTCAGGCTTTCGGGGTTCGCGCGATCCTTCTGCGGCACCTGGGTGATGATGTCGTAGCTGTTGGAATCGCGGTCGAACTGTCCGATCGAGCCGCCGCCGACGAGGAGGCCGAGCGTCGTGCCGATATCGCTGACCGGCACGTTGAGGGCCGCGGCGCGGTCGCGGTCGATCGTCACCGTCACCTGCGGCGAATCGAAGTTCAGCGAATTCTGCACCACGATGAACTTGCCGGATGCCTCTGCCTTCTTCTTGACCTCGTCGGCCACGCGGTAGACCGCCGCGGGATCGCCCGTCGACTGGATGACGACGGAGATCGGCAGGCCGCCGCCTGTTCCCGGCAATGTGGGTGGCGCGAAGACGAAGGACTGGACGCCCGCCACCTTCGAGATCTTGCCCTGGATCTCCTGCTGGATCTGCTTCTGCGAGCGCGTGCGGTCCGACCAGTTCTTCAGCGCCCAGACGTAGAAGCCGGAGTTGGTCGCACCGTTGAGGCCGACGACGGAAAACCGCGTCTTCACTTCCGGGATGCCCTTCGTCACCTTGCCGAGCTCGTTGGCGTACATCTGGGTGTAGTCGGTCGTTGCGTAGCGCGGCGCGTTGACCAGCGCGAACAGGGCGCCCTGGTCCTCGTCCGGCGCCAGCTCGCTGTTGGTGTTGAAGAACATGAAGGCGGTCACGCCCAGAAGGCAGGCGACGATCAGCAGCGTCACCGGCCGGTATTTCAGCGAGCCCGACACCCAGCGCTCGTATCGGTCTTCGGTGCGCTCGAAGGTCCGGTCGACGATCCGCTGGAAGCGGCTGTCGGAGTGCTTCAGGATCCGCCCGGCCATGGTCGGCGTGATGGTCAGCGCAACAAGGCCGGAGATGACGACGGCGCCGGCGAGCGTGAACGCGAACTCGCGGAACAGTGCCCCCGTCAGGCCGCCGGTGAAGCCGAGCGGCGCGAAGACGGCCGCCAGCGTGATCGTCATCGCCAGCACCGCCGTCGAGATCTCGCGCATGCCGGTGAAGGCAGCGTGCATCGGCGGCATGCCCTCCTCGATGTGCCGATGGATGTTTTCCACCACCACGATGGCGTCGTCGACGACGAGGCCGATCGCCAGCACCATGGCGAGCAGCGAAAGGAGGTTGATGGAATAGCCCATCACCCAGAGGAAGAAGCACACGCCGATCAGCGACAGCGGAATCGTGACGATCGGCATGAGCACCGAACGGAACGAGCCGAGGAACAGGAGGATCACCACGACGACGATCGCGACGGCCTCGGCGATCGTCTTGAAAACCTCGTGGATCGAGGCGCTGATCTGCTCGGTGGCGTTGTAGACCATCGTTATGTGCATGCCCTGGGGCAGCGAGGCCTGGATCGCCGGCAGTTGCTGGATGACGCCCGAGGCCGTGTCGAGCGGGTTTGCGGCGGGCGTCGGAAATATCCCGAGGAAGGTGCCCGGCTTGCCGTTGAAGGTCACGACGGTGTTGTTGTCGGCCGCCCCGAGCTCGATCCTGGCGACGTCGCGCAGCCTCACCACGCTGTCGCCGCTCGAGCGCACCGGCAGCGCACCGAAGCTGTCGGGCGTCTGAAGCGTCGATTTCAGGGTGATCGCCCGGGCGACGTACTCGTTCTCGGTCTTGCCCGGCGCCGCGAGGAAGTTCGAGGCCTTGATGGAGGAGAGGACTTCCGGCGCCGTCACGTCGTGGGCGGCCATGCGCGTCGGGTCGAGCCAGATGCGCATCGAGAAGTCCTTCTCGCCGATGATCTGCACCTGCGCCACGCCGTCGATCGTCGACATCCGCGGGCTGATGACCCGCTTCAGGTACTCGGTGATCTGCTCCTGCGTCATGTTCGGGTTCTGTACGGCCAGGTACATGATGGCGAACTGCCGCCCGGTGCCCTTGACGATCACCGGGTCCTTCGCGTCGCTCGGCAACTTTCCGCGCACCTGGTTGACCTTCGATATCACCTCCGTGAGCGCGGCGTCCGGGTTCGAGCCGAGCTTCATGTGGACGGTGACGGTGCTCGCCGAAGTCGAGCTCTGGGAGGTCACGTAGTCGACGTTTTCCGTCGTCGAGACGGCGCGCGCGATCGGGGCCGTGATGAAGCCCTGGATCACGTCCGCGCTGGCGCCCGGATAGGCGGTCGTGATTGTGATCGCAGTCTCCTCGACTTCCGGATACTGGCGGACGGCGAGGCTGAATATCCCCTGGAAGCCGAGCAGCAGCAGGAGGAGCGCGGCGACCGTCGACAGGACCGGCCGCTTGATGAACAGCTGGGACAGGCTCACAGTCCGGCCTCTTGGTTGCCGGACTTCGCCGGATTGACCGTATTGTCGATCGTGACGGCCATGCCGTTCGAAAGCCGGTTCTCGCCCGCCGTGACGACGACGTCGCCAGCCTTCACGCCCTTGGTGACCTCCACCCGCTGGCCGTTGTGCCGCCCGAGCTGAACGAAGACCTGGCGCACGACGAGATCCTCGCCGGATTTCTTCTTCGCGTCGCTCCCGCCGCCTGAATTGTCCGCGGCCTTGCCGGCATCCTCCCCGCCCTTCTTCTGGTCCTTCGAGGCGTGATGCACGATGAACACGAAATCGCCGTAGAGGCTCGCCGTTACCGCCGTCTGGGGCAGTGCGATGACGTTCTTCTCGTCGGGCAGTTCGACGCGCACCCGGACGAACTGGCCCGGCTGCAAATCACCGCTCGAATTGTCGATCTCCCCGCGCACGGACACGAGCCGGCTCGACGGGTCGATCTTCGGGTTGATCCCCGTGATCTGCCCGGCATAGGCGAGCTTGTCGTCGGTGAAACCGACCGTGACGGCCTGCCCGAGCCTGAGGTTCGGGAACTCCTGCTCCGGAACGGTGAAATCGACCCGCATCGTCTGCAGCGACTGCAGCGTGGCGACGGCTGTGCCTGTCGTCAGGTACTGCCCGAGGTCGACCTTCGGAATGCCGATCGTACCCGAAAACGGCGCGTTCAGCTGCTTCTGGTCGAGGACCGCCTTGAGTTTCTCGACCTGCGATTGGGCCTGCTGCGCGCTGGACTGCGCACTCTCCAGGCTGGAGGTCGCGCTGACGCCCTGTGCGGCAAGTTGCTGGGCACGCTTCAGGTTCTCCTTCGCGAGCTTCAGCGCGGACTTGGCCGAGGCGAGGTCGGCGCGCTCCACCTCGTCGTCGAGCTGGAGCAGCAGATCGCCTTTTTCGACCTGCTGGTTCGCCTTGAAGTTGATCGTCTTGACCGTGCCGCTCGTCTCGACGGCCACGTCGACGCCCTGGCGCGCGCTGACGGTCCCGACCGCGTCGATCCCCGGCTGCCAGGTCTGCGGCTCCACCGTGATGGTCGATACCGTCGCCGCCGGCTGCTTCATCGTGGCGAAATACTGCTTGATCGCATTGGCGCGGAACATGTTGAAACCGACGATACCGCCGCACACGAGCACCAGAAGAACGATCGCGATGATGAAACGCTTTACCATGATCGGGGGTCTCCGTGGCGACCATCCAACACGCAAGGGATCGGAAATGGGTCGCAATTCCGTGCTTGACAAATTACTGTACCGGCTGGACGGTAATGTCAATAAGACGGTGCTGGCAGGACACGGTGCTCCTGACACTCCGCCGGAGGAACGCCGATGAACGAAAGCAGCTCGCTGCCTGCACGCGAACGCATTCTTGCGGCAGCGACGGAGATCGCAAAGGAACAGGGCACGTCGCACATGTCCCTCGAGGCCGTCGCCAACCGCGCCGGTGTCTCGAAGGGAGGGCTGCTCTATCACTTCCCGAGCAAGGCGAAGCTTCTCGAGGCGATCGTCGAAGACCACGTCAGGAGCATGCGGCAGACGATCATGGAGGCGGCCAAGGCCGACGAAACGCCGACGAACGCTTGCGCGCGCGCCTATATCGAGGCGTTCCGGCAGGAGTGTTGCCACAACGAGCCGCCACCGTCCGGGATCCTGGCAGCGATAGCCGAGAATCCGGAATTCATCGATCCGATCCGTCGCTTCCAGGAAGAAATCGTCGACCAGTTTCGCCGGCAATGCACCGACCCCCGTCCGGCCATCACCGCTTTCCTGGCCATAGAGGGCATGAGGTGCCTCGAGCTGTTCGATGCCCGCGTGCTGACGGCCGCCGAACGCGACGCGGTCGTCGACTACCTCAATTCGCAGATCGGCGGCGCGCGGCCCGCTACCTGATCAGCGCCGTCACCGCCTTGAAGTGCGGATTTTCCTTGCTGCCGAGCCATTCGAAGATGACCATCTCGGTTGTCACGATTTCCGCCCCGTGGCGCCGCATCCTGTCTATTCCGGCTTCCTTGTTCGTGGCCGCGCGCGAACCGGTCGCATCGGCGACGACGAAGACCTTGCGCTTGCCGTCGAGGCACCCGAGCGCCGTTTGCAGCACGCAGACATGCGCCTCGCAGCCGACGATGACCAGGTCGGGGCGCTCGCCCGGCAGGAGGCGCGGAAAGCCCGGATTGCGGCTGACGTCGAATTCGCTCTTTTCCAGAACGTCCGCCCGGTCGATCGCCAGCGCCTCGATGGTAGGGCCGAGGCCCTTCGGATATTGCTCGCTGGCGACGGCCGGGATGCCGAGCATGGCGGCCGCGTCCAGGAGCCGTCGGGTGTTCGCCACGACCCCCTCGTGCCCGTCGATCGCCGGCACCAGCCGCTCCTGCAGGTCGATCATCAGAAGCGTAGAGCGGGCGGGATCGATGGTGCGCATGGTCGGATCTCCTCGTGCAGCGCCGGCGGCCCGGATGCCGCCGGCGGTGCTGCCGAAGATATTCGCTGGCGCCTGCGAAGCAAGCCGTCACAGCAGGAGGCGGCGGGGTTCCGCAAGAAGCCCCGCATGATGGGCGACGAAACGTGCGGCATCCGCGCCGTTGACGACGCGGTGGTCGTAGGACAGGTCGATCGGGCACATCGGCGTCGGCACGAAGGCTTCCCCGTTCCAGACGGGCTCGACGGAGGTGCGCGCGAGTCCGAGGATCGCCACCTCCGGCGGATTGACGACCGGCGAGAACGCCCGTCCACCGATGCCGCCGAGGTTTGTGATGCTCATGCCGGCTCCGCCGGTCTCGTCCGGGCGTATCTTGCGGGCCTGCGCCCGGGCCGCTAGGTCGGCGATGCCCGCGGCGATCGACCAGAGGCCGCGGCGCTCGCACCCGCGCAGCACCGGCACCATCAGCCCGTGCGGGGTATCGACGGCGATGCCGATATCCACGTGATGGCGCAGCCATAGGCGCGTGCCGTCGGCCGACAGCATGGCATTGAACCGGGGAAAGGCCGCGAGGCCGCGGGCAAGCGCCATGACTTGAAATGCGAGCGCCGTCAGCCGGATGCCCCGCGCCCTCGCCTCGGCGGCCAGCGTCCGGCGGAAGGCCTCGATAGCACTCACGTCCGCCCGGTCGTGGTGGGTGACGGCGGGAATGACCTGCTGGGCGACGGTCAGGTTCGCTGCGGCGAGGCGGTCGAAGCGACTGACCTCGACCCATTCGCCGGGACCGAAGCCGGCCGGATCGACCGACCAGGGATCGCCCGCGCGGCTGCCGCCCGCGGCGACGGCGCCTTTCGCGCCCAGCCGCACCTCCACGTCGTCGGTCGAGATCCAGCTGCGCCCGAGTTCGGCGGCGAGCCGGTCCGGATCGATGCCGTTGTCGAGCGCGCGCTTGCGCACCGACGGGCTTGCCACGGGTCCTCTCATCCGCTCACCAGACCGTCGAGATGTATTGGGTCTCCATGAATTCCAGCATGCCCTCCTTGCCGCCCTCGCGGCCGAGGCCGGATTGCTTGGTACCGCCGAAGGGGGCCGCCGGATCGGAGACGAGGCCCCGGTTGAGCCCGATCATGCCGTAGTCGAGCTTCTCCGAGACCCTCAGGCCGCGCCGCGTGTCGCCCGAAAAGACATAGGCGACGAGGCCGTACTCCGTGTCGTTGGCGCGCGCGATCACCTCCGCCTCGTCCGAAAAGGTCTGGATCGCGGCAACCGGCCCGAAGATCTCGTCCCGCAGGCACTCCGCGTCGTCGGGCACCTCGGTAAGCACGGTCGGGGGATAAAAGTAGCCCCTGCCGTTCGGGCGCGTTCCGCCGAGCCGAACCTTCGCGCCCTTCGAGACGGCGTCGTCGACGAAACCGGCGACCTTGTCGCGCGTGTCGGCGTTGACGAGCGGGCCGACGTCGATGCCGTCGTCCATGCCGTTCCCGACCTTGAGTGCGGCCATCCTCCGCACGAAGCTCTCGACGAAAGGCCCGGCGACGCGTTCATGCACATATATGCGGTTGGCGGCCGTGCAGGCCTCCCCGAGATTGCGCATCTTCGCGACCATCAGCCCGTCGGCGGCCGATTCCACGTCGGCGTCGTCGAAGACGAGGAACGGTGCATTGCCGCCGAGTTCCATCGCCGGCTTGACGATCCGGTCGGCCGCCGCGCGCAGGAGCTTGCGCCCGACACCGGTCGAGCCGGTGAAGGAGACGACGCGCACCCGATGGTCGTGAAGCATGGCGTCGACCACGGCTCCGGAACGGCGCGACGGCAGGACGTTGACCACGCCCGGCGGCACGCCTGCCTCTTCGAGGAGAGGCATCAGGGCGAGCATGGTCAGCGGCGTTTCGCTCGCCGGCTTGATGACGACCGGGCAGCCGGCGGCGAGCGCCGGGGCGATCTTTCGGGTTCCCATGGCCGCCGGATAGTTCCACGGCGTCACCAGCACCGCGACCCCCGCCGGCTTCTGGTGGACGAGGATGCGGGCACCGGAGGCCGGCGCCATGCCCAGATGGCCCTCGGCGCGCACCGCCTCCTCCGAATACCAGCGGAAGAACTCCGCCGCGTAGGCCGCCTCCCCTGCCGCATCGGCCCGGGCCTTGCCGTTTTCGAGCGTGATCAGCCGGGCGAATTCGTCAAGCCGGGCGCTGAAGAGCTCGAAAGCCCTGCGAAGGATCTCCCCGCGCTCGCGCGGCTTGCGTCCCGCCCAGTCCGCGAAGGCCGCCTCGGCCGCGTCGACGGCGGCGATGGCGTCCGCGACGGTCCCGGACGCGACCTGCGCCAGCACCTCCTCGTCCGCCGGGTTGACGACTTCGAACGTCTCGCCGTCGGAAGCGTCGCGCCAGGCACCGCCAATATAAAGCTGGTTGTGTTTCATTTCGGCCCTCCCGATCGGTGTGAGGCGGCTAGAGTAGATGGCGCAGCGGCTCGCGCAGCCGGCCGGCGATCCCGGAAAGCAGCGCCGCGGCGCTGGCCACCGGCAGGACGGCCTCGTCGAAGCCGAGCGTCACGCGCAGCGTGTCACCGCTCTCCGCCACCGTGAGCGTCGGCACGGACGAACCGCCGGACCGGTAGTCGGCGAGACCGGTCCCCGTCAGGTCAAGCACGACCAGGTCCGGAGCTCCGGCGTCCTCCGCCGGTGCGACGCCTCCGAGCCCGGAAACGTCGGCATCTTCATACGACACCCCCGAGGGGATCGGCACCAGCGTTTCGACGCGCACCGTCAGTCCGGCCGGTCCGTCGAGCCCCAGGCACGCGCGCCAGGCGGCGCTGGCGAAGGCCGCCCAGATCGCGCCCTGGTCCGTTCCTCCGTCCGTCTCCTTCCGCACCCAGTCGCAGAACGCTTCGAAATCGCAGCGTTCCGTCGTCGCCGAGAGCGCGCTCAGGCTCGTGCCGCCGGCTTGCCGCTCGGGCACCAGCTTCTCCAGGTCCGCCACGTGGAAGGGCTGGGGCAGCCCCTGCCGGACAAGCCGGGAGAGGTCGATGCCGCGCCGCTCTGCCTCCAGCTTCGCCTTCGCCGAGGCCAGGATGCGTCCGTCGCCGCGACCGCCGGGCTTCGAGGGTTGCGGAGCAGGCGCCGTGGAATCCGCCCCGTCGCCTCGACCGGGCCCGGGCGTTCCCGGCGACGCGGAGATGCTCGGCTCGCGCGCCGCCGGCGGCCCTTCTTCCGAGGCATTTCCGGCCCGGTCGGAAGCTTCCTCTGCGCTTCGCCCGTCTTGAACCTCCGTGACGACGTCGTCCGCATCGTCGGAGATCACCGCGACGACGTCGCCGACGGGCACCGCGGCGCCTGCCGCTGCCCGGACCTCGGCCAGGAACCCGTCATGCCCGACTTCCACCTCCATGGTCGACTTGTCGGTCTCGACCTCCATCAGGATGTCGTCCGCCTTGACCCGGTCGCCGGGCTTCTTGCCCCAGGAGACGATGACGCCGGAATCCTGCGTCATGCCGAGCTGCGGCATCGTGATCTCACGCCGCATGGAAAAGCTCCCCCCGCATCGCTTGCCGGACGCGTTCGACGACACGTTCCGGCGTCGGCACCGTCAGATCTTCCAGCGCCGGCGAGAACGGCACCGGCACGTCCATCGCACCCATGCGCATCACCGGAGCGTCGAGGTGGTAGAAGGCCTTCTCGGCGATCCGCGCCGCGATCTCCGCCGTGATCCCGAAGCTCTGGTGGCCCTCGTCGATGACCATGACGCGGCTTGTCTTCCGGACGGACGCGAGCAGCGTCTCCTCGTCGAGCGGCACCAGCGTGCGCGGATCGATCACCTCTGCCGAAATACCTTCCTGCGCCAGCCGGTCGGCCGCCGCCTCCGCGACCTGCACCATCGAGCTCGTCGCGATCAGCGTGATGTCGCGCCCCTGCCGCCTGATCGCCGCTTCGCCGAAGGGAACGAGATATTCCTCCTCCGGCACCTGCGCCTTCTCCTGGTACATGAGCTTGTCCTCGAAGATGACGACAGGATTGTTGTCGCGCACAGCGCTCTTCAGCAGCCCCTTCGCCTCGTAGGCCGAGGACGGCAGCGCCACCTTCAGGCCCGGCACGTGGCAGACCAGCGCATGAAGCGACTGCGAATGCTGCGCGGCGGAGCGCCGCGTCGCCCCGAGATTGGTCCTCAGCACCATCGGAACGCTGAGCTTGCCGCCGGACATGTAGTGGATCTTGGCAGCCTGGTTGCAGAGCTGGTCCATCACGAGGAAGAGGAAATCGCCGAACATCAGGTCGACGATCGGCCGCGACCCCGTCATCGCCGCGCCGACGGCGATGCCGGCGAAACCCGGCTCGGAAATCGGCGTGTCGATGACGCGCCCGGTGCCGAATTCCTCCACGAGCCCGGATAGCACCTTGAACGGCGTGCCGGCTTCGGCGACGTCCTCGCCGATCAGGAAGACGGTCGGGTCCCGCCGCATCTCCTCTGCGATCGCCTCGTTGACTGCCTTCGACAGTGTGATCTCTCGCATCAGGCCGCTCCCGCGAAGACATGCATGTCGACTTCCTCCGCATCGGGATAGGGCGCGGCGAGCGAATAGGCGACCGCCGCCTCCGCATCCGCCTTCACCTCTTCGCCGATCGCGACGAGTTCGTCGGCGCTCGCGACGCCCTCCCGCTCGAGCCACTTGCCGAAGTTGGTGATCGGATCCCGACGCTTCTTCCACTCCTGTTCCTCGTCCTTCGAGCGGTAATAGTCGCGGTTGATGTCTCCGACGTGGTGGCCGTGATACCGGTAGGTCTCCAGTTCGAGGAAGAAAGGCCCTTCGCCCTTCCGGCATCGAGCGGCCAGTTTCTGCGCCAGGTCGTTGACGGCCAGCACGTCCTGTCCGTCGACGGCGAAGCTCTCGATGCCGAAAGCCTCGGCACGGGCCCGCAGCGATCCGGCGGCGATCTCCTCGGTGCGTGTATATTCACTGTAGCCATTGTTCTCGCAGGCATAGATAACGGGCAGTTTCCAGAGGGACGCCATGTTCATGACCTCGTACCAGAGCCCCTGGGCTGTCGCGCCGTCACCGAAGAAGCAGACTGTCGCATGCCCGGTCTTCTGCAGCTTGGCTGTCAGGGCCGAGCCTGTGGCAATGCCCATCGAGCCGCCAACTATGGCGTTGGCGCCGAGATTGCCGTGTGCCTGGTCGGCGATGTGCATCGACCCGCCCTTGCCGCGGCAGTACCCTTCCTTCTTGCCCAGCAGTTCGCAGAACATCGCCTTGAAGTCTGCCCCCTTGGCAACGCAGTGGCCGTGTCCGCGATGGGTGGAGGTGATGCGGTCCGCGTCGGTCAGCGCCTCGCAGATGCCGACAGCAACCGCCTCCTGACCCGAATACATGTGCGTCAGGCCCGGCATCCTGGCCGAAAGGTAGAGCTGGTTGGCCTGGTCCTCGAAGGCGCGGATGCGCACCATCTGGCGGTACATCCGGAGGTAGGATTCGCTGTTCTTCCTCGCGCCGGCGGTCTTGCGGGAAGCCGTCTTGGGTGCTGCCATGGTCGTGTTTCCATCCCTTCATCCTGCCGGGGGCCGCGGGGCCCCCGGGATCCATCGGTCGATCCTCCGGGGTTCAGTAGCGGTTGGCGATCGGCAGGTCCTCGGCCGGGAACAGGCTGATCACCTCGCAGCCCTTGTCGGTGACGACGACCTCCTCCTCGATGCGCGCGGCCGAGAACCCGTCGGAAGCCGGGCAGTATGTCTCCAGGGCGAAGACCATGCCGGTCTTGATCTCCATCGGGTTCTCGAGGCTGCAGACGCGCGAGATGATCGGCCGCTCGTGCAGCGCCAGCCCCAGCCCGTGGCCGAACTGCAGGCCGAAGGCCGAGAGCTCGTCGGGAAAGCCGAATTCCGGGGCTTCCGGCCAGGCGAGCGCCACCTGGTCCGTGCCCACGCCCGGCCGTATCAGCTCGATCGCCGAATCGAGCCATTCCCGGCACTTCACGTAGGCGTCGTTCTGGACCGGAGTCGAGCGGCCGACGTTGAACGTCCTGTAGTAGCAGGTTCGATATCCCTGATAGCTCTGCAAGATGTCGAAGAAGGCCTGGTCGCCCGGCCGGAAATACCGGTCGGTGAAGTTGTGAGGGTGCGGGTTGCACCGCTCGCCGGCGATCGCGTTGATCGCCTCGACATCGTCGGAGCCCATCTCGTAGAGCATCTTGTTCGACATGGCGACGATGTCGCTCTCGCGCACTCCGGGCTTCAGTTCCTCGTAGATCATGTGATAGACGCCGTCGACCATCGAGGCGGCCTGGTTCAGAAGCTGTATCTCGTCGATGTTCTTGATCTCGCGGGCATCCAGCATGACCTGCTGGCCATCGACTATTCTGAGCCCCGCCTTTTCCAGCGCGAAGAACATCGCGGTCTCGGCATAGTCGACGCCCACGGGCATGTCGGCCATGCCGGCGTCGCGGACGAGGCCGGCGATTTCCTCGGCATATTTCTGCATGAGCCCGAAGGACGGCGGTATGGTCCCGCGCATGCCGAGCACGCCGGCCCGGCATTTCTCGGGATCGAGCCAGTCGCAATAGAGCTTGTGGTGTACGGCCGCCGAGCCGAAGTCCCAGACGAACGGTTCCTCGTCGCCTGCGAGGAGCGCGAACCGGCACATCTTGTCGCGCTCCCATTCGCCGATCTTCGTGCCGGTCACATAGCGGATGTTGTTGACGTCGAAGAGCAGCAGCGCGCCGCATCCCGACTTCCTGAGCGCGTCCCGGGCGCGGCTCAGCCGATAGCGCCGCAGCCTGTCGTGGTCCACCCGCCTCTCGAAGTCCACCGCCGTGTGGCCAAGCGCCGGGATGTGCCTGTCCCAGCGCCAGTTGGGGTCCATGTCGCCGGGTTGCAGGATGCGCGGGTTCAGGGCACCGTCGTTGGGCATTGGAAATCCTCCTCCTTGTCCGGATTCGTCCGGTCAGTAGTGGCCGTGGCCCCGCATCAGGGCGTCGGCCCGGTTCTGGGCGTTCGTCAGCGCGGCGTCGATGCTCTTGAGGCCGCGCAGCATGTCGTGAAGCTCCTCGCCGCAGATCGTGATGATCTCGGCGATCTCGGGGGCCGGCGGCCGTGGCCAGAACTGAAGCTGGCCGGCGCGCGCCATGACGTCGACGTTCTCCACGACCGGCGACAGTGCCCGCACCTCCGGATCGGCGCTGACGGAAAAGCGCGGACTGACCAGGGAGCCGTTGAGCATGTAGAGCTTGCAGGCCTCGGCGGAGGTCAGCAGCCCGATCGACTTCTCCAGCGCCTCGCGACGCTCCGGTGCGACATTGGCCGGGATGCCGAGCACGTAGCCTCCGACCGGCGCGATGGGGTGCCCGCCTGGACCGGCCGGATGCGGCAGGAAGCCTGTGCGCCCGTGCGCCGGCGAATTCGGGTCGAACTCGAAATAGGGCGCGAGCAGCGAATAGCCGTAGGCCATGGCGACCTCGCCCGCCCCGTAGGCGACCACGCGCTCGTACCAGGACATCGAGAGGATGTTGAGCGGCGAGAAATCCATCAGTTCGCGCAGGTATCCCGCCGTCTCCCTCGCGCCATCGGAAAGGATTTGCGGCCGCATCCGCTCTCCTTCCAGCTCGAGGGCGTCGAACCCCTTGGCCAGCGGCCTCAGGTTGAGCACCGGCTGGCCGAACGCGCCCATCGTCATGATGAAGGTGTGGCCGAGCGCCGTGCCGCGGGCGGCGTTCCAGGCGATGCCGCGACGGCCGAGATGCGGCTTGTGCAGCCTCTTGGCGGCATCGAGCACCGCTTCGCTCGTGCGCGGCGGCTCGATCCCGGCCTCGGCGAAAATGTCCTTGCGGTAGAAGAACAGCTCTGGCGTCGTCTGGATCGGGACGCCCCACTGCCGGCCCTTGTAGAAGCACCCCTTCCACCCGGCCGGGTGGAAATCGGACGCGGTGATGGGCTGGGAGGCAACTGCCTCGTCGAGCGGCGAAAGCACGCCCTTCGAGGCGAACTCGCCGATCCAGGGCAGGTCCACCGCGATGATGTCGTACTGGGAATGCTCGCGCGCGGCATTGTCCAGCGCCTCCTGGCGCAGCCGGTCGATCGAAAGCGCACGGTTGCGGATCGGCACGCCGAGGATGTTCTCGAACTGCCGTTTCAGGCTGTCCATGGCCATGAAGGCCGGATCGGCATGGACGAGGATGCTGAGCGGCGGCTTGATCCTGAGCGGCTCCGGAAGGATCGCCGGCACCGGGATGATGCGCGCGGACAGGTAGGAGCCGCCGAAATAGTAGTCGTCGCCCTTGTCGGTGACCCTGAAGCCCATCGTCCGGCCGATGACCCGCTTCATGCGGCGGGCGTAGTCGTACCACGCCTCGATCAGCTGCGGGCTCGGATGCAGAGAAAACGTCTTGCCGGTCTTGGTCCGGGGACGCTGGACGATCAGCCCTTCGTCGATCATTTCGGTGATGCGGCGCATCGCCGTCGCATATGGCACGCCCGAGGCGAAGGCGAGCGTGGTGATCGTCGTCAGCCGCGCCTCGAGATGGCGACGCATGAGATAGATCATGATCTTCTGGTAGGGGTCGGGGGACTTGAGCGGCAGGCCCTTCTCCGCCTCGTCCGCGATCTCGTCGAGGAAATCGAGGAAGCGCAGCATCTCTTCCTGCGTCAGGATGGCGGAGGCATGGTTTTCGGTCACGATGCTCACTTCGCCTCCTCCCTTTGCCGCAGCCGCCGGCAACTCTCCCTGACTGCGCTTCTCCGTCAAACCCGATTGCGGCCGGTGGGGCGACAGGCAAGATATCCAGAATGGATTTTATTTTCCAATCCGGTCCGCGGACGGCCGGTTCGAGGCCGGCCGCCGCCGGGCGTCACTGTCCCGTGATCGCCTGGATAAGATCGTCTTCGGTCGCGTCCGACGCATCGAGCTCGCATACGATCCGGCCGCTGTACATCGCCAGGATCCTGTCGCTGACGCCAAGCACCTCCGGCATCTCGGAGGAGATGACGAGCACTGCGTATCCCGAACGGGCCAGCTCCCGTATCAGCCGGTGGATTTCCGACTTGGAGCCCACGTCGATGCCCCGCGTCGGCTCGTCGAGGATCAGCACCTTCGGCTCGGTGTGGAGCCATTTTCCGATGACGATCTTCTGCTGGTTGCCGCCGGACAGGTTGCCGACGAGTTGCGACCAGCCGGGCGTCTTGATGTCGAGCTGCTTCCGGTACTTCTCGAACACGTCCGTCTCGCGCGAACTGTCGACCAGCCCGCCGAGCCAGGTCATGCGGTCGATCGTGGACAGGGTGACGTTGTCCCGGCAGCTCATGCCGAGCACGAGCCCCTGCTCCTTCCGGCTTTCCGGAACGAGCGAGATGCCGGCCGCGACGGCTTCGGCCGCGGAAGAGAACTCCACCGGCTCGCCGCCGAGGCGGATCTCGCCCGCCGTCGGCTTGCGCATGCCGAAGAGCGTTTCCGCGATCTCGGTGCGACCGGCGCCGACGAGGCCGGACAGCCCGACCACCTCCCCCGCATGGAGGGTGAAGGTCGCCTCGCGGAAGAGCGAGCCGCAGGCGAGCTCACGGGCCTCCAGGACCGGCGCGCCCCGCCCGCCCGACAAGACCTTCTCCACCTGGGCGAGCGAGCGTCCGATCATCAGCCGCGTGATCGCGTCCTCGTCGGTCGCCGCGGTTTCCAGCGTGCCGCGGATCTCGCCGTCGCGCAGCACGGTGACCCGGTCGGAGATCTCGAAGATCTCGTCCATGCGATGCGAGATGTAGACGACGCCGACCCCCGTGGCCCGCAGGTTCCGGATGATCTCGAAGAGGACCTCGGTCTCGTGTTCGGTCAGCGAGGCCGTCGGTTCGTCGAACACCACGACTTTCGGGGTGACCGCGAGGGCCCGGGCGATCTCCACCATCTGCTGCTTGGCGATCGAAAGGTCGCCGACGCGGTCCATCGGCCTGAGGCCGCTGTCGAGCCGGTCCAGGATCTCTTCCGTCTTGCGCTTCAGCTCGCCCCAGTCGACCCTGTTCGGCCACTTGCGCGGCAGGCTGCCGAGGAAGATGTTCTCCGCGACGGACATCTCCGGCACCAGCGACAGTTCCTGGTGGATGAGCACGATCCCGAGTTGCTTTGCCTGCAACGGGTTGTCGGGGTCGCAGCGCCGGCCTTCGAGCACGACGTGCCCTTCGTCCGCCTTGTAGACGCCGGCAAGGATCTTCATCAGCGTCGACTTGCCCGCCCCGTTCTCGCCGAGCAGCGCGTGCACCTCGCCGGAACGGACGTCGAAGGAGACGTCGTTGAGCGCGACGACGCCGGGAAAGCGCTTGGTGATTCCCTCCAGGACAAGGACGACTCCCGGAGCGCCGGTGGCGGCGGGATGTTCGCTTTCGAGGATCTCCGCGCTCATAGCCTCACCTCCGTTTCAGCCGTCCGGCTGACGCGCTTGTCGATGAAGAGCACCGAAATCAGGATGGCGCCCAGTATGACCAGCACGTAGAACGCCGACACGTGCATCAGGTCCATCCCGTTGCGCAGGATGCCTATGGCTAGCACGCCGCCGAGCGTTCCGATGATGTTGCCGGAGCCGCCGGTGAGCTTGGTGCCGCCGAGCACGACCGCGGTGATCGTCCACAATTCGAAGTTCGTCCCGAGATTCGGGGTCGAGGCCCCCATCTGCGTGGAGACCGTGATGCCGGAGAGCGCGGCGAAGAAGCCGACGATGATGAAATTGACGACGAAATGCGGTCCGACGCGAATGCCCGCGTTGACCGCAGCCTCCCGGTTGCCCCCGACCGCGTAGGTATTGCGCCCGTGGACCGAGTAGCGCAGCACGAGATGGGCGATCACCGTGAAGGCCAGGAAGATCGCGGCCAGCGTCGGAAGCGGCCCGACGCTGCTCGAGCCGAAGTCGGAATAGGCGAAGTTGCTCGAGTAGAACGACTGCTCCTGCGTGTAGACGAAGACGAGACCGCGCACGCCGATCATCGCCCCGAGCGTGACGATGAAGGCGTCGACCCCCGTCTTCCAGACGATCACTCCGTTCAGCGCACCGATCGCCATCCCCGCGAGGAGTCCGACGGCAACGGCCGGAAGGACCCCGATCGCATCCTGCAGCCCGACCGAGAGGCAGGCCGCCAGCGCCAGCACGGAACCGACCGAGAGGTCGATGTTGCCGTCGATCATGACGAAGGTCATGCCGAGCGCGATGAGGCCGATGGTCGACGTCTGCACCAGGATGTTCACGAAGTTGCCCGGATCGAAGAAATGGTTCGCCGACAGGCTGAAGAAGATCAGGATGGCGATCACGAAGATCCAGATCGGCGGGATGATCGTCAGCGCCTTCGGCATGTGGAATCCCCTGCTCATTTCCGTACCTCCCGATCCGCGCTACAGCGAGGTGAACAGCCGGCCGCGCTTCGAGGCGACGTCCAGCCACACCGCCAGAATGATCACCACCCAGGTCACCAGCCACTGTGCGTAATAAGGATACCCGAGCAGCAGGAGCCCGTTCTGGATGAAGCCGAGGATCAGCACGCCGATGACCGTCTTGAGGATGCTGCCGGAGCCCCCGAGCAGGCTGGTGCCACCGAGGATCACGCCCGCCAGCACCAGCAGTTCGTAGCCACGGCCGACATTGTTCTGCGAGCCCATGACGCGCGATCCGAGGATGACGGCGGCGCAGGCGACGGTGAAGGCCGAGATCACGTAGGTCGCGAAGACGATCCGCCGGCGCCTTATCCCCGAATAGGCAGCCGCCGTCGGGTTGCCGCCGACGGCGAAGACCTTGCGCCCGAAGATGCTCTTCCGGAGCATCACCTCGAAGACGACGGCAAGCCCGAGGAAGATGACGATCGGCGTGTCGATGCCGAAGACGTGGCCTCGGCCGAAGAAGGCGAACCAGGTGTGCTGCTGGTCCTTGATGTCGACGTTCTGGCCTCCGGTATAGATCAGGATCAGCCCCTGGATCGCCGACAGCATGCCGAGCGTGACGATCAGCGAGTTGAGGCGGAGGAAGCCGACGAGGAACCCGTTGACGCAGCCGATCATGAGAGTGAAGAACATCATGACGAGAATGGCCCCGAGTGGGCCGATCTTGTCATGGAGGTCGACCACGAGGACCGTCGCGAAGGAGAGCAACGATCCCACCGACAGGTCGAGATTGCCGCCGATCACCACGATCGTCACTCCGAGCGCCATCGTTCCAATGATCGACGTCTGCCTGAGCACCGACATCACGTTGTCGCCCGTCATGAAACGGTCGGACGCGAGCGAGAAGCCCACGAGGAAGACGATGAAGGCGATCAGGATGCCCTGCCGCTCCAGGAACGACTTGACGTCCGCTGTCGATGCGAACGGCATGCGCAAACCTCCCCCGCCGGTCCGCGCCGGCAGTTCCTGTTCGTTGGATTTGATTTCCACGCCGGTTCTCCTCCCAGAAAACTGCCTGTCAGGCCGGGACGTCCGCGCCTTCCGGAGCGGCCGGGCGCCGGCCCGGCCCTGCTTGCGCGACCTGCGATCCCATTCGCACGGCCACCATCCCGGCCTCGAACGTGACGTCCTGCCCCGTCATTTTGTCGGAATCGTCCGGGGCGAGGAAGGTCGTCTTTCCGGTGATTTCGTCCGGCTTGGCCGAGCCGCCCATCGGGATGCCGGCCGAAAACGCGGTGCCTGACGCGAATGCGTCCCATGGCCAGCGCTTCCCATGCGACCTGCGACGATCCGTGCTCCTTCGGCAGGCGTCCGCCTCTCGGACGGGCGCCTGCCGCTGGCTCGACTTCCCGGCGATCAGAAGACGGGTTTGGTGAAGTCCTTGTAGTTGTGGATCGTGATCTTGGGCGTCTTGAAGTAGTTCAGCTTCGGAACCTTCTCGCCCTTGGCGACCCTGATCGCGGTATCAAGCGCGTTCTGTGCGTCATCGACCGGCGACTGATAGACCGAGCCGTAATATTCGCCACGCGCGATCGCCTCGTAGCCGACGGCGAAGTTGGTGGCACCGACGAATACGATGTCCTTCGCGCGGTTGGCGGCCTTTGCCGCATTGAGCGCGCCGACGCCCATGTTGTCGTCGCCGGAATAGACACCGTCGATCTCGTCATACTTGGTGAGGAAGTTCTCCATCACCCTCTGCGCCTTCTCGCGGTTCCAGTCCGCCGGCTGCGTTTCCATCAGCTTGACGTCCGGGCAGACCTTCGGAAGTTCGTCCTCGAACCCCTTGGCGCGCTCTATGGCGGTCGTGTAGCCTGGCTGGCCGGAAATCTGGACGATCTTGCCGGTCTTTGCCTTGCCGTGTTCCTTCAGGCCCTGGCACATCTCCTGCGCGGCTTCCTTGCCCTGCTGGATGTTGTTCGGCCCCGAGAAGGAAACGATGAACTGCTGTCCTTCCTTGGCGATGTTCGAATTGGTCACGACCACCGGGATCCCGGCCTTCTTGGCCTTGCGCACGGCGGGAACGACCGCCTTGCCGTTTGTCGGCCAGATGATGATGACGTCGACCTTCTGCTGGATGAGGTCCTGCATCTGCGCGATCTGGCGCGCGACGTCGCCGCCGGCGTCGAGAACGACCGTCTTGACGTCCTTGTGCTTTGCGGCGGCCGCCTTGAAGGCCTTCTCGTAGGTCGTCTGGTAGCTGTCGACGCCGACATTGTTCTGCGTGATGCCGACCGTGATGGTACCGGCGGCCTGCGCCGCGCCGCACGCCAGCGTTCCCGCCGCGAGTAGAAATCCGAACGAACTCCACTTCATGCCTGTCTCCTCCCACAAATCCGTTTTGGCCTTGCGGCCCGCATCCCGGGTCCTCTCCCGGAGATGAGGAAGCGGTACCAGCGCCGGTTACGCGACGACAGATGCAAAATGTCCAGCATGGACTATTCCGGAAAGGAGACGGATGGAAGGCGCCGCCTTCGCCGACCGGCCGCCGGCCGGGCATGGCGGCTTCGCGGGCGGCATGCGCCGCGCCCGCGATCTGCCGAGAGCGATCCCGGCGGCATCGGACGCCGCTGCCGGCGTCCGGCAGGTCCTCAGGCGAAAAGCGCCTGATCCGCCCCGCCCTGACGGAACTGGCGTCTTTCTGCCGCCCGGCTGCTGCCGGGCGGCCACTATCGTCGGCGCGGACGTCCGCCCAAGCGACGGTCGCAGTCGCGCTCGATCAGACCTGATCGTTCCTGCCGCGCACCTTGTCGGATACCTTGCCGACCGCCTGGGCGCCGTGGATCCCGGTGAACCAGCCCGTCAGGAAGATGGCCATCGCGGTTCCGCCCTTCAAACTCGGCTGGAAGTCCTTTGAACTGTCGCTCCCGAAGAATTTAACGGCAGCCATGCCGGCGGCACCGCCGATGATTTTCCCGATAATGTCGTGGAAGAACTTTTCATCCGACTTTGTCGACCATGCTTCCTTGAAGGATTTGACGACGAAATTCATCTCGCTGTCGTTGAATTCCGGGGGCGGGCTCTTCTTATATACTTCCGTGTATTTTACGAGAGCCTGACGCAACGCATCGGTCACGAGCCCCTGAAATATCCCCGACGCCGTCGAAGTCAGCGTCATCGTCCCCGCGAGCGCCCAGATGTTCGTAACGTCTTGCGTGAGTTCGCCCCGTACGGAGTAGCCCGCCACGAACGCCGCCATGACCGGGGCGTCGATGGTGCCGAGTTCGGCTGCGAACGACTTCAGCGCCCCTGCGTTGTTCTGGTAGGAGTTTCCCTGCAAGGCAACATTGACCAGGCCCGCGCCGACACGCCCGGCTGCCGAGTGCACGGCGCCGACATAAACTCCGCTCACGATGGCGGCAACCAGTTTCGCCGCCAGCGGCGTCATTAGGGGCGTCAGCGCGGCAAAGACGGCCGCCTCCACGAAAGGCTTGGTCCCGAAGGTAAGGGCCGTGGAGACACCCTGAGCCACCCCGGCCGAGATGAGCTGGCTGGTGTTCAGCCAGGTCAGGCAACAGCCGCCGGGTCCCTTGCAGGACGTCAGGGAATCGAAAGTGGCGCTTCCGCAGAACAGATCTTTTTCGACGCGCGAAGACGTTGCTTCAGTTGCGCTGCCGACCACGGCCAGCTCGAGATCGTTGTCGGAGACATTCTTCCAACTCGCCGCCCTTGCGTCCTCGTCGGAAGAGTCCAGGTTCACATCGACCATGGAGTCGAGTTCCCAATCGTAAGGCTGCTTGCGAAACGCGCCTCGTCGACCGCCGTCGACGCGGGATCCCGCAAGCGCCAGCCGCGCCCTTGGAGGCGGGAGCCCCGATCAGGCGCCGTTGCCGAGACCTTCCAGAATGCGCTTGAAGGCCAGCATGCCGGGATCGTCGAGCCCGACGCTCTTCTCTCCGAAGATGCGAGCGCGCCCGATCTTGGCCGGCCGGTCGCGAAAGCTCTTCATCGTCTCGTCCACTGCCGACATGGCGGCTCCCGCAATGGCTTCCGGCCGGTCGATGCCGGCCGTCCGCTTCGCAGCTGCATCGAGCACGTCGAGGATCGTCTTGTCGCCGAGTTCCGCCTTTCCCCGTTGCTGCATGGCTTCGAGCGCTCCGCCGAGCAGGTCGGACACCTCGGACCAGGAGATTTCCTGTCGCCCGCGCGTGGCCTTGGCTGCCGCCATCAGTCCGGTCGCCAGCAGCGTACCGAAGCTCGACCCCGACACGCGGGTGAACGCCTGCGCCACCTTCATGAGGGTTTCGCCGAATTCCGGCGGCAGTTCGTTCGCGACCGACTTCACCTCGCGCGCTCCGCGCACCATGGTGATGCCGAGATCGCCGTCTCCGAGCTTTCCGTCGGCCGAATTGAGCTCGTCGCTCACCGTTTCCATGTGATCGGCGACGCGTAGCAGCCCGGCAACGAGAACGTCCCGAGTGAGCGCCATGTCAAACCCTCCAGAATGCACAGTCGGCCGGTGCCTTCAGAAGACCCTCGAGTTCCGCATCCAGCCAGCACAGCGTGAAGGAGACGCCGGTCATTTCCATGGAGGTCGCGTAGCGCCCGACCAGCGGCATGACGATCTCGCCGCCAGCATCCTCGATGCGCTTCTTGACGATGCGATAGAGTATATAGAGTTCTTCGGGTGGCGTTGCGCCGAGCGAGTTGACGAGCGGCGAAATCCTGTCGCCCTTTTCGATCGGCCGGTCCTTCAGGATGATGTCCAGCATCTCGGCAGCGATCTCGTCCGCGCTTTTGAGCGAACCGCGCCGCACCCCCGGCTCACCGTGAATTCCCATGCCGATTTCCATTTCGGAATCGCCGAGCTCGAAGGTGGCCTTCCCGGCCTGGGGCACGACGCATGGCGAAAGCGCCACGCCGACGGTCCGGCAGGCATCGGCCGCCTTCTGAGCCACCGCCGTCACCACGTCGAGATCATGCCCGGCCTCGGCCGCGGCACCTGCGATCTTGAACGCGTAGACCATACCCGCAACGCCCCGGCGCTTGGACGCCTCCTCCGGTGGAGCCGAGGCCACGTCGTCGGCGAGGATCACGGTCGTCGTGCGGATGTCCTCCATCTCCACGACATCTCCCGCCATATCGAAATTCATGATGTCCCCGCCATAGTTGCCGTACAGGCGAAGGACGCCCGCACCTGCGTTCGCGGCGCGGATGGCGTCGGCCATCTGGTCGACCGACGGCGAGGCGAAGACCTCGCCGATCGCACAGGCGTCGAGCAGGCCGGCCCCGACATAGCCGGTGAAGACCGGCAGATGGCCGGAGCCGCCGCCAGAAACGATGCCGACCTTGCCCGGCCTTGGCGCAGCCGCCCTCGCAATGACCCGACCGGCCTCGCCCGCGCGACGGTAGTATTGGGGATGCGCGGCGACGAGACCTTCAAGCATCTCCTCGACATACTGATGCGGATCATTCAGAATTTTCTTCATTGCCTTCCCTCGCCTTCTTGGGCGTTCCATGCGGAGCGCAAATGATAGTTGTCCCCGGTCGACGCAAACGCTGCTGGCGTCTTAGTCCAGCCCGGCCATTTCGAAGATCATCTTGTGCAGGCCGGAGGCGTTAAGCTCCCCAAGCCCCTTGTTGACCGCTCCCTGGTAGAGCTCGGCAATCAGCGAAGCTTGCGGGGCCGCGACCGCTTCCTGCCTGGCGAATTCGCCGATCAGGCGCGCATCCTTGAGCATGTGCCTGAGATAGAAGCTCGGCTCGAAATCGCCCGCCAGCGTGGCCCGGCCAACTCCACGGATCAACGCGGAGGAAAAGTCTGTTACATCGAGGTATCCCATCAGCGCCTCCGCATCGAGGCCGGCCTTTCGCGCCAGCGCCAGAGCCTCGCCGAGCGACACCATCTGCGCGGCGACCAGCAGGTTGCCGACGAGCTTGGCACTCGTCCCCTTCGACGAGGAGCCGAGATAGTGAACTGTCGCCGCCAACGCCTCGAGAACCGGCTTGATCTCCTCGAAGTCGCTTCGCTGCCCGCCGCAAACGAAATCCAGCCGTCCTTCCCAGGCCTCGTTCTTCGATCCGAAGACCGGCGTATCGAGATAGCGTATCCCGCGTTCGCGCGCGGCAGCCGCGAGTTCCAGGGTCACGCTGGGATCGGTCGTCGTCGTGTCGGCGACGATCGAACCCGTCTGCGCCGAGGCGAAGAGGCCTCCGGCACCGAGCAGCGTTTCCCGCTGGGCCTGCGGCCCCGTCAGGCAGACCATCGTGAGCGGCTTGCCGGACACCGCGTCGGCCAGCGTCCGGGCAACGTTTGCATCCGCCAGGTCTTCGTGCAGGGTCCGCTTCGTCCGGTTCCAGGCCGTGACGGAATGGCCAGCCTTCAGGAGATTGCGCACCATGCCGCGCCCCATGATGCCCAGACCGACAAAACCGATTTTCATAGTCAAAGTCTCCTGTTGCGGTATCGGGTAGCTGCATGCGTGCCTTCCGGCCCGGGCGTGCTGCGAATGTCAGGTGCCACGCCTCTTCTGGTTCAGGCTGTCGATGAGGACCGCGCCGAAAATCACGGCACCCTGGATGAACTGGACCCAGAAGGGCTGGACATTGTTCAGCGTGAGGCCGTTGTTGATCAGGCCGATGATCAGCACTCCCAGCAGTGTGCCGAGCATCGACCCCTTGCCACCGAACAGGCTCGCGCCACCGATGACCACCGCAGCAATGGCGTTGAGTTCCAGGCCCTGGGCCGCGATCGGCTGGGCCGAATCCAGCCGGCCGGCGAGGACGACGCCGCCGAGCCCGGCGAGCGCGCCGGAAATGATGTAGACGGCTGCCAGCGTCCAGTTGACCGGGATGCCCGCAAGGCGGGCCGCATCGCGATTGCCCCCGACCGCATAGACCCGGGCGCCGAAGACGGTTCTCGACAGAAGGATCCAGGCGAGGAAGAAGGCACCAAGGGTGATCAGCGCCGCGATCGGCATGATCCCCCAGTTGCCTCCGCCGATCTCGTCGAAGGACTCGGGAAACCCGAAGACCGTGTTGCCGGAGGTGACTATGAAGGCGAGCCCGCGCGCCATCGCCAGGACCGCCAGCGTGACGATGAACGGTGCCATCCCCAGCATGGTGATAGCAACGGCATTGAAGAGGCCGCATAGAACGCCGATGCCGATGCCGACGACGACCGCGACGGGGACGGACCAGTGCGCCTCCAGCGCCAGCCCCGCCATCACGCCCGAGAATGCCACCACCGATCCGACCGACAGGTCAATGCCGCCGGTCACGATCACGAACGTCTCGCCGACCGCGACGATGCCGATCAGCGAGGTCGCCAGCAGGATCGACAGGATGTTCGCCGTCGTCAGGAACGTTGGCGTGGTCAGCGCCAGATAGAGCGAGATCAGAACGAAGGCGACGACGATGGTCAACTCGTTCAATGCGTTGCCTATGGTCGCCAGGCCGCCGCGCCGCGCCGTCCTGCCGCCTGCTTCCTCCACTGCCATTCAGGCCTCCTCTCCGGGGATGGTCTCGGTCATGTCAGCGCCGCCAGTTCCATCACGCGCTCCTGGCTGAATTCCGCACGCTCGAGGACGCCGGCTATCTTTCCCGTGCGCATGACCAGGATGCGGTCGCACAAGCCGAGCAGTTCGACCATGTCGGAGGATACGACAAGCACCGCTCCGCCGCGCCGGGCGAGCTCGCCGATCAACCGATAGATCTCGACCTTCGCGCCAACGTCGATGCCGCGCGTCGGCTCGTCGAGCAGGAAGACCTGCGGATCGGTGCTGAGCGCACGTCCGAGCACGACCTTCTGCTGGTTGCCGCCGGAAAGGTTGGAAACCGCGACGTCGACGCCCGGCGTGCGGATGCGCATATCGTCGATCGCCCGCCGGGCGATCGCGTCCATCCGGCTGCGGCGCAGGAAGACGCCGAACGCAGCGACCCGGGACAGGACGGACATCGCGATGTTGCGGCCGACGGAGAAGGGTAGCACGAGTTCCTTCGGCCTTCCGGTCCTCGGGCACCAGGGCAATGCCGGCGGAAATGGCCTGCCGCGGTGTCGTCGCGCGCACTGGCGCTGCCGGCGATGCGGACGTTGCCCGAACTTGGCAGAGCGCCGTAGATGGCCTTGAGGACCTCCGTCCGCCCGGCCCCGATCAGGCCGCCGATGCCGACCACCTCTCCCCGCCTGACCGAGAAGGAAACCTCCGAGAAGTGCCCGGCCGACGTGAGGTTCGAGACGTCGAGCAACGTCTCGCCGATCGCCGCATCGCGCGGCGGGAACATGGATTCGATCGGCCTGTTGACCATGGCCCTGATCAGTTCGGGCTCCGTCCAGGCCTTGGTCTGGCGGGTCTCCACGACATAGCCGTCGCGCATCACGGTGACCCGGTCGCAGATCTCGAAGACTTCCTCCAGGTGGTGTGAAATGAAGATGATGCCGACGCCTTGCGCCTTGAGTTCGGCGACCGTGGCGAACAGCGTGCGCTGCTCGGCGGTCGTCAGCGTTGCCGTCGGCTCGTCCATGACGATGACCTTGGCTTCGCGAGACAGTGCCCGGGCGATCTCGACCAGTTGCTGCTGGGCGATGCCGAGCCGCCGCACCAGCATGCGCGGGGAAATCTTCAGCCCCACCTTTGCAAGAAGCGCTGCAGCGCGCCTGTCCAGCGCGCGACGGTCGACGAGGCCCATCCTGCTTGGGAGATTGCCCAGATAGAGGTTTTCGGCAACGGAACGGTCGGGAACCAGACTCAGCTCCTGATGGATGACGACGATCCCCACGTCGAGTGCATCGCGCGGACGGCGAGGTGCGAAGTCCCCGCCGTCCAGTGTCATCGTGCCGGTATCGGCGCGTATGTCGCCGGCAAGCACCTTCATCAGCGTCGACTTGCCCGCGCCGTTCTCGCCGACAATGCCGAGCACCTCGTTCCTGGCGAGCGTGATGTCGACATCCGACAGCGCACGCACGCCGGGAAAGCTCTTGCTGATGGCCTTCATCTCGAGCAGCATCGCAATTGCCCTGTTCGTGGCAAGGTTCACGCGTGCAACAGGTGCCTTCGACTACTTCTTGGCCATTTCGTCGCCCCACAGGCCATATTTCTTGGCTTGCGGACCATCGATGTTCTTCTTCGTAAGAAGCAGGTGCGGCCAGAACTGGTGCTGCGGGATCGCCTTCTTGTCACCGTTCAGGTACTTCTCGACATAATCGACCGACTGGGCGGCCATCGTCAGCGGATTTTGCGAGATCGTCGCGTCCATTTCGCCCTTGCGGATCGCGGTCAGCGCCTGCTCGGTGCCGTCGATGCCGATGATGACGATGTGAGCCTTGTCGCCAATCGGCTTGAAGCGGTTGGCCTGCTTGATCGCGCGCATGGCCCCCACGGCGTTGTCGTCGTTGCCGTTGAAGACGGCGTCGATCCGGCTATGGCCTGCCAGAAGCTGCGTCATGATGTTGAAGGCCTTGCCGGCATCGAAGTCGGCCGCCTGGCGGGCGATCAGCTTCAGCCCCGGATTTTTGGCCGATATCTTCTTGAATTCCTCGCTGAAGCCCTTCTCGCGCTCGTCGCCGGCCGTCGTGCCGAGCAGGCCTTCCAGGTCGACGACATTGCCCTCGATCTTGCCGTAGCGGGCCTTCATCTGATTCGCGATGAACTGCGCGCCTTCGCGCCCAAGCGCTTCGTTGTTCGTCTCGAGGAAATTGACCTGGCACTTGCCGCAGGCCGCGCCGCGGTCCAGCGTGAAGACAGGAATCCCCTTCTTGTTGGCGCGCTTGACGATCGGCACGATGGAATCCGCGTTGATCGGATTGAGAATGAGCGCGGATACGTTCTGGTTGATCAGGTCGAGCACCTGGTTGGTCTGGGTCGCCGCATCGCCATTGGCGCTGGTGTTTATCAGCTTCAGGTCGGGGTGGCGCGCGATGCCCTCTTCGACGCCCTTGGTCATTCCCTGGAAGAACGGATTGGCCAGCGTCGCAACGCTGTAGCCGACGAGATGCTGGTCCTTCGCGGATGCCGGAGCGACCAGCATGACGGCGGCCGTGAGTGCCGCGGCTGCGCCAGCCGCGCTGATCATGATTCGACGCTTCATCATTTCCTCCCAAACGACAGTGACATGACTTCCATGTTCGAAACGGGTCGGATGCCGATCCTACTCCCTGCACCAGCCCGCCCGTCAGCACATTCGCGCCAACTGCGCGCAATTACGCACCTGTAGATGTCATCTGTCAACCCGAGTTATCTTTTGCCAATTATCAGTGTTTTCTCATTGAAATTAATCAATTTTATATGATCTGGGGCTTGGGGAACGGTCTCGGTTCCCGAACAGGCCCCTGAAAATTCCATGCCATTATGCCGGTTGGCCGGGGACATTGAGGTCAGATGCACGAATATATGTGCAAAAATATGTCATATGTGCACATGAGACCAAACGCCGCCTTTTCGCCCGCGGCAGGAAGACGGACATCCACCACCCGCGCGGCCAAAGGCCGCACCGCTCCCCTGCTGCGGGAAGACCGCCCGAGCGATCGCCCTCGTCGCTGGTCAGTTCCTGTGTCTGGTCGAGCCGGAAGCGTCACCGTCATCGATCGCAAGGATCGCACGCACGTTGCTGACGCTTGTCGCAAGCGTATCGATCACCCCGGAGCGCAGCGATGCCAGAAGCGACAATGCCTTGTTCTGCTCGCTGGCGACCGCGATGACGTTCGGAATGCGGGCATAGTCGGAATGCGAGAGGCCGATGATCCTGTCGCCGAGATCGAGGGCGACCCGCTTTCCCTCGATATCGAGGAAGTCGTAGCCCGATACGTCCGCGACGGCGCCGGCCAGCCGTGCCCGCGCGATCTCCACCGGCGAGTACCAGCCGATGCCGGTCATGTAGCCGTTCTCCTTGCAGTCCCCTATGCCGATGAGCGCGATGTCGGCGCGGCGTGCCCGCGTCAGCGCCTCCTGAACCGTGTCGTTGCGCATCAGCAGTTCGCGGAGCTCGCCGTCCTCGGTATATCCGGGCGCATAGAGCATTTCGCTCTGGCCGCCGAAGCGGCTGGCCAGTCGCCGGCAGATATGATCGGAGTTCAGCTTGTGGCCGATCTGGTTCGTGCCGCCGAGCGCGCTGACGAACGTACACGCCCTGCTGCGTCCGCTGTAGGCATGGTCGGCAACCGCTCCGAGGTTGCGGCCCATGCCCACCGCTACCACCATTCCGTCTGCCAGGATCTCGCCAAGATGGTCCGCCACGAGCTGCGCCACGGCCGAACGCTGGACCTCCTCGTCGTCGTGGTCGATCGCGATCAGGGCATGGCGAATACCGAAGCGCCGCGTCAACTCCTGGGCGAGATCGGAAAGTTCGCTCGGATTGAGATTGATGCGGATCGACACGAGCCCGAGCTCGCGGGACTGCTTCAGCATGCGGCTGATCTTCGTCCGCGAAATGTTCAGCGAATTCGAAATCTCGTTCTGTGTCCGCCCTTCGAAATAATACTGCTTCGCGACGAGCGTGATGAGCTTTATTTCTTCAGAATCCAATTGCATGTGTCCGTCGACACCAAATCTGGCGCCAGTTGCTCCGAATTCTTCGACGCAGGCGGGCGCACGAAGGCCTTATTTTTTCGTTGGCGGACGAAAGCAAGTCAAGCCCGCTTCAGGTTCCGCATGAAATCGAACCGGGCCGCGAGGCCGGGACGCACCGGTCCCGGATGAAGGCGACGGAACCTTCGGACACGTCGCTCTCGCTCATGGACGACCGCTCTTGTAGCGGCAGTTCGGCCGCCCTTACTCTGGTCGGACCGCCCGGCCGTTCCCGCAGGCGGGCTCGACCGATTTTCAATGACCCCCTGTTCATTTGAGGTAAATGGCTCAGTCCATTGACGGATTTGTTTTGGCTTCCCCGACGGCGCAGTTATTACCCGTTTCTTAACGGGTGCGCGAGTATGCAGTACGACCGTAGCGAAGCGCGAAACGCGTTCCAGAAGCCGTCGCGAGAAACCGAACCGCGATCGACTGCGTTGCTCTCCCAGCGTTGCCGGGCAGTTTGGGAGAGGTACGGTATCGGGACACCGCGAGTGGCGCATTTCTCCGCGTCCATCCTGCCGCATTCGCTGCACCTCGACCAGTTCTTCACACTCGCGGACGACGGGGAGGTTGACGCCCTCATCCTGGCGAACGCGGGCGTAAACGGGGATTTCGACAAGTTTCGAAGTGCAAGCGAATATTTTCTGGTCCCGATCATCAATGTCTCGCGGCGCCCGAGCTACCTTGCAGATGCGAAATTCGTTGTCGACGACCCCGATTCCTGGGCGGAGACTGCTGCAGTCATACGGAAATTCCGCACGCGTCGCGCACTCTTGAAAAAGAGCTTCCGCAGACCCGCGACGCCGGCTCTGCGCATGTTGGCCCGGGAGGAATGTCCGAACTGCCGATCGGCCTGGCTCCGCAACAGCGCGTTCATACACCACTACAGCTGCGCCCATTGCGGCCCCGAAGAGGAATACCGCCACGGTAGCGTTCTGATCTGTCCCAAGTGCAAGAAGCAGTTGCGCCACTACGGCAAGGACTACGGCAACGGGGATGTCCCGAAGTTTGTTGAACTTCGCTGGGCAGCGTCGCCGGGTTGAAGGTTACGCGGCCCTCGATGCGAGGGCAACGGACTTGGCGTTGTTCTGCTCCTGACGGGCGATGAGAGCGGCCCGCAGCAGCGGGAGCTGCTTGTGGGCTTTGAGTTTGCGGAAGCCCTTGGCCGCCTCGATCATGCCGGCGGCCACCCAGCGCAGGGCCATATTGCCGTTTCGCCACCGCTTCACGTTGCGCGTGACGCGCCGGATCGTGCCCATCATGTTCTCGGCGATGTTGGTGCAGGCCAGCGAGCGGCGCAGCTCCATCGGCAGCTTCAGCCGGACGACGGTGAGGAATTCGTCGAGACCTTCGAGGATGCTGGCCGCCATGCCCGGCCGGTCCTGCTCGAGCCGGGGCGCCAGGTTGCGGATCAGCTTTTCGGCCTTCGCGGCATCGTCGAGTTCCCAGGCCTGGCGCAGCACCCGCCGCGTCGGAGCATGAAGCCCCTTCGGCAGCCGGTCGGTGATGTTGCGGGCCTTGTGGATCTGGCATCTCTGGATCGCGACGTTGCTGCCGAATGTCGCCGGATGCCTTCGACAGCGCCTTCGCGCCATCGACGATGAACAGGGGAGCCGGATCGAGACCGCGCTCGATGAGATTGTCGAGGAGCGCCTGGACCGTCGCAGTGTTCTCGGTGGCCCCTTCGACGACCGCGAGCGGGTGCTTGTCACCGTCGCCCTCGATGCCGATCGCGGCGACCAGCACCAGATCGTCGCTGACATGCAGGTCATCGATCTGAACGACGAGCAGGTCGAGCTTCGACAGGTCGGCAGTCATGAAGGCGGCCAGCTTTTCCGACGACAGGGCCACGAACCGGCGCGACGCCGCCGATTTCGACACGCCGCTGCCAGAGCCGGACGGAACATCGCCTTCCGGCAGCCGCACGGCGCGCCCGAACCGCCGTGTCGAGACGTTGATCAGCATCAGGTTCATCGCCCAACGCCCGAGCCAGTCCTCCGTCGCCGCCCGCTCCCAACTCGGCACCGGAACCTCCCGACCATCGACGCCGCGAACGCGCGGCCGTTCCACCGCAACCTTGCCGCCGTGGAACCCGACCCGCCCTTGCGTCTTGCCCCAGCGGTGCGCCGAGCGCTTTTCATCCCGGCCGTGGCGCGGGCCGCAGGCGGCCTCGACATCCGCCTCCATCATCGCACCCAGCGCCTCTATTCCCGCCGCAAGGCAAAGTCGCTCAAAGCTTTGCTGAACGTCGGCGAACGCTTCCTCCACAGCTTCGGTGACAGCCGGCCTTGGCGTTGTGCTATTTCTCTTCATGGCGTTGCTCTCCAATGTGGATTCGACACCCCGAGCCTAACGGCTCAAGGCGGGCAACGCCGCCCCCTCATAATTTCAACAGCGGCCGGGACATCCCCTCCTCATCTCGCGCGGGATCTTTGTCCAGTTATCTGATCAAAATCGCCAGGCTTGGTGCTTGTCTGGCCCGGGAGCATGATCCGCCACCGGGCAACACCGTCATGTGGCGAGGTCTGTCACGCCTCTCCCATATCAGCATCGGTGCAACCATCGGAGCGGAACTTATGGGTAATTGAAAGGTTCACCGGTTGCTTACTTCGCGGCGCTGAGCGCAGGAGCGGCCGAGGCTTCAATCGCGGCCGGATGAATGCTCATTGGCACTTCACAGCAAACTAAATAACGCCACAACCCTTGCCGGTCATAAGTCGACTTGTCGCCCAGAACCAATTTCGCAAAGGCTCTACACGCTTTATCTTCCGACGCAAAAACTTGCAGCCCTGTCTTATTTCCCCTTTCACTATAATACACTTCCCACAAGCCTTGATCGCAACTTAGGCAGTATGCTTCGGATGGAGTGCCGCCCACAAGGCAGTAAGCATCCTTTCGAATGCCCTTTCGCTCCAGCATGGTAGCGAGCTCGATAACCGTCATGGGGACACCCGGCCGAGCACGCCCGCCCCCAAGAGATTCGTCACTGAATCGGGAAGCTTGTACTGTGTCCCCAACCCAAGCCGATCGAATGCTGGTGCAACGATTCCGGCGTGCGCGGTCAAATCTCTTTGGAGTTCGAAAACACTGTAGGGCTTGTCAACAGGGCGTGGCGGTAGTGCCCTCAGAGCTATGGCCGGAAATGGGTGATGAGGCCGGTCAGGCGGCGCGGTGATCCGGTGTCGCAGTGACAGCGACGCCGTCGGTGAACTTGACGCCGGCGATGACCATTGGCAACCGGTTTTCGCCCTTCAATCGCCGCCAGCTCTTGGCGGCACTCATGACCAGCTTGAAGACCATGAGGCGCGCCGTCTTGTGCGACAGGCTTCCCTTGGTGCGCACGGTCCGGTGCCGGACGGTGGCGAAGACACTCTCGACGGGATTCGATGTGCGCAAATGGTCCCAATGCTCGGCCGGGCAGCCAAAGAAAGTGAGCAGCGCCTCGCGGTCCTTCGTCAGGCAATCGACGGCCTTCGGATATTTGGCTGCATACTTCTCGACGAAGACGGCGATGGCCGCCTCGGCGGTCACCCGGTCCGGCGCGTCGCGCACTTCCCGGAGATCGGCCTTCATGTTCGGCTGCAGCGATTTCGGAACCTTGTTGGGGATGTTGACGAGCTTGTGCTGCCAGCACCTCTGATGGCGGGTTGAAGGAAATATCTCCTCGAGCGCCTTCCAGAAGCCGAGCGCCCCGTCGCCGACGGCAATCTCGGGAGCAACCGACAATCCGCGGGCCTTCAGCCCGACGAGCAGTTCGCGCCAGCTCTGGGCGCTCTCACGGACGCCGACCTGAAAGCCCACCAGTTCCTTCCTGCCTTCCGGCGTCGCACCGATGACGACCAGCATGCACGCGGCGTCGTCCTCCATGCGCGCCTGCAGATAGACGCCGTCGGCCCAGATGTAGACGTAACGGCGGGCCGAGAGATCGCGGCGCTGCCAGCGGTCGTAATCGGCCTGCCATTCCTCCTTCAGCCGCCCGATCACCGCGGGCGACAGGTTCGGCGCGTCCTTGCCGACGAGCGCGGCCAGCGCCTCCTGGAAGTCGCCGGTCGAGATGCCGCGCAGGTAGAGAACCGGAAGCAGCGCGTCGAGGCTCTTTGTCCGTCGCGCCCATTTCGGCAGGATTGCCGAGGTGAAGGTGATGCGGTCATCGCCGGAGGCCTCCGCGTCTCGGTCGCGCAACTTGGCGCGACTTACCGGCACCGCGCCGATCCCGGTCTGGAGCGAGAGAACAGAGAGCTTCGACAGGCCAATGAGATCCTGCGCAAGGCCAGCGCTTATTTTGCCCAGGCGGAGCTCGACCGCCCATTCAAACGATGATCGCGTTCATCGACGATCACCGCGAGGCGCATGGGGTCGAGCCGATCTGCAAAGTGCTGCCGATCGCCCCGTCGACCTACCACGACCACGTGGCCAAACGCGCCGATCCGGAGAAGCTGTCGGCGCGGGCGAAGCGGGACCTGCGGCTCAAGCCGGAGATCGAGCGAGTCTTCGTGGAGAACTTCGAGGTCTACGGCGCGAGGAAGGTCTGGCGTCAGATGCTGCGTGAAGGCTTCGGCGTCGCGCGCTGCACGGTCGAGCGGCTGATGGCCGACCTCGGGCTGACCTGCTCCCCTGAAATGTCCCCGCTCTGAGGTTAGCCTGTCGACTGGATAAGGAGACAGGCAATGAAGCGATCGAGATTTTCGGACGAGCAGATCATCGGCATTTTGAAGGAGCACCAGGCCGGACTTTCGGCGACGGAGCTATGCCGCAAGCACGGCATCAGCGATGCGACGTTCTACAAGTGGCGTTCGAAGTACGGCGGCATGGAAGTGTCGGAGGCCAAGCGGCTGAAGGCACTGGAGGAGGAGAACGCCCGTTTGAAGAAGCTTCTTGCGGAGTCGATGATGGACGTGTCGACGCTGCGCGAGATGCTCGGAAAAAACTTCTGACGCCCGGCTCGAGGAGGAACGCCGTGAGCTGGGCCATGGAGAACAAGGGATACGCCCAACGCCGGGCCTGT